>NZ_JBFTMN010000008.1:0-237852 GCF_056397005.1 Pseudomonas sp. 05N431
GCGACGACCTCCTCTCGATGTGTCCGGCTGCGCCGTACGGCGCTGCGCGCCCACCCCCTGATGAACACCTCCACTCGGCCTCCCGATAGGGGCGGGTGGATCAAGATCAACAGCAACAGCACGGCGGCCTGCCGGCCGGCCTGAGTGGTGGGGGAGGGGCGCGGCTTTTAGGCGGCTTCTACATAAAAATCCAGCATGCTCACGCCGGTCAACAGGTCGGTTTCCGGCAGGTCGGCGTGTTGGTGGCCGCCCAGGGCGCAGTAGACGAGCCAGTGACGGTCCTGGACGTTGAAGGCGAGGCTGCCGACGAGGTTTTGTTGTTCGTCACTGGGGGTGATGAGGTAGAGGCGATCCTGGATTTCTGCGTGCAGCATGACAGGCTCCGTGTCGGTTTCGAGGGGCGACAGACTGGCTTGTTAAGGTGACGTTCAGGTGACAGCGCGCATTAATCAGTAAATTACCGGTCACTGGAGTGCAAAGCGCAGGGCGTAAAAAGCGTCTGGCCACTTGCCGCTGTTTTCAGGCCACAAGTGCTGTTTTTTACGTGAGGGGGATGATGTCGCTGCATATGAGCTGGTCTGCTGTCAGCGCTCATCCTGGGAGCCTGATGAATTTTTTTGCGTTGTTGATCGCCTTGCCCGGTGCCTGGCTGTTGCACGTGACCCGTCGTCGCGAACGGCTGGCGCTGAAGAACCTGGCGGCACAAAGCGCGGTACGGGCGATCGATGAACCGCTGCTGTTTCTCGACATCGCGACGCTGCGCCTGAACCGGTTTTGCTACCGCTTCGGCTTTGCCTGCCTGGCCTTGGCGCTACTGCTGTCGTGGATCAGCCGGCATTTTTGAGGTTTACATCGCACATGAAAACGGCGCCCCGAGGCGCCGTTTTTGTATCCAGTCGAAACCTTACAGCGGCAAACCCGCTTTGACCCGGTACTGATTGCGCACCGGTGTTGCGTATTGCAGCACCAGGAACGGTCGATGTTCCTCGGGGCAGGCATCGAGGCGGCTTTGCCACTCTTGCTGGGCCTTGGCCAGTTCCTCGGTCGAGAACAGTGTGGCTGCGCTCGGCACCTGCAGTTGCGGGTCGGCGTTGCTCCATTGGGCGTACGCCAGGTAGTGCACCGGGAACAACCGGTAACCGCCGAGGATCTGCCGGTCCATCTCGATTGCCAGTTGCTTGGTGTCTTCGAACAGTTCGCTGATCGGTGCCGCGAAGTTCACGTGGACCCGGCCTTTGTAGCCGGTGATGCCTTTGGCGATGCTCACATCGTCCTCGCCGGGCACCTTGGTGTAACTACCGGTGGTGGCGCGGATGTACAGCTCGCGGGCCTTGGCCTGATCGCACGGGTCGTACTCGTAGCTGATCGACACCGGCGTCAGGTTCAGCGACTTGATGACTTCGCCAAACGGCTCGTCCTTGCGGCTCATGTGGAACATCTTGAGGATCGCCGACTCGGTACGGTCGTCACCGTCCTTGGCGCGGCCTTCGGCCTGGGCGATCCAGATCGACTGGCAGTCGTTGAGGATTGAGTGATTGATATAGGCCGAGAGCAACTGATACGCCGCCATCTTCTCGCGCCGACCGTTGATGGAACGGTGCACGATAAAGCTCTTGTTCAGGCGCATCAGATCGCTGACGAAGGGCTTTTGCAGCAGGTTGTCGCCGATAGCGATGCGCGGCGTCGGCAGGCCGGCGTGGTAGATCGCGTAGTTGACGAAGGCCGGGTCCATCACGATGTCACGGTGGTTGGCCAGAAACAGATAAGCGCTGCCGGACTTGAATTGTTCGACCCCGGTGTAGGTCACGCCGTCGGTGGCCCGCTCGATCGTGTGGTCGACATAAAACTCGACCTTGTCCTGCAAGGTTGCAACCGAACGGACGCCGGCAAACTCACGGCGCAGCCGATAAGCTATAAGTGGTTTGAGCATCCAGCCGAAGGCACCGGCAAAACGCGGGAAGCGGAAGTGGGTGAGGATATCTAGAAACGCCTTGTCGCCCAGCAACCGTGCCAGCACCGCTGGGACTTCGCTGTCGTCGTAAGGTCGGATGGCATCGAATTCGCCCATCATGCTCTCTTGTTAGAAACGGCTAGGGTAAGTAATGGATTGGATCGATTACGGCAGGTGTACAGTCTGAAAAATACGCTCAAACAAAAATGGCCCTGCAAATAGACCGGCGATTATACGCACAAGTCACTTGGGAGACCGCGATGCTGGAAACCGAGCGCTACGAATGTCCTTATTGTGGTGAAGAGTCAGAGGCAGTTCTGGATTTGTCGGGAGGGGACCAGACGTATATCGAGGATTGCCCCGTGTGCTGTCGGCCGATCAAATTTACTCTGCAGACCGATGGTCATGAATGGATGCTCGAAGTTCACAGCGAAAACGAGTGAAGGGTGGCGGCTATGCAGCGCATCTACGAACCGGAAAACCTGATGGAAGGCGAGTTGTTGCAGGGCATGCTGGCCAGCGAAGGGGTCGAGGCGCATCTGGTGGGGCGCGATCTGCTGGGCGGCGCGGGCGAGTTGCCGGTATTCGGCCTGCTGGGACTGGCGGTGGATAACGATCAGGCGCAATACGCACGCGAGTTGATCGCTGCGTACAATGCCGCGCTGCCGATGCCCGGCGACGAACCGGATAGCTTTCCCGACGTCCTGGTCTGTTAGGCTGGCGGCTGTTTTCGTTCAGAGTCGTGTTGCCCCATGTGTGGACGTTTTGCCCTGTTTCGTTGGAACCCCGCGTTTGCGGCCTTGCCCGGCTTCCCGGCCGATCAGCAGGCGCAGTGGAATATTTCGCCCAATGATTCGGTGCTGATCCTGCGCGCCGAGGCGGGGCAGCGCACGCTTGCCCGCGCGCGTTGGGGGCTGACGCCGCCGTGGCTGACCGACCTGTCGAAAACCCCGGCCCATGCCCGGGCAGAGACCGTCGCCGAGCAACCGATGTTTCGTGAAGCTTTCCGTCTGCGCCGTTGCCTGTTACCGGCCAACGGCTTTTACGAATGGCGCGGCACCACCCGCAAGCGTCCGTACTGGCTGACGCCGGGCGAAGGTTCGGCGCTGTTTTTTGCGGCAATCTGGGAAGCGTATCCGGTGCAGGAGCAGGTGTGGCTGAGCACGGCGGTGGTGACTCAGGCGGCCTCGAATCAGCGTCGTCCGTTGATTCTCGATGCAGCAGGCCAAGAAGCCTGGCTCAACCCCGAAACCCCGTTGCACACCTTGCAGGCGCTGCTCGCCAGCGAACCTGCCGCCTTGCGCGAACGGGTGCTGGCGAACCTGGTGAATGATCCGAAACTCAATGCGCCGGAGTGTTTGACGCCGGGTTGATGGGTTGTCTGTTCGGACGCCTTCGCGAGCAAGCTCGCTCCCACATTTGATCTCCAGTGGATACCAGTGTGGGAGCGAGCTTGCTCGCGATGGGGCCTTGGGATCAAACCTTGAACTGATTGATCAACCGCCGCTGCTGCTCGGCAAGTTTGGTCAGGTCGGCACTGGCCGCGCTCGACTCATCCGCGCCGCCCGCGACTTCATTGGCCACCTGGCCGATATTGATCACATTGCGGTTGATGTCATCGGCAACCGCGCTTTGCTCTTCGGCGGCACTGGCGATCTGGGTGTTCATGTCATTGATCACCGACACCGCCTGAGTGATGGTCTCCAGCGCCTGCGCCGCCTTGGCCGCGTGCTGCACGCTTTCGTCGGTCTTGTTCTGGCTGTCTTCCATCACCCGCACCACGTCGCGCGTGCCTTGCTGCAACTGCTGAATCATCGACTGGATTTCTTCAGTCGCCTGCTGGGTTTTCTGTGCCAGGTTGCGCACTTCATCGGCCACCACCGCAAAGCCCCGGCCTTGCTCACCCGCGCGTGCGGCCTCGATGGCTGCGTTCAACGCCAACAAATTGGTCTGTTCGGCAATCCCGCGAATGGCAATCAGGATCGCGTTGATGTTCTCGCTGTCCTTGGCCAGGGTTTGTACCACGCCGACCGCCTTACCGATTTCCACCGCGAGGACGCCAATCGAGGTCGAGGTGTCGCGCACGATCTGCATGCCTTGGGCGGCAGCCTGGTCGGCATGGCTGGCGGCTTGTGCCGCCTGGGTCGCGTTGCGCGCTACGTCCTGGGCGGTGGCGGTCATTTCCTGCACCGCGGTGGCCACCTGATCGATCTCGGCCATTTGCTTGTGTACGCCGAGGTTGGTGCGAATGGCGATGTCGGCGGTGTGTTCGGACGAATCGCTGACACTCTGCACCGAGGTCACCACCTGGGTGATCATCGCCTGCAACTTGGCGAGGAAGGTATTGAAGCCCTTGGCGATCGAGCCGAGTTCGTCGGCACGGTCGCTGGTCAGGCGGCGCGTCAGGTCACCTTCGCCTTGAGCGATGTCATCGAGCATCGCGACCATCTGCTTGAGCGGACGGGCAATGCCGTGGCCCACCAGCCAGATCACCAGCAAGCCCAGGCCGGCAATCACCAGACCGACCATGGCCATGCCAAAGGTGTCGGCCTTGCGCTGGGTGTTCAGGTCGCCCTGCAGTTGTTGCAGGTCGGCCATGACCGCGTTCAGCGGCAATTGCAGTAGCAGGGTCCAGCGTGCATCGGTCTGACCGATGCCGAATGGCAGGTACAGCTCGATCTTGCCGTTGGCCTTGTCGACGTTATAGGTCACTTCGCCGCGGTTGAGCTTGCCGAGGTTGGCAACCTGAGTGGCGTCGAGGATGTCGCTGACCTTTTCGCCGAACTTGCTTGGGTCCTTGGTGTAGGCGACCAGGCGCTGGTTGCCGCCGATCAGGGCCATTTCACCGGCACCGTTATAAAGCTTCTGGTTCGCAGCCAGGAGCATTTCCTGAATGAAGTTCACCGACAGGTCAGCGCCGACGATGCCCTGGAAGGTGCCGTTGAGCATGATCGGTTCAATAAAGGAGGCGAGCATGACGATCTTGTCGCCGACCTTGTAAGGCGCCGGGTCGATCACGCAGGATTTTTTGTTTTCCTGGGAGCACAGGTAGTACTCACTGGAGCGCACACCCGTGGACAACACGGTGCGGTCGTTGACGTCCGCCAGCTTGTCGACGCCCAGAGTACCGTCGTCGTTGCGGAACCACCACGGCAGGAAGCGCCCGGTGGTGGCGTCGATGCCGACCGTTTTGCTGCCGATGTAGGCCGCGTCATTGTGATCCAGTGCGTTCGGTTCCCAGCCGATGTAGGTGCCGAGAATCTTCGGATTCTTCGCGACGTTTTCCTTGATCAGGCTGATCAACTGCTCGCGGCTGAGGGTAAGCGCCGGTTTGCCGTCGGCATCCTGGGAGCCGATCAAGGCGTTGACCCGAACCAGCCCGCCGGCGATCAGCAGGGGCGCTTCGAGTTCGCGCTGGATCTGGCTGACCTGGGTTTGCGCCAGTCCACGCAGGCGTTGTTCGATGACTTGCTCGAATTGCGCCTGGGTCCGCTGCTGGACCATTTCCTGGGTGCGCGCGCCGGAAAACAGTGCATACAGCACCAGCGCAGCCACCACGCTGAGCACGATGGCGCCGGCAAGCGCGGCGACGGAAAACTGGATCGACTTGAATTTCATAGGGGCTCCGGACGCAGGATGACGTCTGCCGAGCTGTATCGGCGGAGATAGGGCGGTCCATGAGCAGGTTTTTTGTCGATGACTGTTTTTGATCTGTGCAGGTCGCATAGAGACAGGTGTCAGGCCCGCGTGCTTCGGGCGCGCGGGGGGTTATGAATTTATTGCGACAATAAAATGGAATGTATCGGTAAATGCCGTGCAACACGTCTGTTGTATCTGGCGCCGATACAATGCACCGCCTAGGATACGCGGCATGTTTTCAGGGAGTGTTTTCATGAGCAAGAGTTTGGTTTTGTGTGCGCTGGGTGCAAGTCTGCTGCTCAGTGGTTGCCAATCGGTCAACACCACCAACGGCGGCGCGGTGGGCGTGGAGCGCAAGCAGTACATGTTCAGCATGCTGTCGAGCGATGAGGTCAACCAGATGTATGCCCAGTCCTACCAAAAGACGGTGGGTGAGGCGAGCAACAAGGGTGTGCTGGACAAGAACAGCAGCGAGACCAAACGGGTCCAGGCGATTGCCAATCGGCTGATTGCGCAGGCACCGGTCTTCCGGCCGGATTCGGCGCAGTGGCAGTGGGAAGTCAACTTGATCAAGAGTGACGAGCTCAACGCCAACTGTGGTCCTGGCGGCAAGATCATTTTCTACACCGGGCTGATCGACAGCCTGAAGCTCACCGACGATGAAATCGCTGCGGTCATGGGCCATGAAATCGCTCACGCCCTGCGCGAGCATGGTCGTGAAGCGATGTCCAAGGCCTATGGCATTGAGATGGCCAAGCAGGGCGCGGGTGCCTTGCTCGGGTTGGGGCAGGACACCCTGGCATTGGCCGACACTGTGGCCAACTACGGCATGACCTTGCCCAACAGCCGCGCCAATGAAAACGAGGCCGATCTGATTGGCCTGGAACTGGCCGCCCGTGCCGGTTACGACCCGAACGCGGCGATTACTCTGTGGGACAAAATGAACAAGGCTTCCGAAGGTTCGCCGCCAGAGTTCATGAGCACTCACCCGTCCTCCAGCAGCCGGGTTGAGTCGCTAAAGGCAGCGATTCCGAAAGTCATGCCGCTTTACCTGAAGGCCAAAAAGTCCTGATGGTTTTATATCGTCAGTAATGGCCTCATCGCGAGCAAGCTCGCTCCCACAGTTGATCTTCAGTGGATACAAAATCCGCGAATGATAGAGATCCAGTGTGGGAGCGAGCTTGCTCGCGATGAACGATGACGCGGTCTTACTGACCTATCGCATTACACCCACCCGCTACTCTGCATCGCCTTGTACACCGCCACGATGGCCAGGATGAAGAACGCCGACGCTGCCAGGCGGCGGATCAGGGTCAGGGGCAGTTTGTCCGCGGCAAAATTACCTGCCAGCACCACCGGCACGTTGGCAATCAGCATGCCGAGCGTGGTGCCGATGATCACCAGCCACAGCTCAGGGTACTGAGCGGCGAGCATCACA
The DNA here is from genome assembly GCF_056397005.1 of Pseudomonas sp. 05N431. Classification (NCBI taxonomy): domain Bacteria; kingdom Pseudomonadati; phylum Pseudomonadota; class Gammaproteobacteria; order Pseudomonadales; family Pseudomonadaceae; genus Pseudomonas; species Pseudomonas sp. 05N431. The sequence continues at coordinate 7,029 of NZ_JBFTMN010000008.1, forward strand.
GTGGCGATCTGGGTCTTGTCACCGATCTCGGCGAGGAAGAACGCAATCAGCGTGGTCAGGAACGGCCCGAATTTGCGTGCGGTGCTGGCTTCGTCCTCATCCATCTTGTCCGGCACCAGGGTCCACAGCGCCGTCGCGGTAAAGCTTGCGGCGAGGATCCAGTGCAACGTCGCATCCGAGAAAAAACTCCCGAACCAGGCACCTACAGCCCCCGCAGCCGCGTGGTTGGCCAGGGTTGCAGCGACGATACCGGCGATGATCGGCCAGGGTTTGCGAAAGCGTGCGGCGAGAATAAGCGCGAGCAATTGCGTCTTGTCGCCGATTTCGGCCAAGGCAACGACTGCGGTGGGAACGAGCAGAGAATCCAGCATCAGGGTTTTCCTAAGGGGCGGGTCGACACGGCTATGACACGTACAGCCTCCCCGCCCCGGGTAAGGTGTGCGTGTCATAGGTCTTGTCAAACCCTGCGATCCGTCTGTGCGGTCGCTTGGGTCGCATACGCCATGGTCTGAGGACCAAGTATGTTGACGTATGCCGGACGAGCATGGCGCTCGTGGGAGACTACTCCCCTAGGACGGAGCGGATTCTGCCTAGGCAAAATCCATTCGGCAAGCGCTAATTTCTAGCCGCGCTTGGCCCGATAGATCCGGAAACCCTGACCTTCGGCCTTGATCGCACACACACCGAGATGCTCCTCGATCAGCGGCTGATATTTCAGGAAGCTGTTGGCCACCAGGCGCAGTTCGCCACCGTTTTTCAGATGTTTGGCTGCTTTTCGCAGCAGATTCTCCGTGGCGTGATAATCGGTATGAACCCCGACATGGAACGGCGGATTGCTCAGAATTGCGCTCAAACCCATCGGCGCAGCGTCGATGCCATCGCCGGTCAGCACCTCGGCTTCCAGACCGTTGGCGGCCAATGTCAGGCGACTGCTGGCGGCGGCGAACGCATCAACGTCGAGCAGGGTGACGGTGTTGTGTGGATAACGCCGTTTCACCGCCGCGCCCAACACACCGGCACCACAACCGAAGTCGAGCAAGTGACCGCTTGGCAGTTTGTCCAGGTGTTCGAGCAGCAGGGCGCTGCCGCGATCCAGTCGACCGTGACTGAACACGCCGGGCAGGCTGATGACTTTCAGTGGACCTTCAGCCAGCGGCAGTTCGTATTCCTGCGCCAGGCTTTCCAGCGATTTGGCCTCGGGCGCGTTGGCCACGGTGACCTGCCAGAGCTGGCAGTGGCGTGCGCTGTCGAGCTTGCGCGGTTTGCCAAAGGGGTTCAGCTGTTTGGCCGCGCCTTCGATGCCGCTGCGTTTTTCACCCACCAGGTACAGCTCACGACCGGCCAGGCGCGAGGCGAGGGCGTTGAGGATGTAATCGGTCAAATCCTTGGATTTGGGCAGGAACACCACGGCTGTTTCAAACTCGCGGCTTGGAGCATTCACGCCAAAGTGGCTGCGCTCGGCAAAGCGTGCGTCCAGCGCCGCCTGGTCGCCTGCATGCCAGCACCAGCCGTGAGCGTTGGGCAATTTGCCGAGCAAGTCATCGGCGGGCAAACCGGCCAGCAACAACTCGCCTTGAAACAACTCGGCCTGACGAAGCAGTACTTCACTGCGCGGATCCATACTCTGCTCCTTGAAAAAAAGTGCGGCAGTTTATCAACTGACGACCCGCCGCGCTGTACCGCTGAAGAAGCCTTGAGCGTTTTCGGTCAGTTGACCGACGATCCGCTGCCGCGCTTCGCGGCTGCCCCAGGCGTTGTGCGGGGTGACGATCAAGCGCGGGATGTCGGCGGCCAACAGCGGATTGCCGGCGGTGGGGGGCTCGACACTCAGGACGTCAGTCGCCGCGCCGCCCAGATGCCCGGTGCGCAAGGCATCGGCCAGGGCCTGTTCATCGATCAGCCCACCGCGTGCGGTGTTGACCACAAAGGCGCCGGGTTTGAGCAGCGCCAGTTCACGGGCACCGATGAAGTTGCGGGTATGTTCGTTGAGCGGGCAGTGCAGGGTCAGCGCGTCGATTTGCGGCAGCAGTTCATCCAGCGGCAAGCGGTCGGCGCGGGCCGGGCGCCCTGGTAATTGACCGAGCAACACACGCATGCCAAAGGCCTCGGCCAGCCGCGCGACAGCGCCACCCAATTCACCATGGCCGAGCAGTCCGAGGGTTTTGCCTTCGAGCTCGACGATCGGGAAATCCAGCAAGCAGAACTGTTTGGCCTGCTGCCAGCGACCTTCAGCGACGGCTTTCTGATAGTCGCTCAGGCGGGTGGCGAGGTTCAGTAGCAACATGATCGTGTGCTGCGCCACCGACGGCGTGCCGTAACCCTGGCAGTTGCTCACGGTAATCCCTTGGGCGCGGGCGGCGGCCAGGTCGACGTTGTTGGTGCCCGTGGCGGCGATCAGGATCAGCTTCAGTTCGGGGCAGGCCTTGAGGGTTTCGGCGTTCAGCAGGACTTTATTGCTGATCGCTACGCTGGCGCCTTGCAGACGTTCGACGATGTTGTCGGGCGTGGTCAGCGAGCGCAGTTGCAAGTCATCGAAGCATTGCTGCAATCCACTGAGGTCAAGGTCGCCGAGGTCCAGCGAACTGTGGTCGAGGAATACGGCGCGGCGATTGTTCGTCATTAACTGTACCTTTTGCACGAGAGTCTGAAGGCGTAATCTGCCGAGCCTACCAGATGAAACAAGTCGTTACGCTTGGCCTAAAGGAGCCCCCCCATGTACTGGACAGAGTTTTTGACCGTCGCCCTGATTCACCTGCTTGCCGTGGCAAGCCCGGGTCCGGACTTTGCCGTGGTGGTGCGTGAGGCCGTGACCCACGGTCGTCGCGCCGGGACCTGGACGGCGCTGGGTGTCGGCTCGGCGATCTTCCTGCACGTGGGCTACTCGTTGCTCGGTATTGGTCTGATCGTCTCGCAGTCGATCATGCTGTTCAACGCGCTGAAATGGCTGGCGGCCGCCTACCTGCTGTACATCGGCTTCAAGGCCCTGCGTGCGCAACCGGCAAAACCGGCCACCGAAAACCTGCACAAGGAAGCCGGCGAGCGCACCGCACGCGGCGCCTTTACCTCAGGTTTCGTGACCAACGGCCTGAACCCGAAAGCCACGTTGTTTTTCCTGTCGCTGTTCACCGTGGTGATCAACCCGCACACGCCGCTGGCAATTCAGGCCGGTTACGGTGTTTACCTGGCAGTGGCCACCGCGATCTGGTTCTGCCTGGTGGCGATGCTGTTCAGCCAACAGCGTGTACGGGCCGGTTTTGCCCGCATGGGCCACTGGTTCGACCGCACGATGGGCGTGGTACTGATCGCCATCGGCGTGAAGCTGGCCCTGACCGAAATGCATTGATCCACTCTTGGAAACGAATGCTGGCGCAAAGCTAGCATTTGTACAGCTCTGCAAATCATCCCTTTGGCTGATTTAGCTGGCGCTCCGGCTGACTAAAGTGCTTATCTTTTCAGTCACGACCGTGTAGTCAGATAAAGGGATGCTTATGTTGGAGACGCGTGTTATTCCGCCAGCCGAAGGCGCTTATCAATACCCGCTGTTGATCAAGCGGCTGCTGATGTCCGGCAGCCGTTACGAGAAAACCCGCGAGATTGTCTACCGCGACCAGTTACGCTACAGCTACCCGACCCTCATCGAGCGTGTCGCGCGGCTGGCCAACGTGCTCACGGCGGCCGGGGTCAAGGCCGGGGATACCGTGGCGGTGATGGACTGGGACAGCCATCGCTACCTTGAATGCATGTTCGCCATCCCGATGATCGGTGCGGTGATCCACACCATCAACGTGCGCCTGTCGCCCGAACAGATCCTCTACACCATGAACCACGCCGAGGACCGCTTCGTGCTGGTCAACAGCGAGTTCGTCGGGCTGTACCAGGCGATTGCCGGGCACCTGACCACGGTCGAGAAAACCCTGCTGCTCACCGACCTGCCGGAAAAAACCGCCGACCTGCCCAACCTGGTCGGCGAGTACGAGCAACTGCTGGCTGCCGCGAGCACCCAGTACACCTTCGAAGATTTCGACGAAAACTCGGTCGCCACCACCTTCTACACCACCGGCACCACCGGTAATCCCAAGGGCGTGTATTTCACCCATCGGCAACTGGTGCTGCACACCATGGGCGTGTCGACGATCATGGGCAGCATCGACAGCGTGCGCCTGCTGGGCACCAACGACGTGTACATGCCGATCACCCCGATGTTCCACGTGCATGCCTGGGGCTTGCCGTACGTGGCGACCATGCTGGGGCTCAAGCAGGTTTACCCCGGCCGCTACGACCCGGAATACCTGGTGGAGTTGTGGCGCAAGGAGAAGGTCAGCTTCTCCCATTGCGTGCCGACCATCCTGCAAATGGTCCTCAACGCCAAGTCCGCGCAAGGTACGGATTTCGGCGGCTGGAAAATCGTCATCGGTGGCAGCGCCCTGAACCGCGCGCTGTACGATGCGGCCAAGGCCAAGGGCATTCAACTGACCGCCGCCTATGGCATGTCGGAAACCGGGCCGCTGGTGTCCTGCGCCCACCTTAACGATGAGCTGATGGCCGGCACCGAAGACGAACGCACCACGTATCGCATCAAGGCCGGCGTGCCGGGCCCCTTGGTGGAAGCGGCGATCGTTGACGCTGACGGCAACTTCTTGCCGGCGGACGGGGAATCCCAGGGCGAACTGGTACTGCGTGCGCCGTGGCTCACCGAAGGTTATTTCAACGAACCCGAGAAGGGCAGAGAGCTCTGGGCCGGGGGCTGGCTGCACACTGGCGATGTGGCGACCCTGGACAGCATGGGGGTAATCGACATCCGTGACCGGATCAAGGATGTGATCAAGACTGGTGGCGAGTGGATTTCCTCCCTGGACCTCGAAGACCTGATCAGCCGTCATCCGGGGGTACGGGAAGTAGCAGTGGTCGGTATCCCTGACCCGCAATGGGGCGAGCGCCCGTTTGCCTTGCTGGTACTCCGTGAAGGCCACGCGATAGGCGCCAGGGAGCTCAAGGAACACCTCAAGCCTTTCGTCGAACTGGGGCACCTGAGCAAGTGGGCCATCCCGAGCCAGATCGCTCTTGTTACTGAAATTCCCAAGACCAGTGTCGGCAAGCTCGACAAGAAGCGTATCCGCGTCGACATCGCGCAATGGCAGGCCAGCAACAGCACCTTCCTCTCGACGCTTTAAGCGTCCTTTGCCGTGCCCGAAAGGGCCCGGCAAGCCCACCAAGCAAGCGCTTGACTTGTTTATTCCGAATTTTCAGCCATCCTTGCCGGGCCGACATCTGTCGGGCTGGCACAGGACTGTTCCAGGGTGGTCGGGGGCTGCAAATCACACTTTAGAGGGATCAAGCAGTACCACCTGCTGGCTATAGTCCGCTCAAGGATTTTTAAGAACGGGGCAAACGCACAAAACGGGGCGATGCAACTTTGAATGACTTCGGGACGACATGGGCTCCCTACCATTCAGAGCGTTTTTAGAAGTGCTCACTGCCATAACAATAAAAGCACATGGAGTAGCGTCGATGACATCAGTAAACCAGTTCTGGCGCCGGGCGAAATTGCCTCTGGCGGTCAGTCTCGCCTCTACGCTCGCCGGACCCGCATTCGGCGTCAGTTTCAACATCGGTGAAATCGAAGGTCAGTTCGACTCGTCCCTCTCCCTGGGCATGAGTGTGTCTACCCAACAACCGAACAAGAACCTGATCGGTGTCAACAACGGTGGCAAGGGCCTGTCCCAGACCTCCGATGACGGCCATTTGAACTTCAAGAGCGGGCAAGCCTTTTCAAAAATCTTCAAGGGCATCCATGACCTTGAATTGAAATACGGCGATACCGGCGTCTTCGTACGCGGTAAATACTGGTACGACTTCGCGCTGCAAAACCAGGACCTGGAATTCAAGAACGTCAGCAATGATGGACGCAAGGAAGGCGCCAGGTCGTCGGGTGGGGAAATCCTCGACGCTTTCGTCTACCACAACTACTCCATTGCCGATGAGCCGGGTTCCGTGCGCTTGGGCAAACAGGTGGTCAACTGGGGTGAAAGTACCTTCATCGGTGGCGGCATCAACTCGATCAACCCGATCGACGTGTCCGCATTCCGTCGTCCCGGTGCCGAGATCAAGGAAGGCCTGATCCCGGTCAACATGTTCTACATCTCGCAAAGCCTGACCGAGAACCTGTCGGCTCAAGCGTTCTACCAGATCGGCTGGGACCAGACCGTTGTCGACAACTGCGGTACCTTCTTCTCCCAGCCAGACATCATTGCCAACGGTTGCACCGACAATCTGCGCGTACTGAACAAGCGCTCGACCATCCCGGCCATCGCCTTGGGGCCATTGGCCGCGAATGGTGTCGACGTCAACAACGAGGGTGTACTGGTGCGTCGTGGTCGGGACCGTGAGGCGAGCAACGGCGGCCAGTGGGGCGCGGCCTTCAAGTACATGTTCGATCCGCTGGACACCGAGTTCGGCGCCTACTTCATGAACTACCACAGCCGTGCGCCGATCTTCAGTGCGACCGGTGCTCCGCAGTCGATCTATAACGGCGTCGCAGCCTTGCCGGGTCCATTCAAGGCCCTGGGGCCGCTGGTAGTCGCGGGTAACTCGCAGTACTTCGTCGAGTACCCGGAAGACATCCGCCTCTATGGCCTGAGCTTCTCCACCACCCTGCCTACCGGTACGGCGTGGAGTGGTGAGATCAGCTACCGGCCGAATGCGCCGGTGCAGTTGAACTCCACCGATATCCTGTTCGCCGGTGTTCGTCCGCTGGGTGGCGCGCTGACCAACGCTTCCTTGCTCCAGGGTGTTCCAGGGGAAGACCTGCATGGCTATCGCCGCAAGGAAATTACCCAGATCCAGACCACCTTCACGCACTTCTTCGATCAGGTCATGGGCGCCCAGCGTCTGACCCTGGTGGGTGAAGTCGGTCTGACTCACGTCGGTGGCCTGGAAAGCACGTCCGATGTCCGCTATGGTCGCGATCCGGTCTTCGGCCCAGGCGAACTGCCCGCCACGGGTGGTCTGGACACCTGCTCGCAGGTCCTCAACACCTCCACCATCAACGGTGCCGGGCCAGGTGCGTCGGCCAACAACCGCAGCACCAACTGCAACAACGACGGCTTCACCACCGCCAACTCCTGGGGCTACCGCGCCCGCGCCATCTGGGAATACCCGGACGTCTTCGCCGGTGTGAACCTCAAGCCGAACGTCGCCTGGTCCCATGACGTCAGCGGTTACTCGCCAGGCCCTGGCGGCAACTTCGAGGAAGGTCGCAAGGCGGTCAGCCTGGGGCTCGATGCCGAGTACCAGAACACCTACACCGCGAGCCTTGCGTACACCAACTTCTTTGGCGGCAAGTACAGCACCGTGGATGATCGCGACTTCGTTGCGCTCAGCGTCGGCGTGAACTTCTAAGCACTGCATCTTCAGGACAAACAAGAATATGAAAGTAACCAAAAGTCTTTTGCAAGCGGGTGTCCTTGGGCTTTCGCTGCTGGCAACCGCGGTCATGGCAGCGGTTCCGGCTGCTGAAGCGGACAAGTTGGGCAAGAGCCTGACGCCGATGGGCGCGGAAATGGCAGGCAATGCCGATGGCTCGATCCCGGCCTGGAAACCCATGGAGAAAAACGCCGGCAGCGTCGACAGCAAGGGTTTCCTGTCGAACCCGTATGCCAGTGAGCAACCGCTGTTCACCATCACCGCGCAAAACGTCGACAAGTACAAAGACAAACTGGCGCCGGGCCAATACGCGATGTTCAAGCGTTACCCGGACACCTTCAAAATGCCGGTTTACCCGTCTCATCGCGGCGCGACCGTGCCGGATGACGTGTTCGCCGCCATCAAGGAAAACGCCACCAACACCAACCTGGTGTCCGGCGGCAACGGTCTGGAGAACTTCAAAACGGCCGTGCCGTTCCCGATTCCGAAAAGCGGCGTCGAAGTCATCTGGAACCACATCACTCGCTATCGTGGTGGCAGCGTGACCCGTCTGGTGACCCAGGCCACGCCGCAGCCGAACGGCTCGTACAGCATGGTGTACTTCCAGGACCAGTTCGTATTCCGCGACAAAATGAAGGATTACGACCCGAAAAACCCGGGCAACATCCTGTTCTACTTCAAGCAGAAAGTGACTGCGCCGGCGCGTCTGGCCGGTGGCGTACTGTTGGTCCACGAAACCCTCGACCAGGTGAAGGAGCCGCGTTCGGCGTGGGTCTACAATGCCGGTCAACGTCGTGTGCGTCGTGCCCCGCAAGTGTCCTATGACGGTCCGGGTACGGCTGCCGATGGCCTGCGTACTTCCGATAACCTGGACATGTACAACGGTGCACCGGATCGTTACGACTGGAAGCTCGAAGGCAAGAAAGAGATGTACATCGCCTCCGACAGCTACAAACTCGACTCGCCAACGCTCAAGTACGACGACATCATCAAGGCCGGTCATATCAACCAGGACCTGACGCGTTACGAACTGCGTCGCGTCTGGCATGTGGTTGCCACCCTGAAGGAAGGTCAGCGTCACATTTATGCCAAGCGTGACTTCTACATTGACGAAGACACCTGGCAAGCCGCGGTCATCGATCACTACGACGGTCGTGGCCAACTCTGGCGTGTGGCCGAGGCGCATTCCGAGAACTACTACGACAAGCAAGTGCCGTGGTATGCCCTGGAAGCGCTCTACGACCTGCAGTCTGGCCGCTACCTGGCACTGGGCATGAAGAACGAAGAGAAACGTGCGTATGACTTCGGCTTCACCGCGAGCACCAGTGATTTCACCCCGGCTGCACTGGCTCAGGACGGCGTTCGCTAACGTGTCGTAACACAGAGGCCGCATCCTCGAAAAACGCCCCGACTGGTTCGGGGCGTTTTTTTTGTCTCAAAAAAAGATCGGTGCATCACCAGCCCCGCAACTTTTGTTCGTAGTCTTTTTGTAGCCATTTGTAGCAGGAACCTTCAATCCGCTCCGGTTTACCGCTAGTCTGCGGACATCTGCAATGCCGACAACAGCACCTAAACAAGAGTTGGCTATGACTGACCTGTTCCGAATCCAAAGGCCATCCGGCGCGGCAATGCCTGTGCTGGAAGGGCGTTTTTACCGGCCCCCCTTGCCCGACAGCTATGTGCTGCGGCCTCGTCTGTGCGAGCGGCTGAGTGCCGGGTTGCAAGGGCGATTGCTGTTGGTCAGCGCGCCGGCGGGGTTCGGTAAAAGCTCATTGGCGGTGGAGTTCTGTCAGAGCCTGCCGGCGCATTGGCAAAGTCTCTGGCTGGGGTTGAGCCCACGCGACAATGACCCCGGACGCTTCCTCGAACGGCTGCTTGAAGGCCTGCAAAACTATTTTCCTCAGCTGGGCAGCCAGGCCCTTGGCCTGCTGAAAATGCGTCAACGCCATCAACCGTTCGCCTTCGAAGAATGGCTGGACGGGCTGCTCGATGAGCTGGCGACTCACCTGTCACCGAGTGCGCCGTTGCTGCTGGTTCTGGATGACTACCATCTGGCCCAGGGCCCGGTGCTCGATCGCTGCCTGCAATTTTTCCTCAATCATTTACCCGATGGCCTGTTGGTGCTGGTGACCAGTCGCCAGCGTCCCGACTGGCACCTGGCGCGTTTGCGCCTGTCGCGACAATTGCTTGAGTTGAGCGAACAGGACCTGCGCCTGACCCACGACGAGTCCCTGGCGCTGCTTGATCGACACAGCAGTTCATTGCGTGGCGAGGCGCTGGAGAGTCTGATCCAGCGCAGCGAGGGCTGGGTCGCGGGGCTGCGTTTCTGGTTGCTGGCCGCCTCTGAAGCGCGCCATGGCGGCGCGTTACCGCAGCCGCTGCACGGTGGCGAAGGCTTGATACGCGACTATTTGCTTGAAGAAGTCATCGACTGCCTGCCCGCTGAAGTGCAGTCGTTTCTATACGACACCGCACCGCAAGAGCGCTTCTGCAGCGAGCTCTGCGACGCCGTGCGCGAAGCCCATGACAGCGCCGAGATCCTGCGCTTTCTGCTGTCACATCAAGTGTTCCTGGTGCCGCTTGACGAGCACGGCCATTGGTACCGTTATCACCATCTGTTTTCCGATCTGTTGCGCAGCCGGCCGACCGCCAATGCCATGGTGCCCACCGCCAGCCTGCACCTGCGCGCCTGTCGCTGGTTCAATGCCCAGGGTTTGCTCGATGAAGCGGTGGAGCAGGCATTGCGCGCCGGACACCTGGATGTCGCGGCTAACCTGGTACAGAACCTTTCCGAAGAACAACTGCTGGCCGAACAGAACGTCGGCATGCTGCTGCGCTGGAAAATGGACTTGCCCGACAGCCTGCTGATCAGCACCCCGCGGCTGATCGTGTTGTACAGCTGGGCACTGGGGCTGGCCTGCCAACTCGATGCGGCTGAAGAGTTGGCCAGCCACTTGAGTCGCTTCCTGCCGGCACCGTCGGCCACCGCGCAGAAATCCATGCTGGCGCAGTGGCTGGCGCTCAGCGGGATCATCGCCCGTGGTCGCGGCCAGCGTGAACTGACGCTGCTGTATTGCACCGAAGCGCTGGAGAGCCTGCCGCACAAACGCTACGGGCAGCGCTTGATGTGCCTGTCGACCTTGTCCAACCTGGCGATCGCCGACGCGGATCTGTGGCGCGCCCGGGGCTTGAACCGTGAGTCGCTGGAACTGGCGCAACGGGTCGGTAACCCGCTGTTCGAGGCGCTGGCCCATTACGACCGCGCACGAGTGCTGCAAGCGCGTGGGGAAATTCTCCGTTCGCTGGATGAAGTGCATCAGGGCCAGCAACGTTTGCAGGGGCTTTCGTCGCAGCGGCTGTATGCGATTCGCGCACGCCTGACCTTGTACGAAGGTTTTCTGCTGACCCTACGCCTGCAGCCCGAAGCCGGGCTGGCGCGTTTGCGCACGGGATTGAACGAAGCACGGGCCTGCCGCGATATCAGCGTGCTGATCGGTCATTGTGTGATCGCCAAGCTTGAAGGCAGCAAAGGCGAGTTCGCCCGGGCGTTTGCCGAACTGGCCGAGGCCGAACGGCTGATGCACATCTGGGACGTGCCGCCGATTTACTACCTGGCGATGATCACGCTGGTGAAATGCGAGCTGTGGCTGGCTCAGGGCCGTACCGACCTGGCAGAAGCCTGGCTGGCGCGACTCGGTCAGACCTACAACGGCGAGCACGCCGCGGCGCCGCCGGAGTTTCATCCGCAAATGCCGCTGCACATCGAATTGCAGCAAGCGCTGCTGGAGTCCATCCAGGGGCAGCCGATGCTGGCTGAGGGGCGGTTGAATGTACTGCTGGAACATGGGCAGAAGACCGGAAGGCAGATGCTCTGCGTGATGGCATTGAGTCAGAAGGTGGCGCTGCTGCTGAACAATGGCCGTGAAGCTGAAGCGCGCCAAGCCTTGGGGCTGGCCTTCGAGGCGGCGGCCGGTGGCGTCCTGCAACCCTTTGACGGGTTACTACGCGAACGCCCGGACTGGTTGCGTGAGCAACTGGCGCAGTGTCCCGCCGGTGCGCTGCGTGAGAGTCTGCTCGAGCGCTTGCCTCAAGTCGCTGCCCGCGAGACGGTTGAGCCGCAGCACCCCGGTGAAGCCCTCAGCGTCCGTGAGCAGGCAGTCCTGCAATTGATCGCCCAAGGCTGCTCGAACCAGGAAATCAGCGATCAGCTGTTTATCTCGCTGCACACCGTCAAAACCCACGCCAGCCACATCAACAGCAAACTCGGTGTCGAACGCCGCACCCAAGCCGTGGCTCGGGCCAAGGAACTGGGCTTGTTGGCGTAACGTCCTGCAATCAGGGCCGGGCCTTGGCGGTCAGTTGCTCCCGGCAATAATCCGCAAACAACTGCGCCGGTTTGGTCAGTTGCCCGCGTTTGAGCCAGGCCGCCACCAGCCCCGAACCGGTCACCTCTTCGACAATGTCGACGCACACCACTTTCTGCCCGTCGTAGGTGCATTCCGAATGCGGTCGGGTAACCAGAATCGAAAAGCCGAAACCCTGGCCAACCATCCCGCGCACCATCTCGATCGACGGTGAGCTGAAGGCAATTCTGGGCGTCAATCCGAGTTCCTCAAACAAACTGACGAAGTAGGTTCGGCTCGGCTGCACGTCCAGCAGAATCATCGGTTCCAGGCACAGGTCGCGCAGGGACACTTGCGCTTGCTGGGCAAACCGATGATCGGCCGGCAGCAGCGCGTAAGGCCGTTGCGCCGGCATCAGCGGTTCGGTTTCGATGGTGGCGTCCAGGTCGTGCTCGTAAAGGATCGCCAGATCGAAAGCACCCGACGTTAAATTCTGTACCAGCTCTTGCTGTTCGCCGTCGCGGATGCGGATTTCCACCCCCGGATACAACGCCGAGAACCCGGCAATCAATTGCGGCAGGTACAACGGCGCGACCGTTTCAAAGCAGCCGATATCGATCTGCCCGGACACCACGTCGTTGTCGGCCAGGGCGTTCTGTTCGAACTCCTTGGCCATGCGCAGCAGCTCCTGAGCCTTGCGGTAGAAGCGTGCGCCGCTGGGTGTCAGGGAAACGCCCTGGGCGTGATGACGAATCAGCAACTGCACGCCAAAGCTGTTTTCCAGGCCCTTGATCGCCGTGGAAATCGACGGCTGGGCGATGTACAGCTTGCGTGACGCTTCGGCGACGCTGCCGCACTCGACGGTGGTGATGAAGTATTTCAATTGACGCAGATTGTAGGCAGCCACAGCAAACCTCGGGGTGGATGGATTCGACGCCAGTCTCGACCGTTGAACCCAAGCAATGTGCGCACCGCCCTTATCCACTGGGGCGACGGTCTTGTTGTGCTTGAACAATAACCACATGGCGCGCACGCGGGGAGTTTGGCTGCCCAGTTTTTTCATGGCCTGCGACCACATATTTACTATTTTTCCCCTGCAGCCGGCTAAGCCACCATCGATTGCACAATAAAAAGTCCAAGGAGCATCCGAACGTGTTCGAGCTTGAATATTGGCAAGGCCAGGCTGCCGCGCTGCAGTTTCGTACCCAGGCGTTGATTGATGGAAAACAGCGGTCGGCGCAGTCCGGGCAAACCTTTGCCGCAATCAACCCTGCCACGGGCACCGTGTTGGCCGAGGTGGCCGCGTGCGGCAGTGAAGATGTCGATGCAGCGGTGATCAGCGCGCGGCAGGCGTTTGAGTCGGGCGTCTGGTCGGCGCGCTCACCCAGTGAGCGCAAACAGGTGCTTCTGCGTTTGACTGAGTTGATCATGACCAATCGCGAAGAACTGGCGCTACTCGATTCGCTGAACATGGGCAAACCGGTGATGGACGCCTACACCATTGATGTGCCAGGCGCCGCCGGGGTGTTTCGCTGGTACGCCGAAAGCCTCGACAAACTCTACGACCAGATCGCCCCAAGTGCGCAGAACGTACTGGCGACCATCACCCGCGAGGCCCTTGGCGTGGTGGCCGCGGTGGTGCCGTGGAATTTTCCGCTGGACATGGCCGCATGGAAACTTGCACCGGCGCTGGCCGCAGGCAATTCGGTGATCCTCAAACCGGCCGAGCAATCGCCATTCTCCGCCTTGCGTCTGGGCGAGCTGGCGCTGGAAGCGGGTGTGCCGGCAGGCGTGCTGAACGTGCTGCCCGGCCTCGGTGAACAGGCCGGCAAGGCCTTGGGTTTGCACCCGGACATCGATTGCCTGGTGTTCACCGGATCCACCGAAGTCGGCAAATATTTCATGCAGTACTCGGCGCAGTCGAACCTGAAACAGGTGTGGCTGGAGTGCGGCGGCAAGAGTGCCAATCTGGTGTTCGCCGATTGTCAGGACCTCGACCTGGCAGCGCAGAAAGCCGCGTTCGGGATCTTCTTCAATCAGGGCGAGGTCTGCTCGGCCAACTCGCGGCTGCTGGTGGAGCGTTCGATTCATGACGAGTTCGTTGAGCGCCTCAAGGTTCAGGTCGAGCGCTGGCAGCCGGGTGATCCGCTGGACCCGTCGAGTACCGCAGGGGCGATAGTCGACAGCCGGCAAACGGCGCGGATCATGAAGTTCATCCAGCAGGCTGAGCGCAAGGGAGCCAAGCGTGTGTGCGGTGGTCAGCAGTCGATTTTCAACGGTTCGGACAACTTCATTCAGCCGACGATTTTTACCGGCGTGACGGCGGACATGCCGCTGTTTCGCGACGAAGTGTTTGGCCCGGTCTTGGCCGTCACGGCATTCGATGACGAAACCCACGCACTGCAACTGGCCAACGACAGCGTCTATGGATTAGCCGCGTCACTGTGGACCGACGACCTCAACCGCGCCCACCGCGTGGCGCGTCAATTGCGTGCCGGGACGGTGTCGGTCAACAGCGTCGATGCGCTCGACGTGACGGTGCCTTTTGGTGGCGGCAAGCAGTCCGGTTTTGGCCGTGACCTGTCGTTGCACTCATTCGATAAATACACCCAGTTGAAGACCACCTGGTTTCAACTGCGCTGACAATAAAAACGGAGAACTGGCGATGACCACCCCACGTGAAACCCGCGACTACCAGGCCGCCGATGCTGCGCACCACATCCACGCGTTCGTCGATCAGAAAGCCCTCAACGACGAAGGGCCACGGGTGATGGTCCGTGGCGACCGCCTGCATCTGTGGGACAACGACGGTCGGCGTTATCTGGATGGCATGTCCGGACTGTGGTGCACCAACCTCGGTTACGGGCGCAAGGATCTGGCGGCTGCGGCGAGCCAGCAACTGGAGCAGTTGCCTTACTACAACATGTTTTTCCACACCACCCACCCGCAGGTGATCGAGCTCTCCGAGCTGCTGTTCAGCCTGCTGCCGGGGCACTACAGCCACGCGATCTACACCAACTCCGGCTCCGAGGCCAACGAGGTGCTGATCCGCACGGTGCGGCGGTATTGGACAATCCTCGGCAAGCCCGAGAAGAAAGTCATGATCGGCCGCTGGAACGGTTACCACGGCTCGACCCTGGCCGCGACGGCGCTGGGCGGAATGAAATTCATGCACGAAATGGGCGGGATGATTCCGGACATCGCGCACATCGATGAGCCGTATTTCTTCGCCCATGAAGGCAACCTCACGCCGGCCGAATTTGGCCTGCGGGCGGCGCAGCAACTCGAAGAGAAGATTCTTGAACTGGGCGCCGACAAGGTTGCCGGGTTCATCGCCGAACCGTTCCAGGGCGCTGGCGGGATGATCTTTCCGCCAGAGAGTTACTGGCCGGAAATTCAGCGGATCTGCCGCAAGTACGACGTGCTGCTGTGCGCCGATGAAGTGATCGGCGGCTTCGGTCGCACCGGTGAATGGTTCGCCCACGAGCACTTCGGTTTCGAGCCCGACACCTTGTCTATCGCCAAGGGCCTGACCTCGGGCTACATCCCCATGGGCGGTCTGGTTCTGTCGAAAAAAATGGCCCAGGTACTGGTGGAGCAGGGCGGGGTATTCGCCCACGGCCTGACTTATTCCGGGCACCCTGTGGCGGCAGCGGTGGCGATTGCCAACCTCAAGGCTTTGCGTGATGAAGGCGTGGTCACGCGGGTCAAGGACGACATAGGCCCGTACCTGCAAAAGTGCCTGCGCGAAGTGTTCGGCAATCACCCGTTGGTCGGTGATATCCAGGGCGTGGGCATGGTCGCGGCCTTGCAGTTGGCCGAGGACAAAACCAGCCGCAAACGCTTCGCCAACGAGAACGACATCGCCTGGCGCTGCCGCACGATTGGCTTCGAAGAAGGGGTGATCATTCGCTCGACCTTGGGCCGAATGATCATGGCCCCGGCGTTGATTGCCACGCGTGAAGAAGTGGATGAACTGGTCGGCAAAACCTTGCGCGCAGTGGATCGTACGGCGCAGGAATACGACCGCCTCTGAGATTGCCGGAAGGTCCTGCGGACCTTATCGCGAGCAAGCTCGCTCCCACATTGGAACTGCGTCGACTTCGGTAATGGGGTCGACACAGAACCCCTGTGGGAGCGAGCTTGCTCGCGATAGCTATTGCCCATTCAACCCCTCTCCCACGCCTTGCACCCACCCCGCCCATGGCGCCCTTTGCTGTGCGCTCTACGGCCGGCTCTAATATTGCTGGAAGGTCCTGCGGACCTTATCGCGAGCAAGCTCGCTCCCACATTGGAACTGCGTCGACTTCGGTAATGGGGTCGACATAGAACCCCTGTGGGAGCGAGCTTGCTCGCGATAGCTATTGCCCATTCAACCCCTCTCCCACGCCTTGCACCCACCCCGGGCACCCCCGCCCACGGCGCCCTTTTGCAGTGCGCGCTACCGAGGTTTTTCTTCATTCGCGGCGACATATTTCCTCGTTTTCCTATGGTCGCCCTTGGGCCAACATCAACCTCGCCAGTCAGCCGAACGCTGACCACCTCAAGGTCCATTCAGAGACCGCTTGCTGTACCTGTTCGAGGCCACTGGCCGTACTGCCCCGCAAGACAAAACTAAATCAACAGCTGTGGGAGTGCTCCATGATCAAGTCCTTGCTAACCCGTTTCGCTCAGCCACTCGCGATCACCGCCATCGCTGCCGGGGTCGCCACCAGCGCCCAGGCCGGCACCCTGTCCATCGGCCACACCACGTGGGTCGGTTACGGCACCCTCTACCTCGCCCAGGACCTGGGCTACTTCAAGGAAAACGGCCTGACCGTCGAACTGCCAGTGGTAGAGGAAGCCTCGATGTACATGGCCGCCCAGGCCTCCGGCCAGTTGTCCGGCTCGGCCTCGACCATCGATGAAGTGCTCAAGTATCGCCCGCAGTTCTGCTTCAAAGCGGTAGCGGCTCTGGATGACAGCCATGGTGGCGACGGTGTGTTGGTGGGCAAGGACGTCATGAGCCTGCAAGAGCTCAAAGGCAAAGCCGTGGCGGTGAACGAAGGTTCGACCTCGCAGTTCTGGCTCTCTTACCTGCTGAAAAAGAACGGCATGAAAATGAGCGACATCACTGTGCAGAACATGACTGCCGACGATGCCGCCACCGCGTTCATCGCCGGTCGTGTGCCGGCCGCCGTGACCTGGGAACCCCATCTGTCGATGGTCCGTGACAAGAAACAAGGCAAGGTGCTGATTGACAGCAGCACCACCCCCGGCGTGATCGTCGACGTGGTGGCGCTCAACTGCAACGTCATCGAGAAACAACCGGAAGACGTCAAAGCCCTGGTCGCCGGTTTGTACAAAGCGGTGAAATACACCCAGGAGCATCCGGACGAGGCTTACGCGATCATGGCCAAAGGCGTCGGCGGTTACCTCGCCGATCCGAAGGAACTGGCCGCGGCCGCCAAAGGCGTGCGCTTCTACGATCAGGCCATGAGCGAAAAACTCCTTGGCTCGCCGGGCAAGCCGGGTGACAGCGCAGCGTTGATCAAAATCGCCAATGAAACCGCCAGCGAACTGCAAGGCAAGCCCTACAACGTCAGCCACGACGAACTGGTCGACAACCGCTTCGTCAGCCCACTGTAGGAGGTGGCCATGTTCAAGCGAAATTCATGGTTGAGCCGCTGCATCACGCCCAAGACCGGCTTGCCGGTCAAGGTGATCTGGAGCGCCAGCGGCCTGGCCTGGGTGCTGCTGGTCGGTCTCTGGGCCGGGTTGTCTTACGGCGGCGTGGTGCCGGGCATGTTCCTGCCGACACCCGGCGCGGTGCTTGATGCCGCCATACGCCTGGCGCGCGACGGCACACTCGGGGTCCACGTTTGGGCGAGCCTGGAAGTGGTGATGGTCGGCTTCGTCGTCTCGTCGCTGGTGGCGGTGCCGTTGGGGCTGCTGATGGGCAGCTTCCGCATCGTCCAGGCCTTCCTCGAGCCGATGGTCAACTTCATTCGCTACCTGCCGGTGACCTCCTTTGTGCCGCTGTTCATCCTGTGGATTGGCATCGGTCTGGAGCAGCGGGTCTCGGTGATCATCTTCGGGGTGTTCTTCCAGCAACTGGTGATGATTGCCGATGTCTCCAAAGGCATCTCCAAGGACCTGATCAACGCTTCGTACACCCTCGGTTCGAACCGCCGCGACGCGGTGCTGCATGTGATCGCCCCAGCCTCGTTGCCAGGTGTGCTCGACACCTTGCGCGTCACCATGGGCTGGGCCTGGACCTACCTGGTGGTCGCCGAACTGGTGGCCGCTTCCAGCGGCCTCGGCTACCTGAGCCTCAAAGCCATGCGCGGCTTTCAGGTGGATGTGATCTTTCTGGCGATCGCGATCATCGGCCTGCTGGGCCTGGTCACCGATCAACTGTTCCGTTTCCTTCGACTGAGGATCGCCGCATGGGCTCAGTAACCGCTGCCAATCATCGCTTCACCACACCCACTGCCGCCCCGGTGCACGCCGCGCCACGGCTGCAAGTGGACAAGGTCAGCCTGCGTTACCAGAAGCCTGACGGCGGGATCTTCACCGCGCTGGAAAAAGTTTCGTTCGAAGTGCCGGACCAGCAGTTCGCGGTGCTGGTCGGGCCTTCGGGCTGCGGTAAATCCAGCCTGCTGTACCTGACCGCCGGCCTGGCCGAACCCACCGAAGGCGAGATCTACGTCGGCGGCCAGCACGTCGAAGGCCCCGGCGCGGATCGCGGCATGGTCTTCCAGAGCTACACGCTGTTCCCCTGGCTGACCGTGCGGCAAAACGTCGAGTTCGGTCTCAAGCGTCGCGGCATGCCAGCGGCCCAGCGCAAGGAAATCGTCGACTACTACGTCAACGAAGTCGGCCTGGCCGGCTTCGCCGACAACTACGCCAAGCAACTCTCCGGCGGCATGATGCAGCGCGTGGCCATCGCCCGCGCCCTGGCCAACGACCCGCAAATCCTGCTGATGGACGAACCCTTCGGCGCCCTCGACAGCCAGACCCGCCTGCAAATGCAGCAACTGCTGCTGCGGGTCTGGGGCAACAGCAAGAAGACCGTGCTGTTCGTCACCCACGACATCGACGAAGCGATTCTGCTCGGCGACCGGGTCTATGTGATGGGCGCAAAGCCTGGGCGGATCAAACAGATTCTCGATGTGCCGATCGAACGACCCCGCACCCTGGACATGGTCATGGAGCGTTCGTTTATCGAGATGAAGCGGGAGATCTTCGGCTTGCTGCATGACGAGTTGGAGGAGGCGCATTAATCGACTGCCCGCCAGGTGCGAGCAAGGCGGGCCAGATGAGGGAGCTTGCGGCGGTGATGAGATTCGGCGCAACACACGACCCGTAGCAGCTGCCGAGCCCGCGAGGCTGCGTTCGGCCGCGAAGCGGTCGTAAAATCAGGCAACGCGTTCTCTTAGGTAAACCGCGTATGCAGGATTTGCGAGGACTTTGTCCTCGAACGCAGCCTCGCAGGCTCGGCAGCTGCTACAGATTGAGCTGCTACGGATTGAGCTGTTGCGGCGCCTGAACCGAAAAATTTAGGGTAACCGTGAAGCGGTTCTTCTTCGGCGCGACCTCGATGTGCCAGCCCAGTTTTGCGCAGAGCTGGCGCATCAGTTCGAGCCCGAGGCCGTAGCCGAAATCGGTAGATTCCTGATGCTGTGGGGTGTCGCGTATCCGGTTGACGATGCGCAGTTGCAACTGTTCGAAGGTAATCTCGACGCTGCCATCGTCGGCGTATTGCAGGGCGTTGCGCAGAAAGTTACCGACAACGATGCGGCACGCGGTCAGGGGCAGCCGGCAAGGTTCGTCGCTGATGCGCAGGATCAACTCGATATCGCGTTTGCCGATTAGGTAGCGATGTTCTTCTATCAGTTCATTGAGCAACAGGCGCATGTCGAGTGGTTCTTCCGGCAGCGCTTCCGGGCTCTCGCGGCTCATCCACAACAAGGTTTCGGCAATCCGCTGCATGTTCAGCACCGAGCGCTCGATCCGCTGCAAAGGCGGCGGCAGTTCGCCGCCGGACTGCACGGCGAGCAATTCCACATTGGCCTTGAGCACCGCCAGCGGCGTACGCAGTTCATGGCTGGTGTAGCGCAGCAGACGCTCTTCACGCAGGCTCGCGGCTTTAACCTGGTGCACGCTGTGGGCCAGTGAATCGGCCAGCACATTGAACTCGCGAAAGATGAAATGCGGTCGGCCATTCGGCGCCGCGCCAACGCTTTCCAGAGTGGTCGACCATTGCGTCAGCCGACCGAGCGGCCGGACCACCCACCACACCAGCAGGGCAATGATGATCAGCGCGGGAATAAACACCGCCAAACCGATCATGCTGATCATCGCCAACTCGTGTTCCAGGTAGGCATCGGACAACGGCGTCTCCACCACGCCGCCTTCTTCATGGTCGTGGTCGGTGTCGTACATATACAGCGTTTTACCGTCGTACAACGGGTGGATCAGGATAGCCGTGCCGTCATTATCGTCATCGGAATCGATGTCGCCGAAGAACTGCACGGCGCCAAACACCAGGCTCGGTTTGGTGTCGAGCAGGTCACGGACCTCTTTCGGCAGGGCCTCCTTACCGACAGCACTTTTCAGAAAGTAATTATCGGGCGGCGGGGTCGTCGGGTCCTGCTGGTAATGCCGGGCGAAGTACTGCGCTTCCTCTTCCATCATCGCGCTGGCGGTAAACAGCAACCCGCGCATGGTGTACACCGGCAGCAGCTGGTTATAGATGATCAGCACCACGGCAATGATCAACAGCAGGCTGCCGCTGATCACCCACTTCAGGCTCAGGCCTTTGCGCATGTCGCCCCCAGTTGAACGCCTATACCGGGCAAGGTGTGGATCAGCGCCACGTCGAAGTCTTTATCGACCGCCTTACGCAGACGGTGCATGTGCACCTTGAGCGTGTTGCTGTCCGGCAATTCGTCACCCCAGATCGCCGCTTCGAGACGCTCGCGATTGACGGTGGCGGGGCTGGCGCGCATCAGGCATTCGAGCAACGTCCAGCCGGTCGGTGACAGGTGCAGTTCCTGCCCGTTGCGACTGACCTTGCGCGTTGAAAGGTCCATGATCAGATCAGCGACTTGCAAGCGGCTGGCCTGACCACTGCGGCGCAGGCTCAGGGCACGAATCCGTGCAACCAGTTCAGGCAGCTCGAACGGCTTGACCAGATAATCGTCGGCCCCGACCGAGAAACTGGCGAGTTTGTCGGCCAGGGCATCCAGGGAGGTAAGCATCAGGATCGGCGTCTGATTGCCCTGTTCGCGCAGCTTTTTGCACACCTGCTGGCCGTCCAGGCGCGGCAGCATGATGTCCAGCAAGATCACGTCATAGTGCTGAGCGAGCGCCAGGTTCAAACCCATTTGCCCATCACTGGCGTGGTCGCAGACGATCCCGGTAATTTCCAGGTACTCGATGACAGTGTTCGCCAGGTCGATGTTGTCTTCGACCAACAACAGATGAATATGCACGCACAGACCCACGGTTTTTCACTAGTGGGGCAGAGGATAGCGGAGTTACCTTGCGTCGCGACAATGTTCACCTGACGTTAACCCGCTGCTCCTTATCGTGACGGCGTGTTTCAACAACAGGACCTCGACATGCAACCCGCAGGCTCGGAAAAGGAAAGCGACCACTACACCGCACAGTTTATTTTTTGCTTGCTGCTGGTGCTGGGCATCGCCATTGGCATGGCCATCTACATCTCCCAACTGAATGCCTGGATCGACAAGAGAAGAGCCTATTCAACCCCCCACTCGTTTGAGTGCGGCAGAGGGCAGGGCGTCTTCATCATCGACCCCAGCGGCAAACGCCGTGATTGCTATTTTGTTGAAGAGACCGAGGACGCTGAAGATCAATAGCGCCAAACGCCGGTGGCATCAGCCGGCGAAATTCAATCGCAAGAAACGTAGTTCTTGCGTTCGAACCCACAATTACTCTGAATACGTCCTCTGACACAGATGAACGAT
The DNA here is from genome assembly GCF_056397005.1 of Pseudomonas sp. 05N431. Classification (NCBI taxonomy): domain Bacteria; kingdom Pseudomonadati; phylum Pseudomonadota; class Gammaproteobacteria; order Pseudomonadales; family Pseudomonadaceae; genus Pseudomonas; species Pseudomonas sp. 05N431. Next base: position 28,771 of record NZ_JBFTMN010000008.1, read on the forward strand.
CGCCTTCAACGTCCAGCGACGTCTGAAGCCCCCGTCGGATCAAGGAGTCAACCATGTCGTACGTATTCAAACTGATGAAATCCCCCGTCGGCACCCTCACCCTGGTCGCCAAAGACAACAAACTCTGCGCGATCCTGTGGGAGAACGATAAGCCCGACCGGGTTCGCCTCGGCACGTTGCACGAAGATATCCACAGCCCGGTGTTGCTGGAGGCTGAGCGCCAACTCAATCAGCACTTTGCGGGAGAGCGTGATTGCTTTGAGCTGGAACTGGATTTTGCCGGGACGGAGTTTCAGCAAAAGGTTTGGCAGGCGTTGCTGACGATACCGTTTGGGGAGACGCGCAGTTATAGCCAGATTGCCCAGCAGATTGGTAATCCGAAGGCAGTTCGGGCGGTGGGGGCGGCGAATGGGAAGAATCCGATTTCGATTGTTGCGCCGTGCCATCGGGTGATTGGGGCTTCGGGGAGTTTGACCGGTTTTGCGGGTGGGTTGGGGGCGAAGCAGTTTTTGTTGGGGTTGGAGGGGAAGGAGACGTTGCAGTTGGCTTTTTGATGTGTTGTGGGGCCGCAGCCGATTATCGCGGGGCGACTTGGCTAATTGAATATCTCAAGGAATGAGGAGGGTTATGAGCTTTTTTAGCCGTATCAAGACCTTTGTAAGGCAAGACACCAAGGAACAAGTTGTCGGGTATTCCATAGCAGAGCTCAAATCAGTTTTTACTGAGCCTTTGTTGCACACGACCCACACTCAGTTTGGCCAGCTGAGAGCGGTGTCTTTGGAAGATGTAGGTATTCCAGCTTATTACGCTTCGCTCCTGATCGATGGAGGCGACATACATACGTTTTGGGCGATCGTGGAATCAAGCTTCAAATTTGTAAACGAGAAAATGTTCGACGATCTACCCGTGAAGCGGTATGAGAGCACTAAAAAGAATGAACACTTGATTTTTTCTGTATCCACTAGAGAATTCAACTCTGTCACCGCACGGTTGGTTACGAACAGCACTGATTTTCTGAATGCTATTCACAGTGAGAAATTCTCTGTACCTCCACCCTGGATAGCTTTTGATGGGTACAACCCATCATGGTGGGGCGGAAATATGCAAGGCGCACAGGGTTACTACAGCGATAACTATTTCTTAAGGTTTTTCAAAGGTTTAAGCGAAATAGAGAGGCAAATTTTTTACGCAAGGTACAATGCCGCAGATGAGTGGATAAGCAGTTTGGAGTTGATGTACGACGAGTGACGCTAGCAACTGTGCTTAAGGGGGCTCAGGAATAGACCACGTTTGTTAAAACCTATAATCGTGGTCTCTCCCCATACTTACTATTGTCAGCGGGTTTCTGCTTGTTGTAATCGGCCGGAAACCAACTATTGCAGAACGTTCCAGTATGTTTACGAAAGCGGTGGCGATTCAAAGTGTAGTTGATTCTCTCTTGATGGATTTGAAAATACCATCATGTTTAATGAAAGGGAGTAAGTCATAAAAAGATACAGTTGCCGTGAAGTTGCCAAGTGCGTAACAGGCTACGGAATAAGGGCTAAATAGAAAAGTAATACCTTCTTGGGAAAGCGAAAAATGCTGGAGGTTTTCTCTTTGGTTAACACCATTTTCTATTTCTTGGATGTTGTGTGTATTAGGTACTTGTCCTGTCTTTTCCCAGTATTCTTTCTCAATGCATTTTTGACAAATTTTTGAGATTGTCTGGTGCGCACTATCGGGATCTTGGAATAATTCAAATAATGTAAATGGATATATTTTCCCGTCACTTATAACGTAATTAAAATTCTCGAAGTGGTTGTTTGAGTGCGCAGCTCCTGAACCATACCAACCCACGTTGTAATAGATGCTCAATATATGATCTGTTGCATATGTGATCGCATACGTATCCCATCGTTCATTGTCAAGGGAATTAAAACCATTGGGGGCATCTTGTGTCCAAGGTGTTGACCTGCTTTCGATCAAAGCGTTATGAGCTCTTCCTTCAAAGAGTTTTGAAAGAGTGGTTGCAATTTCTGGATATTGCTCGGAAGAAAAGCTGGGGTAGGGGATTTGAACTTTATGTCCTGGTCTACCTACCCATTCCTCTTTTATTTCATTGTCGAAGACGCGAAATGGTCCATAAATACCGCCTTGCTGTAGAATTATCTCCTGCTCAATAGCCGCTTGATTGAGCGATATGGATATTTTCTCCCATAAATCTGGAATAGAAGCGTTAATAAACTGTAGGCGTTTACTGATGTTTACAGGGACCTCGCATTGTTCTAATAGGATTGGGATTATGTAGATGTCTGATGGGAGTTTGTATCTCAAGTTGTCAAAAGCTTGGCTTGCTTCTCTTTGTACAAAACCTCGCTTGTTTACGCTGCATTTGCTTAAAAAAAGAAATACTACATTTGCTTCAGAGAAAGCTCGTTCGATTTCAACCTCCCAGTTCTGACCGGGCATAAGTTTTGCTGCATCAATCCAAGGTTCAAAACCAAGCGATAGCAACTTTTTATAGAAGGGATTGACGCGCTCGTAGTCTTCTTTGGCATAGCTTAGAAAGATTTTCAGCATATCTTGTTTTCCCTGGGAAGTTATCTGAGTAGGTTGAAGGAGGGGCGGTATGTTGCGACCTTTTTATATTTTAACCTGACCTTTCATCTCTGTAGCGGTAATCTAATGGGGATGCCTTTTGTTGCTGGTATCCCGAGTGGACGTTTTTAATCCTTTATTAGCTACTACCATACCTCACACCTAGTTTGCATGAGATTATCTGAGATCAGCGATGCTTTAAATCTTTGCTCATCCGAAAACCACCGATGATTTATCAGTGCCCTGTCGTAGTCATAGTGCAACCCAGCGGCAGAAAAAAGACTCAAATCCATCTCGTCTGCAAGTGACTGATTGCAAGGTTCGCAAAGGGTGACTAGGTTTCTTGATGTGCTTTCCCCTCCCTTTGAATAAGGTATCACATGCTGCATTGTTAGTTTTGTTTCTGCGCCGCATCTTAAACATCTCCCGCCATCTCGGGCCAATATTTGCTTCTTTTTTACTCCTGAATAAGTTCTCTTCAATGTGCTAGGTGACGAAATCTCAATATCTGTAAAAACACCGGTTGCAGAGTTTATGCACTCTTTAGATTTCAGCCATTGCTGCATTGACTTGCGAACAAAATTTTCTTCTATAATTGCCCATCCTCTGGCGTTAAGCCAGATGTTAAAGGAGTGATCATTTTCAATTTTTATAGGGTTATGGCCCAGTTCTCGTGCAGCTTCTGAAAAAAGCTCCTTAGAAACGGTGCAGGGCTTCCTGAATTCACGATGATTTTTGCCGAATCGCTCAAATGACGTATATGTGGAGAAGTACACATACCCACCACAAATCATTTTCAGATCAAAAGCATAAACTTCTTTATCCATATTAGTTTTCCGGTGGTTTCTAGCTACTACCTTGAAAGTCTTTGGGGTAGATCATGGTTTGTTAAAAATATAATTGTGGTCTCTCCTCATATCTTCCTCTTTTTAACAAACTAACGTAAAGATGTGAAGTTAGGGCTTCCATTGGTCTGGATGATGTATTCAAAAGTTATCTCATCAAAGTCTGCGCCGCGAGTATCATCTTTGATGTCTTGGATCTTGATTGCCGCATAAAATCCATTGACGTTCTGTAAGATCGCGATCTGATTGGTTTTCGGACGTCTTGATCTCGATGAGCTATCGTAGTTTCTTGCGTCATCAATATCTGTAATAATGTTTTTATCTTTTACTACTGCTACTGTCTTGATGCTCGCTGGGTCATTATAAATCTGAATGCAGCTATCGCTTGATTTTATGAACTCTAGCTCGAACAGTAACTCGCTTTGACCAATGCAGAAATGGCCATTATTGTTGGAGTAGTCAAAAGTAACCCTGCCTTTCATTGCAGGTGAAACGTACTTTTCATTGTTTGGTATGAATTTTTGCTCTGCGAAGTATTTGGCGGTTTTAAATGGATTTGCTCCAATAGGAGGAATTGGCAATGCAGGCTCATCTAAAATCTCTCTCAAAAGTTCTTCATACTGACTTTCATACAGATTTTCAACTTCAAAGCTTATGTAAAGCCGGCCGCCTAGAAATGTGGGAACCTTTTTTTGTGTTGGGTTATTTCTAATTATGGGTACAACCCAGTTCGTGTTAAGGTCAGAAAGTAACTCTGCTGTTATGATTTGCTTCTCATAACCAACTCCGCCTTGACCTTCATTTGCTTTTTTAATATATGTTTGAGAGCAGATGCAAAGAACTCTATTTGATTTTGATAATCCTCGTTCCATGAACGCTGCTAGGTCCTGACCTAACTTTAGATTCCAGCGGTCTAGAAGTACATTTACACCATTTGAACGTAGTCTTGTGGCTAGCTGTAAAACCCAATCTTTGTGAGATTGATCATCGTGCGAATAAGAAATAAATACTGTAGGTTCCATTTTTGATTTCCTTTTGTTTAGTGGTGGAACACACTTGGTTTATACAGCGGAAAGGGACAGGTCTATTGTTTGCTAAGGTAATTTGGTGAATAAATAAAATCGTTAATTTTTCGCAGTAAATATCTTGTCAGTGTACTATTTTTTGTGATTTCCAATAGTTGTTGGTAGGAGCACTGGTACTTGAAATTTTATTCTGTTTGTCGAGCTGTTTTGCGCGCTGCTGGAGCCGGTTGGTGAAACTGAGATGGAACCTACAGTTTTATTTCCATCATTTGATGTGTGCTCTTCGGAAACAGTCACCGCAACGTCGAATACTACTTGTTGTAATGGGACTCCTGTTTCTAAGCAGTAAGCCTGACCTTCTGCTGATTTATAGAATCTTGCTGTGTTAGGGTTGATTTTTGCGTTGTATTCGCTACCAAATTCTTGAGCAGAAACAACCCCTTTTATTATTTGCTTTAAAGTCTCTGCAACGAAATCATCTAGTTTCATTTTTTATCCAAGGAAAGATGCTATAAGAGAGCCGATAGAGGCGATGTTGCCTGCGCTTGGTAGTCCAGCTAAGAGAGTTTTTATGACCGCTTTGCTCGGGTTTTTGTTATTTAACTGGGCTTCTACTGCATCAATGACTTCATAAGAGGCTGTGGCCTCCTCGCTTTGTAGTTTTAGTTTCTTGATCTCTTCGCGTAGCTCCGCTATGTGTGCTTGTAGGTCAGGATTAGAATTCACAATGTTAACTGAGTTATCAGTTGAATTTTGATTTATTCGATTGTTGGCTCCAGATATGTTGTAAGTGATGTGCTGGATAGCACTTTTTGCGTCCGGTAATCCAAGTTTAACAACATCCATTTGATAACCGGCAGGAATTCCGTGAAATTGTTCATGAAATCCTGGGTCAATGACCTTGTACGTCTCTTCTGCACCGTTACTCATGAAGCGCCTAATTAAATCACCAGGCTCTATGAGTAAGTCGGCTCTGTGTATGAATATCTTGTTCTTTTGAACGCTGGCCTTGACTTGCTCAAAAGATTCACCATTTTGCTTGAGTAAACTCACGATATCTGTCAGAAAATCATTAAATGGCATTTTGTTTTCTCTTGTTTGTATTTAAATTAAGAATAGATACAAAGCCCTTCACTACGAACTTGTGCGGGTTTAGTAGGTAATATTCCGGAATGAGGATTTTTTACCGCTATCGAGTGAGGTATTTGCGAAGGAGGTGTGGAGGAACGGCGGTTCATGACGGCAACTCCTTTGCGTGTGACATTCGACAGGTGTTGAGGGTAGCGCTGGGCACGAAAGGAAAGCAACCGTGCCAGAAGTCCTCATACAGGCGCTTTGCAGGGAAGACAAATGTCTGCTTTGGGCTGTGGATTCAACCCGTTGATGCAACGGATTGGCTAAATCTATATCGGGACCCGTATTAACGGTTCAGTCCTAGGAGTCGGCTACAAAGATCTCCATTTTGGAGGAATTTTCCGACACCTTTTCAAGGTTGCCGAGTGGGAAGGTCTGCGGATAACCTCCGGGTGTCGCTGGCAATTCAGCGATCGGGTTTAGCGACCTGAACAGGTATAGGTGATACAGCATCCATAACTTTGTTTAGGAGCTTCACCATGCACAAGGTCACTCCCGATTCCGTAGAAACCCCAGGCACTTCCCCTTACGCCTCCAGCGACTCCAAAAAACTCCACGACGCCGCCGAGCGGGCGCTGGACCATTACCTCAAGCCGCCGTTTGTTGAGGCGCCGCTGTCCGATAAGCGTCCTTCCAATATTTTTACGGTGATTCCTGATCTGGATAACGAGACGCTGTTGGCGCATGCCTCGGAAACGTTGGCGTCGTTGAATGTGCTGGCCAGTGATTTGGCGTTTGAGCTGGAGGGCACGCGTCGGCATGTGGCGTTGGCGATTCAGCAGATGATTTCGTTGGGGGAGTTGTTGGTGAATCGGGCGTTGGATAGTTTTGATCAGCCGGAGGTGCCGTAGTCGCGTGTTGTCCGGATGCCGGTTAGTTAGGCCGTTACGCGATTTGTAGCAGCTGGCGAAGCCGGCGTTCGGCTGCGAAGCAGTCGTAAAATCAGGCGGCGCGTTCTTTCAGGCATTCCGTGTCGGCAGGATTTGCGAGGACTTCGTCCTCGAACGCAGCCTCGCGGGCTCGGCAGCTGCTACAGGTTGGGTGTTCAGTCTTTGGGGGGCTTGGTATTCCCCATTCGGGTTGTCCGTTTTGTAACAGGATGGCAATCGGCGGGATGGGTGGGGTGTGCCAGAATAGGCGATCCATTTTTTCAGGAACGCCCATGGACGCTGCCAAACCCGCTCTGATTCGCGAAACCTTTCCCGTTGGGCCGTTGCAGTGCAACTGCACGATCATCGGTGATCCGATCACCAAGAAGGCCATCGTTGTCGATCCGGGTGGCAATCATGAGTTGATTCTGGCGCGGCTCGATGCGTTGGGGTTGAAGGTGGTGAGCATCATTCATACGCACGCGCACCTGGATCACTTTCTGGCCTCGGGTCAGTTGAAGGAGAAAACCGGCGCAACGTTGCACCTGCATAAAGAGGATCAGTTCCTTTGGGACAATCTGGAGATGCAGTGCCAGATGTTCGGTGTGCCGTACACGCCGGTGCCGTCGCCGGATCGTTGGTTGGCCGATGATGAAGAACTGGCCTGCGGTTGTGGCGTGGCGTTGCACACGCCGGGGCATACGCCGGGTTCCATGAGCTTTTGGTTTTCCGAGGCTAAGCTGCTGATTGCCGGCGACACGCTGTTTCGTCGCGGGGTAGGGCGTACGGACTTGTGGGGTGGTGATCAGGCGACCATCGTGCGTTCGATCAAGCAGCGTTTGTACACCCTTGATGAAGAGGCGACAGTCATAACCGGACACGGTCCCGATACTCGTCTGGGCGATGAAATGCGTGAAAATCCTTTTGTGCGGGCCTGATTTTCCAGGCTGTGGAAGGACCTGATGGAATTTTTGCCACAGGTCGTGTTCCAACGCCCGCAGGGGGCTATTGCCAACGTCCGTTGCACCACAGAATGTAAAAGTAGGAGCTCCTCCATGTTCACCTCGAGTCGTTTGATTATTGTCGCTACTGCCGTGGCCATGCTGGCTGGCTGTGCGAACCAGAACCCGTATGACAACCAGGGTCAGGCCGACAGCGGCTCCACGGGCATGAGCAAAACCGCCAAATACGGTGGCCTGGGTGCGCTGGCTGGTGCGGTGGCCGGTGCTGCCATCAACCACAACAACCGTGGCAAGGGCGCGCTGATTGGTGCTGCTATCGGTGGTGCTTCCGCCGCCGGTTACGGTTACTACGCCGACCAGCAGGAAAAGAAACTGCGCGCCAGCATGGCCAACACCGGGGTTGAAGTGCAGCGTCAGGGCGATCAGATCAAGCTGATCATGCCGGGCAACATCACCTTCGGTACCGACTCGGCGAACATTGCTCCAAGCTTCTACCAGCCACTGAACAACCTGGCCGGTTCGCTTAAAGAGTTCAATCAGAACCAGATTGAAATCGTCGGCTACACTGACAGCACCGGCAGCCGTCAGCACAACATGGACCTGTCCCAGCGTCGTGCTCAAAGCGTGGCAACCTACCTGACGTCGCAAGGTGTCAGCGGTGCCAACCTGTCGGCGCGTGGTGCCGGTCCGGATAACCCGATTGCCAGCAATGGCGATGTGAATGGTCGGGCGCAGAACCGTCGTGTGGAGGTTAACCTCAAGGCGATTCCGGGTCAGCAGTATGGCCAGCCTGCCCAGCAGCAAGGTCAGCAGTACCAGTAACAAAAAACCTGACTGAACCCCAGGTGTAAAAAGCCCGCCCGATTCTCAGCAGATCGGGTGGGCTTTTTTTTGTTGCCTGTGGGGGCCTCATCGCGAGCAAGCTCGCTCCCACATTTGATCTTCAGTGGACACAAAATCTGTGCCCTATGCGGTCCAGTGTGGGAGCGAGCTTGCTCGCGATGAGGCCCCCACAGGCGATCAAATCCTCAGCAACAAAAAAGCCCTCGGACATCACCTGTCCGAGGGCTTTTTTATATCGCGTGAAACCGGGTTACTTCTTCAAGCCGTAATGCTCGTCGAGCATGCCTGGAGAATTTGGCATTTTCGGCGCGTAATCGCGTGGTGGCTCCTGATTGCGTGGCGGCGTCAGGCGTTCCCGTGGCGCTTGCACGGCGGCGTCGGAGTGCAGGGAGGCCAGCAGGCGTTGGCGAGTCTGTTCGTCCAGGGCCAGGCGGTTGGCACCCTCGGCGAGGTGGTCTTGCACTTCCTGATAGCTCTGAGTGAGCTTCTTGACCAGCGTTGCGGTGCTGTTGAAGTGGGTGACCACTTCATTCTGATAGCTGTCAAAACGTTCCTGAATGTCATCCAGCTGACGTTGCGTGCTGCTAGGCGCGGCATTCGGCAGAAGGCGGGCAACCAGGAATCCAATGGCGACACCGGCAACCAGGGCAAGAGTCGGCAACAACCAAACTAAGAGCGAGTGTTCCACGAGTCCTTCCTCTATAAACGGCTTTGCTTTACGTTAACGGCTCGGACCTGCGCTGTATACCGCGACGAGATCGCAATCATGCCAGGCACAGACTTTTAGCTAGACGAGTCGACCCTTCGAGAGGTCACGGAGTTCCTTCCTTGCTTATGCGTGAAACCCCTGTATTGATTGATGGCCCGGTGGGCCAACTGGAAGCCTTGTACCTGGACTCCCCCGAGCCACGTGGCCTGGCGCTGATCTGTCACCCCAACCCGGTGCAGGGCGGCACCATGCTCAATAAAGTCGTTTCGACTTTGCAGCGCACGGCCCGTGACGCCGGTTTGATCACATTAAGATTTAATTACCGTGGCGTTGGCGCGAGTGCCGGCACGCATGACATGGGCACCGGCGAAGTCGATGACGCTCAAGCCGTGGCTGAATGGTTCCGCGCCAAACACCCTGGTTTGCCCATGACCCTGTTCGGTTTCTCGTTCGGTGGTTTCGTCGCGGCCAGTCTCGGTGGACGGCTGGAAGCCAAGGGCGAGCAGCTCAAACACGTGTTCATGGTCGCGCCGGCGGTGATGCGTCTGGGCGATCAGGATCAGCTGCCGCAGCACGGCGAACTGACGTTGATCCAGCCAGAATCCGACGAAGTCATCGATCCGCAACTGGTTTACGATTGGTCTGACGCCCTCGATCGCCCCCATGAGCTGCTGAAAGTGGCAGAATGCGGACACTTTTTTCACGGCAAGCTGACCGATCTCAAGGATCTGATCCTGCCGCGCCTTTCGAATTGATTGCAGTCTGATAAGCGATTACCCATGACTACTCGTACGCGCATCCTCACCGGCATCACCACCACCGGCACCCCGCATCTGGGCAACTACGCCGGTGCGATCCGTCCGGCGATCCTCGCCAGCCGCGACAGCAATGCCGATTCGTTCTACTTTCTGGCCGACTACCACGCCCTGATCAAGTGCGATGACCCGCTGCGCATTCAGCGCTCGCGTCTGGAAATCGCCGCGACCTGGCTGGCCGGTGGTCTGGATGTGGATCGGGTAACGTTTTATCGCCAGTCCGACATCCCGGAAATCCCTGAGCTGACCTGGCTGCTGACCTGTGTCGCCGCCAAGGGCCTGCTCAACCGTGCGCACGCCTACAAGGCGTCGGTGGACAAGAACGTCGAAACCGGTGAAGACCCGGACGCCGGCATCACCATGGGCTTGTACAGCTACCCGGTGCTGATGGCGGCGGACATTCTGATGTTCAACGCGCACAAGGTCCCGGTTGGTCGCGATCAGATCCAGCACGTGGAAATGGCCCGCGACATCGGCCAGCGCTTCAACCACCTGTTTGGTCAGGGCAAGGAATTCTTCACCATGCCCGAGGCGTTGATCGAAGAAAGCGTCGCCACGCTGCCGGGCCTCGATGGCCGGAAGATGTCGAAAAGCTACGACAACACCATTCCGTTGTTCTCCAGCGCCAAAGAGATGAAGGATGCGATTTCGCGGATCGTCACCGACTCCCGTGCGCCGGGCGAAGCGAAAGATCCGGACAATTCGCACCTGTTCACGCTGTTCCAGGCCTTCGCCACTCCAGCGCAGTCCGACGAATTCCGCAGCGAACTGTTGCAGGGCCTGGGTTGGGGTGAGGCGAAGAATCGTCTGTTCCAACTGCTCGACAACGAACTGGGCGAATCCCGCGAGCGTTACTACCAGCTGATCGAGCGCCCGGCAGACCTCGAAGACATTCTGCAGCACGGTGCCGCCAAGGCTCGCGCTGTGGCCACGCCGTTCCTCAACGAGCTGCGTGAAGCGGTCGGCCTGCGCTCTTTCGTCAAGCAGACGCAAGTGGCAGCCACCACCAAGAAGAAAGCCGCGAAAGCCGCGCGTTTCGTCAGCTTCCGTGAAGACGACGGCAGCTTCCGCTTCCGCCTGCTGTCGGCCGATGGTGAGCAACTGCTGTTGTCGCGCAACTTCGCTGACGGCAAAACCGCAGGCCAGGTGACCAAACAACTGCAATCCGGCCAAGCGCTGGACGTTCGCAGTGAAGACCTGAGCTTCAGCGTCTGGCTTGAAGGCGAGTGCGTTGCCGACAGCCCGGCCTTCGCTGACAGCGCTGCGCGGGATGTCGCCATCGACGCCTTGCGGGTTGCGCTGACGCCTGTTCAGGAATAATCATCGGTTCGGCCCGACCAAGGGCTGATTGCCATTCTCAAGGGTCGTCGCTACAGTGTCGGCCCGTTTTTGTTGCCTTGCTAACGAATTATGACGCCCCTAGAACGATATCAAGCTGATCTGAAACGCCCGGAATTCTTCCATGACGCCGCCCAGGAAACTGCCGTGCGCCATTTGCAGCGCCTGTACGACGATCTGGTCGCGGCCTCGCAGAACAAACCGGGCCTGCTCGGCAAGCTGTTTGGCAAGAAAGACCAGGCGCCGGTCAAGGGCCTGTACTTCTGGGGCGGCGTAGGTCGCGGCAAGACTTACCTGGTCGACACCTTCTTTGAAGCGCTGCCGTTCAAGGAAAAGGTCCGCACTCACTTCCACCGCTTCATGAAGCGCGTGCACGAAGAGATGAAGACTCTCGGCGGCGAGAAAAACCCGCTGACCATCATCGCCAAGCGTTTCTCCGACGAAGCGCGGGTGATCTGTTTCGATGAGTTCTTCGTGTCCGACATCACCGACGCGATGATCCTTGGCACCTTGATGGAAGAGCTGTTCAAGAACGGCGTGACCCTGGTCGCGACGTCGAACATTGTGCCGGACGGTCTGTACAAGGACGGTCTGCAACGTGCGCGGTTCCTGCCAGCCATCGCGCTGATCAAGCAGAACACTGACATCGTCAACGTCGACAGCGGCGTCGACTACCGTCTGCGTCACCTTGAGCAAGCCGAACTGTTTCACTCTCCACTCGACGAAGCGTCCCACGAGAGCCTGCGTAAAAGCTTCCGCGCCCTCACGCCGGAATGCACTCAGGCCATCGAAAATGATGTGCTGATCATCGAGAACCGTGAGATTCGTGCCGTGCGTACGTGCGACGACGTGGCCTGGTTCGACTTCCGCGAACTGTGCGACGGACCGCGTAGCCAGAACGACTACATCGAACTCGGCAAGATCTTCCACGCCGTGTTGCTCAGCGGTGTAGAGCAGATGAGCGTCACCACCGACGACATCGCCCGACGCTTTATCAACATGGTCGACGAGTTCTACGACCGTAACGTCAAGCTGATCATTTCCGCTGAAGTCGAGCTCAAAGACCTCTACACCGGCGGTCGCCTGAACTTCGAGTTCCAGCGCACCCTCAGCCGTCTGCTGGAAATGCAGTCCCACGAGTTCCTCTCGCGGGCGCACAAGCCGTAACGGTCTGTACAAGGCTTAGTCGTTCTACTTCCCCCTGTAGCAGCTGCCGAGCCTGCGAGGCTGCGTTCGAGGACGAAGTCCTCGCAAACCCGGCATACGCGGTTTGCCTGAAGGAACGCGTTACCTGATTCGGCGACTGCTTCGCAGCCGAACGCAGCCTCGCAGGCTCGACAGCTGCTACGGAAGCAGTCCAGTAGCGTATTTCAGCGTTGATGGATACGTTGCGCCCTCATTGAGCGGGATCTGGAAATCCAGCAGGTCCCCGTCGTTCGGAATCCGCAGGCGCGATTCGACGCCGGCCTGTCGGGCGGCGCTGGCCAGTGACTGGCGTGTCACCGGGCAGTGGCTGAGCGCTTCAAGGTGATTGGCGATCACTGTGCCTGACGACTGCCGAGTAAATGCCAGCACCTCATCAATTCCCATGATGATGTCCCCACCCAAATCGAAACGCGCACCGCCAGCCGGCACCACCGAAACGTCTGGCCGATGCAGGGCAACGAACGCCTGAACGGCAGGCGTGAGCAGCGTATCGCCCGTCAGGTAGAGGCTGGGCTCGCCGGGCATTTCAATCAAATAACCCACACCATGTTCCATCATCTTGCCTACCAGCCCCCGACCATGGGTGCAGCGAATCGTGCGGATCTGGCCGCCGAGGAAGGCGCTCGGTTGCTCGTGATCGGCCGGTAACGGCTGAACATTCAAATCTTGCTCGGCCAGATGGGCGGCGTCGTGCGGTGTGCAGATGACCGGAATTCGGGTCTCGCGCAGCCACTTCTTTGCGGCGCGATCGAGGTGGTCGAAGTGTCCTTTCTGGCAATGGGTGATCAGGCAGTGGGTGACGGACTCCAGTGCGGCCGTTGCCGAGCCGGGTAACTCGACCAGTGGGTTGCGGTCTCGTGCGCTGAAAATGCGCAAGGGCGGAAGTGTGTGTTTTCGCGCCAGCATCGGGTCGACCAAAATACGATGAGGGCCGAGCTCGACAATAATCGTCGCGTTGCGTAGCTGATGAATCTTCATGGCGATTCCTCTGGGGGAGAGGCGCCATTGTGTCGAGTCGGGTTACGCCACAGAATGGCAGGCTCGGACATAATTAATTCGATTTCAGCCATGACTCTACCTCTTCGAATCGGCTTGCTGCTTTTCCCTCGTTGCATGCCGGCGGGGCTGTTTGCGTTTGCCGATTTGTTGCATGCGGCCAATCGTCGTGCCTCCAGCACGCTCTTTGAAACGCGCTTCGTGGCAGTGCAGGCGGGTGCGGTTGAATGTGCTCAAGGCTTGTCGTTACAGGTGGACAGCACCCTGGTGGGGTCTGATTTTGATGCGCTGTTGATCCCTGGTTTTTGGGCCGAGTCAGCCCAGCAGGTCGACGATGCGCTAGCCACCAATGCCCCTTTGGTCGCGGCGCTGTCGGCACGTTCGAAGAAACAGCAGCTGTGGAGTTATTGCAGTGGTGTCTGTTTGCTGGCTGCAAGCGGGAAGCTGGACGGTCAGCCGGCAACGGTAACGTGGTGGCTGGCAGAGGTTATGGCGCAGCGGCATAAAGCCGTGAAGTGGCAAAGCGAACGCCACAGCGTCATTAACGAGCGGACGGCCACTGCGTCCGGCGTGAACGGTTACTTGCCCATCGCTCAGGCCTTGATCGAGCGGTATGTCAGCCCGGAGGTGTTTCGCGACCTTACCAAGCTTATGGTGCTTGCGCGTCCGGCCCAGGCACATAGCGCCTTTGCGGCCATGAGCCTGATTGAGCAGTCGAGCAAGCTGCTGCGTCAGTTGCATGCGCTGGTTGAGCAGTTGCCGGCTGAGCAGAAAACCGTGCAGCGCTTGGCAGGGCAACTCGGTATGTCCGAGCGCACGCTGTCGCGTAAGGTGAGCAGTGAAACCGGTGTTGCCGTTGCAACCTATGCTCGCTGCATCAAGCTGAATCAGGTCAGCGAACGCCTCATCCTCACGTCCGTAGCAGTCAACACGATCAGTGCCGAGTTGGGTTTCAGCAGCGACTCCAACCTGCGTCGGATGTTCAAGGAGCTGACAGCGCTGACTCCGCTGGAGTACCGGCAGCAGTTTGGGCGGTATTGAGGGGTAGGGCGGACTCGAACGCGAATACCTCGAAAAAAGGGCCTGCAATGCAGGCCCTTTTTTGTGCGCTGAGGAACCAATGTGGGAGCGAGCTTGCTCGCGATGGCGGTGTGTCAGTCACATCAATGCTGGATGTGCCGTCGTCATCGCGAGCAAGCTCGCTCCCACAGGGGATTTGTGTTGAGTCGGTTTCCTACGCGGCTTGCTGAAACTGCTGCCGATACTGGTTCGGCGATAGCTCGGTGTGCTGGCGGAACAGCCGCGCGAAGAAGCTCGCGTCGTCGTAGCCGACTTCGTAGCTGATGGTCTTGATGCTTTTGCGGCTGGCAGACAGCAAGCCCTTGGCGGTTTCGATGCGCAGCCGTTGCAGGTAGTGCAGCGGCTTGTCGCCAGTGGCGGTCTGGAAGCGCCGCATGAAGTTGCGGATGCTCATGCCGTGTTCGCGGGCGACGTCTTCGAAGCGGAACTTGTCGGCAAAATGCTCTTCGAGCCAATGCTGGATCTGCAGGATGATCACATCCTGATGCAGCTTCTGCCCGCCGAAACCGATACGCCCGGGCGAATAGCTGCGCTGCACTTCATACAGAATGTCGCGGGCCACGGCCTGGGCCACGTTCGCTCCGCAGAAGCGCTCGATCAAGTAGATGTAGAGGTCGCAGGCCGAGGTGGTGCCGCCGGCGCAGTACAGGTTGTCGGCGTCGGTCAGGTGCTTGTCCTGATTGAGCTGGACGTTGGGGAAGCGCTCTTCGAAGGTGTTGAAGAAGCGCCAGTAGGTGGTCGCTTCCTTGCCATCGAGCAGGCCGGCCTCGGCGAGCCAGAACACCCCGGTGGCTTCACCGCAGAGCACCGCGCCGCGTGCGTGTTGCTCGCGCAGCCACGGCAGCACCTGTGGATAACGTTTGCAGAGGGTGTCGAAATCGTCCCAGAACGCCGGGAGGATGATGATGTCGGCGTTTTCCAGGCCGCCGTCCACCGGCATGATCACATCACTGAAGCTGTTGACCGGTTTGCCGTCGGGGCTGACCAGACGGGTTTCGAACACCGGGGTCAGGCCGTGGCCCAGTTGTTTGCCGTAACGCAGGCTGGCCAGATGGAAGAAATCCTTGGCTTGCATGAGGGTGGATGCAAAAACCCGGTCGATAGCCAGAATGCTGACGCGCCGCAAGGGCGTGGAGAGTTGGATAGACATATTCAATTTATTCTTATAGGGGAAAGTGGTCACCAAGCGGCTGGATCGTCTTATTTTTTGTCTGATGTGTCCAGTGTCCTGTTATCAGCGGGAGGCTTAGGCTCTGGGAATCATTAGCGATCGACCATAACCACAGGTGCCCCGATGATCCCCAGAACCTTGTTCAGTTCCGAGCACGAACAGTTTCGCGACAGCGTACGAACCTTCCTCGAAAAAGAGGCCGTGCCGTTTCATGCGCAGTGGGAAAAGCAGGGTCATATCGATCGCAAGCTGTGGAACAAGGCGGGGGAGGCGGGGATGCTCTGCTCCCATCTGCCGGAAGCGTACGGTGGGTTCGATGCGGACTTCCTCTACAGTGCCGTGGTGATTGAGGAGGTCGGTCGACTGGGGTTGACCGGTATCGGTTTCTCTCTGCATTCGGACATCGTGGCGCCGTACATCCTGCATTACGGCAGTGAAGTGCTGAAGAAAAAGTACCTGCCGAAGTTGGTCTCCGGCGAAATGGTTACCGCGATTGCCATGACCGAGCCGGGTGCCGGGTCCGACCTGCAAGGGGTGAAAACCACGGCGGTGCTGGACGGTGATGAGTACGTGATCAACGGTTCGAAAACCTTCATCACCAACGGCTTTCTCGCGGACCTGGTGATTGTCGTGGCCAAGACCGATCCCAAGGCCGGGGCCAAGGGCACCAGCCTGTTTCTGGTGGAGGCGAACACCCCGGGCTTCGAAAAGGGCAAGCGTCTGGAGAAGGTCGGCATGAAAGCGCAGGACACCTCGGAGCTGTTCTTCCAGGACGTCCGTGTGCCCAAGGAAAACCTCTTGGGGCAGGCCGGGATGGGCTTCGCCTATCTGATGCAGGAATTGCCGCAGGAGCGTCTGACGGTCGCCATCGGCGGTTTGGCCTCAGCCGAGGCGGCGTTGCAGTGGACCCTGGATTACACCCGTGAGCGCAAGGCGTTCGGCAAGGCGATTGCAGACTTTCAGAACGCCCGCTTCAAACTGGCGGAGATGGCCACGGAGATTCAGATTGGTCGGGTCTTCGTCGACCGCTGCCTGGAGCTGCACCTGCAAGGCAAGCTCGATGTGCCAACGGCGGCGATGGCCAAATACTGGGGCACTGACTTGCAATGCAAGGTCCTCGACGAGTGCGTGCAACTGCATGGCGGTTACGGTTTCATGTGGGAATACCCGATCGCCCGGGCCTGGGCGGATGCGCGGGTGCAGCGGATTTATGCCGGGACCAATGAAATCATGAAGGAGATCATTGCTCGGTCGCTTTGACCTGAGGTGGCTGGGCGGACGCCATCGCGAGCAAGCTCGCTCCCACATGGATCACGCTGTACCTGTGGGAGCTTGCTCGCGATTGGGTTTATGAGTCGATCAAGGTGCCGGGTTCGGGTGATCCTTGTGAATCGCCTCGATCCCCGCCAGCACTTCATCCGACAGTTTCAGATCGAAACTGGCGATGTTGCTGTCCAGCTGTTCCAGCGTGGTCGCGCCAATGATGTTGCTGGTGACGAACGATTGCCGGGTCACGAATGCCAGGGCCATTTGTGCCGGGTCCAGGCCGTGTTCACGGGCCAGCGCCACATAACGGCTGCACGCAGCTTCCGACTGCGCGTTGAAATAGCGGCTGAAGCGGCTGTAAAGGCTCAGGCGAGCTTTTGCCGGGCGCGCCCCGCCTTCGTACTTGCCGGACAGAAAACCAAACGCCAGCGGCGAATAGGCGAGCAGCCCGCATTGTTCGCGGATGGCGATTTCCGACAGGCCGATTTCAAAGCTGCGATTGAGCAGGTTGTAGGGGTTCTGGATCGACACCGCACGCGACCAGCCGCGGGCTTCGGCCAGTGCGAGGAATTTCATGGTGCCCCACGGCGTTTCGTTGGACAGGCCAATGTGGCGGATCTTGCCGGCCTTGACCTGCTCGTCGAGTGCTTCGAGGGTGTCTTCCAGCGGGGTCAGGTTGACTTCGCTCTTGTGCGTGTAGCCCAGCTGACCGAAGAAATTGGTGCTGCGCTCCGGCCAGTGCAGTTGATAGAGGTCGATATAGTCGGTCTGCAAGCGCTTGAGGCTGGCGTCCAGGGCCTGGACGATGTGTTCGCGGTTGTGTTTGAGGTGGCCGTCGCGAATGTAGTCGATGGTGTTGCCGGGGCCGGCGATCTTGCTCGCCAGAATCCAGTCGGCGCGATCGCCACGGCTCTTGAAGTAGTTGCCGATGTAGCGCTCGGTGGTGGCGTAGGTTTCAGCCTTGGGCGGCACCGGGTACATTTCGGCGGTGTCGATGAAATTGATCCCGGCGCTCTTGGCCCGTTCAATCTGTGCGAAGGCCTCTGCCTCGCTGTTTTGCTCACCCCAGGTCATGGTCCCGAGGCAGATTGCGCTCACGTTCAGATTGGTACGGCCCAGCTGTCGATAGTCCATCGGGTAGTCCTTGGGGGGAAACAATCATAAAAGCAGGTTGAATTTTTTTTCGCAATCTGCATAATTGCGCACCTCTTTCTGCAGTGGAAGTGATGCGCCGCCTGCCGAAGAATCTTGCCGTTGAACGGACGCGCCGACCCGAGCCCCCGATAGCGTCTGTACCCGGCTGCCTTTGACTTGTCAAAGTACGCACTATTCAGTAAGATCCGCCGTCTAAATTTACAGGGCGGCCCCTGAGGCTATAAAGAATGAAAACTTTTACTGCTAAACCGGAAACAGTAAAGCGCGACTGGTTTGTCGTCGACGCTGCTGGTCAGACCCTGGGTCGTCTGGCCACCGAGATCGCGAGCCGTCTGCGTGGCAAGCACAAGCCTGAGTACACTCCTCACGTTGACACCGGCGACTACATCGTCGTTATCAATGCCGAGCAGATTCGTGTGACCGGTGCTAAAACCACCGACAAAATCTACTACTCCCACTCCGGTTTCCCGGGCGGCATCAAGTCGATCAACTTCGAAAAGCTGATCGCTAAAGCCCCTGAGCGCGTGATCGAGACCGCGGTCAAAGGCATGCTGCCTAAGAACCCGCTGGGTCGCGACATGTATCGTAAGCTGAAAGTCTATGCGGGCGCTGCACACCCTCATACTGCTCAGCAGCCCCAAGAACTGAAGTTTTAACGGAATAGTTCATTATGTCGGCGACTCAAAATTACGGCACTGGCCGTCGCAAGACCGCAACCGCACGCGTTTTCCTGCGTCCGGGCACTGGTAACATCTCCATCAACAACCGTTCCCTGGATAATTTCTTCGGTCGCGAAACTGCCCGCATGGTAGTTCGTCAGCCGCTGGAATTGACTGAGACTGTCGAGAAGTTCGACATCTACGTCACCGTGATCGGTGGTGGTGTAAGTGGTCAAGCTGGCGCAATCCGCCACGGTATCACTCGCGCTCTGATGCAGTACGACGAAACTCTGCGCAGCGCTCTGCGCAAAGCGGGCTTCGTTACTCGCGATGCACGTGAAGTTGAACGTAAGAAAGTTGGTCTGCGTAAAGCGCGTAAGCGTCCGCAGTACTCGAAGCGTTAATTCGCTTTTGCGTTCAAAAGCGCCCAGTCTCCTCACGGAGCTGGGCGTTTTTTTTGCTTAAAGATTTATGATGTGACAACTTGCCACATCCGTAGAGCCCCTATACTACAAGGCTTAGCGCTGACCCCGGATGGTAATTACCTTGTCAGAACTGGGGCTTTTCATTACCATTCTGCAAAATTTTTATAAGTTCAGATTTTTACTTAGTAGATGCCTGATTTAACAGGCCACAAAGCTGATGGGAGAGGACTGAATGAGCAATGACGGCGTGAATGCAGGCCGGCGTCGCTTCTTGGTAGCAGCCACATCCGTGGTGGGTGCTGCAGGAGCGGTGGGGGCTGCGGTCCCGTTCGTGGGGTCATGGTTTCCCAGTGCCAAGGCGAAAGCCGCAGGTGCACCGGTGAAAGTGAATGTCAGTAAAATCGAACCAGGTCAGCAGATGATTGCTGAATGGCGCGGTCAGCCGGTATTCATCGTCCGCCGTACGCAGGAGATTTTGGGGAATCTTGCAAAGATCGAGGGTGATCTCTCTGATCCAGACTCCAAGAATTCGGTACAGCCAACTTACGTGGACCCCAAGACGCGTTCGATCAAGCCAGAAGTTCTGCTGCTGATCGGTATTTGCACGCACTTGGGTTGTTCTCCGACCTTCCGTCCAGAAGTAGCGCCTGCCGATCTTGGCCCAAAATGGGTAGGTGGTTATTTCTGCCCTTGCCACGGTTCCCACTACGATCTGGCTGGCCGCGTCTTCAAGTCGCAACCCGCGCCTTTGAATCTGCCAGTTCCCCCGCATTCCTATGAGTCGAACGACATCATTGTCATCGGCGTCGATACGGAGAAAGCGTGATGAGCAAGTTCATGGATTGGGTTGATGCGCGCTTTCCCGCCACTAAAATGTGGGAAGACCATCTCAGCAAGTACTACGCCCCGAAGAACTTCAACTTCTTCTATTTCTTTGGCTCCCTGGCGCTGTTGGTTCTGGTTAACCAGATCGTAACTGGCGTCTGGCTGACCATGAGCTACACCCCGTCGGCGGAAGAGGCATTCGCCTCCGTCGAATACATCATGCGCGACGTCGAGTACGGCTCGATCCTGCGTCTGCTGCACTCCACCGGCGCTTCGGCGTTCTTCATCGTGGTTTACCTGCATATGTTCCGTGGCTTGCTCTACGGTTCGTACCAGAAGCCGCGTGAGCTGGTGTGGGTCTTCGGCATGCTGATCTACCTGGCACTGATGGCTGAAGCCTTCATGGGCTACCTGCTGCCGTGGGGCCAGATGTCCTACTGGGGCGCCCAAGTGATCATCTCGCTGTTCGGTGCGATCCCGGTCATCGGTAACGACCTGACCCAGTGGATCCGTGGTGACTACCTGATTTCGGGTATCACCCTGAACCGCTTCTTCGCCCTGCACGTCGTGGCCTTGCCGATCGTGATTCTCGGTCTGGTGGTGCTGCACGTTCTGGCACTGCACGAAGTCGGTTCGAACAACCCGGACGGCGTGGACATCAAGAAGCACAAGGACGAAAACGGCGTACCGCTGGACGGCATTGCCTTCCACCCGTACTACACCGTGAAAGATATCGTCGGCGTGGTGGTGTTCCTGTTCATCTTCTGCGCGATCGTGTTCTTCTTCCCGGAAATGGGCGGTTACTTCCTCGAGAAGCCGAACTTCGAAGTGGCGAACGCCTTCAAGACCCCGGAACACATTGCCCCGGTCTGGTACTTCACCCCGTTCTACGCGATTCTGCGTGCGGTTCCGGACAAGCTCCTGGGCGTTGTGGCCATGGGTGCTTCGATTGCCTTGCTGTTCGTCCTGCCGTGGCTCGACCGTAGCCCGGTCAAGTCCATGCGCTACAAGGGCTGGCTGAGCAGGATCTGGCTCTGGGTGTTCTGCATCTCCTTCGTGATTCTAGGCTGGCTGGGCGTCATGGCGCCTACTCCGGAGCGTACGTTGCTGTCGCAGGTCTGTACCTTCCTGTACTTCGCCTACTTCATTCTGATGCCGTTCTACACCAGGCTCGAGAAGACCAAACCGGTTCCGGAAAGGGTGACTGGCTGATGAAAAAGCTATTTGCTGTACTGATTCTTGCTGCATTGCCTGTCTTGTCCTTCGCGGCCGAGCACGGTGGTCCAGAGCTCGAAAAAGTCGATATCGACGTCTCCGATAAAGCGGCAATGCAAGATGGCGCGCGTACGTTCGCCAACTATTGCATGGGCTGCCACAGTGCCAAGTTCCAGCGCTATGAGCGCGTTGCCGATGATCTGGGGATTCCTCATGATCTGATGCTGAAGAACCTGGTGTTCACGGGCGCCAAGATCGGTGACCACATGAGCATCGGCATGCAGCCGGCAGACGCCAAGACCTGGTTCGGCGCTGCGCCGCCCGACTTGACTCTGGTGGCTCGCGTTCGTGGTACTGACTGGCTCTACGGCTACCTGCGGTCGTTCTATGAAGACCCGAGTCGTCCTTGGGGCGTGAACAACAAGGTGTTCCCGAACGTCGGTATGCCTAACGTTCTGGTCGGCCTGCAGGGTCGTCAGGTGGTAGGCTGCAAACAAGTTCAAATCGTCGAAGACGGCAAGAAGCAGTATGATCCGCTGACCGGCGCGAAGCTGACTCATGAAGCGTGCGATCAGCTGACCATCGTGCCAAAAACCGGTGCACTGAACGAAGAGCAGTTCGACGAGAAGGTCAAGAATCTGGTGACCTTCCTGGCCTATTCGGCCAACCCGGTGAAGCTGCAGCATCAGCGCATCGGTACCTATGTGTTGCTGTACCTGGCGTTCTTCTTCGTATTCGCTTACTTGCTCAAGCGTGAATACTGGAAAGACGTGCATTGATAAAGCTTTAAGCAATTGCTGTTAATCGCGCGCGCCCAAGGGCGTCTCTGAACGTGTAACGAGTCTGGTCAGCCAGGCGTTACGGGAGGCGCCCTCTGGGCGCGCTCGTTTTTCCGCTCCCGATAATTTCTACAAGCGAGGAGGACCGCCATGGGCGTGACCAATCGGTTGGCCTGTTACTCCGACCCCGCCGACCACTATTCCCACCGAGTGCGTATCGTACTGGCAGAGAAGGGTGTCAGCGCCGAGATCATCAGTGTGGAGGCGGGCCGTCAGCCGCCAAAGCTGATCGAAGTGAACCCTTACGGCAGCTTGCCCACCCTGGTCGATCGTGACCTGGCGTTGTGGGAGTCGACCGTGGTGATGGAATATCTGGATGAGCGTTACCCGCATCCACCGTTGCTGCCGGTTTATCCGGTGGCGCGTGCCAACAGTCGCCTGCTGATTCACCGTATTCAACGTGACTGGTGTGTTCTGGTGGATCTGATTCTGGATTCGCGGACCAAGGAGCCTGCGCGTGTGCAGGCTCGCAAGGAATTGCGTGAAAGCCTGACGGGCGTTTCGCCGCTGTTCGCCGACAAGCCGTTTTTCTTGAGTGAGGAACAAAGTCTGGTGGATTGTTGCCTACTGCCAATACTCTGGCGTTTACCGATTCTGGGTATTGAACTGCCGCGGCCTGCCAAGCCGCTGCTTGATTACATGGAGCGCCAGTTTGCGCGTGAGGCTTTCCAGGCGAGTCTGTCTGGTGTCGAACGCGATATGCGCTAAGGCTTAAGGAGCCGCTATGAACTCCAGTCGACCTTATATGGTCCGCGCGCTCTACGAGTGGATTGTGGACAACGATTGCACCCCGCACCTGCTGGTCAATTCCGAATATCCGTCGGTGCAGGTGCCGCAAGGCTTTGCCAGCGACGGACAGATTGTCCTGAACGTATCGCCTGCGGCGGTGCGTCATCTGCACATGGACAACGATGCGGTCAGCTTTGAAGGGCGCTTCGGTGGCGTGCCGCATACGCTGTATGTGCCTATCGCTGCGATCCTCGGCATTTACGCCCGGGAGAACGGTCAAGGCATGGTGTTCGATCTGGAATCGCCTATGGAGGACGAGGAAGAGATCGAGCCGGATGATGATCTTCCACCACCCGACAGCGAGCCGCCGCGTCCCAGCGGCCGGCCAAGCTTGAAGGTTGTGAAGTAATAAAAAAGGCGATCCGCAAGGATCGCCTTTTTTGTTGCGCAGGAGCTGTGGATCAGTCGATGTACTCGAACAGCTTCACAATCTTCTGTACGCCGGAAACGCCCTGCACCAGGTTGGTGGCCTGGTCCGCTTCCTGTTTGGTCAGCAGGCCCAGCAAGTAGACGATGCCGTTCTCGGTCACGACCTTGATGCGTGAGCCCGGGATGCTGGCGTCGGCGATCATCTGGGTTTTGATCTTGGTGGTCAGCCAGGCATCGTTATTGCGGGCCAGTATCGACGAAGGTTGCATCACCTGCAGTTCGTTGTGCACGGTCTTTACCCGCTGAACTGCAGCAGCGGCTTGTCCGGCCAGTTCCTTGAGGTCGGGGCGTGGCGTTTGCCCGGCAAGCAGCACCACACCGTTGAAGCTGGTGACGATGATGCGCGAGCCTTTATCCAGGTCCGGGCTGGCCTTGGCCACGTTCACGCCGACCTTGGTTTCGATCAGGGAGTCGTCGATCTTGCTGCCGAAGGTGCGAGTGCCGCGATCGTCTTCAATGGGGGCGTCGCGGGTCGCGGTGAGTACCGAGGTGCAGCCGCTGATGCCCAGGCTTAGAGTCAAGGCCAGAAGGCCAAGGCGATTAAGGGTCATTCTTCACTCCCGAACAATTGGCTGTCGATCAAGTCGCAAAGACAATGGATCGCCAGCAGGTGGACTTCCTGAATACGTGCGGTGACATTGGCCGGGACGCGTATTTCGACGTCTTCGGGCAATAACAGCGATGCCATGCCGCCGCCATCGCGTCCGGTCAATGCTACGACAATCATTTCGCGATCATGTGCGGCCTGGATCGCTTGAATAATGTTTGCCGAGTTGCCACTGGTGGAAATCGCCAGCAGCACGTCGCCGGGCTGGCCGAGCGCGCGGATCTGTTTGGAGAAGATCTCGTTGTAACTGTAGTCGTTGGCGATCGAGGTAATCGTCGAGCTGTCGGTCGTCAGCGCAATGGCTGGCAGGCTCGGGCGTTCGCGCTCGAAGCGGTTGAGCAGTTCGGAGGAGAAGTGTTGTGCGTCACCGGCTGAACCGCCGTTGCCGCACGAGAGCATTTTGCCTTCGTTGAGCAGGGCGTTGACCATCACCTGGCTGGCTTGCTCGATGTGCGGTGCAAGTACGTCCATCGCCTGTTGCTTGGTATCGATACTGGCCTGAAAAAGCTGGCGAATTCGCGATTGCATGTCCATCTGTGTGACCTTAAGTAGCGCGGCTTGGTGGCACAGCAATGTGCGGCCCGCAAAGCAAAGAGCAAAAGTGTTGAGTGAAGATCGGCCTTGCCTTTGAGCAGTCAGCTGTCAAAGGCGTTCCTTAGCCAGTTCAAATGAGCCGCGCTGCCGTCTATGGCAACTACGTCGAAACGGCAGGGGGAGTTGGCCCAGCGCGACTCGCGCTGCAGAAAATACTGCGCGGCGAGTATCAATTTCTGACGCTTGCGCGCATCGATGCTGCCGAGCGCGCCACCCCATTGGGTGTTTTGTCTGTAGCGGACTTCGACGAATACTACTGTATCGCCGTCAAGCATGACCAGATCAAGCTCGCCGCGTTTACACAACCAGTTCTGCGCCAGGAGGCGCAGACCTTGTTGCTGGAGATGCTTGAGCGCCTGGCTTTCAGCATCTCGACCGCTTTGTTGGCCTGACCTGTCGGGCATCAGCGTGGTGTGTCAGGCAGGCGTTGAACCTGGCCGTTGATGAACTGTGCCCACGGCAGCTGACGTTGAATGCGTTGCGAGGAGGTCATGCTCAGGGTGCCCGACTGACCTTCGATGGAGCTGTCTGGCAGTGCCTTGAGTTGGCCCAGGCGCGGTGCCAGGCGATAGGCGTCGACACCCATTGCGTAGAGACGGCCCAGGCTGCCTGCGGCTTGTGGCCATTGAGCGGTCACTTGTCTGCGCAACGGATCGTTGGCGTCCAGCAGCCATGGGGTTTCGCAGAAGCGAATGCCGTTCATGTCGTTGTACTGGTTCTGGTCGCCGCTGGCGCTGAACACGTGGGACGTGGCGTAAACCGGTACGTCGCCTGCGTATTGGAAGTTCAGCGTTGGCTTGATCTGCTGGGCTTGCTGGGGTGTCGAGGCGAGGAAAATGAACTCGATATCCTGACGGCGCGAAGGCTGTGCAGCGACTTGCGAGCCTACGGTGCTTTGCAGGCTCTTGGCGCGACCTTCGCTCTGGCGCAGCTGGAACAGGTCGGCGATTTGTTGAGCCAGGGCTACTGGCTGATCAACGCGTTCAATGCCCACGACGGTACCGCCGTTGGCTTCCCAATCCTGGCGGAAGGCTTTAAGCACGCGATCGCCCCATTCGCCTTTCGGCACCAGGGCGGCGGCGCGGTGCAGGCCGTCGGCGCGTGCCCGACGGGAAACTTCGCGGGCTTCGTCTTCGGCAGCCAGGCCGAACTGGAACAGTTGGGCCGGACCTTGCTCGCCTTCGCTGTAGTTCAGCGCCAGCGTGGTGATCGGCAATTGCGGGCGAGTGCTGAGTTGTTTGACCAGCGGTTTTTCCAGCGGGCCGATGACCAGTTGCACGCCGTCGGCTTGTGCCTTGCGATAGAAGTCGTCCAGCGAGGTCAGGTGCGAGCTGTCATAGAACTCGATGGCAGGCGGCTTCTGTCCGGCTTGTTGGGCCTGGTAGTGAGCGGCCATGAACCCTTCGCGCAGTGCCTTGGCGACCGACGCCAGCGGACCGTCTTGTGGCAGCAGCAGGCCGATCTTGCTGACCGGTTGGCTGGCCAGTTCCTTGAGCTTGGTCAAAGGCAGTGGCAGCACCAGTGCGGCCGGGTGTTTAGGGTGCTGTGCGCGCCAGTTGTCGATAGCGGCCTGCTGCTGTTCCAGCGTAGCGGCGTTTTTCACCGCCACCGCCAGGCTCATCCAGCCGCCGAGGTCGTCGGTGGTGATGGGTTGCAGTTGGTCGGCCGGCAGGGACGAAATGAGTGCCCAGATGGCCTCGTGGTTTTTGCTGGCCGCGTCATCCTTGAGCAGTGGGGCGATAAAGATGCGCTCGCGGGCGGCGGCCAGGGTCTGGCCGTCGGCTTCAAGGGCGCGGGCATGGACGGTGCCGGTGCGCACTTGTTGCTCGACCGGCATCTCGCCCAGGTGTTGCAGGCTCGGATGGCTCAAGGCGGTCAGTGCGGCCTTGGGCTGGTTGCGAGTCAGCGCCAGTTCGGCGGCCAGGGTGCTGGCGAACACCTGTTGGCCGGGTTTCAACTGGTCCATCGGGACCTGCTGAAGAATTTGTGCAGACTGGCCGGCATTTCCCTGGCGGTAGGCCAGGTCTGCTGCGCTCAGGCGAAACAGGGCGGCTTTCTCCGGCGTTTTGCTGGAGGTAGCCTGTTCGAGCAGTTGCTCGATACTGGCATCCGTAGTCCGTGGAAGTTCGCCAAGGCTGGAGGAGGGCGAGCTGGCGCAAGCCGCCAACAGAGCAGCGAGGCAGAGGGCAGAGAACAGCCGCAGGCAAGCGATCATGTAATGTTCCTGATACTCGATCAAATTAGCGTGGAATTGTACCCAAGCGCTGGCCGGGGCGCGATGTTACTGGCGTGAAACCTTCAATTTAGGTCGTGTAAATGTTACGGCGATCAACAAAAGGGCGTGGAGCAAGATGATCGCTGCGCGCATTCAAGGCACTTCTACGCGCTACAATGCCGGTTTTACCGATCATGAGGTGTGCGCTTTGACTGCTCCAGGTGCTTTGAATTCCGTTGCTGGCTCGCTATATGTGGTGGCGACGCCCATCGGCAACCTGGATGACATCAGTGCGCGGGCGCTGAAAATCTTGCGTGACGTGTCGCTGATCGCGGCTGAAGACACTCGTCACTCCTTGCGGTTGCTGCAGCATTTCGGGATCGCCACGCCGCTGGCGGCGTGTCATGAGCACAATGAGCGCGATGAGGGCAGTCGCTTCATCACGCGCTTGCTGGCCGGCGACAATGTCGCGCTGATTTCCGATGCGGGAACGCCGCTGATCTCTGATCCGGGTTATCACCTGGTGCGGCAGGCGCGGGCGGCAGGTATCAATGTAGTACCGGTTCCCGGTGCTTGCGCGTTGATCGCTGCGTTGTCTGCGGCGGGGTTGCCATCTGACCGGTTCATCTTCGAAGGCTTTTTGCCGGCCAAGGCGGTGGGGCGACGTGCGCGCCTGGAGTCCATAAAGGAAGAGCCGCGTACGCTGATCTTTTACGAAGCGCCGCACCGGATTCTCGAATGCTTGCAGGACATGGAGCTGGTGTTCGGTGCCGAGCGTCCGGCGCTGCTTGCTCGCGAGCTGACCAAAACCTTTGAAACCCTCAAGGGGCTGCCGTTGGCCGAATTGCGGGCATTCGTCGAAAACGATAGCAATCAGCAGCGCGGCGAGTGTGTGGTGTTGGTGGCCGGCTGGTCGGCACCGGAGAGTGAGGAGGCGGTGAGTAGCGAGGCGATGCGTGTTCTCAATCTGCTGCTCGAAGAAATGCCGCTCAAGCGTGCCGCGGCGTTGGCGGCGCAAATTACCGGTGAGCGCAAGAACGTTCTCTATCAGGTCGCCCTGGATAAACAGAAAAGCGAGTAAAAACGCGGGTTGCAGGGCGGCCAAAGGCTTTTATCGCTTGTTCTTCGGGCGCTCTGCCGTTAACCTTTGCGGCGGAGAGTCGATTGGACAGTCGCTGCCCTCTATGAAAATTAGGGGGGGGAGGAAAGTCCGGGCTCCATAGGGCGAAGTGCCAGGTAATGCCTGGGAGGCGTGAGCCTACGGAAAGTGCCACAGAAAATAACCGCCTAAGCACTTCGGTGCCGGTAAGGGTGAAAAGGTGCGGTAAGAGCGCACCGCACGACTGGCAACAGTTCGTGGCTAGGTAAACCCCACTTGGAGCAAGACCAAATAGGGTCCCAAGGCGTGGCCCGCGCTGGGACCGGGTAGGTTGCTAAAGATGTCCAGTGATGGCCATCGTAGACGAATGACTGTTCAAGACAGAACCCGGCTTATAGATCGACTCTCCACCTTTTTGTTCCTTCGGCTTGAATTTTTGGCGGAAGGACGTGGTAATACTGATTCGCCCTCTGCTGAGCCCTTGGCAGAGGCTCCGTACAGTAGTGATTACCTTCCTGCCTGAATCAGTGGCAGAAGGGCTTCGTAATACCGATTAGCCAGCGCTTGAACCGTTAGTCGCATCACCCGGGTAGTGGCCAATTCCCTCCCTGCTTGAATCAATAGCAGAAGCGCTTTTGTAATACCGAAAAAATCTTACTCTTAACAAATCACTTTAACTTCTGAACGTAGCCTTCAGTGCTGCTTCAAGTTATTGAGCCAAATCATCCGCCAAATACTCGTAACCCCTTCTTTTACAGCGCTAAATCTCCGATCTGTAAGGGTTTTCCTTCAATCCGCGCCTTGACGGTGTGGTGGGCGCATTCCTATAGTGTGCGCAAGTGGCGGAAAGTGGCATGAAGTGGGTTTTTTAAGCGTAAAACGCTAAAATTTGGAGAAACGCTGACGTGTTTCGCGGAGCTAACGCTATCAGTCTCGATGCAAAAGGCCGTCTCGCCATGCCGAGCCGGTATCGTGACGAGCTCGTTTCGCGAAGTTCCGGGCAATTAATTGTCACAATTGATGCCGTTGATCCTTGTTTATGTGTTTACCCGCTCGATGAGTGGGAGCTGATTGAAACCAAACTGCGCGCACTGCCTTCGCTTCGCGAAGAGAACCGCCGCTTGCAACGTTTGCTGATTGGTAATGCCGTCGACCTCGAGCTCGATGGCAGTGGTCGTTTTCTGGTTCCACCGCGTCTGCGCGAGTACGCCAAATTGGATAAGCGCGCGATGCTGGTAGGCCAACTGAACAAGTTCCAATTGTGGGACGAGGATGCCTGGGATGCGGTTTCTGCTGCTGACCTGGCTGCTATTCAACAACCGGGCGCCATGCCTGATGAACTGCGTGATTTGATCCTGTGACTATTGATAGCGGCTTTAACCACATCACCGTACTGCTTGACGAAGCCGTTGAGGCTCTCGCCGTACGCCCTGATGGCTGCTATCTGGATGGCACGTTCGGGCGCGGCGGGCATAGCCGCCTGATTCTCAGTCAGCTCGGTCCCGATGGTCGGTTGCTGGGATTCGACAAAGATCCTCAGGCGATTGCCACCGGGCAAACGCTAGCGGCCGAAGACGGCCGCTTTGTCGTTGTGCAGCGCAGCTTTGCCGAGCTCGGTTCGGAAGTTGCCGAACGCGGTCTGGCCGGCAAGGTCAGCGGCGTTCTGCTCGACCTGGGCGTCTCATCGCCACAGCTCGACGACCCGGAGCGTGGCTTCAGTTTTCTCAATGACGGCCCGCTGGACATGCGCATGGACCCGTCTCGCGGGATCAGTGCGGCAGAGTTCGTCAACACCGCACCCGTCGAAGAAATTGCCCGCGTGTTCAAGGAATACGGCGAAGAGCGTTTCTCCGGCCGTATGGCCCGTGCCGTGGTCGAGCGTCGTGATATCAAGCCCTTCGAGCGCACTGGCGATCTGGCTGAAGTCCTGAAAGTCGCCAACCCTGCCTGGGAAAAGGGCAAGAACCCGGCTACCCGTGCGTTCCAGGGCCTGCGAATTCACGTCAACAACGAGTTGGGCGATCTTGAGACCGGTCTCGAAGCCGCGCTTGAAGCCCTCGAAGTGGGCGGTCGCCTGGTGGTGATCAGCTTCCACTCGCTGGAAGACCGCATCGTCAAACAGTTCATGCGCAAACTGGTCAAGGGCGAAACCGATAACCTGCCGCGCAACCTGCCGGTACGTTTCGAAGCCTTTGTGCCGAAAATCAAGATCCATGGCAAACCGCAGTTCGCTGGCGAAGCCGAACTCAAAGCCAACCCTCGTTCCCGTAGCGCCGTCATGCGTGTCGCGGAGAAACTTCGGTGAGCAAGCTCTTCGCCAAGCCACTTCCAGGCGGAAGCTTTTTCATGCTGCTGCTTTTTGTCGCCGTATTGGTCTCCGCGATCGGAGTTTCCTATAGCGCTCACTGGAACCGCCAGTTACTGAACTCGCTGTACAACGAGTTGAGTGTGCGCGACAAGGCGCAGGCAGAGTGGGGCCGGTTGATTCTCGAGCAGAGCACCTGGACCGCCCACAGCCGTATCGAAGTATTGGCCACCGAACAACTGAAGATGCGCATTCCCGGCGCCGCTGACGTACGGATGGTGGCGCCATGATGAAACTCGAAGGGGCACTCTTTCCTTGGCGGTTTCGTGTGGTGCTCGGCTTGCTGGGCGTCATGGTGGCCGCCATCGCGTGGCGCATTGTCGACCTGCAGGTGATCGACCGTGACTTCCTGATTGGTCAGGGCGATGCGCGCAGTGTTCGACACATCCCGATTCCGGCTCACCGTGGTTTGATCACCGACCGTAACGGCGAGCCGTTGGCCGTGAGTACCCCGGTCACCACCCTGTGGGCCAACCCCAAGGAAATGCAGCTGGCCAAGGAAAAGTGGCCGGCACTGGCGATTGTGCTGGGGCAGGACCCTAAAGTACTGGCCGAGCGACTCGAAGCTCAGGCGAATAAAGAATTCATCTATCTGGTGCGCGGGCTGACCCCCGAGCAGGGCCAGGTCGCGCTCGATCTGAAAGTACCGGGCGTTTACGGCATCGAAGAGTTCCGGCGTTTCTACCCGGCCGGCGAAGTCACCGCGCACATGGTCGGCTTTACCGACATCGATGACCACGGGCGTGAAGGCGTGGAGTTGGCGTACGACGAATGGCTGGCCGGTGTCGCTGGCAAGCGTCAGGTCATCAAGGACCGGCGCGGCAGACTGATCAAAGACGTTCAAGTGACCAAAAACGCCAAGGCCGGCAAGCCCTTGGCGTTGTCGATTGACCTGCGTCTGCAATACCTGGCGAACCGCGAGCTGCGCAACGCGATCATCGAGAACGGCGCCAAGGCTGGCAGCCTGGTGATCATGGACGTCAAGACCGGCGAGATCCTCGCCATGGTCAACCAGCCGACCTACAACCCGAACAACCGTCGCAACCTGCAACCGGCGATGATGCGCAACCGCGCCATGATCGACGTGTTCGAACCGGGTTCGACCATGAAAGCGATCTCCATGAGTGCCGCGATCGAAACCGGGCGCTGGAAACCGAGCGACACCGTCGAGGTGTACCCGGGCAGCTTGCAGATTGGTAAGTACACCATCAAGGACGTATCGAAGACCGAAGGCCCGGTGCTCGACCTGACCGGCATTCTGATCAACTCCAGTAACGTCGGCATGAGTAAGGTCGCGTTCGATATCGGCGGCGAAACGATTTTCCGCCTGGCGCAGAAAGTCGGCCTCGGTCAGGACACCGGCCTGGGCTTCCCGGGCGAGCGCGTCGGCAACCTGCCGAACTACCGCGAATGGCGCAAGGCCGAGACGGCCACGCTGTCGTACGGCTACGGTATCTCGGTGACCGCGATTCAACTGGTCCACGCCTTCTCGGCGCTGGCCAACAACGGCCGTATCGCACCGCTGACCCTGATCAAGACCGACAAGGCCGCGCAAACCACCCAAGTGATTCCGGAAGCCGTGGCGAAAACCATGCAGGGCATGTTGCAGCAGGTGATCGAAGCGCCGCGCGGTGTATTCCGTGCGCAAGTGCCGGCCTATCACGTCGCTGGCAAGTCCGGTACTGCACGTAAGACATCGGTGGGCACCAAAGGCTACGCCGAGAACTCCTACCGCTCGCTGTTCGCAGGTTTTGGTCCCATGAGCGACCCGCGCTACGCGATCGTCGTGGTTATCGATGAACCGAGCAAGGCCGGCTACTTCGGTGGTCTGGTTTCGGCGCCGGTGTTCAGCAAAGTGATGTCCGGGACCCTGCGTCTGATGAACATCACGCCGGACAACCTGCCGCCCACCCAGCAAGCCAACGCGGCGCCGGTTACCCCTGTTAAAGCCAATGGAGGGCGTGGCTGATGTCGCTTAGCCTGAACAAGATTTTCGCCCACGCCGGCCGTGATCTGTTGATTCGCGAACTGACCCTGGACAGCCGTAATGTCCGCGCTGGTGACCTGTTTCTGGCAGTTCCAGGCGCTAAATTCGACGGTCGTACGCACATTGCCGACGCCTTGCAACGTGGCGCCGCCGCAGTCGCCTACGAAGTCGAAGGCGCGACCGTCCTGCCGATTACCGAAGTACCGCTGATTCCGGTCAAGGGTCTGGCTGCGCAGTTGTCGGATATTGCCGGGCGTTTTTACGGCGACCCGAGCCGTAACCTGAACCTGATTGGCGTGACCGGCACCAACGGCAAGACCAGCGTGACCCAACTGGTCGCACAAGCGCTGGACCTGTTGGGGCAGCACTGCGGCATTGTTGGCACCCTGGGCACCGGTTTCTACGGCGCACTGGAAAGTGGCCTGCACACCACGCCGAACCCGATTGCAGTACAGGCAACCCTGGCCGACCTGAAAAAGGCTGGTGCCAAAGCCGTGGCCATGGAAGTGTCCTCCCACGGTCTGGATCAAGGGCGCGTGACGGCACTGGCGTTCGATGTGGCAGTGATGACCAATCTGTCGCGCGATCACCTGGATTATCACGGGACCATGCAAGCTTACGGCGAGGCCAAGGCCAAGCTGTTTGCCTGGAACGACCTGAAGTGCCGGGTGATCAACCTCGACGACGCGTTCGGTCGGCAACTCGCGGCTGAAGAGGCTGAGTCGCGCCTGATCACTTACAGTCTCGAAGACACCAGTGCCTACCTCTATTGCCGTGAAGCGCAGTTCGACGATGAAGGCGTGCGCGCCACACTGGTGACGCCGCAGGGCGAACACCATTTGCGCAGCGCTTTGCTCGGCCGCTTCAACCTGAGCAACGTACTGGCCGCTGTCGGTGCCTTGCTCGGTCTGGATTACGCACTGGATGAAATCCTTCACGTACTGCCGCAACTCGAAGGCCCGGCCGGTCGCATGCAGCGTCTGGGCGGCGGTACTCAGCCGTTGGTGGTGGTCGACTACGCCCATACCCCGGATGCGCTGGAAAAAGTCTTGATGGCTCTGCGTCCACACGCCAAGGGCAAATTGCTCTGCCTGTTCGGTTGCGGCGGTGACCGCGATCGCGGCAAGCGTCCGCTGATGGCCGAAGTGGTCGAGCGTCTTGCCGACGGCGTGCTGGTCACCGATGACAACCCGCGCACCGAAGACCCTGCACAGATTTTCGACGACATCCGCGCCGGTTTCACGGCGGTGGATAACGTCCGTTTCGTCGCCGGCCGTGGCCAGGCGATTGCCCAGTTGATCGCCGGCGCCAGCGCGGACGACGTGATTGTGCTGGCCGGTAAAGGTCACGAGGACTATCAGGAAATCAACGGCGAACGCCATGATTTCTCCGATCTGGTGGAGGCCGGCCGTGCCTTGACCGCGTGGGAGGTGGCCCATGCTTAAAGCCTTGAAATTGAGCGAAGTCGCGAGCCCATTGGCCGGCCGTCTGCTGACTGCCGACAGCAGCTTCGATGGCGTCAGCATCGACAGCCGGGCGATCAAGCCGGGCCAGTTGTTTGTTGCCCTGACCGGGCCGCGTTTCGATGGTCACGACTACCTGAACGACGTCGCTGCCAAAGGCGCGGTCGCGGCCCTGGTCGAGCGTGAAGTGACGAACTCCACGTTGCCGCAGTTGCTGGTTAAGGATACTCGTCAGGCCCTTGGCGAACTCGGCGCGCTGAATCGTGCGGCGTATTCGAACCCGGTTGCGGCAATCACTGGTTCCAGCGGCAAAACCACGGTCAAGGAGATGCTCGCGAGCATCCTGCGCACGCGGGGGCCGGTACTGGCGACCCGTGGCAACCTGAATAACGACCTCGGCGTTCCGCTGACCTTGCTCGAACTGGCCGCGGAACACACCGCAGCGGTCATCGAACTGGGTGCTTCGCGGATCGGCGAGATTGCCTACACCGTCGGCATGACCAAGCCACATGTGGCAGTGATCAACAACGCCGGAACCGCCCACGTCGGCGAGTTCGGCGGGCCGGAAAAAATCGTTGAAGCCAAGGGCGAGATTCTCGAAGGGCTGGACGCCGATGGCGTCGCCGTTCTGAACCTCGACGACAAGGCTTTTGATATCTGGAAGAAGCGCGCCGCCGGTCGCCAGGTGCTGAGCTTTGCCCTGAACGACAGCCGTGCCGATTTCCATGCCAGCGATCTGGCTCGTGACGCTCGCGGTTGCCCGTCCTTCACGCTGCACAGTCCGCAAGGCGTCGAACAGGTTCAGCTGAACCTGCTTGGCAACCACAACGTTGCCAATGCCCTGGCCGCCGCGGCTGCCGCCCATGCACTGGGTGTGTCGCTGTTCGGTATCGCGACGGGGCTGAATGCGGTGCAACCGGTCAAGGGTCGTGCCGTGGCGCAACTGGCGACCAATGGCATGCGTGTTATTGATGACTCTTACAACGCGAACCCCACCTCAATGTGCGCCGCCGTTGATATACTCGCCGGCTTTTCCGGCCGCACCATTCTGGTGCTCGGGGATATTGGCGAGTTGGGCGAGTGGGCGGAGCAGGGGCACCGCGACGTTGGCGCGTACGCCAGCGGCAAGGTTTCCGCGCTTTACGCTGTTGGCCCGATGATGGCGCATGCCGTCGCAGCCTTCGGTGAGCAGGCTCGTCACTTTACCAATCAGGCTGATCTGATCGCGGCGCTGGGCACCGAACACGATACAAACACCACTATTTTGATCAAGGGCTCGCGAAGCGCTGCGATGGAAAACGTCGTTGCGGCTTTGTGCGGTTCGAGCGGGGAGAAACATTAATGCTGCTGTTGTTAGCGGAGTATCTGCAACAGTTCTACAAAGGCTTCGCGGTCTTTCAGTACCTGACCCTGCGCGGGATTCTCGGTGTGCTGACCGCGTTGTCGTTGTCGCTGTGCCTGGGTCCCTGGATGATCCGCACGTTGCAGAACCGCCAGATCGGCCAGTCTGTCCGTAATGACGGCCCGCAATCGCACTTGTCCAAGTCGGGCACTCCGACAATGGGCGGCGCACTGATTCTGACCGCCATCGGCATCAGCACCTTGCTCTGGGCAGACCTGCACAACCGCTATGTCTGGGTCGTGTTGCTGGTCACCCTGCTGTTCGGGGCCGTGGGCTGGGTCGACGATTACCGCAAAGTCATCGAGAAGAACTCCCGTGGCTTGCCGAGCCGCTGGAAATACTTCTGGCAGTCGGTGTTCGGCCTGGGCGCGGCGATCTTCCTTTATATGACTGCACCAAGCGCGGTTGAAACGACCTTGATCGTGCCGATGTTCAAAGACGCCAGCATCGCACTCGGCATTGGCTTCGTGGTCCTGACCTACTTCGTGATCGTCGGCTCCAGCAACGCGGTCAACCTGACCGACGGCCTCGACGGCCTGGCGATCATGCCAACCGTGATGGTCGGCGGCGCGCTGGGGATCTTCTGCTACCTGTCGGGTAACGTGAAATTCGCCGAATACCTGCTGATTCCTTATGTACCGGGCGCAGGTGAGCTGATCGTATTCTGCGGCGCGTTGATCGGTGCCGGCCTGGGTTTCCTCTGGTTCAACACCTACCCGGCTCAAGTCTTCATGGGCGACGTCGGCGCACTGGCGCTGGGCGCGGCTTTGGGCACCATCGCAGTGATCGTTCGTCAGGAAATCGTCCTGTTCATCATGGGCGGTGTGTTCGTGATGGAAACCCTGTCGGTGGTCATTCAGGTTGCCTCTTTCAAGCTGACCGGTCGCCGCGTGTTCCGCATGGCACCGATTCACCACCACTTTGAACTCAAGGGCTGGCCCGAGCCACGCGTGATCGTCCGTTTCTGGATCATCACCGTGATTCTCGTACTGGTCGGCCTTGCCACCCTGAAGCTGAGGTAGAACGAGTGTCTCTGATCGCTTCTGACCACTTCCGCATCGTTGTCGGCCTCGGCAAGAGCGGCATGTCCCTGGTTCGCTTCCTGGCGAACCGGGGCGTGTCGTTCGCTGTCGCCGATACGCGGGAAAATCCACCGGAGCTGGCCACGCTGCGCCGTGACTACCCGCAGGTGGAAGTGCGTTGTGGCGAGCTGGATGTCGAGTTCCTCTGCCGTGCCGACGAGCTCTACGTGAGCCCGGGCCTGGCCTTGGCGACTCCGGCCCTGCAAGCAGCGGCTGCTCGTGGCGTGAAGCTGTCGGGTGATATCGAGCTGTTCGCCCGTAATGCGAAGGCGCCGATCGTTGCCATTACCGGCTCCAACGCAAAAAGCACCGTGACTACGCTGGTCGGCGAAATGGCGGTAGCGGCGGGCAAGCGCGTGGCGGTGGGCGGTAACCTCGGTACTCCGGCACTCGATCTGCTGAGCGACGACGTCGAGCTGTACGTGATGGAACTCTCGAGCTTCCAGCTGGAGACCACCGATCAGCTGGGCGCCGAAGTGGCCACCGTGCTGAACATCAGCGAAGACCACATGGACCGTTACAGCGGCCTGCCGGCCTATCACCTGGCCAAGCACCGGATCTTCCGTGGCGCGAAGCAAGTGGTGGTCAATCGTCAGGATGCGCTGAGCCGTCCGTTGATGGGCGAGGGCCTGCCGTGCTGGACCTTCGGCCTGAACAAGCCGGATTTCAAGGCTTTTGGTCTGCGCGAGGAAAATGGCGAGAAGTATCTGGCCTTTGAATTCCAGAGCCTGATGCCGGTGCGCGAGCTGAAAATTCGTGGCGCGCATAACCAGTCCAACGCCCTCGCGGCCTTGGCCCTGGGGCACGCCGTTGGCCTGCCGTTCGACGCC
The DNA here is from genome assembly GCF_056397005.1 of Pseudomonas sp. 05N431. Lineage (NCBI taxonomy): Bacteria > Pseudomonadati > Pseudomonadota > Gammaproteobacteria > Pseudomonadales > Pseudomonadaceae > Pseudomonas > Pseudomonas sp. 05N431. The sequence continues at coordinate 65,590 of NZ_JBFTMN010000008.1, forward strand.
ATGCTCTCGAGCCTGCGCACCTTCGCCGGGCTTGAGCATCGCTGCCAGTGGGTCCGCGACCTGAATGGCGTGAGCTACTACAACGATTCCAAAGCTACCAACGTTGGCGCCGCTTTGGCCGCTATCGAAGGCCTGGGTGCAGACATCCAGGGCAAGCTGGTGCTGATCGCCGGTGGCGACGGCAAAGGTGCCGAGTTCAAGGATCTGCGTGATCCGGTCGCGGCCAACTGCCGCGCCGTGGTGTTGATGGGGCGTGATGCCGAGCTGATTGGCCAGGCCATTGGCGATGCCGTGCCACTGATTCGCGTCAACTCGCTGATCGAAGCGGTCGAGCAATGCCGCGCCATCGCCCAGCCAGGCGATGCCGTGCTGCTGTCGCCGGCGTGCGCCAGTTTCGACATGTTCAAGAACTACGAAGAGCGTGGGCATCTGTTCGCCCAAGCCGTGGAGGACTTGGCATGAGCTTGAGAAATATCATCAAGCCGTACCCGTCGCCGATCATCACCGGGCGTGGGATCGACCTCGACTTCCCGATGCTCGCCGGTTGCCTGGCATTGATCGGCCTGGGGCTGGTCATGATCGCCTCTGCCTCGACCGAAGTGGCGGCGGTACAGTCGGGCAGCGCCCTGTATTACATGATTCGCCACCTTGTCTACATCGTGCTCGGCTTCGGTGCCTGCATCGTCACCATGATGATTCCGATCGCGACCTGGCAACGCCTGGGCTGGCTGATGCTGATCGGTGCGTTCGGTTTGCTGGTGATGGTGATCGTCCCGGGGATCGGCCGTGAGGTGAACGGTTCGATGCGCTGGATCGGTTTCAGCTTCTTCAACGTCCAGCCTTCCGAGATCGCCAAGGTCTTTGTGGTGATCTACCTCGCCGGTTATCTGGTGCGTCGGCAAAAAGAAGTACGCGAAAGCTGGATGGGCTTCTTCAAGCCGTTCATCGTGTTGCTGCCAATGGCCGGCCTGTTGCTGATGGAGCCGGACTTCGGTGCCACCGTCGTGATGATGGGGGCCGCGGCGGCGATGCTGTTTTTGGGCGGCGTCGGGCTGTTCCGCTTCACCCTGATGGTGATACTGGCGGTGGTGGCGGTGGTGCTACTGATCAAGATGCAGCCTTATCGAATGGCCCGTCTGACCACCTTCACCGATCCTTGGGCGGATCAGTTCGGTTCCGGTTACCAGTTGACCCAGGCGCTGATCGCCTTCGGTCGCGGTGAGTGGCTGGGTGTTGGCCTGGGCAACAGCGTGCAGAAACAGTTCTACCTGCCGGAAGCGCACACCGACTTCGTGTTCTCGGTCCTGGCCGAAGAGCTGGGCGTGGTTGGCTCTTTGGCCACCGTCGCGCTGTTCGTCTTCGTGTGCATACGCGGCATGTACATCGGTTTGTGGGCAGAGAAGGCCAAGCAATTCTTTGCCGCCTATGTCGCCTACGGCTTGTCGTTCCTGTGGATTGGTCAGTTCCTGATCAACATCGGGGTGAACGTCGGCTTGCTGCCGACCAAGGGTCTGACCCTGCCGTTCCTCAGTTACGGCGGCAGTTCGTTGGTGATCTGCTGCGCCTGTCTTGGCTTGTTGTTGCGTATCGAATGGGAAAGTCGAACCCACTTGGGCAGCGAAGAGATGGAGTTCAGCGAGAGTGACTTCGCCGAGGAGCCGACCCATGGGCGCTAACGTGCTGATCATGGCGGGCGGCACCGGTGGCCACGTGTTCCCGGCGCTGGCCTGTGCTCGCGAGTTTCAGGCGCGCGGTTACACCGTGCACTGGCTCGGGACGCCACGCGGGATCGAAAACGAACTGGTCCCGAATGCCGGCCTGCCGTTGCACTTGATCAACGTCAGCGGCCTGCGCGGCAAGGGCAAGCTGTCGCTGCTCAAGGCACCTTTTGTATTGCTCAAGGCGATCTGGCAGGCCCGTGCGGTCATTCGCCGGCTGAAGCCGGTCTGCGTACTGGGCTTTGGCGGATATGTCACCGGCCCTGGTGGCGTAGCGGCCAGATTGGCCGGTGTCCCCGTCATCGTTCATGAGCAGAACGCCGTCGCCGGTACCGCCAATCGGTTGCTGGTGCCGTTGGCCGCGCGAGTCTGCGAAGCTTTCCCGGACACCTTTGCTGCCAGTGGCAGCCGGCGCACTACCGGTAACCCGGTGCGCACCGAGTTGTTCCTCGATACACCGCGTTCAGCCCTGGCCGGACGCAAAGCGCGTTTGCTGATCCTGGGCGGAAGCCTGGGCGCAGAACCGTTGAACAAATTGCTGCCTGAAGCCCTGTCGCTGGTTCCTGCCGAACTGCGCCCGGAAGTGTTTCATCAGGCCGGTAAAAACCACGATGAAGTGACTGCCGAGCGCTATCGCACGGCCGGTGTCGAGGCGCAAGTGCAGCCTTTCATCAAAGACATGGCCCAAGCCTATGGCTGGGCCGACCTGGTGGTCTGTCGCGCTGGCGCGCTGACTGTCAGTGAGCTGGCTGCTGCCGGTCTGCCCTCGATGCTGGTGCCTTTGCCCCATGCAATCGACGATCACCAGACCCGCAATGCCGAATATTTGGCCCGTGAAGGCGCTGCCTTCCTGATGCCGCAAAGAACGACTGGCGCAGCGGATCTCGCTGCACGCCTGACAGAGGTCTTGATGCAACCGCAACGACTCAATGACATGGCTGGCGCCGCGCGTCGCCTGGCCAAACCTGATGCAACCCGCAACGTAGTCGATATCTGCCTGGAGGTGGTTCATGGTTGAAAATCAGAAAGCCATGCCGCAGCCGGAAATGCGCCGCATCCGTCGCATCCACTTCGTCGGAATCGGCGGTGTGGGCATGTGCGGAATTGCCGAAGTGTTGCTGAACCTGGGCTATCAAGTGTCCGGTTCCGACCTGAAAGCATCGCCGGTGACCGAGCGTCTCGAATCGTTCGGCGCCCAGATCTTCATCGGCCACCGCGCCGAGAACAGCGCGAGCGCCGATGTCCTGGTGGTATCGAGCGCCGTGAACACTTCCAACCCGGAAGTTGCGACGGCCCTTGAACGTCGTATCCCCGTGGTGCCGCGTGCCGAAATGCTCGCCGAGCTGATGCGCTACCGCCACGGCATCGCCGTCGCCGGTACTCACGGCAAAACCACCACCACCAGCCTGATCGCTTCGGTGTTCGCCGCCGGTGGCCTGGACCCGACCTTCGTGATCGGTGGTCGTCTGAATGCCGCGGGCACCAATGCCCAGCTGGGTACCAGCCGTTACCTGATTGCCGAAGCCGACGAAAGCGACGCCAGTTTCCTGCACCTGCAGCCGCTGGTAGCCGTGGTCACCAACATCGACGCCGACCACATGGCGACCTACGACGGTGACTTCAACAAACTGAAGAAAACCTTCGTCGAGTTCCTCCACAACCTGCCGTTCTACGGTCTGGCGGTGATGTGCCTGGACGACCCGGTGGTGCGTGAAATCCTGCCGCTGGTCAAGCGTCCGACCATGACCTACGGCTTCAGCGAAGACGCCGACGTGCGCGCCATCAATGTTCGCCAGCAAGGCATGCAGACCTTCTTCACCGTGCTGCGTCCTGACCGCGAACCGCTGGATGTCTCGGTGAACATGCCGGGCAACCACAACGTATTGAACTCGCTGGCGACCATCTGCATCGCGACCGACGAGTGCGTCAGCGATGAAGCCATCGTTCAGGGGCTGTCGGGCTTCCAGGGTGTTGGCCGACGCTTCCAGGTCTACGGCGAACTGCCGGTCGAAGGCGGCAATGTGATGCTGGTGGACGACTACGGTCACCACCCGACCGAAGTCGCAGCGGTGATCAAAGCCGTGCGCGGTGGTTGGCCAGAGCGCCGCCTGGTGATGGTTTACCAGCCGCACCGCTACAGCCGCACCCGCGACCTGTACGACGATTTCGTCAATGTACTGGCCGACGCCAACGTGCTGCTGCTGATGGAAGTCTATCCGGCCGGAGAAGAGCCGATTCCGGGGGCTGACAGCCGCAAGCTGTGCAACAGCATCCGCCAGCGCGGTCAGCTCGACCCGATCTACATCGAGCGCGGTGTCGACCTTGCGCCACTGGTCAAGCCGCTGCTGCGTGCCGGCGACATCCTGCTGTGCCAGGGCGCCGGTGATATCGGCGGTCTTGCACCGAAACTGTTGAAGAGTCCTTTGTTCGCGGGTGCCGTTGTCGCGCCTAGCGAGGGGAAGTTGAAATGACTGCTGCCTACGCCAACCTGTTCTCGACAATCGCCCCGAAAGACTTCGGCCGTGTGGCCGTGCTGTTCGGTGGCAAAAGCGCCGAACGTGAGGTTTCGCTGAAATCCGGTAACGCAGTGCTTGAAGCGCTGCAGTCCGCTGGCGTGGATGCGTTCGGCATCGACGTCGGCGACGATTTCCTGCAACGCCTGCTGAACGAAAAAATCGACCGCGCCTTCATCATTCTCCACGGTCGTGGCGGTGAAGACGGCAGCATGCAGGGCCTGCTCGAATGCGCAGGGATTCCGTACACCGGCAGCGGCATCCTGGCCTCGGCACTGGCCATGGACAAGCTGCGGACCAAACAGGTCTGGCACAGCCTCGGCATTCCGACGCCACGTCACGCGGTACTGGGCAGCGAAGCCGACTGTATTTTGGCGGCGACGGAACTGGGCTTCCCTTTGATCGTCAAACCGGCGCATGAAGGTTCAAGTATCGGTATGGCCAAAGTGACTTCGGCAGCTGAGTTGATCGAAGCCTGGAAAGCGGCCAGTACCTACGATTCGCAAGTGTTGGTCGAGCAATGGATTCAAGGTCCGGAGTTCACCATCGCGACCCTGCGTGATCAGGTGTTGCCACCGATCGCTCTGGGCACGCCACACACTTTCTATGACTACGACGCCAAGTACCTGGCCTCCGATACCCAGTACCGGATCCCGTGTGGCCTCGATAGCGCCAAGGAACAAGAACTCATGGACCTCACGGCGAAAGCCTGTGAGGCGCTGGGTATCGCCGGTTGGGGACGGGCTGACGTGATGCAGGACGCCGATGGGCAGTTCTGGTTCCTGGAAGTCAATACCGCACCGGGCATGACCGATCACAGTCTGGTCCCAATGGCCGCACGCGCCGCCGGTCTGGATTTCCAGCAGTTGGTGCTGGCGATCCTGGCGGCCAGTGTTGCCAGTCACGTAGAGCCGCGAGGTTAAGACCATGCAAGGCGCCCAGCTACGTCATCAGCCATCCGCACCCGGCCGCAAGCCGGTGCCGCGGGGTGCCAGCCGAATGGTGGCCAAAGAGCCGATGTCGGTGCGCCTGCCGAAAGCCAATTTTGGTTTTCTCAAAGCCTTGTTCTGGCCCGTGCTGTTGGTCGCGTTGGGGTTCGGTACTTACGAAGGTGCACAGCGCTTGCTGCCGTACGCCGACCGGCCGATCACCAAGATCAACGTGCAGGGCGATTTGAGTTACATCAGCCAGCAAGCGGTGCAGCAGCGGATCGCCCCGTACGTGGCGGCGAGCTTCTTCACCATCGACCTGGCGAGCATGCGTACCGAGCTGGAACAGATGCCATGGATTGCCCACGCCGAAGTGCGTCGCGTCTGGCCTGACCAAGTGGTGATTCGCCTGGAAGAGCAACTGCCGGTGGCCCGTTGGGGTGACGAGGCGTTGCTGAACAACCAGGGGCAGGCGTTTACGCCGCGTGAATTGGCCAACTACGAACATTTGCCACAGCTGTTCGGCCCACAACGGGCCCAGCAGCAAGTGATGCAGCAGTATCAGGTGTTGAGCCAGATGTTACGGCCATTGGGCTTCTCGATTGCCCGGCTGGAATTGCGTGAACGCGGCAGCTGGTTTCTGACCACTGGCGCGGGTAGCGCGGGCCCTGGGATCGAGCTGTTGCTGGGACGCGATCACCTGGTGGAAAAGATGCGCCGCTTCATTGCCATCTACGACAAGACGCTTAAAGAACAGATTACGAACATTGCGCGCATCGACCTGCGTTATGCCAACGGCCTGGCCGTTGGCTGGCGGGAACCTGTAGCGCCCACGACGGCCCAACGCGCCGTCGCGAAGAATTGAGAAGAGGCAGGACCATGGCAAACGTGCAAAGCGGCAAAATGATCGTCGGTCTGGATATCGGTACCTCCAAGGTGGTGGCGCTGGTAGGCGAGGTCGCGGCCGATGGCCAACTGGAAATCGTCGGGATCGGTACACACCCCTCCCGCGGCCTGAAGAAGGGCGTGGTGGTGAATATCGAATCCACCGTGCAGTCCATTCAGCGTGCGATCGAAGAAGCGCAACTGATGGCCGGTTGCCGGATTCACTCGGCGTTCGTCGGTGTGGCCGGCAATCACATTCGCAGCCTGAACTCCCACGGCATCGTGGCGATTCGTGATCGCGAAGTCAGCTCGGCCGACCTCGAGCGCGTGCTCGATGCCGCCCAGGCCGTGGCGATTCCGGCGGACCAGCGCGTTCTGCACACGCTGCCGCAGGATTACGTGATCGATAACCAGGAAGGTGTTCGCGAGCCTTTGGGCATGTCCGGCGTACGTCTGGAAGCCAAGGTACACGTGGTCACCTGCGCAGTGAACGCTGCACAGAACATTGAAAAGTGCGTGCGTCGTTGCGGTCTGGAAATCGACGACATCATTCTCGAGCAACTGGCTTCGGCGTACTCGGTGCTGACCGATGACGAGAAAGAGCTGGGTGTGTGCCTGGTGGACATCGGTGGCGGTACCACCGACATCGCGATCTTCACCGAAGGCGCGATTCGTCACACCGCGGTGATCCCGATTGCCGGTGATCAGGTGACCAACGACATCGCCATGGCGTTGCGCACTCCGACCCAGTACGCCGAAGAAATCAAGATCCGCTACGCCTGCGCCCTGGCCAAACTGGCTGGCGCCGGTGAAACCATCAAGGTCCCAAGCGTCGGTGATCGTCCGCCGCGCGAGCTGTCCCGTCAGGCCCTGGCCGAAGTGGTCGAGCCGCGTTACGACGAGCTGTTCACGCTGATCCAGGCAGAGCTGCGTCGCAGCGGCTACGAAGACCTGATCCCGGCCGGCATCGTGCTGACCGGCGGTACTTCGAAGATGGAAGGCGCGGTCGAGTTGGCCGAAGAGATTTTCCACATGCCGGTTCGCTTGGGCGTACCGCATGGCGTCAGAGGCCTGGACGACGTAGTGCGCAACCCGATTTATTCCACCGGTGTTGGTTTGCTGATGTATGGCCTGCAAAAGCAGTCCGATGGCATTTCCTTCTCCGGGATCAGCAGCAGTCGCGATAGCTACAACAACAACAACGACGAGGCCAAGAGCCCGTTGATTGATCGCATCAAAAGCTGGGTCCAGGGCAATTTCTGAAGATTTACCGCAGCACCGTGACACCGCAGCACCGTTGTACGCAGTAGGCGCAGTAGGCGAAAAAAACTAGAGAATGTAAGGAGAGGGAAAATGTTCGAACTCGTAGACAACATCCCCGCAAGCCCGGTTATTAAAGTTATCGGTGTTGGCGGTGGCGGCGGCAACGCTGTGAATCACATGGTCAAGAGCAACATTGAAGGCGTTGAGTTCATCTGCGCCAACACTGATGCCCAGGCGCTGAAAAACATCGGCGCGCGGACCATCCTGCAATTGGGCACCGGCGTGACCAAAGGTCTGGGTGCTGGCGCGAACCCTGAGGTCGGTCGTCAGGCCGCTCTGGAAGACCGCGAGCGCATCGCCGAAGTGCTGCAAGGCACGAACATGGTGTTCATCACCACCGGCATGGGCGGCGGTACCGGTACCGGTGCGGCGCCGATCATTGCTGAAGTGGCCAAGGAAATGGGGATCCTCACCGTTGCGGTGGTGACTCGTCCGTTCCCGTTCGAAGGCCGCAAGCGTATGCAGATCGCCGATGAAGGCATCCGCGCGCTGAGCGAAAGCGTCGACTCGTTGATCACCATCCCCAACGAGAAGCTGCTGACCATCCTGGGTAAAGACGCAAGCCTCTTGTCGGCTTTCGCCAAGGCTGACGATGTACTGGCCGGTGCCGTTCGCGGTATCTCCGACATCATCAAGCGTCCTGGCATGATCAACGTCGACTTCGCCGACGTCCGTACCGTCATGAGCGAAATGGGCATGGCAATGATGGGCACTGGCTGCGCCAGCGGTCCGAACCGTGCACGTGAAGCGACTGAAGCGGCGATCCGTAACCCGCTGCTCGAAGACGTCAACCTGCAAGGTGCACGCGGTATCCTGGTGAACATCACTGCCGGTCCTGACCTGTCCCTGGGTGAGTACTCCGACGTGGGTAGCATCATCGAAGCCTTCGCTTCCGAGCACGCCATGGTCAAGGTCGGTACCGTTATCGATCCGGACATGCGCGACGAATTGCACGTGACTGTGGTTGCCACTGGTCTGGGCGCAAAAATCGAGAAACCTGTGAAGGTCATCGACAATACCGTTCAAACCTCCATGGCTGCTGCCGCACCTGCTGCCGCGCGTCAGGAAATGCCGTCGGTCAACTACCGCGACCTGGACCGTCCAACCGTGATGCGCAACCAGGCTCAGGCCGGCGCAGCGGCGGCGGCTAAACTCAATCCGCAAGACGATTTGGATTACCTGGACATCCCGGCATTCCTGCGTCGTCAGGCCGATTGATGGAATGTATCAGGGCTATGAAGGTGATTGGTGTTCAGCAAAGGCCGGGTCTGCTATTATCGCCAGCCTTTGTTGATACCAGTTCGCAATTTGCGCTGAAGCGGCCCAAGCCATGATTAAACAACGCACCCTGAAAAATATTATCCGTGCCACAGGTGTAGGCCTGCACTCCGGGGAGAAGGTATACCTGACCCTCAAGCCAGCACCTGTAGACACCGGCATCGTGTTTTGTCGTGCCGACCTGGACCCTGTGGTGCAGATTCCTGCTCGCGCGGAAAACGTTGGTGAAACCACTATGTCGACGACACTGGTCAACGGTGACGTCAAAGTGGACACGGTGGAGCATTTGCTCTCGGCCATGGCTGGCCTGGGCATCGATAACGCCTACGTCGAGCTCTCCGCGTCCGAAGTCCCGATCATGGATGGTAGCGCTGGACCCTTCGTATTCCTGATTCAATCGGCTGGCCTGGAAGAACAGGACGCCGCCAAGAAGTTCATCCGGATCCTGCGTGAAGTGACAGTGGAAGACGGCGACAAGCGCGCCACTTTCGTCCCTTTCGAAGGCTTCAAAGTGAGCTTCGAGATCGATTTCGATCACCCGGTGTTTCGTGACCGCACTCAAAGTGCCAGCGTGGATTTTTCCAGCACTTCGTTCGTAAAAGAAGTCAGCCGCGCCCGGACCTTTGGTTTCATGAGTGATATCGAGTACCTGCGCAAGCACAACCTCGCACTCGGCGGTAGCGTTGAAAACGCCATCGTGGTCGACGCGGATGGTGTACTGAACGAAGACGGCCTTCGCTACGAAGACGAATTCGTGAAGCACAAGATCCTCGATGCAATTGGTGACCTCTACCTGCTGGGCAATAGCCTGATTGGTGAGTTCAAAGGCTTCAAGTCGGGCCACGCACTGAACAACCAGCTTCTGCGCAAATTGATTGAGCAGAAAGATGCTTGGGAAGTCGTGACGTTTGAAGACGCCAGCACTGCACCGATCTCTTACATGCGCCCAGTTGCGGCCGTGTAAGCAAAAACCTCTCTAGTTTTTAAAGGCTGCCTTCGGGTGGCCTTTTTTTATGCCTTGATTTTTATGTTTTCGGTGATGGCCTCTTCGCGGGCAAGCCCGCTCCCACAGGGGATCGTCGTCGAACGCAGATGCTCTGGGCACTGAAGATCAAATGTGGGATGGGCCGGGCGACGTTCGCTTGCCCGCGAAGAGGCCAGTCGCCGCAGCACAAATCCTCAGTTCGCTGCCTCCACCCGGTTACGCCCGCGGTGCTTGGCCTGATATAGCGCTTTGTCGGCTGCATACATCAGGTTTTCCAGGCTCTCGCCCGGTTGTCCTGTCGAGGTACAGAGGCCGATGCTGACGGTGATGGGCCCCACGTCGTCTTCGAACGGTGGCAATTGCTCGATTGCCGCACGGATATTTTCGGCAATCCGCAGGGCTCCTGCGCTGTCAGTCTCGGCCAGCACCACGGAAAACTCCTCACCGCCATAGCGCGCGGCGAGATCGGACGGGCGACGGATGTTTTCGCTGATGACTCGGGCGAGCACACGCAACGCATCGTCGCCGCCCTGATGGCCGTGACGGTCGTTGAACGACTTGAAGTGATCGGCGTCGATCATCAGCACCGACAATGGCTTGCCCGAGCGCTGGGCGCGGGACCATTCGCGATTCAGTGCCTGGTCGAGCGTCCGCCGGTTAGCCACACCGGTGAGGGCGTCGACAGCGGCCTGTTGCGCCAGCTCCTGCTCGGCGTGATGGCGCAGGCGAAATTCGCGGCACAGCAGCAAGGTCAACCACATCAAGCCGATACACAGCACACCGGTTGCGCCACTGATCACGTACGCGGTGCGTTTCCAGCTGGCGAAGATTTCGTCCATGGAGAGCGCGACGCTGACCGTCAACGGCAGATTGCCGACGCGCGAGAAGGTGTACAGGCGTTCCTGATGGTCCATGCTCGAGATGCTGCTGAAACTGCCACTGCCTTCACGCATGATGCGTATGACATTGGGTCGATTGCCGAAACTCTTGCCGATGCTGTCATCGGTCAGCATCGGCTTTTGCGCCAGCAGTATGCCGTCCTTGTCGAGCACATTGAGGGTGCTGTTGGAGCCGATGTCCAGGCTGCTGAACAGCTCGTCAAAGTACGCCAGTTGCATGGACGCGACGGCAACGCCAAGAAACTCCCCGGTGGGCGAAGAGATGCGCCGGCTGAAGCTGATGCGCCACTGATCGTTCTCGGGGCAGTCGCAACGGGGTTTGAACGGGCGACTGATAAACATCCCGCTATCGCTGTTGCTGACGTGGGCCTGGAAGTAGTCGCGGTCGGAAAAATTGCCCGTTTTTGGCTGAAGCGACGACGAGTTGGCGATCACCTCGCCGTGCTTGTCGAGCAGCAGGACATCGCCCTTGTAACGTGCGGTGCTTGCACGGTCGAACAGCACCAGGTGACGGACCTGCGGCGAAACCTTCTGCAGGTCGTCGCGTTGGGCGGCAGCGATCAAGCCTTGCAGTGACAGGTCATAGAGCTCGACGTTGCGCAGTACATCGGCGTCGATCAGTTGCACGATGTTGGTCGCACCTCGTGTGGCCGCCTGCATGGCATTGGCGTGTTCGCGGATCAGCAGGAAGGTGACGATGGCGATGATCGCGACGACGGTCAGCGAACTGCCGAGAACCAGCAGCAATTCCGGTCGGCGGGCAGAGCTCGTTATGGAGTGGTGTGTGCGTTTTGCACTCATGGTTCTGATTTCTGCACAGGGACATCATCAGCGTAGTTCCCGGACACACCGGGCGGCATTGCAGATATCAGTTCGTTGATCTCAGTGCATGTATAGATCCCGAACAAAAAAAAGGCCAGCGTGGATGCTGGCCTTTTTGTGAATTTTACTTAGAAAACGTTCAGTGGGTAGTCGACGATCACCCGGTATTCATCGGTATCGGTATCCAGCGCACCGTAGCCGTTGCCGCCACGGTTGGTGGCCCATTGCAGGCGCAGCGCCAGATCCTTGGCCGTACCGCCCTGGACCACGTACTTGAGATCGATATCACGCTCCCAGTGTTTGGCATTTTTACCAGCTTCGTTATAGAAGCTGGCATAACCGCGGCTGTTCGGGTCGACCTTGCTCAGGTCCAGCGTGCCGCGCGAATACGACACGGCCGAGGTCAGGCCCGGTACGCCGACGCCAGCGAAATCATAGGCGTACTTGAGCTTCCACGAACGCTCGTTCGGGCCGTTGAAATCCGAATACTGCTGCGAGTTGTCGAGGAAGATACTGTCGCCCTGGGCGATGTAGTCGAACGGCGTGTTGCCGTTCACGCGCTGGTAAGCGGCGGTGACGCTGTGGCTACCGACGCCCACGGTGAAGTGCAGGCTGTAGGTGTTGTTGTCGATTTTGCCGAGCAGTGCGTCGCCAGTGTCCTGGGTGTGATAGTAGTGCAGGCCCGGATTGAGGCTGACCAGTTCGTTGACCGCGTAGGTGTAGTCCAGGTCGTAGTAGTACTGGTTCCAGATGTCCTTGAGCTCGGACGCATAGAGGCTGCTGGTCAGGCCCGGCAGACCGCTCCAGGCCACACCGGCCCAGTTCAGGTGCTGGCTTTTGTCGCCGTCCGCCAGTTTGCCGTAGGACGTCCCGATGCGCTGGTGTCCGCTCTGGTTGTAAGGCTTGGTGAAGCTCGCCTGGCCGCCTTCGATCAGCCAGCCGTCGAAGCTGTGGTTGGTCAGGCTGACGCCGCGAAAGGTCTGCGGCAGCATGCGGCTCATGCCACCGGCGATTACCGGGTTGTTGAGAAACAGGTCACCGGCTTTCAGTTCAGTGTCCAGGGCGCGCATTTTCAGGGTGCCGCCAGCGCTTGAAAACGAGCCCGGTGCTTTGCCGTTGTCATCGCTGATCGGCAGGATGCTCGAGCCACTGGTGCCGCCACCACCGTCGAGTTTGAGCCCGAGCATGGCGTTGGCATCCACGCCAAAACCGACCGGGCCCTGGGTGTAACCCGATTCGAAGATACCGAGGAAACCCTGGCCCCATTCGATGTTGTCGTTAGTCTGCTGCTGACGATTGCGGTTCAGGTAGTAGTTGCGGGCATTGAGTTTAAGGCTTGCACCTTCAACGAAACCTTCACGGCTGGAATCGTCGGCGGCCTGGGCGTTTGCGGCCATCGTTGCGGCCATTGCAATGAATAGCGGACTGAGTTTGAGGGTGATGCTCACGCGGGATACAGCTCCTTGGGTCAATAACAAGCGTTGTTATAGTTAATAATCCGGGTGTTTCTTATTGGGTAATAACGAAGGAATGCCTGACAAATACACAACGAAAAAAAGCCGCTGATAGCAGCGGCTTGAAGACAACTTCTCAAGGGAAAGAGCCCTGAGAAGTGTCGAGGGAAACTGAGAGGTGTTACTGATCAGCTATCTTTTTCAACCTGTGGTTGAGCCTGGCTGGCTGATGTTTGCCGGGTTTGCTCAGACTTCTGTGCTTTTGCGGTCAGTTCAGCCTGGGCTTTGTCGAAGGCTTCGGCACGCGCAGCATTATGCGCGACAAATGCCGGCGACTCTTCAGCCATGGCGAACGGCGACAGGAACAAGGACGACAAAATGAAAGCGCTGGCAATACCCATACTGTTGGACATCTGGAAAACCTTCTTGCTTGGCAAGTGCTGTTTGGTGTGGCCAAGGTAAAGGTCTTGGGGGGTGGGAAAAAGAGCGGATTGGATAAAGGACTGTTGCGTGGGAGGTAAGAGTTGAGTATTTCTCGTTCCCACGCTCCGCGTGGGAATGCATCCTCTGACGCTCTGCGTCAGCTCGTGAAGCGGAACGCGGAGCGTCCCTGGCGGCATTCCCACGCGGAGCGTGGGAACGATCAACGTGAGTTATGCACGGTGGGGGGATCAAATCGGCAAATAGATCCCGAACGTATTCACGCCGTTATCACTGCGCACAAACACATTGCCGCCGTGCATCAGCGCGATCGCCTTGACGATGGCCAGCCCCAGGCCATGGTTGGCGCCGCTGTTGCTGCGCGAGGCGTCGACCCGGTAGAAGCGCTCGAACAAGCGCGGCAGATGTTCACTGGCGATGGGCTCGCCGGGGTTGGTGACGCCGATACTGACCCGATGCTCCTGAACATCAATCTGCACCCGAATGACCTGGCCGGGAGCCGTGTGTTGCACGGCGTTGTTCAGCAGGTTGATCAGCGCCCGGCGCAGGTGGGCGATTTCGATCTGTACCCGGGCATCGCCGCTGACCTGAACCTTGACCTGCGCATCTTCGAGGATGAAATCCAGGTAGTCGAGGGTGGTGGCGACTTCGTCCGCAAGCGAGGTGGTGGTCAGTTTGGTGGCCTTGCTGCCCTGGTCGGCGCTGGCCAGAAACAGCATGTCGTTGATGATCGAGCGCAGCCGTTCGAGTTCTTCGAGGTTCGATTGCAGCACTTCGAAGTAGTGTTCCGCCGAGCGCCCACGGGTCAGGGCAACCTGGGTTTGACCGATCAGGTTGGTCAGTGGCGAGCGCAGTTCGTGGGCGACATCGGCGTTGAACGATTCAAGTCGTGTATAGGCTTGTTCGACCCGCTCCAGCGTCTCGTTGAACGAGCTGACGAACTGATTGAGTTCCGGTGGCAGTGGCGACAATTGCAGCCGTGAGGACAGCAACGGCGGTGCCAGTCGTTGAGCTTCCTGAGACAACTTGATCAACGGCTTGAGGCCGATCCGCGCCACCCAGTAACCCAGCGCCGAGGCCAGCAGTACGCCGATGATCGCCAGGCTGATCAGGGCGATCAGCAAGTGATGCTGGGTCTCATAGAAGGTTTGGGTGTCGATGCCGATCATGAAGCGCAACGGTGGGCGCTGGTCCTTGGCCGGAAACTGGCTGACCAGCACTTTCATCGGATAGGGCTGACCCGGCAGTTGTACGTCGCGCTTGCCGGTTGGCCCTTGCGCCAAGGCACGGATCTGCGGGGTGATGTTGCCGTACTCATAGTTGGCATCGCCGCTGATGATCCAGAAACTGATGCGCTTGTCCTCTTCACTCAGCAGGTTGAGTTTGTTGTTGATCTTCACCCAGTGCTCTGGCGTACCAAAGCGCCCGACCGTGGATTCGAGCACGCTGTAACGCGCATCCAGTTCGGCTGCCGGCAGCAGCGCCAGGCCCTTTTCAACCTGTTGATACAGCGCCCAGCCGATCAACAGAAATACCAGCGCGGCCACCAGCGTGAACATGCCGCTCAGGCGCAGGGCGATACTGTTACTGCGCACTGCGGCTCTCCAGCACATAGCCCATGCCGCGAATGGTGTGCAGCAGTTTCTCTTCGAATGGCCCGTCGATCTTGGCGCGCAGGCGCTTGATCGCGACTTCGACGACGTTGGCGTCGCTGTCGAAATTGATGTCCCAGACCATCTCGGCAATCGCGGTTTTCGACAGAATTTCACCCTGACGCCGAGCCAGCACACTGAGCAGCGAGAACTCCTTGGCGGTCAGGTCCAGTCGCGTACCGGCACGGGTGGCCTTGCGGCTGATCAAATCAATCCACAGGTCGGCAATGGTCACTTGCACCGGTTCATGGCCGCCACTGCGGCGGGTCAGTGCTTGCAGGCGGGCGACCAGTTCGAGAAACGAAAAGGGTTTGCCGAGGTAATCGTCGGCACCGTCGCGCAGGCCCTTGATCCGGTCTTCGACACGCTCGCGGGCGGTCAGCATGATCACCGGGGTCTGTTTGCGGGCACGCAAGGCGCGCAGCACGCCGTAGCCGTCGAGACCCGGCAGCATCACGTCGAGGATGATCACCGCGTAATCGTTTTCGAGCGCCAGGTGCAAACCTTCGACCCCGTCCGGGGCGCGGTCCACGGTGTAACCCTGTTCGGTCAGACCGCGGTACAGATAATCCGCGGTTTTCTCTTCGTCTTCGATAATCAGAACGCGCATGACCCGCCTCAGTGTGTAGTCGCCAGCGCAGGCGCTGGTGTGGAGCGATGGAACACCCGCTCAAGCCATAAGTATATGACTGGCGTGGTAAACAGCGTCAGCGCCTGGCTGACCAGCAAACCGCCGACCACCGCGATCCCCAGCGGTTGGCGCAGTTCGGCGCCGGTGCCGTAACCGAGCATCAGCGGCAGCGCGCCGAGCAGGGCGGCGAGGGTGGTCATCATGATCGGCCGGAACCGCGTGAGGCATGCCTCGAAAATTGCTTCTTGCGGGGACAGTCCGCGATTGCGCTGGGCGTCGAGGGCGAAGTCGATCATCAGGATGCCGTTCTTCTTGACGATACCGATCAGCAGCACCAGGCCGATCAACGCCATGATCGAGAAGTCCTGGCCGAGGATCCACAGCAGTATCAAGGCGCCGAGACCGGCCGAAGGCAAGGTCGAGATGATCGTCAGTGGGTGCACGAAACTCTCATAGAGCACGCCAAGAATGATGTACACCGCCACCAGCGCCGCCAGAATCAGCCACGGCTGGCTGGCCAGCGAACTCTGGAACGCCTGGGCCGCGCCCTGGAAATTGCCGTTGACCGAGGCCGGCATGCCAATGTCGTTCTTCGCCTGGTTGAGCAAAATCACCGCATCGCCCAACGCCACGCCAGGCGCGAGGTTGAACGACAGGTTGGCGGCCGGGAACATGCCGTCGTGGGCGATGGACAATGGGCCGATGGTCGGCGCATCGAAACGGGCCAGCGCCGACAACGGCACCATCTCGCCACTCAGCGGCGAGCGCAGGTAGAAATAGGCGAGGCTTTCGGCCTTGCCGCGCTGGCGGGTGTCGAGTTCGAGAATGACGTTGTACTGGTTGATTTCGGTCTGGAATTCATTCACCTGCCGTTGGCCGAAGGCGTCATAAAGCGCTTCGTCGACATCGCTGGCAGTCAGCCCGAAACGCGCTGCAGCGGCACGGTCGATGTGGATGTGGGTGATGCTGCCGCCCAGTTGCAGGTCGTTGGAAATGTCGCGAAACGCCGCCATGCCGCGCAGTTTTTCGGTCAGGCGTTGGGTCCAGAGGTTCAGTGTCGGACCGTCGTTGCTCTTGAGCACGTATTGATACTGTGCGCGGCTGGGGCCGGAGCTGAGGTTGATGTCTTGCCCGGCGCGCAGGTACAGCACAATGCCCGGGACCTTCATCAGTTGCGGACGAATCCGGTCGATGAACGCGCTGGCGGACACATCGCGATCGCCGCGTTTTTTCAAGGAGATCCAGAAGCGCCCGTTGGCGATGGTCTGGTTGCTGCCGGACACGCCCACCGAATGGGAGAAGGTTTGCACCGCAGGGTCGGCGGCGACGATGTCTGCCAGGGCCTGGTGCTTTTTCACCATCTCCGGAAACGACACGTCGGCGGCGGCTTCGGTGGTGCCGAGGATAAAACCGGTGTCCTGTATCGGGAAGAAACCTTTGGGGATAAACACGTAGCCGGCAACCGCCATGCACAGCGTCAGACTGAAGATCCCCAGCATCAGTTTCTGATGCGCCAGGGCCCGGCGCAGTGCGCGTTCATACAGTGCGAGCAGGCGTTCACCGAAACCGGGTTTGGCGTGGGCGTCGTGTACCGGAGCGCGCATGAACAGGGCGGCCATGGTCGGTGCCAGGGTCAACGACACCACCACCGAAATCATGATGGTCGAGGTGGCGGTCAGGGCGAACTCCTTGAACAACCGGCCGACCACCCCACCCATGAACAACAGCGGAATGAACGCCGCGACCAGCGAGAAGCTGATCGAGACCACGGTAAAGCCGATCTCGCCAGCGCCCTTGATCGCCGCTTCGCGCATGCCGTCGCCGGCCTCCAGGTGGCGGTGAATGTTCTCCACCACCACAATCGCATCGTCGACCACAAACCCTACGGAAATGACGATCGCCACCAGGGTCAGGTTGTTCAGGCTGAAGCCCATGATGTACATCAGCGCGATACTGGCGATCAGCGAGACCCCGAGCACGCTGGAAACGATCAGCGTCGCCGACCACTGGCGCAGGAACAGCGCCATCACCGCGACCACCAGCAGGACCGCGATCAGCAGGGTGACTTCCACTTCGTGCAGCGAGGCGCGGATGGTCTGGGTCCGGTCGATCAGCACGTTGACCTGAATCGACGCCGGAAGCATCGCTTGCAGGCCCGGCAACGCGGCTTGAATCCGGTCCACGGTGTCGACGATGTTCGCACCCGGTTGCCGCAGGATCACCAGGTTGACCCCCGGCCGATCGCCGGACCAGGCCTGGACGTAGGCGTCTTCCGAGCCACTGACCACGGTGGCGATGTCCCGGAGCTGGACCGGTGCGCCGTTCTTGTAGGAGACGATCAGTTGACCGTACTCGTCGGGATGGAACAGCTGATCGTTGGTCGACAGCGTGGAAATGCTCGACTCGCCATACAGCGCACCCTTGGCCAGGTTGAGACTGGTTTTCTGAATGGCCAGGCGCACATCGGCCAGGGTCAGGCCGATGGCGGCGAGTTTGTCGGCCGAGGCCTGGACCCGAATGGCCGGGCGTTGCTGGCCGGTGATGTAGATCTGGCCGACGCCGTCGATCTGGCTCAATTGCCGCGCCAGCAGGGTTTCGGCGTAGTCGCTGAGTTCGGTGCCGGGCATTTGCGTCGAGCTGACGCTGAGGATCAGCACCGGGCTGTCGGATGGGTTGACCTTGCGCCAGGTCGGCAGCGTCGGCATGTCCTTGGGCAGTTTGCCGGCGGCGGTGTTGATTGCGGCCTGAACTTCCTGGGCGGCAGTGTCGATGCTTTTGTTGAGGGTGAATTGCAGGGTCAGGTTGGTCGAACCCAAGGCACTGCTGGAGGTCATCTGGGTCATGCCGGGGATGGCGCTGAATTGCACCTCCAACGGTGTCGCCACCGACGAGGCCATGGTGTCGGGGCTGGCGCCGGGCAACTGCGCGGCGACTTGAATGGTCGGGAACTCGGCTTCCGGCAAAGGGGCGATGGGCAGGCGCGGGAAGGCGATCAAGCCCAGCAGCACCAGGGCGAAGGTCAGCAGTGCCGTGGCGACCGGATGGTCGATGCACCAGGCCGAAATGCCGCCATGGACCTTCATGGCTGTGGCTCCGCCGCAGTGCTTTGCGTGAGCGCTGGCGGCTCGCCGAGAATCTGCACGCTGGCCCCTGGCTTGAGCCGCGACTGACCATCGCTGACCAGCACATCACCGGCCTGTACCCCTGTGATGATGTTCAGCCCGCTGTCCTGATAGACCATTTGCACCGGAACGGATTCGACCTTGTCGCCGTTGACCCGGTAAACGAAATGCTGATCCAGCCCGCGCTGGACCACGGACGGCGGCACCACCAGCGCATGCTTGTCGAGGGCGGTCTGGATCTTGAGCGTCACCAGTTGCCCCGGCCAGAGCTTTTGCCCGGCGTTGCTGAATTCGGCCTTGGCGCGAATGGTCCCGGTGTTGGCATTGATCTGGTTATCGATGAGCGTCAGGTGGCCTTCGCCGAGCAAGTCGCCGGTCTGGCCATTGGTGTCGGCGCCGAGGTAGGCATTCACGTCAGCCGGCGGGGTTGCACTGATCAGCCGTTGCAGCGTCGGCAGCATTTGCTGCGGCAGGGAAAACTCGACGGCAATCGGGTCGATCTGGGTGACCGAGAACAATCCTTGGGTATCGCTCATGCGCAGGAAGTTACCTTCATCCACGGTGCGAATACCGACGCGGCCCGTCACCGGCGAGCGAATCTGTGTGTAGGAGAGCTGCACCTGCGCCGCATCGATGGCCGCCTGATTGCCCTGTGCCGTGGCTTTCAACTGATTGACCAGGGCTTGTTGCTGGTCGTAGGTCTGCTTGGAGACGCCGTCATCGACGCTGAGCAATTTGTAGCGTTTGAGATTGACCTCGGCGACCTGCAACTGCGCCTGGTTTTCGCCCAATTGCGCACGGGCCTGATCGAGGCTGGCGCGGATCGAGCGATCATCGATGGTCGCCAGCAGGTCACCGGCCTTCACCAACTGACCCTCCTTGACCAGCAGCCGGGTGAGGATGCCGTCGATCTGCGGACGAATAACCACGCTGTGCAATGACAGCACCGAGCCAATCCCGCTGACATAGCGCGGCACGTCGCGTTCGACGACGCTGACCACCCGCACCGGAATCGCGGTGGGGGCCGAGAGTTTGCTCGTCGCCGGTTTGATCGCAACGCCAATGGCCACGGCAGTGACCGTCACCAGCAGCGCGGCGATCAGCAGTTTTTTTCCTGAAATGGGCATGAGCATTGAACGCCGGGGCAAAAAGACGGGAAATAATGGCCTAGTTATAGTCCTTCGTTGCGGTCAGCAAGGTGACGGCTAACTGACAGGGCTGTCAGCAAAGGCGACCATTCATACGTCGGGAGGTTAAAGATCATGGGCGCGCAGGTATACTGCCGGCCTTTCGCGGCCCACCCATCGGGCCCGACTCACTGTAACACCCGGAGCATTCATGACTTCCCCGATACAAGCGCCTGCTGCTGACGAACAGGCTGACCTGCCAGACAGCGTCGACTCCAGCGCCGACAGCGAAACCAAAGCGGCGATCCCGGCCTTCAAGTTCCCGTTCAAGCCGGGCGAGTTGGCCTCCGCCAAAAACGCCAGTCAGCCGTGGTACAAGAACGGCGCCAAGAATGGCCACACCAAGGTCCCGGGCGCAGCGCCTCCTGGCACCCGTCGCTCGATGGGCAAGCGCTGAGTCGTCCCTCTCAGTTATAAATCTCAGGCCGCACGCAACGAGATAAACGCATAGTTCAGCGGCTCTGCCGTGACCACGTGTGCACCGGCGGCCTGCACTTGCTCAGCAATGTCGTTGCCCGACACATGGAACAGCCATTCACCGGCCGAACCTGGCAACGGCGCTGCCTGAACCTGATCAATTGCCGAGGCAAACGCCGCCATGTCCGGCAGGTAGGCGGTAAACCCGTCACCCTTGAGCGCCGTGGTACGAATTCCCAAGCGTTCGCAAATCGCTTCCTTGGCCTGGACATCGTCGCGGTCTGCCTGACGCGAGCGCTGGATCAGGTCCACCAACGCCTGATCAACCAACTGACCGCCGACGATCAAGTCGGGGCCTTGTTCCCACGATTCGGGCGGGCAGTCTTTGGCCGCTGGCGTCAGGGGAATGTGTGGATTGATTTCCATCGGGTAGATCCGGCACACCAGCGGCCGGCGCTCGTAGATGCGGCAGAGGTTGTCTTCGTCAAGATTCCGGCAGGGACCGGCGTTGTACGCGGCGAAGGTGATCGCTACATGGGCCTGGGTCGCGCCGCTGGGCACCACCACGGAACGGCGTTCGGCGTGCTCGCGTTGCAAGGCTGGAAGGCCCAGGCCATTGCCGAGAAAACCCTCCACCAGCACGATCACGGCCCCGCCGTCAGCCGCCCACATCCGGGCCTCGTCGAGGGTCAGGGGCACATGGTGGTCGCTGCAGCATTTACCACAACCTACGCAGGAAAACGTCGTATTCATTAGGCGACCGGTCACATTCCAGAGGCGTCAGCGATGGCGGAAAACCACCGCGAGGGAGGGTGCCAAAGCAAGTTGTGCGCCAGTCATTGGCTTTGGGCGTGTGTTGGTCAAGGGCTGGTTATGCATGATGGTTTGATGTTGCTAGTGCGGGCCTCATCGCGAGCAAGCTCGCTCCCACAGTGGTTTTCGTCGTACACAGAATTTGTGTTCAATGAGATTAAATGTGGGAGCGAGCTTGCTCGCGATAGCGGTCTTAATCTGGAACCAGTTCCCGGCGGACGACACGCATTCCAGCGCTTTCATACAGCCGCCGGGCGCGCTGGTTGTCTTCCAGTACCTTCAGATCGACAAACCCTTCGCGCCGCTGTTGAAACACCCTGAAGGCATGCAACAGCAACGCCCGTCCCAAGCCCTGGCCCTGAGCCCGTGGATGCACCACCAGGTTCTTGATATAGGCGCTGGTCCAGCACTGGGCCACGCCGATAATGCCGTGGGCATCCGAGGCGATGAAACACAGCGCCGGGTCATATTCGGCATCGCTTTCAAAGCGCTCGCGCCACACCTCAAGTGACGGTACTCGACCGCCGCCGTGCTGATAACCCTGTTCCATCAAACCGTGAACCGCTTCGGCCAGTTCGGGGCGGTACTCGCTCAGCACAATGCCAGGAGGCCAGGCAATGGCGGGCAACACCCCGGCGAGGTCGCGCCGCAGCAGCAGGCAATACTCTTCAGCCAAGGCTCAATGACCTTGCTGCGCGACGGCTTTTGCGGCCGTGATCAGGCATTTGGTCAGCTCTGGCGAAGAGAACTTGGTCAGCACCGCGTTCGCCCCGGCCAGACGGGCTTTTTCGCTGTTCATCGCACTGTCCAGCGAGGTGTGCAGCAGGATATAGAGGTGGGAAAAGTCCGGGGTCTCACGCAGGGTTCGGGTGAACGCGTAACCGTCCATCTCGGACATTTCGATGTCCGAGACAATCAGATTGATCTGCTGCGCGGTGCCTTGCAGGTCCAGCAGGCAGTCGATGGCTTCCTTGGCGCTGCGTGCGGTGTGGCATTGCAGGCCGAGGTTGCGCAGCGTGTGTACCGATTGTTGCAGCGCCACCTGGCTGTCATCGACCACCAGAATGCGGGCGTTGCCCAGCACTTCGGCGTCTTCCATGCTCAGCTCGGTCGGGGCCATTTCGATCTGCGCCGGGGCGATGCCGTGGATGACTTTCTCGATGTCGAGCACCTGCACCAGCGTGCCGTCGACCGAGGTCACACCGGTGATGTACGCGCGCACGCCGCCAGATCCGTAAGGTGGTGGGCGGATGTCGGTGGTCAGGCAATGGACGATCTTGCTCACCGCCTGAACGTGCAGGCCCTGTTTGGAACGGCTGACGTCGGTCACGATCAGGCAGCCACCGTCCGGGTCTTCCAACGGCCGCTCACCGATCGCCCGGCTCAGGTCGATGACCGACAGCGAGGTGCCGCGCAGGGTGGCGATGCCTTTGACGTGCGGGTGCGACTCCGGCAGCTTGGTCAGGGGCGGGCAGGGGATGATTTCACTGACTTTCAGCAGGTTGATCGCCATCAGCTTGCCGCTGCGCAAGGTAAAGAGCAGAAGCGAAAGTGAATCTGCGCGGGCTTTGTTGGAGGACATAAAAACCTTCTGTGGAAAAGGTGACGGGCGATTGTGGGATCGCCAGCAACTATTGATATCGGGTTATCGACGTAAGCGGGGCAGGCTTTAGGGATTTCCCTGTCTATTAACCCATCATCGAACCCTGTGGCGAGGGGGCTTGCCCCCGTTGGAGCGCGAAGCGGTCCGCGCTTTATTCCTGATAAAACTTCATGGCTGATGTCACGACCGCTTCGCGGCCGAACGGGGGCAAGCCCCCTCGCCACAATGACGGGGGTGATTCGGGGTTACTTCATGCCCAACCGCTTGGCCATCCGCCCAAGGTTCGCCCGGTCCAAGCCTAGCTCACGGGCGGCGCTGGCCCAGTTGTTTTGGTGGCGCTCAAGACAAGCGGTGATCAACTGGCGTTGATAGTTTTCGGTGGCCTGGCGCAGGTCGCCGAACACTTCAACGGTGGGCGCCGGTTCAGTGCTGGCTGGCGCCGGGGGCGTTTCGAGGGGCGTGTGGGGCAAGTCCAGGTCCGCCGCGCTCAAGCTGAGAATCTTTGGCCGTTCCCGCGAGTTGCCCAGCGCTTTCAATGCACTGCGACCAATCAAGTGCTCCAGTTCGCGGACGTTGCCCGGCCAGCTGTAGGCCAGCAATGCCGCTTGCGCATCGCTGGTCAGGCGCAGGCTGTTGAGGCCCATCCGCGAGCGGTTCTGTTCAAGAAAGTAACCGCTGAGCAACAACACATCGCGACCGCGATCGCGCAGCGCCGGCACCAGCAGCGGGTAGACGCTAAGGCGATGGTAGAAGTCGGCGCGGTAGCGGCCGCTGCGCACTTCTTCGGCGAGGTCACGGTTGGTCGCGGCAATCAGACGCACGTCGACCTGATGTTCCTTGTCCGAACCCAGGCGTTGCAACTGGCCGCTTTGCAGCACACGGAGCAATTTGGCCTGCACCGCCAGCGACAACTCGCCCACTTCATCGAGAAACAGCGTGCCGCCATTGGCCAGTTCGAATTTTCCACGCCGGTCGTTCAGCGCCCCGGTGAAGGCGCCGCGTACATGGCCGAACAACTCGCTTTCCACCAAGGTGTCAGGCAGCGCGGCGCAGTTGAGGCTGATGATCGGTTTGTCGGCGCGCGGTGAAGCGGCGTGTATCGCCTGGGCCACCAGCTCTTTGCCGACCCCGGTTTCACCGGTGATCAGTACCGTCAGGTCGCTGCCGCCGACCAGATTGATCTCTTCCACCAAACGCTTGTGCGCCTTGCTCTGGCCGATCATTTCGCGGCTCTGCTGACCGCTGGCCTGACGATAGACCTCGGCGCGCTGGTGTTCGTCTTCCGCACGATTGGCCAGTCGCTCGATACGCTCGGCGGCGTTGACCGTGGCGGCGGCGAGGCTGGCAAAGGCTTGCAAGGCGTCGAGTTCGATCGGTTCGAAGCGCTCCGGGTCCAGCGCGTCGAGGGTCAGCAAGCCCCACGGACGCTCGTCGATAAACAGCGGGCAGCCCATGCAGTCGTGGACTTCCAGGTGATCGCCGTGGCCGTCGACCAAACCGTCATAAGGGTCGGGCAGGGTGCTGTCGCTGGGAAAACGCGTCGGTTCCGAGCGGCTGAGCAGCGCTTCAAAGCGCGGGTGTTCGCTGACCTTGAAGCGCCGGCCGAGGGTGTCGGTGCTCAGGCCATCCACCGCCAGCGGCACCAGCCATTCGCCGTCGAGCCGCAGCAGGGCGGCGGCATCGCAGGGGAGCAGGGCGCGCATGGCTTCGAGCAGGCGGCGGTAACGCTCGCCTTCGGGCAATTCGCGGGAAAGGTCGGAGACCAGTGGCAGCAACGCGGTGAGCAAGGGTTTTGCAGTCATATTGACTCCATGTAGTCGAGGTGACTATAAATCCGCTTGTGTCGTTATGACTACATGTTTGTTAAGTAATTGATTTGTATGGATTTAATTGTTGGCACAGAAACTGATATGTCATGGGTAGAAAACTATAAACCCAGTCGTTCAGGAGTATCCCCTTAATGCTTAGCGCTCAAGACCGTGCCATCGTCAAATCCACCGTACCGCTGCTGGAAAGCGGCGGCGAAGCCCTGATCACTCACTTCTACCGCATGATGCTCTCCGAGTACCCAGAGGTTCGTCCGCTGTTCAACCAGGCGCACCAGGCCAGCGGCGACCAGCCACGGGCGTTGGCTCGCGGGGTGTTGATGTATGCGCGGCACATCGATCAGCTCGACCAGTTGGGCGATCTGGTGGCGAAGATCATCAACAAGCACGTTGCCCTGCAAATCCTGCCGGAGCATTACCCGATTGTCGGCACCTGCCTGCTGCGGGCGATTTCCGAAGTGCTCGGTGACGAGATCGCCACGCCAGAAGTGATGAGCGCCTGGGGCGCTGCCTACAACCAACTGGCCGACATCCTGATCGGTGCCGAAACCGCGATCTACGACCAGAAAGCCGCAGCGGTCGGCGGCTGGCGCGGGGCGCGGGAATTCAAACTGGCCAAGCGTGCGGAAGAGAGCGCGGAAATCACCTCGTTCTACTTTGAACCAGCAGACAAGGGACCGATCCTCGCGGCAGAACCGGGTCAGTATATCGGCATGAAACTGATCCTCGACGGCGAAGAAATCCGCCGCAACTACTCGCTGTCGTCCCTGGGCGACAACGGTCAGTACCGGATCAGCGTCAAGCGCGAAGAGGGCGGTCGTGCCTCGAATTACCTGCATGACCAGCTCCACGTCGGCGCGAGCATCCTGCTGTTTCCGCCAGCGGGCGAGTTCACCCTGACCGCCAGCGACAAGCCGCTGGTGCTGATCAGCGGCGGTGTCGGCATCACGCCAACCCTGCCGATGCTGGAAGCGGCGCTGGCCACCGAGCGTCCGGTGCACTTTATTCACTGTGCGCGTAACGGTGGCGTGCATGCCTTCCGCGACTGGATCGACGGCCTGGCCGAGCGTCACCCGCAACTCAAGCGTTTCTACTGCTACGCCGAAGATGACGGTGTCAGCCCGGCGGCGGACAAGGTCGGGCTGTTGAGTCAGGAGCAGTTGGCGGACTGGTTGCCGCAAGAGCGCGACCTGGACGCTTACTTCCTCGGCCCGAAAGGCTTCATGGCCGCGATCAAGCGCCACCTCAAGGCCTTGGGTGTGCCAGAGAAGCAGAGCCGCTACGAGTTCTTCGGCCCGGCGGCTGCGCTGGAATAAGCGTACTAAGGCGACTCGGGGGACCGAGTCGCCTTCATCGCGAGCAAGCTCGCTCCCACATTGGAACTGCGACGTACGCAAGATGTGTGTTCGCATCGGCCCAGTGTGGGAGCGAGCTTGCTCGCGATGGCCGCACCGCGGTCCTGACTTGTAAAAACGCTCGAAAGTTAATCCCTTCTTAACCCGCTTAACGTCTATTCCCCCCATCCACCGGCAAGCGCCGGCTCTCAAAGGTCAGAGCCAGCGTGTAGACTTGCGGGCAATAGATAGTCAGAAGGGAAACGCGATGAACGAGGAAATGATGCGGTTGGGCCGTGAGCGGCGCTTCCTGGTGTTGCTGGGCATCATCTGCCTGGCGCTGATCGGTGGCGCGCTGTACATGCAAGTGGTGCTGGGCGAGGCGCCGTGCCCGCTGTGCATCCTGCAACGCTATGCGCTGTTGCTGATTGCGATCAGTGCCTTTATCGGTGCCGCCATGCGCACCCGTCGCAGCATCACCGTGTTTGAAGGGCTGGTGGTGATCTTCGCCCTCGCTGGCGCTGCAGCGGCCGGGCATCACGTCTATACGCAGTTTTACCCGGCGGTCAGTTGCGGCATCGATGTGCTGCAACCGATTGTCGACGGCTTGCCGCTGGCGAAGATCTTCCCACTGGGTTTCCAGGTCGACGGCTTCTGCGAGACGCCGTACCCGCCGATCCTCGGCCTGTCGCTGGCACAGTGGGCGCTGGTGGCCTTCGTGTTGACCGTCGTGCTGGTGCCGCTGCTCATTTCGCGTAACCGCAAACACCTGAACTGAGGCTTCTCGCCACAGCCACAGGCCTTGAATAAAGCGCCCCGGACCTCGAAAAGAGGCCGGGGCGCTTTGCGTTTCAGCGGGTCTGTCAAAGGATCGTGACGTGCGGCAAAGAAGGGTGTGACACGTGTGCGACATGTTGTCACAGCCGAGGTGTCGCAACTCATTTCAAAGTCGATTGTCGTCGCTGAAATTGACAGGGAATTTACCTTGCTGACGGGCCTTTCCGGAAGCCGGCAAATGCGTTGCAGCAGGCAGTTTTAACAGGCTCGGACGAATGGCCAAAGGCCTTGTGACAAGGGGGCTTGCGCGAGGTCAGCGATGCTTCGAGAGGGGCTGAAGCTGTCTGAACTGTGGACAGTAGCGCTGGTTTTTTGAGGGTTGTTGTTGAGAATCTGTCTCGATATCGTGGATAATCTTTGCAGATTTCGTTAATGATTGTTGCGGTATCCGATAAAAATTATTTCGAGTTGAGACATGGTTTATACAACGTTACATATCTACAATCGCCCGCACTGAAATTCCGGGGCGGCACTCTCCTTGGCACAAGGGGTGGTCGTGGGGCTGTAACGGGCTTCATTCGACGCCAGGTGTCGGCGCCTTTCAACTATCCGCACCAAATGGAATTGGTCTGTAACAAGGCCTTTGACCACGAATTCGAATAAGAACTCACCGCTAGCCCAGGATGTGTCGACCAGCGTTTAGCGCGCGACGGGCAAGCCCTTATTCAATCCAAGAAAAATGCCAACCCTTGGCAGGGTGAAGTGTTGGCGATCAAAACCCAACTGCATTGCGCAAGCTGCTTTAGAGGTCGTGAGATGAGTAAAAACAGGTACCCCAGACTACTAGGCTTATTGCCGCTGCTCGGCACGCTGTTGCTGGGAGGCTGCAACATGACCCTGCTCGATCCCAAGGGCCAGGTCGGCCTGGACGAGCGCAACCTGATCATCACCGCAACGCTGCTGATGCTGTTGGTCGTGGTTCCGGTCATCGTCATGACCTTCCTGTTCGCCTGGAAATACCGCGCTTCCAACAAGGACGCCGTCTACACCCCGAAATGGTCGCACTCCACCAAGATCGAAATCGCGGTGTGGGCTGTTCCAGTCCTGATCATCATTGCCCTGGGTTACGTCACCTACAAGTCGACCCACGCGCTGGACCCTTACCGTCCGCTGGAATCCGACGTCAAGCCGATCACCATTCAAGTGGTCGCGATGGACTGGAAGTGGCTGTTCATCTACCCGGAACAAGGCATCGCCACCGTCAACAAGATGGTGTTCCCGGCCAACACGCCAGTTAATTTCAAGATCACCTCCGACACCGTGATGAACTCGTTCTTCATTCCGGGCCTGGGCGGTCAGATCTACGCGATGGCGGGCATGGAGACCAAGTTGCACCTGATCGCCAATCAGAACGCCGAGTTTGACGGTATCTCCGCCAACTACAGCGGTGCTGGCTTCACTGGCATGAAATTCAAAGCAATCTCCACCTCTCAGGCAGATTTCGATGCCTGGGTCAGTGATGTCAAGAAAGCACCTAAACAGCTTGAAAAAGCTGAATACGAAGCCCTTTCCAAACCAAGCCAGAACAACCCGGTTGAACTCTACTCCTCGTACGCGCCGAACCTGTTCCAGACCATCATCGACAAGTATGAAGGCATGAAACCGGGCAAGCCGATGCACCACGAGAAGAAAGAACACGAAGTGGCCGGCGCCGGTATGGAAGGGATGGACATGAGTTCGCATTCAGCTGCCGGGGCAGAGGAGTAAACGATGTTTGGTAAATTAAGTTGGGAAGCGATCCCGTTCCACGAGCCGATCGTGATGGTGACCATCGCCATGATCGCGCTCGGCGGTCTGGCGGTATTTGCTGCAATCACCTACTTCAAGAAGTGGACCTATTTGTGGACCGAGTGGCTGACGTCGGTCGACCACAAGAAAATCGGCGTGATGTACATCATCGTTGCCATGATCATGCTGCTGCGTGGTTTTGCCGACGCCGTGATGATGCGTTCCCAGCTGGCCCTGGCCACTGAGGGTTCGCCTGGCTACCTGCCACCTGAACACTATGACCAGATCTTCACCGCTCACGGTGTGATCATGATCATCTTCATGGCGATGCCATTCTTCACCGGCCTGATGAACCTTGCAGTGCCGCTGCAGATCGGCGCGCGTGACGTTGCCTACCCGTTCCTGAACTCCCTGAGCTTCTGGCTGCTGGTATCCGGCGTGGTACTGGTGAACGTGTCCCTGGGTGTCGGCGAATTCGCCCGTACCGGTTGGGTTGCGTATCCACCGCTGTCGGAACTGGGCTACAGCCCGGGCGTGGGTGTGGACTACTACATCTGGGCGCTACAGCTATCAGGTCTGGGGACGACGCTAACGGGGGTCAACTTCCTGGCCACCGTGCTGAAAATGCGTACCCCGGGCATGAAAATGATGGACATGCCGATCTTCACCTGGACCTGCACCTGGGCCAACGTACTGATCGTCGCTTCCTTCCCGATCCTGACCGCTACCCTGGCATTGCTGACGCTTGACCGTTACATGGATTTCCACATTTTCACCAATGAACTTGGTGGCAATCCAATGATGTACGTCAACCTGTTCTGGGCCTGGGGTCACCCCGAGGTTTACATCCTGATTCTGCCGGCGTTCGGGATCTTCTCCGAAGTCATCTCGACCTTCTCCGGCAAGAAACTGTTCGGCCACCACTCGATGATCTACGCCAGCGGCGCGATCTCGATCCTTGGCTTCATGGTTTGGCTGCACCACTTCTTCACCATGGGTTCGGGTGCCAACGTCAACGCCTTCTTCGGCCTGGCGACGATGCTGATTTCGATCCCGACCGGGGTGAAGCTGTTCAACTGGCTGTTCACCATCTACCAGGGCCGTCTGCGTTTCACCAGCCAGGTGCTGTGGACCCTGGGCTTCATGGTGACCTTCGCCATCGGCGGCATGACCGGCGTACTGCTGGCCATTCCGGGTGCTGACTTCGTACTGCACAACAGCCTGTTCGTGATCGCGCACTTCCACAACGTGATCATCGGCGGCGCCGTGTTTGGCTACATCGCTGGCTTCGGCTTCTACTTCCCTAAAGCGTTCGGCTTCAAGCTGCACGAAGGTTGGGGCAAGGCAGCGTTCTGGTTCTGGATCTCGGGCTTCTTCGTCGCGTTCATGCCGCTCTATGTACTGGGCTTCATGGGCATGACCCGTCGTCTGAACGCCACCACCAACCCTGAGTGGACGCCATACCTGCACGTTGCAATGGTGGGTGCGGTACTGATCGCCTTCGGTATTGCCTGCCAGTTGATCCAGCTCTACGTGAGTATCCGTGATCGCAAGCTGCCACAGAACATGTGCGAAGCCGGCGACCCGTGGAATGCCCACACGCTGGAATGGTCGACCTCGTCGCCACCACCGTTCTACAACTTCGCTGTACTGCCGAAAGCCGACGGTATCGACCCGTTCACCGAAGCCAAGGAAAACGGTACTGCGTACCAGGCTCCGGCCAAGTACGAGCCGATCCACATGCCAAACAACACCGCGACCGGCCTGGTCATGGGTGCTCTGTTGACCGTGTTCGGTTTCGCGATGATCTGGCACATCTGGTGGATGGCCATCTTTGGCCTGGCTGGCACCGTGATCTATTTCGTGATCCACGCTGCCCGTGATGATCAAGGCTACATGGTGCCGGTCGATGTGATCGAGCGCATTGAAGCCGAGCAGCACAAGCGTCTGGTTGCGGCCAAAGCGATTCCGGCCACCGCCACCCGTGTTGAAACCTCGTTGGAACAGGCTTAAACCATGTCGAACTTAGTGACCAATGTTGGACACGCCCATGGTCATGACCATGGGCACGATGACCATCACCACGACTCGGGCGAGATGACCGTATTCGGTTTCTGGCTCTACCTGATGACCGACTGCATTCTGTTTGCGTCGATCTTCGCGGTGTACGCGGTACTGGTAAACAACGTAGCCGGTGGCCCGTCGGGCCACGACATCTTCGAGCTGCCCTACGTGCTGGGCGAAACCGCCTGCCTGTTGCTCAGCTCGATCACCTACGGCTTCGCCATGCTGGCGTTGTTCAAAGGCAAGAAGACTCAGGTGCTGGGCTGGTTGGCCATCACCTTCCTGTTCGGCCTGGGCTTCATCGGCATGGAGATCAACGAGTTCCATACGCTGATCTCCGAAGGCTTCGGTCCGAACCGTAGCGGCTTCCTGTCCGGGTTCTTCACCCTGGTCGGCACCCACGGTCTGCACGTGACCAGCGGTCTGATCTGGATGGCGATCATGATGTATCAGGTCCAGAAGAATGGCCTGACGGCGACCAACAAGACCCGTCTGAGCTGCCTGAGCCTGTTCTGGCACTTCCTGGACGTAGTGTGGATCTGCGTATTCACCGTTGTTTACCTGATGGGGACTCTGTAAATGGCTAACGCAGCTCACTCACACGATAGTCACGACGCCAGCCACGGCAGCGTCAAGTCCTACGCTATCGGCTTCATCCTGTCGGTGATCCTGACCATCATTCCTTTCGGCCTGGTGATGTACCCATCCCTGCCGAAAGCCATGACCCTGGCGATCGTACTGGCCTTCGCAGTGATCCAGGTGCTGGTGCACCTGGTCTACTTCCTCCACCTGGACCGCTCCGCCGCCCAGCGTAACAACGTGATTGCGTTTGTTTTCGCCGCGCTGGTTATCGTCCTGTTGGTCGGTCTGTCGCTGTGGATCATGTACAGCATCCATTCCGTCATGATGGCGCACTGAGGAAAGTCCGGATGTCCTTAAAGCACTTTATCCAAATCACCAAACCGGGGATCATTTTCGGTAACGTGCTTTCTGTGGCAGGCGGGTTTTTCCTGGCCTCGAAAGGGCATGTCGATCTGGCCATTTTCCTGGCTGCGATGATCGGCACGTCCCTGGTGGTCGCGTCGGGTTGCGTGTTCAACAACTGCATCGACCGTGACATCGACCTGAAGATGGAACGCACCAAGAACCGTGTGCTGGTGCAGGGCCTGATCTCCCTGAAACTGGCACTGGTTTACGCGACCGTCCTGGGTGTCGCCGGCGTGGCCTTGCTGTATCGCGTGGCCAACCCGTTGGCGGCGTTGTTCGCGGTGATCGGCTTTGTCATCTATGTCGGTTTCTACAGCCTGTACCTCAAGCGCAAGTCGGTTCACGGCACGCTGGTGGGCAGTCTGTCGGGGGCGATGCCGCCGGTGATTGGCTATGTCGCGGTGAGCAATAGCTTCGACATGGCGGCGCTGACGCTGCTGGTGATGTTCAGTTTGTGGCAGATGCCGCATTCCTACGCGATCGCGATCTTTCGCTTCAATGATTACCTGGCGGCATCGATTCCGGTGTTGCCGGTGAAGCGTGGGATTCAGGTGGCGAAGAAGCACATCCTGCTGTACATCCTGGCGTTCCTGGTGGCGACCTTGATGCTGACGTTCAGCGGTTACGCCGGCATGAGTTATCTCGCGGTTGCGGCGGCCATGGGCATGTACTGGTTGTACATGGCCTGGACGGGCTACAAGGCGGTGGATGACACGGTTTGGGCACGTAAGCTGTTTGTGTTTTCGATTTTCACCATCACGGCGTTGAGCGTGATGATGTCGCTGGACTTCAAGGTGCCGACCGAGTTGTTGCTGACTTACGCGCCTTAAGGTTTTGCGGTTGTACAAAAGCCCCGCCTTCGAAAGAAGTGCGGGGCTTTTTATTGCCATGAATTCGCTGGCCTGACACCCCCCCGTAGGAGCTGCCGAAGGCTGCGATCTTTTGATCCTGGCGGCCTGACAGCCGGCCTATCTTTCGCAGATGTACACCAAATCAAAACTGTGGGAGCGGGCTTGCTCGCGAAGGCGGCCTGACAGCCGACCTACCTCTTGCAGATGTACACCAATCAAAACTGTGGGAGCTGGCTTGCCTGCGAAGACGGCCTGACAGCCGACCTACCTCTTGCAGATGTACACCAATCAAAACTGTGGGAGCCGAGCTTGCTCGCGATGGCGGCCTGACAGCCGACCAATCTCCTTCAGATGTACACAGTTCACCTGTGGGAGCGGGCTTGCTCGCGAAGGCGGCCTGACAGCCAACCAATCTCTCGCAGATGTACACATTTCACCTGTGGGAGCGAGCTTGCTCGCGATGGCGGCCTGATAGCCGACCCATCTCTCGCAGGTGTACATATCCATTCCTGCGGTAACGGCCGCTTAGGGTTTCGCCCTTACGGCGAGTCCCTTTTTCAAACGCCAAAAAGGAACCAAAAGGCTTCGCCCCAAGCGTCCGGCACCTCGCCTAGGCTCGGCGTCCCCTCGCTCCGGTGTCCATCAGGGGGCATCGCCTACGGTCTGCTGCGCGACGACCTCCTCTCGATGTGTCCGGCTGCGCCGTACGGCGCTGCGCGCCAACCCCCTGATGAACACCTCCACTCGGCCTCCCGAAGGGGCGGGTGGATCAAGGTCAACAGCGGCAGGCGAGCTAACGCTCGGCCTGTTGAGTGGTGGGGGCGGGTGCGTCATTGCGTTGTCGGTGGGGATACCTGTAGGAGCTGCCGCAGGCTGCGATCTTTTGATCTTGGCGACCTGCCACCAATTGCCGAGCTACAAGCAACATGCCTATAGTTTTGCGATGGTCGCCGACCAAGTTAATGCGCTCAAAAAAGCCATTGAGGCAGAGTTGAAAGCACGAGGTAGTTCCATGAAAAAGCGCGACCTGTTTGTAGAGTTAATGCGGGGCGTTGGCGAGATGGTGGCTCAGCGCGAAGGTGAGATCGCACTGCGCAGTCATTCCGTGCAGGACAAACCGGCTCCCGAGAAGGGCGCGAAAGAAAACGTTGAAGCCCAATGCTCAGGCCGCCTTGTTAATAAGACTGGTGGCGAAACTCCCCGATATGTTTGAGTGGTAAGGCGAGCTAACGCTCGGTCTGTTGAGTGGCTAGGAAGTCTTTTTTAGTTATAGCTAGAAATGGCTATAACTAAAAATAAGTAGCTAGATGTTTTGCTTTAGCTTCATCTGCTGCATTGAAAAGCCCCGCCTTCAAGAGAAGCGCGGGGCTTTTTCCATTCAATTGCGGTTGTTACCCGGCGCACCCAGCACCTTCACCACGTCATCAATCACCGCCTTACTCATCTCCTGCAAATAATGCGACGCCCAGGCATAACGGTCTTTACCGCGCTCCATCGCCGCATCTTCGGACAGCAGTTTAGAGAGGTGGAGCAAGTCGGACACGTGGGACAAGGCTTCGTGGATCGAGACGCCGCTGTTGACGCGGAACAGGGCTTGGTCGGAATGGATGGAAAAGGGCGTGAGGCCGGCGGTTGTCAGGTCTTGGAGGTTAGTCATGGATCACCTCCGAGGGGGTGGAGGTGGTAAAAGCGCGAACTTTGGACGGATCAATAGCGTGCATTAGCAATACTCCAGAAACAAAGTAGAGCGGCCACGTTCGTTATCAGGCGAATGGGTGGCAGCTGTGCGCAGGCTGATAAACCGGTATGCACGCGACCCGGCAGACCCGAAGGTCTCCCACGCACAGCCGCCATTGCACGAAAGTACAGGCATAAAAAAACGCCGGCAATCGAGGTTTTTGGCGCTGGTGCGCGCGCATATTACCCGGGTTATCAGGCCCGGTCGCTGATGGGCAGCGACGGTTTGACGTTAGCGTGCAGAGATTGGCGGGCACAATCGTAGCGATGTGCTGGCTCTGTATGGTTTTTTAGCGCCTGGGAGGCCGCTAATCGCCGCAGGGCTCGTTCCTGCTGACGCCCGCCTGAAAATCCATCCGATGTTCAAAAAGAAAATTCAGAACGGTCCTACATTCACCAAAATGTGTGGGTTATTAGCCTCCAGTGGTGAGACCCAGTTGAATCGCCGTCGTACCTGTTACTTCTTACAGTATCGGCCAGACGAAAAAACGCTCAGTCTTCAGGGAGACTCAGACGAGCAAGGGATCGCGATGAGCGTCCAGGCTTCTCACGACACCGCCACACCGACGCTGTCGGTCATGGACCCGCGTGGCTTGGCGATCCGTGGCGTGGGGTACTGCCGGCAGTCCGCCGAGCAAGCCATGGATGCGCGAATTACCCGGCAGCGCTTCGATGCGGCGGGGCGGCTGATCGAGAGCTGGGACCCACGACTGTGGGGTGTTGCGCCGAAGCCGAATTTGACGAGCGTCCATGACTTGACGGGCCAGAGCCTGCTGACCGACAGCGTCGACGGCGGCTGGCGGTTGAACTTGTTGGGCGAAACGGGCCAATCGCTGTCGAGTTGGGACAGCCGCGGCAGTCAGCGCCACACCGAATACGACGGGCAGCAGCGCCCGATTGCGGTCACCGAGCAGACCGAGGACGGGCTGCCCCATGTCGTCGAACGCCTGTGCTATGGCGGTTCGGATGCAGGCGCCGCTGAGCATAACCAGTGCGGGCAAATCATCCGCCACGACGACCCGGCCGGCACTCAACGGTTCACCGAGTATGGTCTTAATGGCTCGGCGCTGAGCGAAACCCGGCGTGTGCTCGCGGATCTGGAAACACCCGATTGGTCGCTGGCCGTTGATGAGCGGGATGTATTGCTGGAAGAAACGTCTTTCGTCACGACGCAAACCTACAACCCGACGGGTGAGGTTCAGATTCAGACTGATGCCAAACGTAACGTCAGAACCTTCGCCCACACCGTCGCGGGCGAGCTCAAGGCGGTTTGGCTGAAACAGGCTGCGGCCAACGAACCGCACTTACTGGTCAGCAACCTCCGTTACAACGCCTTCGGCCAGACCGACAGCGAAACCGCCGGCAATGGTGTAGTGACCCATGCCGAGTATGCAGCCGATGACGGCCGGCTGATCAGGCTGGTGGCACAAGTCGGGACTCAGAAACCCCTGCAGGACCTGCACTATGCCTACGATCCGGTGGGCAATATCCTCGAGCTGGAAGACCAGGCGCAGACTGTCAGCCATTTCAATCAACAGCGCATCGAACCGATCAACCGCTACCGCTACGACAGCCTCTATCAACTGGTCGAAGCCAGGGGCTGGGAGGTCAGCAGCCCAAGCCATGGCCCGACGCTGCCGGGGTTGTTGCCGACACCGCTGGACCCCAACCAACTGCGCCGTTACACCCAGACGTTCGACTATGACCGGGCGGGCAACCTGATCACCCGCCACCACAGCGGTGCCTCGAGCTTCTCGATGTTCACCTCCGGCCACAGTAATCGCAGCCTGGGCCAACGGGACGACGGCGGGTTGCCGGGCGAGGAGGAAGTCGCCCGAGGCTTCGATGCCAACGGTAACCAACTGGAGCTGCAACGCGGCCAAGCGATGCGCTGGGACACGCGCAATCAGCTGAGCCGGGTGACCCTGGTCAAGCGTGACGACGGCCCCGACGATGATGAATGTTACGTCTGCGACCATCCCGGCCATCGCCTGCGCAAGGTGCGTCTCGCGCACACCGGCACCCGGACCTTGCGCACTGAAGTGCGTTATCTGCCGGGTCTGGAAATCCATCGGGATGCCGATGGCGAAGAGCACCACGTCATCAGCGTAGAAGCGGGGCGCAGCAGCGTGCGCCTGTTGCATTGGCCAAAATCCGTCCCCGAGGGGGTCGACAACAATCAACTGCGCTACAGCCTGAGCGATCACCTGGGGTCCAGCACGTTGGAGCTGAATGATAAGGCCGGTGTGCTGACGCAGGAACACTATTACCCGTTCGGTGGCACGGCGTGTTGGGCGGGTAAAAGTGCGGTGGTGGCGAAGTACAAGACGATTCGCTATTCGGGCAAAGAGCGGGATGCGACGGGGCTTTATTATTATGGGTATCGGTATTACGCACCTTGGTTGCAGCGGTGGGTGAGTGCGGATCCAGCTGGCGATAGGGATGGGCTCAATTGTTATGAGATGGTCGGCAATAACCCGATAAACCTCATCGATCGATTTGGGCTGGAGGGAGAGCGAGCACCCGACACCCGAATGTTGGGGGGGGTCATAATAATGACTCTGCTGGCCATGATCGGGGCTGGATTGGGTTGGCTAGCGGGTGACGCCGGGACGGGTGCTGCCATTGGGGCACTATTAGGGGGCGCTTTGTATGCAACCAGCCGATGGCATGACTATCAACAGTCACGACCGGAGTCTATTGCCGCAAAAAAACAAGAGGTGGAAAGGCAGTTTGGCGAAGATGTGACGAATCTGGCTATTAATCTTGCGACACGTCAAGGTTTGACGCACAACGAAACGAGCCGGCTTGTGACGTTCGCGTATGAACGACGTAATGCTCACGGAAGTGACGGTTTGGCCATCAATCTTTTCCACGCTGCAGCAGGGCGTATTTATGGGTATGTAGGGCCAGCGGGAACAGGTAGGCAGGCGCATGAAATCCTTCACTCCGACAAGAATCCGGTTCGTGGGCTAAAACAACTGGGCCATAGCTCACTGCTGCTTCGAGACACGCCGCGCGAGCAATCGCCCACCACCACGGGAAGCAACAACGCTGGTCAATTTGAGGTGGGAGCCTCTATACGAGTCACGAGCAGGCGGGGAGGTGGCAGATCTTCACTGCCAAGTACGGGCTCGATCCAACCGCAAGAACTGCGGGCTGCACCGACCGAAAACTGGAATGTAGATACTCAAGAAGTGGACGCGATCCTTGGTGACTTGGCTGATCCTCGCAGCAGGAGCATTTCCTTAGCGATCGATCATGTGCGTGAACGCCGTGCTGGAGCGGTTAATTGGCACCGGCACAGGGACGGTTTATGGTCCGCAGACTTGCATGGTTTTCCGGGAAGTCGAGGGCGAGGAGCCCACAGACTTATGTTTGAGCACTTGGAGGGATCCCGCTATAAGGTCGTGGGGATACGCAATCCACATAGCGGTTGATTCACCGTCGTACCTGTTACTTCTAACAGTATCGGCCAGACGAAAAAACGCTCAGGCTTCAGGGAGACTCAGATGAGAAAGGGATCGCGATGAGCGTCCAGGCTTCTCACGACACCGCCACACCGACGCTGTCGGTCATGGACCCGCGTGGCTTGGCGATTCGTAGCGTGGGGTACTGCCGGCAGTCCGCCGAGCAAGCCATGGATGCGCGAATTACCCGGCAGCGCTTCGATGCGGCGGGGCGGTTGATCGAGGGCTGGGACCCACGACTGTGGGGTGTTGCGCCGAAGCCGAACCTGGCGACCGTCTATGGCTTGGCGGGCCAGAGCCTGCTGACCGACAGCGTCGACGCGGGTTGGCAGTTGAGCCTGCTGGATGAAACCGGTTCGATGGGCTCGCTGTGGGACAGTCGTGGCAGTCAGCGTCACACCGAGTACGACGGACAGCGGCGACCGCTTGAGATTCGGGAGTGGACCGTCGAGGAGCGGCCTTGCGTGGTCGAACGCTTCACTTACGCGGACGCCAACGAGCAGAGTGCCATTCACAATCGATGCGGCCAGCTGATTCGCCATGACGACCCGGCAGGCACTCAGCTGTTTGTCGAGTACGCGTTGAACGGCCAGGCGCTTTTGGAGCAAAGGCAGTTTTTGCTC
Source organism: Pseudomonas sp. 05N431 (assembly GCF_056397005.1). Taxonomy (NCBI): domain Bacteria; kingdom Pseudomonadati; phylum Pseudomonadota; class Gammaproteobacteria; order Pseudomonadales; family Pseudomonadaceae; genus Pseudomonas; species Pseudomonas sp. 05N431. Next base: position 103,719 of record NZ_JBFTMN010000008.1, read on the forward strand.
AGCCTGGATCGGCCCGACTGGCCGCTCGACAGCGATGCGCGTGACGCGTTGCTGGAAACGAGCAGTTACTTAAGCGCTCAGGCCTACACCGCGTCAGGGGAGATACGAAGCCAGACCGATGCTATGGGCAATCACCGGACGTATAGCCATACGCGGGCGGGTCAACTGGAGGATGTTCGACTGCAACTGGCGGACTTGTTAGAGCCTCCCAGGTTGTTGGTCAGCAACATCCGCTACAACGCCTTCGGCCAGATCGACAGCGAAACCGCCGGCAACGGTGTAAAAACCTATGCTGAATACGCTACCGATAATGGACGGCTGACCCGATTGCGGGTTTGTAATCCTGACGGTAAAGCTTTTCAGGATCTCCACTATGGCTATGACCCTGTCGGCAACATTCGCCGTATCGAAGACCGGGCCCAGTCCGTTCGTTACTTCAAGAATCAACAGGTCGAACCGATCAGCGACTTCCGCTATGACAGCCTCTATCAGTTGGTTGAAGCCCGTGGCCAGGAAGTCCATGCACCGAGCTACGGTCCCGCGTTGCCGGTGATGCAGCCGTCGCCGCTGGACCCCAACCAACTGCGCCGTTACACCCAGACGTTCGACTACGACCGGGCCGGGAATCTTCAGCGCCGGCATCACAGTGGCACCAACACCTTTGTGATGTTCACCTCGGCCAGCAGCAACCGCAGCCTGGCCCAGCATGAGGATGGCTCGTTGCCCGGTGAGCAAGACATCCTTGACTGCTTCGATGCCTGCGGTAATCAACGGCAACTTCAGCGCGGTCAGGCAATGAGCTGGGACGCACGTAATCAATTGCGTGAAGTGACGCTGGTGGAACGTGACGATGGGCCGCCTGACGTCGAGCACTATGTCTATGACCGCCCCGGCCACCGACTGCGCAAAGTGAGGCTTACACAGGCGCGCAATCGCACATTGCTGAGCGAAGTCCGTTATCTGCCGGGACTGGAAGTGCATTGCAACGCCGTCGACGACAAGGAGCGTCACGTGATAAGCGTTGAGGTCGGGCGTGGCAGTGTGCGGGTGTTGCATTGGCCCGAAGAACGACCCAAAGGGCTTAACAACAAACTGATGCGTTATGGCTTTCGTGATCACCTGGGCTCAAGCAGTCTGGAGCTGGACGAAGCCGCCGGGGTGCTGAGTCAGGAACGTTATTACCCGTTTGGCGGGACGGCGTGCTGGGCGGGGAAACATGCTACCGAGGGCACATACAGGACGATTCGTTATTCGGGCAAGGAGCGCGATGCGACGGGGCTTTATTATTATGGGTGTCGGTATTACGCGCCGTGGTTGCAGCGGTGGGTGAGTCCGGATCCTGCGGGGAACGTAGACGGCCCGAGTCTTTATCAAATGGTGGGAAACAACCCGCTTAATTACTACGACGGGCAAGGCACTATAAAAATTCCTGTGGATATTTTTATTGCCGATATCGTCAATCCTATCGCCAAAGACATTGGCACGGGGTGGTTTGAGGAACTGGTCTGGGACAACAAGAAGAGTACCTTCGTGAGTGTCGGACCTGTTTTTGGTCGAGGATTGAAAGTGTTCGAAGGTGAACACTCTGAGTGGTACCCGTCCTCGATCGGGCATGCGATTACTTTTTTTCGGGATCAGGACAGCAAGCTTCGCCTGTTTGCAAATATGTACTTTCAGCACATGGGCATGCAGCCCGAGATGGGGCTGCCAGAGTTTGCCGGACTGTTGAAGGTAGATGAGCATGATTCATCAACGTTCATCATCAACAATCATTCTGGACACTACAAACCCGAATCCTCTATCGACGTAGATTCGATGATTCGTGAAATAGCTCCAGGGCAGCAGTCGGTGAGCTACGTCCCGATAGTTGAAAGCCCGTCATTTGATTCAGTTCTTAGATTAAACATCACCTCGCCTGAGGAGTACTCGGGGCTGGTAAACGCGTTCAAACGCGATTTCGAGGGCTTGATCGGGTACCTGAAAGAACAAGGCATGTGGGAGGCCGCTAAAGAGCGTTGGGGCAGTGAAGAAGGTATAAATGTCATCTTCAAAATGGATGCGACAGGCCTGACGGCCCAACAGATCTATAGTCAAGAATTCCAGTCGAGATACGCTAAACCATTGGCAAAATCGATACCGCGTTCCGCAGGTACCGTCAAAGACACACTTGCACCCGCTACGGTAAAAATGAAACCGCCTTCTTTTTGGCTGTCCTGTTTTGGTAGGTATTGAGGAGAGTGACGGTCATCTCTGACGCGACAGCACTGTTTTTGACTATAAGCCCCGTGGTCTGGGCGACATCAATCACACTGTGGCTGACCTCGCACAAGTTGCGGTTCTTTGAATCACCTCCACCAGAATCACCAGCAACACGATCACCGTCAGCATGATCTGGTTATCGAACCACTGATAGCCGTAGCGGTTTGCGATATTCCTCAAGCCCCTGGCCCAGGCCGAGGAGTTGACCATTGTGATGGTGAAAGCCCCCCGACGTGCCTCATTTCCCCCCGCCACCATCTCACTCCATGCCGCTGGCCTTTTTTCTGCATGCAGAACAACCGTCACGTCGAACCCGCATCATCGGTCGAGCCGACCTAAGGAAGAACTACCGTGAATATCAATTGGGCTGAAAAGCTTCGCCAGAACGTCCATGAGTTGGCCGGATCGCTGGGCAACCTGTTCGTTGAGACGTTCCATTACCTGGCGCTGTTCGCCATCGGTGCAGTCACTGCCTGGGCGGCGGTGGCGGAGTTTTTGTTGATGATCAAGGAGGGTGACATCAAGATCGATGACATCCTGCTGCTGTTCATCTACCTCGAGCTGGGCGCGATGGTCGGGATTTACTTCAAGACCAACCACATGCCGGTGCGCTTTCTGATTTACGTGGCGATCACCGCATTGACGCGCCTGCTGATCTCCAACGTGTCGCACCACAACCCGCCGGACCTCGGGATCATCTACCTGTGCGGCGGGATTCTGCTGCTGGCGTTTTCGATTCTGGTAGTGCGCTATGCCTCTTCGCAATTCCCGTCGGTGAAGATCGAACACCCGAAGCGCAAGACCGGGGCGGGCTCCGGTGAGCATCCGGAAGTCGAGAAGGGCGAGCTTTAAAACCTTGCCGGCCGAGGGGGTTGAGCCTTGGGTGAGGGCGGCGGCAACTTGAAGTTGTCGCCGTTGGTCATCGCTTCGAGGATCGCCACGGCGCTGTGGCCCTGTTCGATGGCGATGCCGAACTGAATGCTTTGCACCAGCCGTTTCAGGCGTTGCGGGTCATTGCGTTGTTCGGCGCTGATCATCCGTTTGGCAACGATTCGGCCGGCGTTGGAGAGGGTCAGCATGATGCTGCCGTCGAGCCCTTGGATGCTCAGGTTGACCTGATAATCCGGCGCGAAAGCGTCGGTGATCAGTTGAAAAGGGTTATCCATAATGCGTCACCGCTTGATGGGATCGTGCAGTCATTGACCGGACGGGATCAGGATTGGTTCGCTTTTCCAGACCACCGGCAGGCCGCTCGCTGAGGTTTCAACAACATCCGTGTGCCTCCATTCTGACGAAGCAAGGGCCATGCCGGTCCTGCTCCGGGTCAATAAACCGGCAATAAAAAGGCGAGCTCAATGGCCAATGCCAGTCAGTTAAGCGCAATCCATGTGGGAGCGAGCTTGCTCGCGATAGCGGTGGATCAGTCAACATTAGATGTTGAATGTTATGCCGTCATCGCGAGCAAGCTCGCCCCCACAGGTTTGTGCCTTAACTGACAGGCATTAAGCCCAATGGCTCGCCTTTTTCATTCATGGTCCGTTTCAGGGCATGACGGAGTAGATGATCGCTGACAGTGCGATCAGGCCGATCAGCACCACGAACACGTTCGAGGCTTGCCCCGAATACTGGCGCAGCGACGGCACGCGACGGATCGCGTACATCGGCATCAGGAATAGCAGGCAGGCGATCACTGGTCCACCGAGGGTTTCGATCATGCCGAGGATGCTCGGGTTGAAGGTCGCCACGGCCCAGCAGCTGAGGATCATGAACAGCGCGGTCACGCGGTTCAGCCAGTTGGCCGGCATCACCCGGCCACGGCCGCGCAGGCTTTTCACGATCAGGCCCTGGAAGCCTTCGCTGGCACCGATGTAGTGGCCGAGGAAGGATTTGGTGATTGCCACCAGCGCGATCAACGGCGCGGCATAGGCGATGACCGGGGTCTGGAAGTGGTTGGCCAGGTACGACAGGATCGAGATGTTCTGGGCCTTTGCGGCGGCCAGGTCGGCCGGCGACAGGGCCAGCACGCAGCTGAAGCAGAAGAACATCACGGTCAGCACCATCATGCTGTGGGCGACGGCGAGGATGCCGCTGCTTTTCGGCTCGGCCTGGGCGCCATAACGCTGTTTCTGATCGACGGCGAAGGCGGAGATGATCGGCGAATGGTTGAACGAGAACACCATCACCGGGATCGCCAGCCACAGCGTTTTGAAGAACAGCGGCAGCGGCATGCCTTCACTGGCCGAAGCGAAGAACGCGCCGTTCCAGTTCGGGATCAGGCTCACACCGAGCAACAGCAACGCGGCGACAAACGGGTAAACCAGCACGCTCATGCATTTGACGATCACGCCCTGGCCGCAACGGACAATCGCCATCAGGCCCAGAATCAGCGCCAGCGACAACACCGAGCGCGGTGGCGGCGCGATGTGCAATTGATGCTCCATGAAGCTGCTGAGGGTGTTGGTCAGCGCCACGCTGTACACCAGCAAAATTGGGAAGATCGCAAAGAAATACAGCAGGGTGATCAGCTTGCCGGCACCGATGCCGAAGTGTTCTTCCACCACTTCGGTGATGTCCCCGGAACGTCCGGACAGCACGAAACGGGTCAGGCCGCGGTGGGCGAAGAAGGTCATCGGGAAAGCCAGCAGCGCCAGCACCAGCAACGGCCAGAAACCGCCGACGCCAGCGTTGATCGGCAGGAACAGCGTGCCTGCACCAATCGCCGTGCCGTAAAGGCCGAGCATCCAGGTGGTGTCGTGTTTGCTCCAGCCTTTGCTGGTTATAGCGCTGTCGCGTTTGAGGTCTACAGCAGGATTATCGGCAGCAGGTGTACGTACATCGGTCATCAGTATCGCCTCGTTATTATTCTTGCTCGGGCTCACGTAATGCAGGCGGTCAGGGAATGCTCGTCAGCACTCCACCCAGCTCACAGCCAGGCCGCCCCGTGAAGTTTCTTTGTATTTGTCGTGCATATCGGCGCCGGTATCGCGCATGGTGCGGATCACCCGGTCCAGGGAAATGAAGTGTTTGCCGTCGCCGCGCAGGGCCATTTGGGTGGCGTTGATTGCCTTCACGGCGGCAATCGCGTTGCGCTCGATGCACGGCACCTGAACCAGCCCGCCGACCGGGTCGCAGGTCAGGCCGAGGTTGTGTTCCAGGCCGATTTCGGCGGCGTTTTCCAGTTGCTCGGGTGTCGCGCCCAAGACGTCGGCGAGGCCGGCAGCGGCCATGGCGCAGGCAGAACCGACTTCACCCTGGCAGCCGACTTCGGCGCCGGAGATCGAAGCGTTCTTTTTGCAGAGGATGCCCACCGACGCGGCGGCGAGGAAAAACGCCACGACATCGTCGTCCGAGGCGTCGGGGTTGAACTTCATGTAGTAATGCAGCACCGCCGGGATGATCCCCGCCGCGCCGTTGGTCGGTGCGGTGACCATGCGGCCGCCGGCGGCGTTTTCTTCGTTCACGGCGAGGGCGAACAGGTTCACCCATTCCATCGCCGAGAGGGTCGAGCTGATGACATTCGGTTTGCCGATTTCCAACAGGCTGCGGTGCAATTTCGCGGCGCGGCGCGGCACATCCAGACCGCCCGGCAGGATGCCTTCGTGGCGCAGGCCTTGCTCGACGCATTCACGCATCACCGACCAGATGTGCAGCAGGCCGCTGCGAATTTCCGCATCGCTGCGCCAAGCCCGTTCGTTGGCCATCATCAGCTCGGAAACCCGCAGGCCGTGCTGGTTGCACAGCGACAGCAATTCCACGGCACTGGAAAATTCGTACGGCAACACCACGTCGCTGGCGGCCGGCACGCCTGACTCGGCTTCGGCCGCTTCGACGATGAAACCGCCGCCAACCGAGTAGTAGGTTTGTTCCCACAACTGGCCGTTTTCGCCAAAGGCTGTCAGCGACATGGCGTTGGGGTGGTAGGGCAGGCTTTCGTCGAGCAGCAGCAAATCGCGTTGCCAATCGAAGGCAATGCTCTGGCGACCGGCCAGCAGCAGTTCGCCGCTTTCACGCAACTGCTGGATTCGCGGACCGATGCAGGTCGGGTCGATGCTGTCGGGCCATTCGCCCATCAGCCCCATGACGCAGGCGCGATCGGTGGCGTGGCCGACGCCGGTGGCGGACAGCGAGCCGTAGAGACGGACTTCCACCCGTCGGGTTTGCTCCAGCAAACCCTGGTCAAACAGCGCCTGGGCGAAGGTCGCCGCAGCGCGCATCGGGCCGACGGTGTGGGAACTGGACGGACCGATGCCGACTTTGAAGAGATCGAAAACACTGATAGCCATGCTAAAGCCTTACAAGCAATGGAGTAGGAATCGCCGCCATTTTTTGTAGGACAAGCGCAATGTCGGCGATACTGCCTACCTCGGTCAGCGCTGACCAACGAAACTTCCTAAGACAGGCTTTAGTAGGACTAAACGATGAGTCGTCAATTTCATGCCCAGACCTACGTCTGGCTGCATGTGTTTTCCTGTGCGGCACGCCACTTGTCGTTCACCCGCTGCGCCGAAGAACTGCACATCACGCCCGGTGCCGTCAGCCAGCAGATCCGCCAGCTGGAAGAGCGCCTGGGCTTTCGCCTGTTCCACCGCCGCGCCCGGGGTGTCGAATTGAGTGCCGAAGGCCAGCGTCTGGCGATCACGGTTAACGAAGCCTACGGCAGCATCGACGCGGAACTACGCCGGCTGGATGCGGGAATGATCAGCGGCATCCTGCGGTTGCGCTCGATCCCTTCGTTTCTCGGCAAATGGCTGACCCCGCGTCTGCCGCGTTTGCAGCAGCGCTTTCCGGATATCCAGTTGCGGCTGGTGGCCGAGGACAGCAGCGTGGCGTTGCACGAAGGTGACTTCGACCTGGCCATCGACTTGAACGATGGCAGTTACCCGGGGTTGTTATCCACAGCCTTGCTCGATGAGCAGATTTTCCCGGTCTGCGCGCCGAGCCTGCTGCGCGGCCGACCGCCGCTGCACGGGCCGGCGGATTTGGTGCATTTTCCGTTGTTGCACGACATCACCGCCTGGCGCGGCAGTTATGAATACGCGGAGTGGGAGTTTTACCTGAACGCCATCGGTTTCGACGGCGCCGATGTGCGGCGCGGGCATACCTTCAACCGCAACCACCTGACCATCGAGGCGGCGATTGCCGGGATGGGCGTGGCCATCGCCCGGCGGACCTTGCTCAACGATGAGCTGGAGCGTGGCACGCTGATCGTGCCGTTCGGCGTGGCGGTGCCCAATTACAAACGCTATGTGTTGCTGTATTCACCGGGGGCGCTGAGCCATCCGGGTGTGCGCGCGGTGCATGACTGGCTGGTGGAGGAGGCGGAGATTTTTCGCGGGTTGCACCCCTTGGGCGAGGGGCAATTGTGAGGATTTGTTGCAGCGTTGCAGGTCGAGTCGACTCCCGACAGTAACAGCGCTTTTGCCGGTTGTCCGGCTTTTTTTGCGTATGAATATTTATCTTTTTTTAGGGGTTGAATTGTTTCTCCGTCTGCCCAACTCTGTAACCAAGAGGTCACGGTCAACCAGGTTTCAAACACTGCACCGGACCTCTCGCGAGCTAGCTGAAATAAGGGATGAACTATGCAAATCCAAGTCAATAGCGATAACCATATTCAAAGCAGCATCCGACTGGAGGAGTGGGTACGTACTACCATTGAGAGCACGCTCGAACGATACGAAGAAGACCTGACACGGGTCGAAGTCCACCTGCGGGACGAGAACGGCGATAAACCCGGTCCACACGACATGCGCTGCCAACTTGAAGCGCGGCCTAAAGGCCATCAACCGGTTTCCGTTACTCATAAAGCCGCCACACTGGAACTGGCCATCGACGGGGCGGCCGCCAAGCTTGAACACGCCCTGGAACACCTGTTCGGCAAATTGCGCGGTAAACGCGCCAGCGTCACGCCGATCAACTCAGGTGCCCATGCCGATGCGCTACTTGAAGAAGAATTTCTCGAGAACGAACAGGCCGCTTTCAATAGCTGATGCCTGAAACACCCTTACCACCCCACTGAAAACGGGCCTGCAGATGCAGGCCCGTTTCGTTTTACGCCTTGAACACTGTCGTGCAGGGCGTCAGCGCATCTGGCGCTCATCATCCCCCAGCCTTATTGCACACCATTCAGCCTCAGCCCTGTTGATTGTGACGGCCCGCGCCGTGCCTGACACTCGGGCTATCTGTTCCTGGCCTGCTGGAGTTTGGTAATGAAAGAGTCTGTGCGCTTTGAAGATAAAGTGGTGATCGTCACCGGTGCAGGCGGCGGCCTCGGACGGGCTCATGCGTTGTTGTTCGCCAGGCAGGGCGCCAAGGTACTGGTCAATGATCTCGGTGGTTCGGCTCAAGGCGAAGGCGCCAATGCCTCGGCAGCCGACCGCGTGGTGGCAGAGATTCGCGAGGCCGGCGGCACTGCCGTGGCCAACCACGATTCGGTGACCGACGGCGACAAACTCGTGCAGCACGCCCTCGACGCCTTTGGCCGCATCGACGTGGTGGTCAACAACGCCGGGATTCTGCGCGACAAAACCTTCCACAAAATGGAAGACGCCGATTGGGACCTGGTTTACCGCGTGCATGTCGAAGGTGCTTACAAAGTCACCCGCGCCGCGTGGCCGCACATGCGTGAGCAAAACTACGGTCGAGTGATCTTCACCGCCTCGACGTCGGGCATCTACGGTAACTTCGGTCAGTCCAACTACGGCATGGCCAAACTCGGTCTTTATGGCCTGACTCGCACCCTGGCTATCGAAGGCCGCAAGAACAACATTCTGGTCAACGCCATCGCTCCGACCGGCGGCACGCGCATGACCGAAGGCCTGATCCCGCCGCAAGTGTTCGAACAGTTGAAGCCGGAACTGGTCAGCCCGCTGGTGGTGTTCCTGGCCAGCGAGAACTGTCAGGAAACCTCTGGTCTGTTCGAAGTTGGCGGTGGCTGGATGGGCAAAGTGCGCTGGGAACGCAGCCTCGGCGCCGGATTTGATCCTCGGGTCGGGTTCTCGCCGGAAGATGTTGCTGCTCACTGGGAGCAGATTTGCGACTTCGAAGGCTCAGCGCATCCGAAGGACAACATTGAGGCGCTGAAGGAAATGATGGCGAATTTGCAGAAGTATTCGCTGTAACGATTGCAAGAGGGTCAAGAGCAATTTCTTGACCCTGTTGTTTTTGGTTAGTCGAGTTTGAAACCAGATTTACCGTTTGCTGTTCTCCAAATTTTTATCTTATTGATTATGGCTTCGGGTGTGGCATCCTCGTCTGAGTCTGCATAGTAAATCAAGTCGGATCCGTCAGGATGCTCTGTCAGCTTTTCAAACAAGAGTACTGCGTCTATTTGATCTTTTTCAGTCGGATACTCTGCTTTGCAGATTTTAGTTAAGAATTCAAGAAATTCTGCTTCGGTGTAGTTGGAAATATCAGATGTGCTCATGTTATTTGCCTCCTTTGTGTATCTCGGAGTGTCGTTTCGGAGTGACAATTCGGATGTTGTCGATGTCGTAGATCTCGCCGCCTTTGGAAATGCGGTTCACATGGTGTAGTTCAAATTTTACTTGGCCGCCTAATCTGTCGTTTTTACGCGAAAAAGGAGCTCGTCCGTTTTTCATTTCTTGAATGTTGTTTGCTGTAAATTGTTTAGCCAATTCAGGATTGTCAATGACAGCCCTCCAGTGCGCCTCTCTAAACGCCCTGAAACTCGAAAAGTGCTGCCCTTGGAGCTTAGCTGCAATTTGATCAGGAATTACCGCGCCATCACCCTGTGAGGCTTGTTCCAACCAAATACCTGAAACCGGTTCTCCGTAACCAATAGCCACTCCAGAATCATCCCGCCTGTCCCTGAACATCGTATAAATCGCAGGGAGGCCAGACTCAGCCGGAAAAACAGTGATGAAGCCGCCGAAGCTATAGAGATCCAACTCCGGAAATACATCGACCCTTCCTTCGACGGCAGTCACGCTAGTACCGTTATAAACGAAAATGTTCGGCACGCTGATTGGAAGCGAAGTTGACGCATTGTCCGGATCCACAATCGGCGTCCAGGTCATACCGGTGGACGGCGTATCCGGATTGTAGGACCTGTAAACGTTGATATCTGGATCGCGGGTGGCGAGCCGCACCGGTACTTTGGAAGGCACCGTCGTTCCGTTCGTGGCGGCAACAAAGAACTCCGTTGTGTTGCCCACAGTTCTGGAGCCAATAGCCACCGGCAGTTCAATTTCCCCATTCGCCACCGCGATGGCGTGCAAGTCATGGAGATCGTCGGGCGTGAGATCTGAAAGCGGAACGCTCAAGGCGTGGAGATCGCTGTTAGCCAATGGTGAGGGAAACAGCAGCGCCGCAAACCCGCCAATAATCGCGCCTGCCGAGGCGGTTGCTGCTGTGATCACGGCTGACACAGCCGTTCGCAGAGCAGCTTTCAAGGCAAGATTGGTCTCTATGCTTGTGGCAAGGTTTCCCGCTGCAACAGTAAAAACCGGTCCAACCGCGGCAGCGTGGCCTGATACGGGAAACGGGCGATTGGTCTGGGCGTTTTCAAGCGACGCTATTAGCGATCCAAGCCTCGCGGACTGTGCCTCTCGTTCTGCTCGTGCCTTTGCCGCATTCTCTTCTCGTGCTTTAACTTCTTGTGCTATGCGCACCTGTTCGGCTAGTACCGCGAGATGCGCCTGTTCGGCAGCGACGTGCCGCGCGGCTGCTTCTGCTGCAACCTGAGCCTGCTCGTTGGCCAATCGTTGCGCTTGTGCCAATGCTGCAATCCGCGCCTGTTCTCGAGCCTGGGCCTCTGCTTGCGCGTTGATGCGTGCCAATTCAGCCGCGACCCTTTGGGCTTGCTGTTCCGCCGCCATTCGGGCCTGATCATTTGCCTGCACAGCGCGGAGAAAGTTCTGCACATTCACGGATTGCTGGTTCAGCAACTGGATGGTTTGGGACAACAGGCGTGCGTCGTAGGCCGCCCGGTACGACGCGATCCAGGCCGGCATCGCAACATCGACCGACTTTCCCATGCTCGAGGCTCTTGGGTGGAACTCATGCACAGACCGGCCAATGGGGTCGACGCCATAAAAACTATTGGCGATCGCCGTTTTGCTATGAAACTCAGCGGTCTTTCGAAGCAACAGCGTGTGACGCACGCCCAACTCGCGAATGATCGCGTCGGCGGGTGGAAGCGGGGTGGTTGAACCTTCCAGTCTTGTTGCGGCCAGTTCATGCTCAATGGTCTGCGGTAGTTGGCTTATTCGGCTTGCATACTCCTGCTCCGAAGCCTGGATGGTGGCCCGCAATGTGGTAAAACTTGTATCGACTATCGAATGGACGCCGTAGTGATCGCTGTAAAGAAAGGTTGAGGAGCCGTTGCTGAAACCTCCACCTATACCTATGAGATCTATATCATCGGGTATTGGCTGAGCACCAATGTAGAGTGTTGGAAGTACCAAGGGAGGTTTTTGCATATTCATTTCCTTTTGAATGTGCGCGATGTTTTAAATAAACAGTCTTGTTTCGGCAATTATTTGTAGGTGGGGATCTCGCTTTGTATGATTTAAAGTTACATCAGAAATAGAGGTTGTGGGTCTGAGAGGTGCGTGAGTCGTTACACGCAATGTTGAGTGAGATTTCGACGGCGCGGAAATAAAGGCAGGATTATCGTTGGAGTAAAAAGATGTTTCTTATAGGACTTACGGAAATTTATTGTAGGAAAACGAAAAGTCGTCGTTTATCGGAATGCCACCCATAAAAAAGGCCGCTGCAAACGCAGCGGCCAAGGTAAGACGTTGGATCAAGGAGCTACAAATCAACGTCAGTGAACACAGGGCGATGAACTGAAGGGTGTACTTCAAATCATCTGAAGTCGGTCACCGTGCAAGTGGGCTGTTCACACTTCACTGCGTGGGCGCTTTCAGGTGGTTTGCCGTGAAAGCCAGGTAAGGATAAGTCCTTATCCCCAAAGGAAAAATAGCGATTCGTGACATTGACTGTTACAACCTCGGCAACAGTCCCTGCGACACTGATCGTTCCCACGCTCTGCGTGGGAATACATCCCCTGACGCTCAGCGTCAGCTTGTGAAGCAGAACGCGGAGCGTCCCTGGCGCCATTCCCACGCAGAGCGTGGGAACGATCAATCAACCCCCCTCCGTAGCGTCTGATTGGCGTCATGCGCGTGGCTGATAACCCTTCATCCAGCCCATCCATGCCCGGCGCAAAGGCCCGGCCCATGCGGGTATTCATCCTTTGGAGGTACAGCGCGAATACCTCCTTGGTGCGCTTATCGCGCCAGTAGGGCGGCAGTAGGGTGAGGCCTTCTGTCACTCACCGGGGAAGACGCATGACAAAAACAACAATGCGCGCCATCTTCACGCCGCAGGCGCTCGCCGTCGCGGTGGCATTGGGTTGCTGTGCCCAGGCACAGGCTGTCGATTTCAATATCGGGGAAATCGAGGGCACGTTCGATTCTTCGCTGTCGATCGGTGCGAGCTGGGGCATGCGCGATGCCGACAAGTCGCTGGTGGGCATCGTCAACGGTGGCACCGGCCAGTCGTCGACCGGTGATGACGGGCGTTTGAACTTCAAGAAAGGGCAAGCGTATTCGGAGATCTTCAAGGGCATTCATGACCTCGAACTGAAATACGGCGATACCGGCGTCTTCGTCAGGGGTAAATACTGGTACGACTTCGCCCTGCAAAACCGCGACCTGGAGTTCAAGAACGTCAGCAACGACGACCGCAAGGAAGGCGCCAAATCCTCCGGTGGCGAGATTCTCGATGCCTTCATCTATCACAACTACTCCATCGCCGATCTGCCGGGCACCGTGCGAGCCGGTAAGCAGGTGGTCAGTTGGGGGGAAAGTACCTTCATCGGCAACTCGATCAACAGCATCAACCCGATCGACGTCTCGGCGTTCCGCCGCCCCGGTGCAGAAATCAAGGAAGGCCTGATTCCGGTCAATATGCTGTTTGTTTCCCAAGGCCTGACCGACCAGTTGACGGTAGAAGGTTTCTACCAGTTGCAGTGGGAACAGACTGTTCTGGACAACTGCGGCACCTTCTTCGGCGTCGACGTGGCGGCCAATGGCTGCACCAAGGGGTACACCGTCGGCAGTCCGGCGATTGCGCCGTTACAGCCGATTGCCGCGGCGTTTGGCCAAGGCTTCGAAGTCAGTCGCGAAGGGGTGATCGTCCAGCGTGCCGGCGACCGCGATGCGCGTAATTCCGGGCAGTGGGGCACGGCGCTGCGCTGGCTGGGCGACGATACCGAGTACGGTCTGTACTTCATCAACTACCACAGTCGCACACCAACCGTCGGCACCATCACCGCGGGCCGCTCGACACTGTCGGCGCTCCCGGGGATCGTCGGCACCGCCAACGCGATTGCTCCGGGCACCGGCTCCGCTCTGGCGCAAAGCGTGATGCTCGGACGCGGCCAGTACTACCTCCAATACCCGGAAGACATTCGCCTGTACGGCGCGAGCTTCGCGACCACCTTGCCCACAGGCACGGCCTGGACCGGGGAAATCAGCTATCGGCCGAACGCGCCGATCCAGGTCAACACCAATGACCTGACGCTGGCGCTGCTCAACCCGATTGCCGGTGGCGCCGCGTCGCCGATCAAGACCACGCCGGGCGCGGATAACAGCGGCTACCGGCGCAAGGAAGTGACCCAGGTGCAAAGCACCCTGACGCACTTCTTCGATCAGGTACTCGGCGCGGAACGCTTGACCGTTGTCGGCGAGGCAGCGGTGGTGCGGGTCGGTGGTCTGGAGCCGCGCAGCGAGCTGCGTTATGGCCGTGATTCGGTCTACGGCCAGTACGGCTTCGGCGGCGATACCGGCGGCTTTGTCACCTCGATGTCCTGGGGCTACCGCGCCCGGGCGATCCTCGATTACGCCAACGTGATCGGTGGGATCAACCTCAAGCCCAACCTCTCCTGGTCGCATGACGTCAGCGGTTACGGGCCCAACGGTTTGTTCAACCAGGGTGCCAAGGCCGTGAGCCTTGGAGTCGATGCCGACTACCGCAACACCTACACCGCGAGCCTCAGCTACACCGACTTCTTCGGTGGCCATTACAACACCCTGACTGACCGCGACTTCCTCGCTCTGAGCGTCGGCGTGAACTTCTGATTTGTCTGAGAAGGATGATTTTATGCGCAAGATGATTCTGCAATGCGGTGCCCTGGCTCTGAGCTTGCTGGCCGCCAACGTGATGGCGGCGGTCTCGCCCGAAGAAGCTGCAAAACTGGGCACCAGCCTGACACCGCTGGGAGCGGAGAAGGCCGGGAACGCCGACGGTTCGATTCCGGCCTGGACCGGCGGCATTCCGAAAAACGCCGGGGCCGTGGACAGCAAAGGCTTTTTGGCGGACCCGTTTGCCAGTGAAAAACCACTGTTCACCATCACCGCCGCCACGCTCGACAAATACAAGGACAAGCTTTCGGACGGTCAGGTGGCAATGTTCAAGCGCTACCCGGACACCTACAAGATCCCGGTCTATCCGACCCACCGCACAGTGGCCGTGCCGCCGGACATCTACGAGTCGGCCAAGCGCAGTGCGCTGAACGTCACCAGCATCAACGACGGTAACGGCTTGGCCAACTTCACCGGTAACCGTTACTACGCCTTCCCGATTCCGAAGAACGGCGTCGAGGTGCTGTGGAACCACATCACCCGGTATCACGGCGGTAACCTGAAACGCATCATCACTCAGGTGACCCCGCAGACCAACGGTGCCTACACACCGATTCGCTTCGAGGAAGAGATCGCCGTACCGCACCTGATCAAGGACATTGATCCGGATAAAGCCGCCAACGTGCTGACCTTCTTCAAGCAATCGGTGACCGCGCCGGCGCGCCTGGCCGGTAACGTCCTGTTGGTCCACGAAACCCTCGACCAGGTGAAAGAGCCGCGCCTGGCATGGGTCTACAACGCCGGCCAACGTCGCGTACGCCGTGCTCCGCAAGTGGCCTACGACGGGCCGGGTACTGCCGCCGACGGTCTGCGGACCTCGGACAACTTCGACATGTTTTCCGGTGCGCCGGATCGCTATGACTGGAAGCTGATCGGCAAGAAGGAAATGTACATTCCGTATAACAGCTACAAGCTCGATTCACCGAGCCTGAAGTACGACGATGTGATCAAGGCCGGGCACATCAACCAGGACCTGACCCGTTATGAGCTGCACCGGGTCTGGGAAATTGTCGGCACGGTCAAGCCGAGCGAGCGGCACATCTACGCCAAACGCCACATGTTCCTCGACGAAGACAGCTGGCAAGTCGCGCTGGTGGACCACTACGACGGTCGCGGCCAACTCTGGCGCGTGGCCGAAGGTCATGCCCAGTACTACTATGATCACCAGACACCGGCTTACACCCTGGAAGCGCTCTACGACATCATCGCCGGTCGCTACATTGCCCTGGGGATGAAGAACGAAGAGAAGCGCAGCTTCGAGTTCGGCTTCGACGCCAAGGCCGCCGACTACACTCCGGCAGCCCTGCGTGCAGAGGGCGTTCGGTAAGGGTTTTGGCGCATTGGCTGAATACAGGGTGACCCACGGGTCACCTTTTTTATGGGCGCCAATCAGCGCCCTGAATGTTTCTCAACAAGGCGTCGGGAGAGGGTTAGGGTTGCGCCACAACTATAAAAAGGCACGCCGCAATGACCGCCATGACTCAGTGTCTGGACCGTCCAGGATTCCTGCCCCGTTTGTCTTCCCTGCACCTGCCCCGCGAGCGCCTGGCGCAGCCGTTACTGGCATCGCCCGCGCGAGTGAAATTGCTTTGCGCACCGGCTGGCAGTGGCAAAAGTGCGCTGTTCGCCGAGTGCCTGTTGCAGGCGCCACCAACGTGCACGGTTTACTGGCTGCCTTTGAGCGGCGCGCGGCAAAGTCCCGGCGAATTTTGTCGGACGTTGGCGCAGGCGTTAGGACTTGCGGTACACGATGAGGCGAGTCTGTTGGCGCATCTGGCGAGTCTGCAGGTGCCCATCTGGTTATTTCTCGACGATTATTGCCGTATTCCGGCCCCCGAGCTGGACGCCTTGCTCGATCGCTTGCTGGCCCTCGGCAGCCCGTCCCTGACGTGGTGGCTGGGCGGGCGTCGACGTCCGCAGTGCAACTGGCCGCGGTTGTTGCTCGATGACGATCTGTACGAGTGCGCCAGCGCCGAGCTCGTATTCAGCCATGAAGAAATCCGGCAGTTGATCGAAAAGCTTCCCCATTCGCTGTGTGCGAATGCGAGCGAGCGGATTTTTCAGCGCAGCGGTGGCTGGTGCGCCTGCGTGCGGGTGGCCTTGCTGGATAGCAACGGGAGCAGCGCCAGTGAACTCAAGCAAGGACGATCGGCGACATTGCTCGATTACCTGGATCACGAGCTGTTCAGCAGCTTGTCACCGGAACTTGCCGAAGCCTGGCGAGTGCTGGCTCATCTACCGCGATTCAATGTCGGACTTTGCGAGCATCTGTTCGGCGCGGGTGAGGGCGGCCAGTGGTTGCGAACCTTGCAGGAACTCGGCTGCTTCATCGAGCTCTGGGAAGACTCGACCGACTGGCTGCAGGTGTTCCCGCCGCTGGCGAAGCTGGTACGCGATGATGAATGGAAGGCGGGCCGCTCGTGGCATCGTCGGGCCTGTCAGTGGTTCATTGCCGAACAAGACTGGCAACTGGCGTTCGAGCAGGCGCTGCTGGCCGAAGAGTTCGAAGTCGCGGTCAGCCTGTTGCAGCACTTCAGCTTCGAGCACTTGTTCCAGCATCAGAATGTGCCGTTGCTGCTGCGTTTGCATGAACAGCAGGGGGCCGACTTGATGTTTGGAAGCCCGCAGTTGGTCGGGTTGATCACCGCGGCATTGCTGTTCGCCGGACGCTTCGAAGAAGCGGGTGTCTGCATCGAGCAAATGGCCCGATTTGCGCCGCAACCGTCGGCCACATTGCAGCGTCAATTGGTGGCGCGCTGGCAGGCGCAACAAGGTTGGTTGCTGCACTTGCAAGGGCGTATGGAGCCCGCACGTGGGCATTTTCTCGATGCATTGACCGAGTTGCCCGCGGTCGCCTGGCCGGCGCGTTTGCTGTGTCTGTCCGGTTTGACCCAGCAAGCCTTGCTCAACGGCGAACTTGACGTGGCTCAGGCGCTCAATCGTCAGGCGCTGTGTCTCGCGCGAGCCCAGGGGGGGCTGTTGTTCGAGGGTTTGCTGGAGCTTGATCACGCGCAATTGCTGGAGCAGCGTGGCGCTCCTCATCGCGCTGAAAGCCTGTTGTGCCGTGTCCATGAGTTGCTGTGCCAGCAAGCGAAGCACGCTACGCCGTTGTTGGGGCGGATTGCCTTGCGTCGCGGACGATTGGCGCTCTGCCAGGGGCATGATGCGCACGCTGCCGGGTTCTTCGAGTCAGGGCTTGAGGCGTGTTTGCACAGCCAGGACAAACGCATGTTGTACGGTTATCTGGGGCTGGCCCACATCGCCGCCAATCAGGGCGATTACGCTCAGGCCTTCGTCCGTTTGCGTGAGGCCGAGCGAATGATGCAGCGCCAGCATATTCCCGATACCGTTTATCGCAGTGTACTGCTGCAGGTCAGCTGCCAATTCTGGTTGCAGCAGGGGCGCCCGGAGCTGGCTCACGAAGCCCTGACCCGGGTGCTACGTCACTATCACGGGCCAGATGCACGTCAGGCCCCGCCAGCTACGCTGGAACTGATCCCGAGTCTGGAATACCAGCTGGTGCTGACCGAGGTTTATCTGGAACAGGCGCAAGCGCCTTTGGCTCGACTCGAGACCCAGTTGCAGTGGGCCCGACAGCACGGGATGTCGGGGCTGCAAGCGCAATTGCATCTGGCGATGGCCGAGGTTGCCTGGCTGACGGGCAACCTGTCCTCTGCCAGGCAGTCCTTGCAAGACGGATTGGCACTGGTCGAACGCTGCAACCTTCAACAAGCCTTGCGCGATGTGCAGTTGCGGCAGCCAGGCTTACTGGACGCGGTCGGCGCTGGCGAGCCGGATCGTCAGCCAGCGGCGGCGACGCTTGTACAAAGCCAGTTGAGTCAACGTGAAATAGAAGTGCTCAAGTTAGTGGCTCAAGGTCACTCGAACCAACAAATTGCCGACCTGTTGTTTATATCGTTACACACGGTAAAAACCCATGCGCGCCGGATAAACGGGAAGTTAGGGGTGGCGCGCAGAACTCAGGCGGTTGCTCAGGCAACGGTACTGGGGGTGTTCGGATAGTGGGGGGTATTGCAGCGGTCAATAACATGTTGATGTTTCTTCTTGTGATACAACATTAGAAAAAACTATTGAGTTTTTAAAGGAGTGATTGTGCTTTAAGTTGGCAGCTTGAATAAGTAAGCGGCGGTGGGCCGTTTTATCAAATGCCAAAAGGAAAAGTGCATGAGCGTTAATGTGTTAAAGGTTGCGTTGGATAATGAAGTGCAGGGCGCACTTCTGCGCCCCTCCAAGAAAATGATGGTTGAGCAATATCACCTCCTGCCAGATTGGCTACAACGCGCAAGCGAAGAAGACCGTCAGTACTATTTCGATACGGAACAGTCTCTGGCAAAGAAAGAACAGGTACTGGATGAGTTGCTGGGCGACACCAAATCCCTCAAGGCGTTCGCACAATTCCATGCTCGGGAAGTTGTCAGGATTATCACCGGTGAAGTCATCGACCCGGAGCAGATTTTTGTCAGCGCTCGTCATACGTTTTATGTCGAAGAGCAGAAGGTTGTTCAAGCCAATCGCTTGACGCTTCCCGAGTTTATGATCAACGGTTTGTATGATCCGGCCACTGTTCCATTGGAAATCACCCTTGAAGGCGAAACGTTGCCTTCGGGCTTGGACAAGGACGATATCCTGGAGGCAATGCGCAACACGGATATACGTTCGTTATATGCCGAGAAGTTTGAAGAAACATACCGTAGTGACGCGGTGTTGCACGCCCTGCAGGCCGTAATTGACAGTCGTACGGACCTGAGCTCATTCAGTGCCAAGTTGCAGGGGCACCTGAGTGACGACAGCCTCACTATTGTCGATCGTGCCAGCCAGCACGCCGAGAGGTATTCGCTGGGAGCTCTTTCGTTTGAGGGCTGGAGAAACGCCTTCAAGGGGATGATCGTCTATTGCGGGCCGGAAGGTGAGGATGGCCCTTGCGTTCTCTATGCGCCGGAGGCTCCCGGGGGCAGGGTCTGGTATGAGTTTGCGAGCATCAGGCAATTGAATGCCCATCTGTTCGATTGGACGACGTTGCCAGCAGGACGCAGTTACCTGAGCCAACAGACTCACGCGACTGAGCGAGCGCGCACGAATGCGTATATGAGGCTTGTGCTGGAGCTGCCGAGCCAGTGGCGCGGTATCCAGCGCGAGCCTTGGCCTGCGCTTGGTCACGGTGCCTTACGCCAGGCTGTATCGCTCAATGTCAGCTGGCTGCGGGGTGAGCTGGAGGCGGTCATTCCCGCCGGTTATCGCTTGGCCTCGTCCTACCAACGGCGGTACTTCGCTCGGTTGAACACCGAACTCAAAGGGCTGACACAACTTGCCAACCGCGAGACGGCGCTGATCAGCTACGAGAAGTTTGCGTTCAACCTCATTAAGCAGAGGGTTGAAGTGTTACTGGCGGAACACGGTGAAGCCGTCGTCGTTAATCCCGATTTGATGAAGGTGGTGCTGGACGAGTCGCAGGAAATGACCTTGTCTCAACTGATCATCAAGGAACATCACCTCACGGAGGGGAGCGGGCCGATACATAACCCGAGTCTCTATCCAAAACTTCGTTTGTTGGACGGCCATCCAGCCATCTCCGATCAGTTGATGTCCGACGTATTGATGAAATACATCGTGAGCTGGTCGAAAACCTTGCGTCCGGGTGAAAAGTATATCGATATGCTGTCCACGGACTATCTGGATAAAGACGCCCCCGGTTATGCGTTGAAACGCGATGTGCATGTCAACTTACAACTGCATGAAATGCAGCGTGCCGCGTTATCAGAGCTTTTCAGCGGCAGACTGAGTACAGAGCAAAGTTGGGGGATCGACGAGGCCATTGACCGATTGCGCGAACCGGAACCTTCTGATCGCTGGGAATATGAAGAGCCTGAGTCTCCCCAACGCAACGGTGTGTACAGGTTTCATCTGGAAGGTCGCAGGATTGAGGGCGTTTATGTCTTTCGCAGGATGAACGACGGTGTGGCCGAGGACTTGCTATATACCCCTCATGCCCCGGATGAACGATGGTTTCGACCGCTGGCGGAGTTCGCGAGTTCGGTGAAAGTGAAAGGGTTAGGCCGCTATTATTGCCAGCGCGCCAAGTTTACCGACCAGCGGGTGGTCAAAACTTATATCGAAGCGGTGCAGCGCAGCAGTGCCGACGTCGAACCGCCGAAACTGCAATTTGATAGCCGTGTGCGTAACTTTACCCATAGTTACACCGATATGATCGGTCAGATTATTCACGGTGTAGATGCCCAGACCAAGAGCCTTGTCGAGATAGTTGGCAAATTGGCCTACGACGCTGCAGTAGCGGCCGTCACCGTCGTAGGCTGTGTGTTTCCGCCGATTGGATTTGGGTTGAGCGCCGTCGTGATTGCAAAAGGGGTGTTCGATGGGGCCAAGGCTTATCACGAAGGTGATTATAAAATGCTGTTCGCAAGTTACCTGGATTGCATGCTGGAGCTGGCGACGATGCGCCTCGGCAAGTTGGGGTTCTCGCCCCTGCAGAAGGCGATTGCCAGGCAGCTAGGTGATGCGAATACCTGTTTAAGCGTTGTTTCCACGTGCACAGGGAAAAAGGCGGATCTTGCGGTGATGACCGAACTGATGAAGGCGGCGCTCGAGGAGCCTGAGTCCAGCGAGCGCACGATTCTCATGTAAGTACGGTATTCGGTTCGAACGATCAACCGATTCAGGCGGGTGGCTCATACCCCATCCGCCAACTTACGGCCCGGGTCGCCGCCAGCAATCGCTGCGCCGCCGGGCCGTTTTCGTCGGCGTGGAACAACGACGTCGGGCCGACAATGGTCAGCACGGCCGCCACCTGGCCGACCGCATTGAACACCGGTGCCGAGAGCGCATCGACGCCCGGCATCAACAATCCATGCACATGATGCAAGCCGCGTTCGCGGATCTGTTCACACAAAGTCGCATAGATCTGGTCATTGGCCAGTGGGTGGGCAGCCGTTGCCTGCACTTCCAGTTCGCGCAGCTCGACGGTTTCGCGGTTCGGCAAATAAGCGCTGAACACCAGGCCGGTGGATGAACTGAGCAGCGGCAGTACCGAACCCAGTTGCGTCACCACCGTTACCGCGCGCACAGCGGGCTCGATATGCACCACGGTTGCGCCCTGGTTGCCCCACACCGCGAGGAAGCAGGTTTCGTTCAGCTCATCGCGCAACTCGGCCAGCGGTAGGGCGGCGACTTTCAGCACGTCCATACTGTTTAAAGCGGCCAGGCCAACGCGCAAGGCTTCGCGACCGAGGCCGTAATGGTTGGTGGCGGTGTTTTGTTCGGCAAAGCCGCTGGCGATCAATGCCTGCAAATAGCGGTGAACCTTGCTCGCCGGCATCTGCACGTGTTCGGCCAAGCGCGACAACGATGTCGATGGCGACAACTCGGCCAAGGCCTTGAGGATGTCGGTGCCGACTTCGGCCGAGCGGACTTTCTGTTTACCGTTGTCGGCGGTGCTGCTGCGCGGCTTTTCCATGGAGGCGGTGTGATCCCGGGACGAATGGGCGTCTTTATAGCTTGACGGTCAATACCAATCAAATTACGTTATGCGTAATCGAATTACGATAAAAATAACCTGGGCGTGCCGAGACTTCTGAAAAGGAGCCATAAGCCACGGCCTACTCCCTGTTCAGGAGGCTCCATGAACCTTGATTCAACGGCGCCGGCGCTGGTTTACCAGTCAGGTTTCGGCAACGAATTCAGCAGCGAAGCGTTGCCCGGCGCACTGCCCGTCGGCCAGAACTCCCCGCAAAAAGCCCCGTACGGTCTCTACACCGAACTGTTCTCCGGTACTGCGTTCACCATGGCACGCAGTGAAGCGCGACGCACCTGGATGTACCGTATTCAGCCGTCGGCCAATCACCCAGCGTTCGTCAAACTTGATCGACAGATTGCCGGTGGTCCGCTGGGCGACGTGACGCCCAATCGCCTGCGCTGGAACCCGTTGGACATCCCTGCCGAACCGACCGATTTCATCGACGGCCTGGTGCGCATGGCGGCCAACTCGGGTTCGGAAAAACCGGCCGGGATCAGCATTTTTCACTACCGCGCCAATCGCTCCATGGAGCGGGTGTTCTTCAACGCCGATGGCGAGTGGTTGCTGGTGCCGGAGTCAGGTCGGTTGCGCATCGCCACCGAACTCGGGGTGCTGGAACTGGAACCGCTGGAAATCGCCGTGCTGCCGCGCGGTTTGAAATTCCGCATCGAATTGCTCGACCCGCAAGCCCGTGGCTACCTGGCCGAAAACCACGGCGCACCGCTGCGCCTGCCGGACCTCGGGCCGATTGGCAGTAACGGTCTGGCCAATCCACGGGACTTCCTGACCCCGGTTGCGCACTACGAGGACCTCAAGCAACCGACCACCCTGGTGCAGAAGTTCCTCGGTGAGTTGTGGGGCTGCGAGCTCGACCATTCGCCGCTGAACGTGGTCGCCTGGCACGGTAATAATGTGCCGTACAAATATGACCTGCGCCGCTTCAACACCATCGGCACGGTCAGCTTCGATCACCCGGACCCGTCGATCTTCACCGTGCTGACGTCACCGACCAGTGTCCACGGTCTGGCCAACCTCGATTTCGTGATCTTCCCGCCGCGCTGGATGGTGGCCGAAAATACCTTCCGTCCACCGTGGTTCCACCGCAACCTGATGAATGAATTCATGGGCCTGATCCAGGGCACCTACGACGCCAAGGCCGAAGGTTTCCTGCCGGGTGGCGCGTCGTTGCACAGCTGCATGAGCGCTCACGGGCCGGACGGTGAAACCTGCACCAAGGCGATCAATGCCGAGCTTGCACCGAGCAAAATCGACAACACCATGGCCTTCATGTTCGAGACCAGCCAGGTATTGCGCCCAAGCCGTTTTGCCCTTGATTGCCAGCAGTTGCAAAACAACTACGATGCTTGCTGGGCCTCGCTGCCCGCCACTTTTAACCCGAACCGGAGATAACCCATGACTCAGACCACCCCCACTCGTAGCTGGGTTGCCTCCGCCAACGGTCACACTGACTTCCCGCTGCAAAACCTGCCGCTGGGTGTGTTCAGCACTCAGGGTTCGGCACCGCGCAGCGGTGTGGCGATCGGCGAGCATATTTTCGACCTGGAAGCGGCGCTCGAAGCCGGTCTGTTTGACGGTGCGGCGCGTGCGGCTGTCGAAGCCACCCGTGGCGGTCAACTGAACGCGTTCTTCGACCTCGGACGTGGCGCCCGCGTGGCCCTGCGTGAACGTCTGCTGGAACTGTTCACTGAAGGCAGCACCCTGCGCGGCAAGATCGAGGCCCAAGGCGCAAAACTGCTGCCATTGGCTACCGATTGCCAGATGCACCTGCCTGCGAAGATCAATGACTACACCGACTTCTACGTCGGTATCGAGCACGCGCAGAACGTTGGCAAACTGTTCCGCCCAGACAACCCGTTGCTGCCGAACTACAAGTACGTGCCGATCGGCTACCACGGCCGTGCATCGACCATTCGCCCGTCCGGCACCGACGTGCGTCGTCCGAAGGGCCAAACCTTGCCCGCCGGTCAGACCGAACCAACCTTCGGCCCGTGCGCGCGCCTGGACTATGAGCTGGAGCTCGGCATCTGGATCGGTCAGGGCAATGAAATGGGCGACTCGATTGCCATCGGCGATGCCGCCGAGCACATCGCCGGTTTCTGCCTGCTCAACGACTGGTCGGCGCGCGACATCCAGGCCTGGGAATACCAGCCACTGGGGCCGTTCCTGTCGAAAAGCTTTATCACCAGCATCTCGCCATGGGTTGTCACCGCTGAAGCGCTGGAACCGTTCCGCCGTGCCCAACCGGCGCGTCCCGAAGGCGATCCGCAGCCACTGCCGTATCTGTCTGACAAGCGTGATCAGGCCGCTGGCGCCTTCGATATCGAACTGGAAGTGCTGCTGCTCACCGAAGCTATGCGCGAACAAAACCTGCCAGCCCATCGCCTGACGCTGAGCAACACTCAATACATGTACTGGACCGTGGCGCAAATGGTCGCGCACCACAGCGTCAACGGTTGCCAGTTGCAGGCCGGTGACCTGTTCGGTTCGGGCACCTTGTCGGGGCCGGAAAACGGTCAGTTCGGCAGCCTGCTGGAAATCACCGAAGGCGGTAAAAAGCCGATCGAACTGGCTTCGGGCGAGGTGCGCAAATTCCTTGAAGACGGCGACGAAATCATCCTGCGTGCACGCTGCAGCCGTGACGGTTTCGCCTCCATTGGTTTCGGCGAATGCCGCGGCAAAATCCTGCCAGCACGCTAAGAGGTCAGGCCATGGAACTCTTTACCTACTACCGTTCGACATCGTCCTTTCGGGTGCGCATTGCTCTGGCACTCAAAGGGCTGGATTACCAGGCGCTGCCGATCAATTTGATCGCGCCGCAGGGTGGCGAACACCAGCAACCGGCTTATTTGCACATCAACCCGCAAGGCCGGGTGCCAGCCTTGCGCACCGATGAAGGCGAGTTGCTGATCCAGTCCCCGGCGATCATCGAGTACCTGGAAGAGCGTTATCCACAGGTGCCGCTGCTGTCCAAAGACCTGGCCAGGCGCGCGCATGAGCGTGGGGTGGCGGCGTTGATCGGTTGCGACGTTCATCCGCTGCACAACGTCAGCGTGCTCAATCAGCTGCGCCAACTCGGTCATGATGAGCCGCAGGTGGTGCAGTGGATCGGTCACTGGATCACTCAGGGGCTGTCGGCAGTCGAGCACTTGATTGGCGATGAGGGTTACTGTTTCGGCAGCGGGCCGGGGTTGGCGGATGTCTACCTGATTCCGCAGTTGTACGCAGCCGAGCGGTTCAACATTTCTCTTGAGGCGTATCCGCGGATTCGCCGGGTCGCGGCGCTGGCCGCGCAGCATCCAGCCTTCATCAAGGCCCACCCGGCGAATCAGCCCGATACCCCAAAGTAACGCATTACCCTGTGGGAGCGAGCTTGCTCGCGATGAACGATAACGCGGCCTGTCAGTAACACCGAGGTGCTCCCATCGCGAGCAAGCTCGCTCCCACAAGGGTCAATGCACGATGGAATTAGGCGGTAAATGCCCCAATCGTTCAGTCAGGCGTATGCGCTGGATCGGGTCGTCGGTGAGCAACAGGGCATGCTCCAGGTCGAAACGTTCGGCGTTGGGGCAATCCAGCCGTTGATAGAGGCTGGCGCGGGCCAGGTAGTCGCTGACGCAGGCATTGCCGAGCTCCAGCACCCGCTCGGCATCGATCAGCGCGCCGATGTTGTCATCGTTGGCTAAATGTAACTGACGCAAGTTGCGCGACAGTCGCTGGAGCATCTGGACCGGATCGCTCGTCACCAGATGCTCGGCGCTGAGCTGCATGTTCGGGCCGTACTGGCGCTGCAGCAACTCGCGGCAGTCGTTGGGGTACAAGCGCCGACCGCCACACGGGTCGAGCACATGATCGGCGCCCTGCACCCGCAACAGAAAGTGCCCGGGAAAATTCACCCCGACCATTGGGATCTCCAGCCGCCGGGCCAACTCCAGCGCGATCAAACCGAGTGCCAGCGGTTGCCCGCGCCGGCGTTCCAGCACCTTGTTGAGCAGCGCCGCTTGCGGGCGCAGCGGGATGGATTCGTCCTGTTGATAACCCATGTCATTGAGTCGCCGCAACAACGGTTGGGCCAACTCGCTGACCGGCAACATCGGCAGACCGGCACTGACCCGTTGTTGCAGATCCTTGAATTGCTCCAGCAGCACCTCGGGCTTCACCTGCGGATCGTGCTCGGCAGCGATCCACAGCGCCGCTTCGAAGAGCGCCGGTGGCGAGCGTTGCAGACAGGCGAAAAAAGCGTGGCGCGGGTTCATCAAAATCTCCGTCGAATGCCTCGTTTTAGCCCCGTCTCAGGCATTCGTCCAGTGCTCTACACATGCCGTTGCAGGTTATGTCTTAAAGGCTTTAAAACCCCTTCTGCTTATTCCGGTGCGCTTCAGCAATTTTCAGCCGCAAGCCTATACTGGCGACTACAAGAAGTGATTCGGGAGCCCTACGATGTTCGCTCTCATGCAAAGCACTCGCCTTGAATCGCTGCACCTGAGCGTAGACCCGGTGACCGGGTTGAAGGCGGTGATTGCCATTCATTGCAGCCGTTTGGGCCCTGCCCTCGGTGGCTGCCGTTACCTAGCCTATCCCGACGATGAAAGCGCCGTGGTGGATGCTGCGCGCCTGGCGCAAGGCATGAGCTACAAGGCTGCGCTGGCCGGGCTGGCGCAGGGTGGCGGGGTGGCGGTGATCGTTCGCCCGCCTCACGTAGAAAGCCGCGCAGCCTTGTTCGAGGCCTTCGGCCGCGTTGTCGAACAGCTCGACGGTCGCTACATCACGGCCATCGACAGCGGTACTTCGGTCGCCGACATGGATTGCATTGCCCAGACAACCCAGCATGTCACCAGCACCACCGCCGCCGGTGATCCGGCGCCGCATGCCGCCATGGGGGTGTTCGCCGGTATTCGCGCCACGGCCATGGCCCGGTTGGGCAGTGACAACCTTGAAGGCCTGCGGGTGGCGGTCCAGGGGTTGGGCAATGTCGGTTTTGCCCTCGCCGAGCAACTGCATGCCGCCGGGGCCGAGTTGCTGGTCAGCGACATCGACGCCGGCAAGGTGCAACTGGCCATCGAGCAGTTGGGCGCCCGCCCGATTGCCAACGAATCGCTGCTCAGCACCCCGTGCGACATCCTCGCGCCTTGCGGGCTGGGCGGTGTGCTCAACAGCCACAGCGTTGCGCAATTGCGCTGCGCCGCAGTGGCGGGTTCGGCCAACAATCAGTTGACCAACCTGCTGGTGGCCGACCAGTTGGAGAACCGCGGCATTCTGTATGCGCCGGACTACGTGATCAATTCCGGCGGGTTGATTTATGTATCGCTCAAACACCGTGGCGAGGCGTTGTCGAACATCACCGCGCACCTCTCGAAAATCAGCTCGCGGCTGACTGAAGTCTTCGCCCACGCCCAGGCTGAAAAACGCTCACCGGCCCGGGTGGCGGATGAGCTGGCAGAGAAAGTGCTATACCGATGACGGAGTGAGGGCCTTACCCGGTCGACTTGCTCCCTGAGCCTGGCGCCACAAGCATTAGGCTCGACAACGGCACGCTGACCCGGCGTGCAAGGAGCTGTGCCATGTCCCATAACAAGGTCGACGTTCCCTACACCCGCTATTTATCCCCCGACGGCCAGGCATTGAGCGAACTTCCCGCCTGGGCCGACGACTTCAATCTGCTGACCCGCCTCTACCGGCAAATGGTCCTGACCCGTCTCTTCGATCAAAAAGCCGTCGCCCTGCAACGCACCGGGCGCATCGGCACTTACGCACCCACGCTTGGCCAGGAAGCGATCGGCGTGGCCGTCGGCAGCCTGATGCATCCCGAGGACGTGCTGATCCCGTATTACCGCGACACTGGCGTGCAATTGATGCGCGGGGTGCGCATGGAAGAGATTTTGCTGTACTGGGGCGGCGATGAGCGCGGTAGCGATTTTGCCGAGCCCGCGGCGGTCGAGGATTTCCCGATCTGCGTGCCGATCGCCACCCAGGCGCTGCACGCGTGCGGAGTCGCCAGTGCGTTCAAGATTCGCGGCGAACACCGGGTGGCCGTGACCACCTGCGGTGATGGCGCCACCAGCAAGGGCGACTTTCTTGAAGCCTTGAACGTCGCGGGGGCCTGGCAATTGCCGGTGGTGTTCGTGATCAACAACAACCAGTGGGCGATCTCAGTGCCACGGCGGATTCAATGCGCGGCGCCGACCCTGGCGCAGAAGGCGATCGGTGCCGGTTTCCACGGCGAGCAAGTCGATGGTAACGACATACTCGCGGTCTACGACCGGGTGCAAATCGCCCTCGAACGCGCGCGTCACGGTAAAGGTCCGGTGTTGCTGGAGTGCGTGAGTTACCGCCTCGGCGATCACACCACCGCAGACGATGCCACGCGTTACCGTCCGGCCGAAGAGGTCAAACAGGCCTGGCTTGAAGAACCGGTCAAGCGCTTGCAACGGTTTCTGGCCGGGCAGGGCGTGTGGGACGAGGGGCGCGAACAGGCACTGATTGCCGAGTGTCAGACGCTGGTGCAGGGCGCTGTGGATAACTTCGATGCGGCCGGCCATCAGTCAGCTGAATCGGTGATCGATCACGTTTATGCCCAGTGGCCGACGGCGCTGGCCGAGCAGCGCGAGTGGTTGCTCGAACGCGCGGCGCGCCGTGCAGGAGGGCCCGCCCATGAGTAACGGTAAAGTCACGCTGCTGGAGGCGGTCAACCTGGCGTTGCACCGGGCCATGCGCGAGGACGAAAACGTGATTGTGCTGGGTGAGGACGTCGGCGTGAACGGTGGTGTGTTTCGCGCCACGCTAGGGTTGCGCGACAGCTTTGGCTTCAAACGGGTGATCGATACGCCGCTGGCCGAAACCATGCTCGGCGGACTGGTGATCGGCATGGCGGCCCAAGGCTTGAAACCGGTGCTGGAAATCCAGTTCATGGGTTTCATCTACGCGACCATGGAGCACCTGGTGTCCCACGCCAGCCGCATGCGCAATCGCACGCGCGGGCGAATTACGTGCCCGATGGTGCTGCGTTCGCCGATGGGGGCGGGGATTCGCGCGCCGGAACATCACAGTGAAAGCACCGAGGCGCTGTTTGCGCATATCCCGGGATTACGCGTGCTGATTCCTTCGTCACCGGCGCGGGCTTATGGCCTGCTGCTGGCGGCCATCGACGACCCGGACCCGGTGGTCTTTCTCGAACCGACGCGGCTCTACCGAATGAACCCGCAACCGTTGATCGACGACGGCAAACGCCTGCCGCTCGATACCTGTTTCACCTTGCGTGAAGGCAGCGATATCACCCTGATCAGCTGGGGTGCCAGCGTCATGGAAACCTTGCAGGCAGCCGATGCGTTGGCGGAACAAGGGATTTGGGCCGAGGTGATCGATGTCGCGAGCATCAAGCCGCTGGACCTCGACACGCTGGAGGCCTCGGTGCGCAAGACCGGCCGTTGCGTGATCGTCCATGAAGCGCCACGAACCTGTGGCGTCGGCGCGGAAATCGCCGCCAGCCTCTATGAACGTGCATTGCTGGATTTGCAGGCGCCGATCCTGCGGGTCACCGCGCCGGACATTCCGCCACCACTGTATCGGCAAGAGTTACTGTACATGCCCAACGTCGAAGACATCCTTCACGCCTGCGACAGCGTGCTGCACCACTTCTAAAAAGGCGCCTGAGGCCCGGGAGGCTGCGATGAAATATTTCAAATTGCCTGACTTGGGCGAGGGGCTGCAAGAAGCGGAAATCGTCGAATGGCACGTCAAGGTCGGCGATACGGTGAAGGCCGATCAACTGTTGGTATCAGTGGAAACCGCCAAGGCCCTGGTGGATATTCCCGCACCTTACGACGGTGTGGTGGCGAAGACCTTCGGCGGCGAAGGTGACATTTTGCACGTCGGTGAACCCTTGCTGGGGTATGAAGGCGAGGCGGATGCCGGCACGGTGGTGGGGCGGCTTGAAGGCGGCGGCAGCCATCAGGACGATCAGTTTTTCGTTGGCGCCGCGCCCTCGACCCGTGAACACATGAGCGCTCGCGCTACCCCGGCGGTGCGGCAACTGGCCCGGCAACTGGGCGTTGAGTTGACTGGGCTGATCGGCTCCGGCCCCGATGGGCTGATCACCCGCAGCGACGTGGAAAGTGCCTCGCAAACCGAGCGCGACAGATTTGGCGGGGAGAAGCTGCGCGGGGTGCGCCGCAGCATGGCGCTGAACATGGCCAGGTCCCACGCCGAGGTGGTGCCGGTGACCATCTACGCCGATGCCGACCTGCATCGCTGGGGCCGTGCCCGTGATCCGTTGATCCGTTTGGCCAAAGCCATGGCGGCAGCCTGTGCCGTGGAGCCGATGCTCAACTGTGGCTTTGATGGCAAGTCCTTGTCGATCAAGCACCACGACACCCTGAATCTGGGCATTGCCGTCGACACCCCTGATGGTTTGTTCGTGCCGGTGTTGCGCGATGTGGGTAATCGCTCGTCGGATGATTTGAAAGAAGGCATCACCCGCTTGCGCACCGACGTGCAGGCGCGTTCGATCCCGGCCAGGGAAATGATGGGCGCGACCCTGACCTTGTCGAACTTCGGCACCATGTTCGGGCGCTATGCCAACCCGGTTGTCGTACCGCCGCAAGTAGCGATCCTCGCGGCCGGTGCCATTCGCGACGAACCGGTGGCGATGGCGGGCAAGGTTGTGGTGCACCCGATATTGCCGCTGTCGCTGACCTTCGATCATCGGGTAGTGACGGGAGGGGAAGCGGCGCGGTTCTTCAAGGTGTTGGTCGAGGCACTGGAACAACCGGACAGTTGAAACGCGGGCATGAAAAAGGCCCTGAGTCAGTGACTCAGGGCCTATTCAATTCGGGCGTTGCTTACTTGGCAGCCTTGGCGGGCTTTGCGGGTTTGGCAGGCTCCGCTGATTCAGTTGCGTCAACGGGCTTAACGGG
The DNA here is from genome assembly GCF_056397005.1 of Pseudomonas sp. 05N431. NCBI lineage: Bacteria > Pseudomonadati > Pseudomonadota > Gammaproteobacteria > Pseudomonadales > Pseudomonadaceae > Pseudomonas > Pseudomonas sp. 05N431. Next base: position 134,627 of record NZ_JBFTMN010000008.1, read on the forward strand.
TTCAACGGTTTCAGCAGGCACGTTGAGCAATTCGGACAGGGCGTCCGGCTGGCTCTTGAACGCCTTGGCGAATACATCGCGATTTTTCGCCATGTAGATCCCGGCTTCTTCCACCTGTTGCTCGGTCAGCGACGGAACCGCTTTTTGCAACACTTCAGCCAGCAACTCGGCCAGTTCGAGCATTTTGTCATGACGGTCAGCTTCGGCTTTATCCATGAACAAGCGCTCCAGATCTCGGCTGCTGCGGTATACCACTTCGACGGCCATTCACCACCTCACATGCCTTCACGATAGTTGTCTTTTGCGACTACTGTATTTATATACAGCCAAAAGGATAAGCGAATCCCTGTGCTTTGGGTAGTGGCTTTTTAATGTAGACCGGATTCAGGATTTGTCAGGCGGAGCGAGTGGCCCCATTGCTGGTAATGGCTCCCGTACCGGCAGCAACTGTCGAGCCTGGCTCCCGTAGCAGCTGTCGAGCCTGCGAGGCTGCGTCCGGCCGCAAAGCGGCCGTAAAATCAGGCAATGTGTTCTTTCAGGAGAACCGCGTACGGAGGATTTGCGAGGACTGCGTCCTCGGACGCAGCCTCGCGGGCTCGACAGCTGCTACGAGCCGTTGTGCAGGAATCGCGGGTGGTTACTGTGCCGCGATGCTGTAGCCGTCGAACGCCGTCTGCTGTTGCAGGGCGGTGACGATGGCTTTGCGGGTGGCCGGTTGTTCGGTGCCGGCATTGTCGATGAAGGTCTCGCTGGCAAGCTCCGCCTCGTCGCCTTCACCCACAAAGGTGAAACCGAGGAATTCAAAGGCTTCACGGTCGACGTTCGGCTTGGAGCGCGGGTTGCGCAGCGGCAGGCTGACGCTGACGCCGTCCTTGCTGATGCTGAACACTTCGATTTCTTTCTTGGCGCGAGCTGCCTTGTTTTTGCCGCCGCTTGGGTTGCTGATGGCCTGATGGGTCTGGTTCAGCACTTTTAGCGCCAGGCCGTAGACCAGCTCCTGAAAGCTTGGGTCATCCTTGAAGCTCGACAGAATCCGGCTGATCGGGAACTTGCTGCTCAGGTCTTCGAGGGCGGCGATATCGGCGGCCTCGGCGTCCTTGAGTTGTTTGAGCTCGCCCATCAGTTCGTAGGCTTTGTCGTCGTCGAAGCGATCGTGAGCCTGGCGGATGGCCGCGCGCAACTCGCGAATCTGGTCGCTTTCTTTCGAGGTGTGGAAGGCATCCAGGACCATCTCGCTGATGGTTTTGGCCTGCGGCACGTGTTGTGAAAGATTGATGGAGTTTTCGTATTCCGCTTTGGACGACAAGGTGATTACGGATTCAGCGGTATTGGAATCTGGCATTGAAATTTCACTACTTCTTTAAACAGAATTTAAGACGAGAACAGCATCGGCGTTTTCGGGTCGCTTAATCTATTGGACCGCTGCGATGTTGTCACGGACCAACGGACGATCAGGGCAACACAGCGACCGATGTGACCGCTACATCGGCCAATCGTTGCGCAAAAAAAGCCCCGCGTTCGATTCGAAGGCGGGGCAAAAGGCAGTCCGGCGGGCAAGCTGCCGGTACTTCAGGGCATTGGGTATTCAGTTCATCTCGGCGACCAGCACTTCAACCATCGCCTTGGCGTTCCAGAGGTTAAAGGTGAGCGAGCGATCTAGAAGAATCAGCGACGCTGGCAGCCGCTCTCCTGGTCATTTGCGGCGTGTTGATCTGCCGGAACAACTCGCCCACGCTGCGTCCCGCGTCCACCAGCGCGGTGGAGTTCACGAAGGGGCGCGCAACGATGTAGGTATAGAACTTGGCGCCTTCGCAAAGGGTCCCCAAGGCCCAGGCATTGCTCAGCGGTTTGCCGCTCAGCGGGATGATGTGCAGATCTTCATCGACGTCGATGCCGCCAATCTCCATACCCTGATTGGTAAACGGGCGAACCAGGCCCTTTTCCAGCAGGCGATAGAGCAGCGGTGATTTGTCCTGGTTGGGCGATGACTTCGGCACCCTGGCACGAAGCAGCACATCGGCGCGGAACTCGCGGTCGGGCAGGCTCGCGCTTTTGATGGTGAACGAATACGACTCACCGTCCATATGCGCACGGGTTTCAGGGCCGAAGCTGACCATCAGGTAACCCGCACGCATCAACGCGAGCATTTCTTCGGTGCGTTGCAATGGCGGGCCAACGGCCAGGCGGTTCATCACCGGGACGAACTCGTTCATGAAGCGTTTGTGCGACGCCGCCGACAGCGCGCCGAAATCGACCACTCGGCGCAGGTTGTCGCGAATGTCGCGCAGCACATCGCAGGCGGCCTTGATCGGGCTTTCGCAATTGCCTTCACGCGCCTCGGCGAGGTCTTGCTCCAGATAGTCGGTCAGCCACTGATGGAAGTGTTCCTTGCTGGCCAGGTCGTTGCGGCTGATGGGGTTGGCGAGTTTGTCCCAGGAAAACCGCGGAATCTGTGGGCAGCATTGGCGCAGCACGTTTTCGGCCTCCGACGTGTCGAGAGGGACCAGCGTGGAGTCGAGCAACTCGGCGAAGGAGCTGCCATGCAACCGGGTGGCATGGGACAGGTAATAGGCATGGGCCATGTCGCGCAGAATCAGCGGGAAAATGTGGCCGTGGAAATCGAGCTCGCCGGGTTTGTGGCTCAGCTTCCATTGATTGATCTGCTCACGGGTCAGGAACCGTGCCTGGTATTGGCCCGAGACACCTTTCTGGTTCACGGCGCGGGCGGCGAACGGAATGCCGCTGCGCGAGAACAGTGCCAGCGACGGTTCCGCGCCGGACGGCTGATAGCTCAGCACGCCGCTCTCGTCACGCTCGAAGCGGCCACCACGGCCCGCGGTCAGCGCGGTGATCGCGTCGATAGCGGTCAGGCCCATGCCTTCGATCGCCACTGAAGCGTCGGGGGATATCTCGTCGAGTTGCTTGTGGATCGGCAGCGGCCCGGTGGCCACATAGCGCAGGTTTTTGTTATTGAAGTTGTGGGTCGCAACGAAAGCGCGACGCTCGATGTCCTCAGCGTCCGGATGGTTTTCCGAGTGGCCCGTGGTCAGAAAAAGGTAGCCGGCGTTGATCGTTTTGCCGTTCGAGGTCTGGATGACAAACGATTGGCTCGCGGTCTGTTCAATATCGTTGGCCGTGCAGGTATGCAGATGCACTTCGCAGTGCTGTTCCAGCCGGGCGATCAGGAATTTGTAGACCCAGTTCAGGTACTCGCCAAAAGCACTGCGCGGCAGGTACGTGTTGGGCCCCAGCGGTAACGGGTGTTTCCAGTTGCCGACAGCCCACTCGTACAGGCTTGGCCCCTCGATCAACGGCCCGGCATCGACCACGGTCGGGTCCATGAACAGAGTGATCTGCGATGCGACGGTATTGAGTAGCAGGTAATCCGGTTGCGAGGAGTGGTGAATACCTTCGCCCGGTACGCCGGGGTCGATGAGATGCACTGCTACGTTCTTGTGGTTTTTTTGATCGCAAGCGTAGGCGGTGATTCGTTCGAGCACGTTCAGACCCCGTGGTCCCATGCCGATAATCGCGATCGCTAGCGTAGCCTGTTGCATCTGCCCAACTCCCTTATTCTTGGCGAGGCGTTACCTCGACGTCTTGCAAGACCTTTCCCTGAATCAGGAGGTGTTTTGCTCAGCGCCACCTCTTATGCGTTTAAAACCGGGGGCAGGATACGCAGCGCAAAAATAGCTTTGCCAACGATTATCCGAGATACTGCGCATCACTTTTCGAGATGTTCGCGTCCAGGGATGGCAGGTCCATGCAGCTCAAATCATTGCGTATTTTTTTGGCCGTGGCTGAAACGGGCAGCTTCGTCGCCGCCGCTGAACGCTTGCACACCGTGCAATCCAACGTCACCGCACATATCAAAAAACTCGAAACCGAGCTGGGCGCTCAACTGATCGACCGCACTGGCCGGGCACGCCTCACTTCCGCCGGTCACGCGCTTAGCGAATATGCTGACAGAATTCAGCGAAATCACGACGAGGCCGTGGCCTTTTTCCGAGGCAGCCAGTCCCTAAGTGGCGAGCTGCGCATCGGCGCGATGGAGACCACCACAGCGTTTCGCTTACCGGGGATCCTGGCAAGCTTCCACGGCAAAAACCCTGAAGTCGATATCAAACTCACCACCGGGCCGACTGCAGATCTGGTCAGGGGATTGGTGGAAGGGCGCTTCGATTGCGTGTTTGTGGCAGGCAAAGTCGACCACCGGCGATTCCACATGTACAAAGCCTTCACCGAGGAACTGGTGCTGATTTCTTCCCGGCCGCTGGAGAAAATGCCGTCCAAGGAGTCCCTGCTGACGGCAACCTTCCTGGCCTTTCGCCAAGGCTGCAGCTATCGCCACAGCATTGAACTGCTGCTGGCCTCGTGCGGCGTCTCGGCAGTGCGCATCATTGATTTCGGCACGCTGGACGCCATGCTCGGCTGCGTTGCTGCAGGCATGGGTTATGCCGTACTGCCAAAGTCCACGGTCGACGCCCAGAAATCCCGCTTCAACATCTACAGTCTCGACCTGCCGGAGCGCTATGCGATCGTCGACACTTATTTTGCCGCGGCGCAGCAGAACACCTGGACACCGGCCATGGCGTCGTTTTCTGAAACCGTGTGCGATGCGCTGGTGATCACCCATGCACTGGCCAGGGAACGCCTGCCGATTGCTATCGCTCATAGTGATACGGCACAGCTCGGGAACTTTTAATGTCCAGGGATGCGCGCGCGCTCCACTCCGGTGTGGCGTCAAAATGCTGGGCACGGGGCACCGCACTGGCGGTGATCTCTATAGCGCTGGTGATCTGGCTGATCGTCAAGGCGCTGGTTGTTCCTCACGGCGAGGTGGCGGATGCGTTGACATTCGGCCTGATCGTCGCCGGGCTGGCGTTGACCTTCAGCACTTGGCTTGGCAAAACATCTGCACGTCTTGGGCTGGGGTTGTTGGTGATCGTTGCCACGCTCGCAGTCTTGACCCCCATTCCTTTCAATCCGGTGCGCGGTGCGGGTTCGTTTGACGGGGTGATTTTGCTGTTGCTGGGGATTGGGCAATTGCGCGCTTACCTGGATCGGCAGGACATCAAAGGGCGGATCGAACGGGCGCTCAGCCATCCATTCGTTCGGCGCAGTGCGCGACCGATCTTTCTACTCTACAGCGCGATGGGGTTTTTCCTGAGCCTGGCGACCGTGCCCATCGTAGGCTCGCTGACCCGCAGCACCCGCCTGAATCATCTGTACCACTTGCGTTTGGCCATGCGTGCGGTGGGGGCGACGATGTTCATTGCACCGACCACTGCGGGGGCGGCAGCGGTCAGCGCGATGTTCCCCGGGCTGAGCTGGTCGCAAGCGTTGCTCACCGGGTTGCCGCTGGCGCTGTTGTGCCTGGTGTTTACCCGCAGTGAGAAAGAGCCGGCGATTGAACTGGCGCCTGCGGAAAAGGACGGCGCGTCACACGGGCTGATGCTGCCGCTGGCGATCTTCATCAGCGTGATTGTGGTCGGCAAATTGCTGCTCGGCTACGCCACGGTGACGACCGTCGCGTTGGCGGTTTCCATTACCGGCGCGGTGTCGCTATTGGCCAAATATGGCGTCGCAGAACTGGCCGCGACCATCGGTGATGGTTTTCAGCGTTCAAGTGCCGAAATCCTGTTGTTCATCGCCTGCGGCGCATTGCAAGTGGCACTCGGTGCGCCGGAAACCGCGCAGTTGTTCAGCCCGTTGAATGGCGACTTCAAACTGCTGTTGAGCTCGGCTCCGGTTCAGTTGCTGTTGATTCTTGGGCTGATGCCATTACTGACCATCATCGGTATTCACCCGATGATTTTGTTTGCCGGTGCGTTCCCGATCTTTCATCCCATCACCCAACTGCCCGTCACGGTCGAATATCAGGCGTGGATCGCGATGTTCGTGATCTCGCAGTTGATCTCGCCGGTTTCCATCAGCGCGGTGACGGCTGCGGCCTCGGTGAATGAGTCGCCCTGGAAGGTCAGTTTTGAAAGCCACGCGAAGTTTGCGCTAGCGTTTGCTATGGGTGGTTTTGTGTACATGGTCGCAGTGGCCGGGTAGCTGTTGCGACGTAGGGAAAAAGCCCGCCTTCGATATGAAGTGCGGGCTTTTCTTTACGCGGTGGAAGTGTTGTTGAGTGCCAGCAGCGCCATCAACTCGCGGTACAGCGTGATTGCCCGACCGCAAAAGAGCCCGAGCGTAAACCCTGAGGCGATGCCGGTGAATATCAGCATCTGCACACTGGCCGAGCGCTCAGGGTGAACGGCGGATTGATAGCCGATGAAGTACTTCACCGCAAAGAACAGCAGAGAGATGTAGAGAATTTTCCAGGTGCCGGGAACGATCAGGTCTTTGCCGTCGCTGTCCAGCGTCAGCCCACGACGCGAGAACAACGCAATCGCCACCAGACTGCCCAGCGCGATACCGGCGAGCCAGCTGCCCAGCACCAACTCGGGCTGTCCGTGGTAGTTCAGTGAAAAGAACGACCAGAGCGTTAGCACGCCCGGTGTAATGAGCAGCGAGCGTTTGCTTTCCCGGCTGGGCGTCCTGGCCCTGAGCCCGTAATAACAGATCAACAGGAAAACCCCGTAGACCCACAGCGGCGTACCTTGCAGGATATCGAGCATCAGCGGATACCTGCGCGGGGTTGAGGCGAGGTGGTTTGGTAAAACATGGTCAGCGTCCTTGCTTGAGTCAATGTCAGGGAGATTAGCGGATTATCGCTGGGGCGAATTCAGATTCATTGAACGTACCGCCAACGCACTCGCCGTTTCCTCATCCACCGGCAGAGAAAAACGGAAGGTCGCACCTTGTCCCGGCACGTCCAGCAAGTGAATCTCGCGGCCATGCAGTTGCAGAATCCGGTGCACGATGCGCAATCCCAAACCGCCGTCGCGGCGTGCGCCACCAATGTTGAAGGGCCGAAGGAACAAGCCTTCGCGCAGTTCCGCGGCGATGCCCGGGCCGCTGTCGCTGACGGTGATCTCGACGAACTTGCCTTGCGGGGCAAGGCTGATGCCGATTTCCCCGCCATCGGGTGTGTGGCGCAAGGCGTTGTCGAACAGGTTGGTCAGCACGCGCTCGATCAACCCAAGGTCGGCGCAGACCGCCGAGACGTTCGGTGCGAAGCTCGCCTTGAGCTGCACATGCCGGGCTTCGGCGGTCAGTTCGAATTTCTGAAAGATGTCCTGCACCAGATCGGTCAGGGAAAAACGCTCCAGCACCGGTTGGACGAAGCCGTGTTCCAGGCGCACCAGTTCCAGCAACGACTGCGCCAGGCCACCGACCTTGCGGCTCTGGTCGAGGGCGATGCCCAGGTAGCGGCGGCGTTCGGCAGGTGTGAGGCTGGCGTCTTTCAACGACAGGGTTTCGAGGTAGCCATGCAGCGACGCCAGCGGTGTGCGCAGGTCGTGGGAGATATTGGCGACCAGCTCGCGGCGCTCCTGATCCTGGCGGGTGAGGGAGCGCCATTGTTCGCCAAGACGCTTTTGCATCTGCCGGAAGGCGGCATCGAGCATGGCGATTTCGTCCTGAGTGGCGAGGTTCTCCGCTGTACTGAATGGCGCCGGCGAGGGTGGGGCGGCCGGTACACCGTCGATGTCGAAATGCGCGACCGTGTCGGTCAGGCGGCGCAACGGTCGGGTGATCAGGGTAAACGCCGTGAGACCGGCGATCAGGCACAGCAACGCGACCATCCCGATCGACCACAGCGCGGTGTTCAGTGCCGCGCCGGTGGCGCCGCGTTCGGCGTAGCGGTCATGTTCTTCACTGAGCAACACCACGTAGAGATAGCCCACCTGCTGAGCGTTGACCTTGAGCGGTGCGGCGCTGAACACCTTGCGCCCGTCGATGCTGCGCGGGTCATCGCCGAGAATCGGCAGGGCTTCACCGTTGAGCAGGCGTCGCACGGGCGCCAGGTCGACCTGCTCGCGACGCAGGTGGCCTTCGGGCGCCGCATTGCCGACCACCCGGCCGCTGCTGTCGAGCAGGTACACCTCGACGCTCGGGTTCACCAGCATCAACTGGCTGAACAGCTCGCGTAGTGCATCGGGTTTCAAGCCATTGGCGTCCATCAACTGGGTGTCGTGGGCGATGTGCTGCGCCAGATCCCGGGACAAGCCTTGCACCACTTCCAGCTCATGCATGTGGTTGGAACGCACCTGCATCCACACCGACGTGCCGCTGCATACCAACAGCAGCAGGGCGAACACCGCCGACAGGCGCTGGGTGAGTGTCAGTCTCATGGCTGCTCCTGCACCGGGGCGAATTTATAGCCGCGGCCCCACACCGTGAGAATCCGCACCGGTTGCGCCGGGTCGGTTTCAATCTTGGACCGCAGACGGTTGATGTGAGTGTTGACGGTGTGCTCGTAGCCTTCGTGGCTGTAGCCCCAGACGGCGTTCAGCAGGTCCATGCGCGAGAAGACCTTGCCCGGCTGCCGGGCGAAAAAGTACAGCAGGTCGAACTCGCGTGGGGTGAGGTCCAGGCGCTTGCCGTCGAGCGACACGTCGCGGGTGATCGGGTCGATGAACAGCCCGTCGCTGGTCAGGCTGCCTGCGTCCATTTTCAGGTTGCGGGCCATGGCGTCGACCCGTCGCAGCAGGGCCTTGACCCGCGCCACCAGCTCAAGCATCGAAAACGGTTTGGCCAGGTAATCGTCGGCGCCCAGCTCCAGGCCAAGAATGCGGTGCATTTCGCTCGACCGGGCGCTGGTGATGATGATCGGGGTGTAACGGGCCATGGCGCGGGCGCGGCGGCAGATTTCCAGGCCGTCGACGCCCGGCAGCATCAGGTCGAGGATCAGCGCGTCCCAACTGCCTTGCTCGAGCAGACGCAAGCCTTCGTTGCCATCGGCGCTGTGCACGACCTCGAAATGTTCGTCGCGCAGGTGCAGGCAGATCAGGTCGGCGATGTGTTTGTCGTCCTCGACCACCAGGACTCGTTTGGGTTGATCCATTGGGACTTAATCCTGTTGCGCAGTGCACGTATTGTGCGGGGTTTTCCCTCGGCGAGTTATCACGAATTGTTTAACTCCACGTGAGGATTTGGCGATCACCTCAAGCCTAGGCTGTGTTCCATGACATCCACGGCGGATTTAGGGAGAGGGCCATGTTTTCACGGCGACAGATTCTTCTAACGGGCGGCGGGCTGGGCCTTGCGGCGCTGGTTGCCGGTGTATTGCCAAAAATGACCGGGCGCTCGCTGCTGATCAGCGAGGCGAGCGCTGCCGAGACCTTCGAGGTCACCCACACTGATGCGCAATGGCACCAGCTGCTCAGCGCCGAGCAGTACGAAATCCTGCGCGAAGAGGGCACCGAACGGGCCTATTCCAGTGCACTGAACAACGAACACCGCGACGGTACTTTCGCCTGCGCCGGGTGCGATCTGGCGCTGTTTTCATCGAAAACCAAATTCGACAGCCATACCGGTTGGCCGAGTTTCTGGGCGCCCCTGGAGCATGCCGTCGCGACCCGCGAAGACCGCTCGTTCGGCGTGTTGCGCGAGGAAGTTCACTGTCGGCGCTGCGGCGGCCATCTGGGCCATGTGTTCAACGACGGGCCAAAACCGACCGGTCTGCGCTACTGCATGAATGGTCTGGCGATGACCTTCAAGCCGCAAGCGGCCTGACACCATGGGCAGGCTTTTTCCTTCACTTCATATAGGTCCTTGTTATGTGGCTTCTGGTCCTCGCTTATCTCGGTGGTGTGCTGACGATTCTCAGCCCGTGCATTCTGCCGGTACTGCCGTTTGTCTTCGCTCGCACCGGGCAGCCGTTTATCAAGAGTGGCTTGCCGCTGTTGGCGGGGATGGCGCTGACCTTCGCGCTCGTCGCCTCGTTGGCGGCGGTGGGCGGCGGTTGGGTGGTGCAACTCAATCAGTACGGTCGCTGGCTCGCGTTGCTGTTCGTAGCACTGTTCGGGCTGACGCTGCTGCTGCCACAACTGGCCGAACGGCTGACGCGTCCACTGGTGGCCGCCGGCAGTCGACTGTCGGAAGCGGCGGGCGCCGATGCCCGGCCGCGTCCCGGAGCTTCGTTGCTGATCGGCGTCGCCACGGGCCTGCTTTGGGCACCGTGCGCCGGGCCGATTCTCGGGCTGGTGCTGACCGGCGCGGCGCTGCAAGGGGCAAGCATCGGCACCACCTTGCTGTTGCTGGCCTACGCGTTGGGCGCCGCCACTTCCCTCGCGGTCGCCTTGCTGCTGGGCGGTAAAGTCTTCGCGGCGATGAAGCGTTCGATCGGCGCCAGTGAATGGCTGCGCCGTGGTCTTGGTGCGGCGATGCTGGCGGGTGTGGCCGCGATCGCCTTGGGCCTCGACACCGGGCTTCTGGCGCGGGTATCGACCGCGTCCACGGGTGGACTTGAACAGGCGCTGGTCGGTCGACTGGCGGGTAAATCACCGGCCAACAATGGAGCGATGATGGCGCAGATTCCGCCGTCCGCCGACGATCAATCAGGCTCAGCCATGATGGCCGCTGGTGGTGCGATGAAAGTGGCCGCCAACGCTCCCGCGCCGCTACCCGTCGAAGGCAACCTGCCGTCGCTGGACGGCGCCGTGCAGTGGCTGAATTCAGAACCGCTCAGCGCTCAAGCGTTGAAAGGCAAAGTGGTGTTGGTGGATTTTTGGACCTACTCCTGCATCAACTGCCTGCGCACTTTGCCGTATGTCAAAGCCTGGGCCGAGAAGTACCGCAATCAGGGCCTGGTGGTGATCGGTGTGCATGCGCCGGAGTTCGCCTTCGAACGGGATGTGGGCAATGTGACCAAGGCCATGAAGGATCTGGGTATCACCTACCCGGTGGCCATTGATAACGACTACAGGATCTGGCGTGCTTTCAACAACGAATACTGGCCGGCGCATTATTTTGCCGACGCTCAGGGACGCATTCGTTACCACCATTTTGGTGAGGGCAACTACGCCGAATCAGAGCGGGTGATCCAGCAGCTGTTGCGTGAAGCCGGCGCGGCTAAAGTCGCCGATGGCCTGATCGACGCCAGCGCCCAAGGTGTACAACAGGCACCGGACATGAACGAAGTGCGCTCGCCGGAAACCTATGTCGGTTACCAGCGTTTGGAACATTTCGTACCTGAGGCGAGCCTCGCGCCCGACAAGGTTGCCGCGTACAGCGCACCGGCGACGCTGGCGCTGAATGACTGGACGCTGGACGGTCACTGGAACGTCGGTTCGGAGCGCGCCACATCGGTCGCCCCGGCCAGCCGCATTGTCTACCGCTTCCATGCCCGCGACCTGCACCTGGTGCTGGGCCCCGGCGCTGACGGCAAGCCGGTGCGTTTCAAAGTCATGATCGACGGCAAAGTCCCCGGTGATGCCCACGGCACCGACGTCGCACCGGATGGCAGCGGCAGCGTGACCGAACAACGCCTCTACCAATTGGTGCGTCAACCCGGCGACGTGGCAGATCGGACCTTCAGCATCGAGTTCCTTGACCCGGGCGTGTCGGCGTATGCGTTTACCTTTGGTTGATGAGTATTCAGTTGCTCAGGAGTCATTCTCATGAAAATCCTTTTCCCTTGGCGCCAGACCCTGCTCGGGCTGGCCGTCGCTGCAGTCGCAGGCCAATGCCTGGCCTTTTCATTCGGCGCTGCCGAAGACGCAGTCGCCATCGCGCCGCCAGCCCTCGATGAAACACCCAAGGCCAACAGCGAAACGGCGGTGTTCGCCGGTGGCTGCTTCTGGGGTGTTCAAGGCGTGTTCCAGCATGTCAAAGGCGTCAAGAACGCGGTCTCCGGTTACGCCGGAGGCGCTGCGAACACCGCGCAATACGAGCGTGTCAGCGAGGGGGATACGGGCCATGCGGAATCCGTTCAGGTCACTTTCGATCCGGCTCAGGTGAGCTACGGCACCTTGCTGCAAATCTACTTCTCGGTGGCTCACAACCCCACCGAGCTCAATCGCCAGGGCCCGGACACCGGAACCCAATATCGCTCGGCGATCTTTGTGGAGAGTGCCGAGCAACAGAAAGTCGCCCAGGCCTACATCGCACAGCTGGATGCAGCGCATGCCTTCAACAAACCGATCGTGACCAAACTCGAAACCTACAACGGCTTCTACCCGGCAGAGGCCTACCATCAGAACTTCCTGACGGAGCATCCAACGTATCCCTACATCGTGATCAACGATCTGCCGAAAGTGGCACAGCTCAAACAGCTGTATCCGGAGCGGTATCAGGAGAAACCGGTGTTGGTGAAGGCGGGGCTTTAGGCAAAAAAAAGGGGGACGGTCAGGCCTATCGCCAGTCAGTTAAGGCACAAACCTGTGGGAGCGAGCTTGCTCGCGATGACGGCATAACATTCAACATCAATGTTGATTGACCCACCGCTATCGCGAGCAAGCTCGCTCCCACATGGATTGCGCTTAACTGACTGGCATTAGGCTGTCAGGCCTCCCCGTTTTCCAGACGTTTGCCCATTTCGAAAGCGCGAACCTCATAGCCCAGTTCTTCGTAAAGGCTTAATGCGGGTTTGTTGAACGCCCATACGGTCAAACGCAAGTCACTGGCGCCCTGTTCGATAGCCCAGTCTTGAGCCATCCCCATCAGTTTGCGACCAACACCTTGCCCGCGAAATGCATCGTCGACGCAAACCGAGCCAACACGGGAAACTCGTTGCGGCTGCAACAGTGGGCTGTTGAGCAGCGTTACCTGGAGCGTGATAAAACCGATGACGACGCCAGTTTGCTCGGCGAGGAGGGTTGCCTGGTTTTCACCCTCCAGATAAGGAAGCCAATGGGCTTGGTCACGCATGAACAGGTGTGTTTCAGGCGCGTAAATATCCGGTCGTTCATGGTGGTGCAGGCTATTGAGCTGTTGCCCCAGCTCACAAATACCCGGAAGGTCAGCGACTGTCGCTCGCCGATAGATCAGTAATGTTTCCATGGTCTTTTGTGATCGTCCTTTTCTCGAAATGACTGTCCGTAGTGTTCAAGCCGCAGGAGAACATACCGCTCTATTTGATCCTGGAGCGCTCCATGGAAATGGTTGAGGCCTCAAAGCCCAGGTTCATCATCCGGAAATCATATTCTTGCCGATGATCTTCGAGCGATACAACGCCTGATCCGCCCGAGCCAGCAGCCCGGTTTGTTGCTCGTCTTCAAAGCGTTGCGCCACGCCGAAGCTCATGGTGACCTGGAAGTCGCCTACCGGTGGCAGGGTCGACAGCTCAAGGCGGATGTTTTCGGCGAGGGCGCGGGCGGCAACTGCCGTGCTGTTGGGCAGGATCACGATGAACTCGTCGCCGCCCCAACGGGCCAGCAAGTCACCTTCGCGCACACAGCGTTTGACGCTTTCGACCACCTGCACCAGCGCCGCATCGCCCAAGGCATGGCCGTAATGGTCGTTGATATTTTTGAAGTCATCTATGTCCATGGCGATCAGCGACAGCGGCTGGCGAAAGCGCTGGGAACGCTCGCATTCCAGTGGCAGGGCTTTTTCCAGGAGATAGCGGTTGGCGATCCCGGTCAGGGTGTCGCTTTCTGCCAGTTTGCGGTTCTCGTCCAACTGAGCCTGCAACTGCTGATTGAGCAGAGACAACTCGCGGGTCCGTTCCTCGACCATCGCTTCGAGGGAATGATTGCGCCGTTCGAGTTGCTCGAGCAGACGCTTCTTGTCTTCAATGCTGCGGTTTGCCCCGATCATCCGTGCCACTGAGCCATTGGCGTTACGTGCGATCACATGACCGCGATCCTCGATCCAGATGTAGCTGCCATCCTGTTTGCGGCAACGGTACTCGGCCTGGTAATGGGGCGAGCGCTGATGCAGGTGGTCATCGAAACGCATCATGACCCGCTGGTAATCGTCGGGATGAATCGCGTTCTCCCAGGCCAGCACGTTGTTCTCAAGTGTATGAGGCGCGTAGCCGAGCATGTCGTACCAACCGCGATTGCGGTAGACAAAACCGGTGTTGGCGTTCCAGTCCCAGATCCCGTCGCTGACCAGCTCCAGAATCGCGTGCAGCATGTCTTCATTCAAATCAGTCAGGCTGACCTTCAACGGCTCGATACTGGACAACTCAACCATCACCGCTCTCCCTGCTGCCCTGATCTTCAAGTGGCCGGCCAGTCGTAGAGTCTAACTCATGGCACGTTGACACTGTAGCGCCGGAAATCAAGGTGTAGAAGCCTATTTCGCAGTAATAATGGCGTGTGCGATCAGCTCTGTTTACCCCATGTCTGCAACGCAAACTCGACAAAACTGCGCAGTTTCGGCAAACGGTAGCGGTCCTGCGCGTAAATCAGATTCATCGGGCGACGGGGCAGTTGATAGTCCTGCATCAGGGCCACCAGTTTCCCATCGCGAAGATCTTGATCGACCAGTGCATCCGGCAGCATCACCACACCCATTCCGGTGCGCGCCGCCTGGTGCAGGCCCGATGAACTATTGATCAGCATCGGGCCGCTCACCGCCACGACGATCTCCCTGTCGGGGCCGCTCAGGCGCCACTGTTTTTCCACCGAACGCCATTCATCGCCCGCCGGGTAGGCAAAGGCCAGGCAGTCGTGATCGGCCAGCTCCTCCGGTTTTTGCGGTGTGCCACGGCGTGCCAGATACGCCGGCGATGCACACATGGTCAGCGTGTAGTCCTCCAGTGGCCGGGCGATCAGGTTGGGCGGTTCGGTGTTACCCAGGCGAATCGCCGCATCAAAGCCGTTATCCAGCAGATCAAGGCGTTGATTGGTCAACACCACATCCAGCTTGACCTGCGGGCAGCGCAGTACGAATTCGCTCAAGGCTGGCGCCAGGCGTTCCGTGCCAAAGGTCAGCGGGGCGGTAATCCGCAGCGTACCGCTGGGTTCACCCTGGGTTTGTTCGGCCAACCGCTCGGAGTCGGCCACCAGCCCCAGCACCTCAAGACAGCGTTGATAGTAGGTCGAGCCAAATTCGGTCAAGCGCTGACGCCGCGTCGTGCGGTGAAGCAAGCTGACGCCCAGTCGCTGCTCCAGCGCCCGCAGATGATTGCCGACCATAGTGGTCGACATTTCGCACTCCAGGGCGGCGGCGGTCATGCTGCCAGCCTCGACCACTTTCACGTAAACCGACATCGCCAGCAGTAAATCCATTATCAAGCCCAGCTTTAAAATGATTGAAGTGTTACGGCGTTTATCCAGCTCAGGTGGCTAACGATACTGCAAAAACACTGACCAATGATGGAGCTTGATGTCATGACCGCCGCCTGCCTGATGACCACGTATCAACCCCTGGCCTTGAGTTTTACCAAAGGGCTGGGCACACGCCTGTGGGATCAGGCCGGTCGTGAATACCTGGATGCTGTGGCGGGCGTGGCCGTGACCAATGTCGGCCACTCGCACCCGAAGGTGGTCAGCGCCATCAGTGAACAGGCCGGCCTGTTGCTGCATACCTCCAACCTGTACAGCATCGACTGGCAGCAACGGCTGGCGCACAAGCTGACGCAGTTGTCGGGGCTCGATCGGGTGTTCTTCAACAACTCCGGCGCCGAGGCCAATGAAACCGCGCTGAAACTGGCCCGGTTGTACGGTTGGCACAAAGGTGTCGAGCAGCCGTTGGTGGTGGTCATGGAAAACGCCTTTCATGGCCGCACGCTTGGCACCTTGTCGGCCAGCGATGGTCCTGCGGTGCGTTTGGGGTTTCAGGGGTTACCGGGGGATTTCATCAAAGTGCCGTTCGGTGATCTCGCCGCGCTGGATAAGGCCCATCGGACCTACGGCCAGCGCATCGTGGCGGTTCTGATGGAGCCGATTCAGGGCGAGAGCGGCGTGCAACTCGCACCTCCCGGCTACCTGAAAGCCCTGCGCCAACTGTGTAATCGGCGCAACTGGCTGCTGATGCTCGACGAGATCCAGACCGGTATCGGCCGCACCGGACAATGGTTCGCTTTCCAGCACGAAGGCATCGTGCCGGACGTCATGACCCTGGCCAAAGGCCTGGGCAACGGTGTCCCCATCGGCGCCTGCCTGGCTCGCGGCAAAGCCGCCGAACTCTTCACGCCGGGCAGCCACGGCAGCACCTTTGGCGGAAACCCGCTGGCGTGCCGGGTGGGCTGCACCGTGCTGGAAATCATCGAAGAACAAGGCTTGCTGGAAAACGCCAAGCGTCAGGGCGAACGCCTGCTCGCCCGCTTGCACGCCGAACTCGATGGCAACCCGCAAGTGCTGGCGATCCGTGGCCAAGGCTTGATGATCGGCATCGAACTGGCCCAGCCCATTCGCGACCTGACCCTGATCGCTGCTCGGGATCACGGGCTGCTGATCAACGTGACACGGGGCAAGACCATCCGCTTGCTGCCACCGCTGACTATTGATGAGCGGGAGGTGGAGATGATCGTGCGGGGGGTAGGGCGGGTGGTGAGGGGCGCGGATAGCTGATCGATCTCGCCCCTCCCGTAGCAGCTGCCGAGCCTGCGAGGCTGCGTTCGGCCGCACAGCGGTCGTTGAATCGGCTAGCACGTTTTACCAGGTAAAACGTCGATCCAGGATTTGCGAGGACTTCGTCCTCGAACGCAGCCTCGCAGGCTCGGCAGCTGCTACAAGGGTTAGGACCAAAAGATGTGTCGATACTTATGCCGCTCGGCTGCTCGGTTCGGTGTTCAGTAGTGGTATCTGCACATCACGATCTGTAGTTCGCCCCCTTCTACCGTGTAGACCAGACGGTGCTCGGCAGTGATCCTGCGGGACCAAAAACCACTAAGGTTATGTTTGAGTGGCTCAGGCTTTCCGGGGCCTGCGAACGGATCCCGCAAGGTTGCCTTGATTAGCAGGTTGATCCGCTTGAGCCCGGCCTTATCGTTCTGCTGAAACCAGAGGTAGTCGTCCCAGCCTTCGGAGGTGAACAGAATGTTCATTCTTCAATGAGCTGCCTTGGCTTGGTTTTCCCCGCGCGCAGACTGTTGATCGACTTGATCAGACGCTCGGCATTGGCCGGAGTACGGAGCAAGTAGGCGGTTTCTTCGAGAGCGTTGTATTCGGCAAGGGAGATCATCACCACCGGCTCACCTTTCTGCCGGGTTACCAGCAGGGGCGCGCGGTCTTCATTGACTCGATCCATGGTCTCGGAAAGATGTGCCCGGGCATTGGTGTAGTTGATCGTTTGCATGGTGTTGTCCTCGCTTGATGCGAAAACCGTACAGAAATGAGTACATGTTGGCAAGGTGATACCTACGAGTGGTCTTTACGAACGGAGGAGGTCCAAAAAGCAGCCTCGATTAGGCGCTCGGCATGCTCCGTTGTCTTCAAGACGTTTCCTTGAAAAATGTAGGTTCGATCCGAGTAAAAACAGCCCGATTTACCCCCGCAACTTACGCTTGTTCCTCAAGTGCAGAATCAACGCCACAACCGCAACGACCACCACAACACCCAAGGCAATCGGCAGCCGGTAAGGCTTGAGGTTGCCGAACAATCGCTGAAGCGCTTCGCCGGCCCAATAACCACCGGTGATAAACAGCGTGGCCCAGACCATTGCACCGAGCATATTCAACAGTGAAAAACGCAGCGGCGACAGGCCGCTGGCACCGATCACCATGGGGCCCACCAAGCGCATGCCGTACAGAAATCGCACCGAAAAAACTGCCGTCGACGGGTAACGCTCAATCAGTCCGGTGACTCGCTTGATTTGCGCTTGCTGGCGTTTGAGACGAGGCAAGAGTCGCGTGCCGAAATAACGACCGGTCCAGAACAGCAGTTGATCCCCCAGCATCCCGCCGGCGCTGGCCCAGGCGATTACCGGCCAAAGCTTCAGCAAATGCTGATGCGCCGCCATGCCGCCCAATATCAGGATGGTTTCGCCTTCCATGACACAACCAATAAAAACTGCCCAATAGCCGTAGGTCGCCAGGAGGTGGTTGAGGTCTATGTGCTCGAACATGGGCGGTCGGCGGCCTTTGGTGTGTTGTGGAGGCAGGGCAATGGTGGACCGTTATCGGCTGGGTTCGTTGCCTGTGCACTCATGAATGAAGCGATTATGTGGCTGCGACATTCGAAAGCGGACGCTCCCCCAGATACTCAACCAACCGTAGCAGATAACCGTCCGGGTCCTGCACCAACAGCTCATGCTGGCCGACTTCCACTGCACCGGATCGATACCACTTCTCGGCAAACGGGCGAAACAACGGCCACTCGGCAGCGGCCAAGCGTTGGAGAATCGGCTCGACGCTATCGACCGTCATCTGAAAGTTGATGCCGCGCCCAAAGGGCGCCTCTAGTGGACCGGTTATCCATTGCTCTTCGAGCGGGTCGTACTGCTCCAGCATGACCTGCACCCCGTCGAAATCGAGGTAGGCAAAGCCCTCTTCGGGGCGGTCGTAGGCGACCCTGAACCCAACCAATGTAGTCCAGAAATCCAGACTGTTCCTGATGTCGCCGACCATCAGTTCGGGGACCATTCTGTTCCTTGAAAACATACTTCTCCTTTAGTGAGCATCCAGCCCGATCAATGTGCACTCAGGATAGCGCCTCAATCTTGATCGTTCCCACTCTGCGTGGGAATGCCTCCCGGGACGCTCCGCGTCCCTGCGGTGGTGACGCAGAGCGTCACGGGCTGCATTCCCACGCGGGAGCGTGGGAACGATCAATGAGAACGATCAATCGAAGCGTCCCCACCTTGCACTAGCGTTTGCGCCTCACCCTGTTCAATCACCCAGCGCAGCAGCTCGGTCACCGGCACGCGGTGGCTGCGTTCGACCCATTGCAGACCGTCGGGGCTGTAGTGTTCGGTGTAGCGAGTGAGGATCATCTCGCGCTGGTCGCTCGACAATCGCAGGCTGACTTCGCGGCAGTGCAGGTTGGCGTTTGCGTGTTTCACCACGCGTTGTTGCAGGATCAGGGACTGGTTTTCAGAGATCATCGGTCAGGGCTTCCTGGCAGCAGTGGAACGCGTGAGCAAAGGCATGAGCAAACAGTCTTCGGGAAAAGATGGCAGATGCTGACATTCCGGCCTTGCGCAAAGATGTCTGCTTTTTTACCGCGCTGTCGCTTTGTTACCCGATTGAAATATATGACGGAGCGCGCCGAATGGTTTTAGATGGGGGTTCTTTCAGACCTTAAGTGATGCCGCTGGTGAGCAGTCTTTTGATCGTGGACGACGACCTTGAGGTCCTCGCGCTGCTGAAGAAGTTTTTCGTGCAACAAGGTTATGCGGTGGAAGTGGCCACCGATGGCGCCTCGATGTGGGCGGCGATTGAGCGCCAGGCACCGGACCTGATCATTCTCGACCTGATGCTGCCGGGCGAGAACGGGCTGACGCTGTGCCAACGCCTGCGCCAGCAATTCCCGACGCCGGTGATCATGCTGACCGCCATGGGTGAGTTGAGTGATCGGGTGGTCGGCCTGGAGATGGGCGCCGATGATTACCTGAGCAAACCGTTCGACGCCCGGGAGCTGCTGGCCCGCGTGCGCGCGGTGCTGCGCCGGGCCGGTGAAAGCCGTCCGTTGATCGGGGAAGCCCCGCGCCCGCTGATCAAGTTCGCTGACTGGCAACTGGACCTCACTCGTCGGGAACTGCGCTCACCGGATCAGGTGATGATTCCACTGTCGGCCGGTGAGTTCGATTTGCTGCTGGTGTTTGTTGAGCATCCACAGCGCATTCTCACTCGGGAACAGCTGCTGGACCTGGCGCGAGGCCGCACGCATGAGGCGTTCGATCGCAGTATCGACGTTCAGGTCAGCCGCTTGCGGCGCAAACTGGAGTACGACACCAAGCGTCCGGAGATGATTCGTACCGTGCGCAACGGCGGGTATCTGTTCACCCCCAGCGTGACCCGCCAGTGAAAAAACTCATGGCCGCTTTGCGTCTGCGCCCGCGGGATACCGTGGCCCGCTGGATTGCCCTGACCACCCTCATCGCAATGCTCACATCGCTGGCGTTCAACGCGTTGTTTATCCAGTTGGCCGGCGTCTGGGCTTATCCACCGCTGGCCGAAACCGGCCTGCTGGAAAAAACCGCGTCCATTACCCGGATGATCGAAGCCTCGCAAGTGTCACAGCGCGAACGCCTGGCCGAGGCCGCCAGCGAAAGCACCTTCAGTGTGAGCTGGCATGCCACCCGTCAAGGCCTCGACTTGCCGGACACTCCCGAAGCGGCTTACCGCACCGCCTCACCGGAGGCCCAGCGACTGTTCAATACGCCGACCCGCCGGGTCGAAGCCTATCAACCCGGCGACTGGCCACAGAAGAACGGGCATTACGCTTTGCTGGTGCAACTGGCGGATGAGTCCTGGCTGATGTTCAGCGTGTCGTCACGCAGCTGGGGGCTGGCGGAAGGGCCGCGAACCCTGATCGTGATTCTGCTGGTGCTGCTGTCGACCGGCATCGTCGCGCTGATTGCCACCCGCCGACTGGCCAAACCCTTGCAGCACTTCGCCCTAGGCGCCCGACGCTTCGGCGTCGACTTTCGTGCACCGCCCATCGACCCGGTCGGCCCGCATGAAATCCGCCAGGCGATCCTCGCGTTCAATGCGATGCAGGCCCAGTTGCAGCACTTCATCAAGGACCGCACGCAGATGCTCGCTGCCATCTCCCACGACCTGCGCACCCCGCTGACCCGAATGCGCCTGCGCGGCGAATTCATCGAAGACCCGGAGCAGCAGCAACGGCTGTTTCGCGACGTCGACGAAATGCAGGCCATGATCAACTCCGCCCTGGAGTTCTTCCGCGACGACGCTCGCCTGGAACAGGCAACCCAGTTCGACCTGGCCGAACTGCTGCAAACCCTGATCGACGACTACCGCGACCAGTCCATCGACATCGCCTTCAGCGGCCCACCCCGACTGGTCTACTTCGGCCGCCCGCTAGGGCTGAAACGGGTGATCACCAACTTGCTGGACAACGCGATCAAGTACGCCAGTGAGCCGGCGATTGAACTGCGCCAGGAGGATGAACAGGTGATCGTTCGCGTACTTGATCGCGGGCCGGGGATTCCTGTTGATTGTTATGAGCAGGTATTTGCGCCGTTCTTTCGGTTGGAAGGGTCGCGGAATAAGAGCACGGGAGGCGTGGGACTGGGGTTGTCGGCGGCGCGGGCGATCGTTCTGGAACACGGCGGCACGCTGACCGTGTGCAACCGCACGGTTGGAGGGTTGGAGGCGCGGGTGGTGTTGCCGGTGTAGGGAAGTTAGAGATGATTCGTGGTTGATGGCCAGCTGCCATCTAACGATAATCCCGCTCCCCTGTACTCACGCAAGGAAACGCCGTGAAAAAATCCCTCCTGCTTGTCCCACTGCTCGTGCTGCTGCAAGGTTGTGGTGTGACCATGACGCGTTATGAGCCGAGTTACGAGAACGTCCAACAGCTCAAACAGACCCCACCGCTGCAATCGATCAGCAATGCTCAGGTGAAGGCGGACTCTGGTCAGGGCTCGTTGACGGTTCGGGCCAATCGGATCAGTTCGCCAAGTGGCAGCATCCCTCTGCATATTCAGGAGGCCATCAACGAAGAACTGCGTCGAGCGGGCCTGCTGGATCCGCAAGCACAGCGGCGCCTCGATGTATTGCTGGTCAAGAATGAGCTGACGGCAGGAATGGGCACCGGAACTGGCGAGCTTGCAGCCCGCTTTACGTTGTTCAAGGGCAATGAAGTGGTTTATGACGCGACCAAAGACGTGAAGCACCAGTGGGACAGCAGTTTTTTCGGACCCATTGCGATTCCGAATGCCGCCAATGCCTACAACCCGATGGTTCGTGATTTGTTGAAGAGCCTGTACAGCGACCCGCAGTTCATCCAGGCCCTGAAGTGAGGGTAAAAAAAGAGCCGCAATTGCGGCTCTTGTTTTTTATCAGGCCCGTGGCACGTGGGAATCGAGTGCCGAATATTTCAGGCTCTTGCTCTCTACCAATTGTTTGAGCAACGCGTTGACCTGGCGACTGAAGGTATCGCTCACCGCCGCTTTCGGGGTGTTACCCATCAAAGGCACAAACCAGATGCCCATCCAGGTATTGATCGCGTCATGGTTACTGGTATTGCTGACGGTCAGGCCTTGTTGGTCAAGCGCCTCGAGACTCATGGTGTATTGATCCGTCGCCATCGTAGGGATCACGGTAAAGGTGAACCCACTGATAAAAGCCATGACCATCTGACCACCCCCCGGCGGGTGGTTGTACACCTTGAGGCGCAGGTTGTAGTCGCCAGGCTGCTGCTGGAATTTGTCCAGCGTGACGCGGCCAAAGAGTCCGGAATCGTTCAGCACTTTTTGCAGTTCAGGCTTGAGCATGTCGCGCGCCTGTGGAACTTCAACGGCTGAAGCGCTTTTTGGCTCGCCCTGATAGAAGTCGAAGTCCACATAGACATTCGGCTTGTTCGAATAAGCGGACATGGACGGCATAGTCACCGGAGCCACTTCGTCCTTGGTAAAACTGGCGCAACCGCTCAGCCCAAGCACCAGGGCCAACCCCAGAATTTTTCCAAATTGCATGACGACTTCCTTAATTGATGGCAAAGCGCCTCCATTCGGAGTGCGGGGTGGATTCTAGAGAGTGTCAGGTGATTTCAAAAGGCCATACCTGAGAAAATTTTGCGGGGAACAAGGAAAAAATGCAGATTTTTTCCATAGCCTGAACGGCGCTTCACGTATGGGGGGAAGTCAGCGTTGATCAAGGTTGTTGAGCCGAGAAGCCGTCAGGTTGGAGGGCTGCAAGTGGGGTGGTGTTCAGTTGTCAAAAAAACAAATAAAAATGGGCGACCTTGTTCAGGTCGCCCATTTCAGTCACGCCATTACTTTGTGAACTCGAATATTAAATAACAGCCCAGTCTTGATTAGCGATGTTGAGCGTTCCGCTTAATGCCACTGGCTCTTTACTTCCTGCCATTGAGTATCTGACAGCCACTTGTCGGCCATAGGGAAGAAGATGTTCTCCTCGCTTTCCATATGGTCATAGTATTTCTTGATAAAGTCATCGATGGTATCAGCGATCACTTTTAGTTCCTGAGTTGAATCTTCCAACGCCTTGAGTTGTGCAGCAATACGCCCAAATGCCAGATGATCGCGCTCGATATCCTTGACCCGTTGGTGGATCGGTGCCTCGGTCTCCAGCAAGGCCCGCCGGATAATCTCCTCATTTTCATGGTGATGCCGCTCTGCGTCACCATGCAAGGCTTCCAGTTCCTGAAACAACAACTTGCGATCATCGGCACCCGCGGGCTCATGCTTCATTTTCCCCAGTAATGCTTTGATCTGGGTAATTTTTTTAGCCACCTCATGATGGTAAGTGTGCAGCTCATTCAATAGGGTGTTCATATATAGTCCTCTACGCTACACCAAGGCATCATGGAAAATTATTATTAATCACCAACTTCCAAGGGTGGCCATATATATAAACTTCCATCACGTCTAATGCCTCCATCCACAGCATTCATCACTCTGTACTAAACCTTTTTAGTATAGTCGGACGCCAAACCCTCATCCCGGGAAATGTGCAGCCCTTGGATGAATTGGAAATATCAGGTCAGTGTTGATATGCGTTATTTGATCTGCAGCAGGAAATGCTGCAAATAACAGGGGGCGGTGGTTTTGGAGGGGGGAAGAACGGGGGGCATTATCAAGCAGAGCATGAGTTTGCCCCTTGGCCTGTCTTCACAGGCCAAGGGGCAATTTCAATGGATCAGGTGAACCTAAGCCTCCCAGCCCGCTCCACTGACTGCCGATTGCACCAGCGGGTGCAAGTCTGCGCCATGATGCTCGGTTTGCCAGGCCAGCAACTCCTTGCGCATGCCGGGCGTCCAGTACATTTTCATATGATTACGCACGTCGAGCGCGGCTTGTTGCTGGTCCGGTTCGGTGGCGAAGTACTGGGCGATCTGGTTGGCCATTTTGATCAGGTTAGCGGTGCTCATCGGCGTACCTCGGCTTTTGCTCCGGTGGTGCGTGCCTGGCGGCGTTCGTCGAGCAAGCGTTGTTGATCGTCACTGAATTCCTGGTAGCGTTTTTGCCACTCGGAAGGGTGGTAGACGCGGCTGACTTCCACGGCGGTGACCTTGTACTCCGGACAGTTGGTGGCCCAGTCGGAGTTGTCGGTGGTGATGACGTTGGCCCCGGATTCCGGGAAGTGGAAAGTGGTGTACACCACGCCCGGGGCTACCCGTTCGGTGATCCGCGCACGCAGGACGGTTTGTCCGGCGCGGCTGCCGATGCCAACCCAGTCACCTTCGTTGATACCACGGCTCTCGGCGTCGGTCGGGTGGATTTCCAGGCGGTCTTCGTCGTGCCAGGCGACGTTTTCGGTACGCCGGGTCTGGGCGCCGACGTTGTACTGGCTGAGGATCCGCCCGGTGGTCAGCAGCAGCGGATAGCGGCTGTTGACCTTTTCCTCGGTGGGCACGTAGCCGGTGAGCATGAAGCGTCCTTTGCCGCGCACGAACTCCTCGATGTGCATGGTCGGCGTGCCGTCCGGTGCCGCGGCGTTGCATGGCCATTGCAGGCTGCCGTGGCGATCCAGCGAGGCGTAGCTGACGTTGGTGAAGGTCGGCGTCAGGCTGGCGATTTCATCCATGATTTGCGACGGATGCTGGTAGTTCATCGGGTAACCAAGCGCGTTGGCCAGGGCCACCGTACCTTCCCAGTCGGCCTTGCCGCCCAGCGGTTCCATGACTTTGCGCACTCGGGAGATGCGCCGCTCGGCGTTGGTGAAGGTGCCGTCTTTCTCCAGGAACGAGGCGCCCGGCAGGAACACGTGGGCGAACTTGGCGGTTTCGTTGAGGAAAATGTCCTGCACCACGATGCATTCCATGGCCGACAGGGCCGCGGTGACGTGCTGGGTATTCGGGTCGCTCTGGGCGATGTCTTCGCCCTGGCAATACAGGCCCTTGAAGCTGCCGGCCAGGGCCGACTCGAACATGTTGGGAATGCGCAGGCCCGGATCGGGTTGCAGCGTAACGTTCCAGGCCTGTTCGAATTGCGCTCGAATCACCTCATTGGAGATGTGCCGGTAGCCGGGCAGCTCGTGCGGGAAGGAGCCCATGTCGCAGGAGCCCTGAACGTTGTTCTGCCCACGCAGCGGGTTCACGCCCACGCCTTCGCGACCGATGTTGCCAGTGACCATGGCCAGGTTGGCGATGCCCATGACCGCGGTGCTGCCCTGGCTGTGTTCGGTAACGCCGAGGCCGTAGTAGATCGCTGCATTGCCACCGGTGGCATACAGCCGGGCGGCGGCGCGGATATCGGCAGCGGCAACGCCGCAGATGTCGCCAAGGACTTCCGGCGAGTTTTCCGGGCGGCTGACGAACGCCTTCCATTGGGCGAAATCGTTGCCTTCGCAACGGGCGTCGATAAAGTCCTGGTTGAGCAGGCCTTCGGTGACGATGACGTGGGCCAGGGCGTTGAGCATGGCGACGTTGGTGCCCGGACGCAGCGCCAGGTGCAGTTCGGCGCGGGCATGCACCGTGTCCACCAGGTCAATGCGGCGTGGGTCGATAACGATCAACCGCGCGCCTTCACGCAGGCGGCGCTTGAGCTGGGAGGCGAACACCGGGTGGGCGTCGCTCGGGTTGGCGCCCATCACCAGGATCACGTCGGCCTGCATCACCGAGTCGAAGCTCTGAGTGCCGGCGGACTCGCCCAGGGTTTGTTTCAGGCCATAGCCGGTCGGCGAGTGGCAGACCCGCGCACAGGTATCGACGTTGTTGTTGCCGAACGCGGCGCGCACCAGTTTTTGCACCAGGTAGGTTTCTTCGTTGGTGCAGCGGCTGGAGGTGATGCCACCAATGGAGTCGCGGCCGTATTTTTGCTGCAGGCGGCGGAATTCGCTGGCGGCGTAGGTCACCGCTTCGTCCCAGCTGACTTCCTGCCAAGGGTCGTTGATGTGCTTGCGGATCATCGGCTTGGTGATGCGATCCGGGTGGGTCGCGTAGCCCCAGGCAAAGCGCCCTTTGACGCAGGAGTGGCCGTGGTTGGCCTGGCCATTCTTGTCGGGAACCATGCGCACGACCTGGTCGCCTTTCATCTCGGCGCGGAACGAGCAGCCCACGCCGCAGTAGGCGCAGGTGGTGATCACGCTGTGTTCGGGCTGACCCAGCTCGACCACGCTTTTTTCCATCAGCGTCGCGGTCGGGCAGGCTTGTACACACGCGCCGCAGGACACGCATTCCGAGTCGAGGAAGTTCTCGCCACCGGCGGCTGCGACCCGGGATTCGAAACCGCGCCCGGTAATGGTCAGGGCAAAGGTGCCCTGGGTTTCTTCGCAGGCGCGCACGCAGCGGTTGCAGACGATGCACTTGCTCGGGTCATAGTCGAAGTAGGGGTTGGAGGTGTCCTTCTGGTCGTCCAGATGGTTCTCGCCTTCATAGCCGTAACGCACTTCCCGCAGGCCGACCTGGCCGGCGACGGTTTGCAGCTCGCAGTTGCCGTTGGCCGAGCAGGTCAGGCAGTCCAGCGGGTGATCGGAGATGTACAGCTCCATGACGTTGCGGCGCAGGGTCGCGAGCTTCGGCGTCTGGGTGTGCACGCTCATGCCTTCGCTGACCGGCGTGGTGCAGGACGCCGGGTAGCCGCGCATGCCGTCGATCTCGACCAGGCACATGCGGCACGAGCCGAAGGCTTCCAGGCTGTCGGTGGCACACAGTTTGGGAATGGTGGTGCCCAGCATTGCGGCGGCGCGCATCACCGACGTGCCTTCGGGCACGCTGATGCTTTGGCCGTCGATGTTCAGGGTGACCTGCACGTCGCTGTGGCGAGCCGGGGTACCCAGATCGATATCGGTGTTCGGGTCGAAGAGAGTGATCATTGGTCGGCCTCCGAGGCTTGCAGACCGAAGTCAGCGGGGAAGTACTTGAGGGCGCTGACCACTGGATAGGAAGTCATGCCGCCCAGCGCGCACAGCGAACCGTACTGCAGGGTGTCGCACAGGTCCTTGAGGATGATCACCTGTTCATTACGACTGCTCTGGTCAGGCGCGGCCAGCAAGCGGTCGATCACCTCCACGCCGCGGGTCGAGCCGATGCGGCAGGGAGTGCATTTGCCACAGGATTCCTCGGCGCAGAACTGCATGGCGAAGCGCGCCATGTGGGCCATGTCGAGGCTGTCGTCAGCCACCACCACACCACCGTGACCGAGCATGGCGCCGATGGCGGCGAACGCTTCGTAATCCAGCGGCGTGTCGAATTGCTCCGGTGGCACCCAGGCGCCGAGAGGGCCGCCCACTTGTGCGGCTTTCAGCGGTCGGCCACTGGCGGTACCGCCGCCGTACTCTTCCACCAATTCCCGCAGGGTCAGGCCAAATGCCCGCTCTACCAAACCGCCGTGACGAACATTGCCCGCCAGCTGGAAAGGCATGGTGCCCAGCGAACGGCCCATGCCGTAATCGCGATAGAACTGCGCGCCCTTGGCCAGAATCATCGGCACCGAGGCCAGCGTCAGCACGTTGTGCACCAGGGTCGGCAGGCCGAACAGGCCCTGCAAGGCCGGGATCGGTGGCTTGGCGCGGACGATCCCGCGCTTGCCTTCGAGCGAGTCCAGCAGCGCGGTTTCTTCACCGCAGATGTAAGCACCGGCACCGACCCGCACTTCCATGTCGAAGGCCAGGCCGCTGCCGCCGACATTGGCGCCGAGGTAACCGGCGGACCGGGCGATATCTAATGCCGCGCGCAGTGTGGCCACGGCCCGTGGATATTCCGAGCGCACATAAATGTAGCCGTAGTTGGCGCCGACGGTGATGCCGGCAATGGCCATGCCTTCGATCAGCAGGAAGGGGTCGCCTTCCATCAACATGCGGTCGGCGAAGGTGCCGGAGTCGCCTTCGTCGGCGTTGCACACAATGTACTTCTGCGCCGCCTGAGTACCGCGCACCGTGCGCCATTTGATCCCGGCGGGGAAGGCCGCGCCGCCACGGCCACGCAGGCCCGAATCGAACACCTCAGTTGCGGTCTGTTCGCCACCGATGGTGATGGCTCTTTTCAAACCCTCGAAACCGCCATGATCCCGGTAATCGTCGAGGTACAGCGGCTGGGTGATGCCGGCGCGGGCAAACAGCAGGCGTTGTTGTGTCTTCAGATAGGGCAACTCTTCCACCAGGCCCAAGGCCAGCGGATGAGCAGACGGCTCGCCTTGCAAGGCATCGAGCACTGAGGGCACATCGGCCGCGGTCAACGGGCCGAAGCCGATACGGCCTTGCGGGCTGTCGACTTCCAGCAGCGGTTCCAGCCAGTACAGGCCGCGCGAGCTGGTGCGTTGCAACTCCAGAGGCACAAAGCGTCCCCGGGCATGGGTGATAAGGGCTACCGCAACCTCTTCGGCACCCACGGCACGGGCCAGCGAATCACAGGACAGATAGAAAGCCGGCATCATGCGTCCTCCTGGCAAGCATCAAGCAGGGCATCCAGGCGCTCGGCATTGAGCCGCGCATGCACCTGACCATCCAGCTCCAGAGCGGGCGAACAGGCGCAGGCGCCGAGGCAATACACCGGACGCAGACTGATGCTGCCGTCGGCACTGCTGCCGTGGTCGTCCAGTTGCAGGCGCTCACGCAATTGCGCAGCGAGCTGCTCGGCGCCGCGGCTCTGGCAGGACTCGGCCCGGCACAGACGCAGGATATGCCGCGCCGGGGGCGCGGTACGGAAGTCATGGTAGAAACTGATCACCCCGCGAACCTCGGCCTGACTCAGATTGAGCGCATGGGCAATCTCGGGGACGGCGGCATCGGGGATGTAACCGATGCCCTCCTGAATATCATGGAGGATCGGCAACAGCGCGCCGGGCGAACCCTTGTGGCGCTCCAGCAGGTTGTTGACCATAGACAGGTGCAACATCTCATCAGGCATACAGCATTCCTCACGGTCACGGACAAACCAGGTGGTTGTCGGTTGTCCGAAAAGTGTCGGCTGCGGCGTTCACGCCACGTCACGGTATCGTGGCATTTTCAGGCCGTTGGCCAGGCACCCTGAGCGGGCATCTTGTTGGGCCCGGTACGGTCTTTGCCGCACCTCTTCAGGGCATATACGGCAGCTTGCCACGCTGCCTTTGAATCATCTGCACGAAAGCGACGTGTTCGGTTCTTTCTACGACGAATCGTTGAGTGTAGAAGAGTGTGGCTGAAGGCGCCGTCTCTGGAGCGGGTTTATGCTTTTTTGCTTTAGGGGTTATGCAGAAAGGATTGCAAGCGGGGAAGGTGATGGCTGAGTTCACCAAGAGGGCTTCAACAGTGGAAATTTCGAAACGAGTTTCTCAGCATTCACTCCGACCCGAATACTGAAAACCCCGAAACCCTCGGGACTAACAATCCCTGTCAGACAACCCCAACCCCTGTGGGAGCGGGCTTGCCCGCGAAGGCGCCAGACCAGCCACCACCAATGCTGAATCCCCAACCATCATCCCAAGCAGTCCACCCCCACAAACATCACACCCCACCAACGGGGTCTGCCCCCTTGTCTGCTAGTGGACAGCGAAATGGCAAAATAGTAGCGTCGCGCCACTTTTTTCATCTTTGTAACGGACTACACATGCTCACGCTCGCTCCAGCCTCGCGTCTGTTCTGCGCGATCACTTTCGCCGTCGTGATGACCCCGGCGCTCGCCGACTGGGAAGAAACCCCGGAATACGCCTGGAAGACCTACCTCTCCGATTGCCAAAAATTACAGCGGGCAGTGACCGATGTGCAGAACGGGCGCCGGACGGCAAAGGATGTCTTGCCCACTATCCAGAGTTATCTGCGAACCTTTACTGTACATCGCAAGAACCTCGCCCAGCCAAGCCTCGGCTCCCCCGATTACGCCCGCTGCGAAAGCGTCATCCCCCAAGCGCAAGACATAGCGGCCAAGGGCAGTGCTGAATACGGCGAGGAAATGGATCAGCATTTGCAGCAAGCCCAGACCGAACACCTGAACTCCCCGGAATACAAGCGTGCTCGCTCTCTGGGCTTCAGCGACGTCGGCGAAATCGGGGCCCTCGACCAGCACGCCGAGCTGGATGGCGAAGAGAATCTGAAGACCTTGATGATCAAAGTCGATTTTGGTTGCGGCCGCCATTTCCGCGCCGCGTATTACGCCAAACCCTATGTGATCTACACCGTCCGTCGTTCGGATGGCAGCTGCGGCGTCTATAAGCACGTCGCAGTGCTGGACGGCGAAATGGTGGAGCGAGGCGATTACATTGATGAGAAAGGGGTTTTTCAGTACGTGGGGTGGAAGCAATTGGACGGACCGGAAGGATTTCCCATCGACGTTCGAGTCGTAAAGGCGCTGAAGTAACCTGCAGGGATTTTTCTTCAGGCGGAAGATGGACAGATGATCGACTTCAACAACAAAGGGCTTCTTCAAAGTCAATCAGAACGATGAATACACCGAACGCGTAACCGCCTTGTTGTCCAGATGATTTGAAACTGCGGGGGCTGTGAGTGCTGGAGCTCAGGACAAATGTCACTGAACACACACAACCCCTGTGGGAGCGAGCTTGCTCGCGATAGCGCCAGATCAGCCAACACCAATACTGAATGCCCAGCCATCATCACAAGCAGTCCGCTCCCCAAACATCACACCTCACCAACCGGTATCAGGAAAGAAACGGGGACAGACCACGATCATGAATGTGATGAAACCTTATCTGTCCCGTGTTTCCCCCCGTCCTAGGACATTTCCCGCAAACCGTAGCGTCTTTCATGAACTGGCGGCCGCTCTTCTTCAGGGATAGCTTTCAGGTGTCGCTGCGCATCAGCGACCGGCTTTGACAGGCTGCACAAACACAGGCTTTCACTCCTCTTGATAAAACGGCATGCTTTCCCGCGTGCAGTTTCTTTCTGGCGGCTGTGCGCGGGGCATCTTCGGGTGCACCGGGTGTGCTTGTGCTCCTGGTCTGTCAACCCGCGTACAGTTGCCACCCAATCCTGTTTGACAGCAGGGGGTTGGCAGCTTCTATAACCAACACAGGAGCTCCACCATGAAAAAGGTCACTCCCAATCCGCCGGAAGTCCCAACCTCGTCTGCCTCTGATCCCGTAGATCCCGTCCCGCTCAGCGAAACCGCCCAACGCACCGTCAGTGCCCGTTTGCGTAACCCTAGTCACCCTGATCCCGTCAGCCATGTATTCACCATCGTCCCCGACGTAGACACGCCAACCTTGCTGGTCCACGCCAGCGAAACCCTTGCCTCTATCAACGCCATGACCACCGACCTGGCGTTCGAACTCGAAGGCTCGCGACGCAATGTGGCACTGGCGATTCAACAGTTGGCCGTGCTGGCCGAGTTGCTGGTAAACCGAGCACTGGACCACCTCGACCAGTCCGATGGCGCAGGTGAGAGTCAGCCCACCGTCCACCACTGAGTGGCCGCGCTCGTTTACCCAATGGAGGTTTGTCATGGATCGATACATGCCTGTTACCGGCATTGACTGCACCATCCCGTCACTGCTGATCGATACCCAAGCACCACTCGACGTACTGCACGAAACCGCGGCCTACCGCATCCGCACTGCGACTCAACTGCTGGAGAACATCGCCGTGGGCGAGGGGGTTCACAGTGAGTTGGCGCGAGTGCTGGTGACTTCACTGCGCGATGGTTGTGATTTGCTGGATGTGGTGGGGCGACGATTGCAGGCGCAGGTGCTGTTGGTATGAGAAATGGGCGACCTTGTTTAGGTCGCCCATTTTAGTTGGTGGGGAAAATGAAGGTTGGTTATCTCCTCATAAACCCGTCATCGCATTTTGAAATGCTGAGTATTCGACACTGGCAAGTCGAATTCTTCCAAGCGTTTTTTATGCAGCCACCGCATGTTGCATTCATGCAAACCGGACAACCTTGGCCTTAGTGCCATAAGGTAAGGTGATCTCGATCAGGCGCCGATTGCTTGCATACATCGAGAGCTGACCCCAAAGAGCTCCACGCTCCCCATTAGTGAGAAACGTGGTGTCCAAGACTACCCGCGAACTGTAGATATCATCTCCGTTTCCCGCCTGCGAACCCTCCATTTCATGAATTACGGCATCTGCCGCTGTCGTCATATTGAATCCGGTTCTTGGGGTTTTGACGTCGAATGGCATACCCAGTCCATCGTAGAAGTCCACGGCTCCACCATCCCCTCTGGTGACTGGGCTTGGGACTGCATGGAGCTGCATTGCCGCAATTGCTGCAAGGCCTTCGCGCTCACTCATCCCCGTTCGGTGCCCGTTCTCGGTCATGAGTTCGACGGCATTAGCAGGTAATCTCAGATTTGCTAAGAGCGCTGCTGTTTGCGGGCGTTCGTATTGGCCAGAGTAGTTTCCGTACGTTTTCTCGCGTCTCACGCGAAAGAGTCCATATGTGGGGGGCTCTTGCACTTCGGCGTTTTCGATCAAAGCACCAAACTCAGCAAAAAGATCCGACATTATTTTTCTCCAATTGATGGGCCAGGCATTCCATGGATGTCAGCTTTTATATTGCTGCTGCGTCGTAACGCCTGAAGGCTCCTACATTCGTCGCTGGGTCAGGCATCAATTTGTGCTCAGGCCGACGCATAGGTTGAAGCTTCAGCATAGCCAAGGCTATTGGATCGATCCTGATTTCATAGGCGCACCTGAAGGCGCGCACAGGGGACGCAATGGGTGTCCCATTTTTCCTTTCTATTCACGCCGCTCTAGCTCCGAGGTATTCAGATCCCCATTATTGAAAAAGAACTGATCCGAAGGTCAAGCCGCCGCAGGCAAGTACGGAGTTTTCAGGTAGCATATCGCCACCTCGCCATTATGAGCGGCCGAGATCGTAATGGAAGCGGAGATAGCCATGACAGCTACAAAAGACTCGCTAGGTCTTTCAGAAAAGGGATTAGAGCTCTCGGAAAAATTATTTGAAACTCTGTGGAACACCGGTGTACCCCAGGACGCGTGGCATTGGATATTGTTAATTTTAATTGTCTTGGTTGTCGTTGGCATCATTGCAATTTTGGTATTCAAGACGCTAGGCAGTGTTATAGAGAAACTTGTTAAACTGGTTGATACATATAAGTCAAGCGGGCTTCCGCTGTGGCTAAACAAAGAAAATAAATATCGCGTGCGACGACGCAAGCAGTTTAGCGGAGTGCTAGATGCAGACTTGGCTTATCTGGCTAAAGCTGAGAACTGGAATGATCAGTATTTTACCGATCTCGAAGCGGAAGTTGAAACGGAAGGTGGTTATTATGCCAGTGCTTGGGATCGAGTACGCGGACGAAAATCATTTGGATTGCGTAAAGAACGTTCACTTATCCGGGCGATAACCTCTAGCGCCGAACGCGCAATGCAACTTGTAGGCGAGCCAGGATCAGGTAAAAGCGTTGCGCTCCGACATTTGGCCAAGCAATTAGCGGAACAAGGAAGAAAATCAAACGATAAGAACGCGATCGTGCCTCTCTATATAAATCTTCGCGAAATGGAGGCGAAGTGTAAAAGTGTGGTTACAGCCGATGACGTGCGTGAGTTCGTCCTTGAAAATATTCGTCGAGGTGACGCTGATACTACGGCTTTTGTGAAAGAAAACTGGGGCGACTATTGCAATAGGGGTATATGGCTATTTCTATTCGACTCCTTTGATGAAATTCCTGCCGTTCTTCACGCAGAAGCTGGGAGTAATTCGATTCGACAGTATTCTCGGGCTATCCGTCAATTCCTGGAAGGTATGGGGGAGTGTAAAGGTATTCTGGCGTCGCGAGAATTTAAGGGGCCGGAAGCGCTACCTTGGAAGAAGTTACGCATACTGCCGTTGAGTGGAGGAAAACAAGATGAGTTGATCCAAAATTCTTTCCTCAGTGCGCAGCAAATGAGTTTGGTTCGTCAGCACCTTGCCAATTCGGATAGTAGCATTGGTGCCACACCGTTGTTCTTAACTCTGCTTTGCCGTTATGTGCGAGATGAACAAAGAGCTCCGAATAATGATCACCATATTCTTTTGCGCCATATCGAGCGGTTGGCGCGGCGAGAGCCTGAGTATCTGCGGCGAAAATACAAGTTAGATGTAGAAGAGTTGATAGTTGGAGCCGAGCGTCTGGCGCAACTGTTTGCGGAAGATGAGAGTTTGAGTCTTGCACCGACTCTTGATCAAATCGTGGCACAGCTGCCTGCAGAACAAATCCCCGGCGGATCTATCGAGCGTCTATTATCAGCCCTTGTCGATTGCAAGATTGGCCGTGCAGATGTCCCTAACGCTGCACACGGGGATCGCCGGTTCGCTTTCGCGCATCGACGATATCAGGAAGCCCTTTTTGTTCGCTATCTAGCGCATCACCCCGAAGCCTTATCGCCTTCGGAACTGCTGACCGAACCTCGCTGGCGTGAGTACACTGTCACTCTGCTGCAGACACGCGAACCGGAAGAAATAAACAATTTACTAGAGGTCGCGCGCGTGATGCTGGAGGACCGTGCTGCTCAGCAAGCACCGGATTGGTGCGCGCAGCCCCCCCTTCCATCGCATGTAACATTTTTTAACTGGACTGACGAGACTGCGGTGCCGCTCCTTAGCTTGCTCCAAGAAGGGCTTGCCCGCAGACTGCAGGATATACCGCCCATCCTGGCCGATGCGGTTCATCGTTTCCTTGAACCGCGCTGGCTGAGAGGGGACACTTGGGATCGTTGTGAAGTACTTCGATTAGGAGGCATATTGCCTCATAACGTTTTGGTTGACTATCTTGTTGAATCTTTCGCTAATGGTACTCAAGTTGAGCGTGCATATGCATTTAGGCAAGCTGCCTTTACTTCTGGACTACCGGAATCAGCTCGGATATCCGTTCTGCAGATGTTGTCGGATCGAGTTATTTTAGCAAAGGATCGTGCAGATCAACTCAGTTTAGAAGCATTAGCGGCGCGACTTCCAATTAGTATGGGGGCCAACTTCGTCGTTATTCGCGGGAATAGACTTCGACGGCACATCGGTTGGGTGCATAAAATAATCACTGTTGGCCGTTATCTATTTCCAATGGAGTTTTTAGAACGAGCAATACGGATGTTTAAGAATTCCAGCTTTAGCGTGCGCGAACTGCTAAATGGAAGCCGCCAGGCGGTACCAACAGCAGCGAGCTTGGTCTTCCCACTGTTGCTGCTTATACCCGCGCTGGTAGTTGGTGCGATGCAATTGATCCGTGAGCCCATCCATATGCATTGGATATTGTTTGCACTGATGGCGGTTGTCACTTCTAGTTATTTTTTATCCTATGCCCATTTTTAGTTCGCTCGTACGGGCAAGAAGTGAAGCTTTCTGATGCTCTGAGCTGGATGTCTCGTTACTTTTTTCGTCGAAGAATCTTAGTGAAAGCGATTGTATTGACTTTTATTGTTCTAGCTTTCATTGCTGTTGGGTGGCCGTTGGGCTATGCAGTAGATAGTGTGCTGCGGGGTTATTTTGGTTTGCGACCATTTCACCTTGAATATCCAACTTTTTGGTATCGCATTATATTGGGTGTGTTTTCGACCATGCTTATGCTAGATATCATTGTTGCGTTCCCTGTATTGTGCGTTAAAGCTCGCAGAAGTCGATTGCGCATGATTTATTGGAGCAAGAGGTTAAGTAGCATAAAGGCTTCAGAAGACTCGGATTTCAAAGTTTTGTACTCTGCAGGTAGTATCCATGAGCTGATTGGTTGGCTCCGAGCCGATGAAATGTTGCTCAGTCAAGCCAGGCTGATTCGAGGGTTCTCGAGCTTTGTGTTGGACGCAGTACGAACGGTAGCTATTACGCAAGCACCTACGACTACGATGCTACCAGCATGTCTAGAGGGTGACGAACAAACCACTTTGGAATTACATAAGGTGCGACAAATCCTAGAAGAGCGTTTCGAACGAGCAACATAACTAGTTATGTCTGATTGTAAGCGACGTTTGGTCAACATGACCCGACCCGTAAAGGGGACAGATTTATTTTTGACCCGTAAAGGGGACAGATTTATTTTTCGCGAAAATATATCTGTCCCCTTTATGATCTGATCGCTGAATTTGCATACGACCATCGTCACGACGATTCCTAATGGGCGAGCTGTTCTGCTAGGTTACGACGCTCACAAGGATTTTTGACAGGAGGTCATAGTGGCTAAGCCAGCAGCGCGTAAGAGTGATCCATACAGCTGTCCGTTGCCGGGGCACGGTACCAATCCTATTGCGGCAGGCTCCTCTGATGTTTTCTTTGACGGCCTTCCCGCAGCGCGTCAGGGCGACGTCTGCACCTGTGGCAGTGCGCTTTCATCAGGGTTATCTTCGACGGTGTTTATCAACGGCAAGAATGCCGCGACCATCGACACCGGTGGCGCACATGGCGGCATCGTAGTTGGTGGGTCGGGGACGGTGATAATCGGCGATAGCCATACACCCTGTGAGTTCGTTCCTCCCACGCCGTTAGCGGGTTACGCGCGCTGGATCGGCTTTAAAATCCCTGCTGAAGAAAGCTACGAGGGCTTATCGTGCACCGCGCATTTCGAGGATGGCTCATCACTGCCTGGTGTATTCGATAAAGACAACGCGGTTAAGTTTTCGAATCCATCCGGTAAGACATGCGTGATGCTCAAATTCGAAGATGAGGTGCCTACGGTTTCCTCGTCTCTCACAGAGAGCTTTTTGAACAGAATTCTAGGATAAGGAACATCCTATGACAGAGCCGTATCTCGTCACCGGCAGCTATGTTGTTCAGCGTGAGCATGCCTTACAAGACTCTCCACTCGACAAGGCGTTAGAGCTGATGGAGGGCACTGCACTGAGATTCTCTCTAGACGCGATCTCTGACGAAAAAGTAAGGGCGAGCTATACGAAAAACATAAAGCGTATGTCACAGCAGACGCTGGAGGATGTGAAGGCCGGGAAAATTATGGCGCGAGAGGGTGTGCAGTTCAGCAACGAGATGCGAAACAAGATCTTGATGGAGCACCGCAAGGTCACCTCTGCGCAGGGCTTGGCTGTCGTCCAAAAAAAGAAGGCAGGTGGCAGAGATCTGCAGAAGCTTTTTGATCGTTACTCCAACGATCTTTTCAAAAAAAATTACGACCTCCTTTCTCCAGCGGAACAGAACAAGGTTCATTACACAATTTTGGAGGCGGCAGGGCGCGATGATGTCAAATTTACGCAGGGCACTAAAAAAATGCAGCTCATGGGCAAACTTGGCATTTTGGTGACCGCTGCTCTGGCTACTTATCAAATTTTGAATGCAGAAAATAAAGTAAAAGAAACGGCACGTCAGGGCCTCATAGTGGGTGGCGGTGCAGCGGGTGGTATTTTGGCTGGGCTTGGAGTCAGCGCCTTCTGTGGGCCAGGCGCTCCGATCTGTGCATTTGCAGTTGTAATTGTTGGAACTGTTGCCGGTGGTTTCGCCGGCCAAACCGCAGCGGACTCGCTCGATGAGGAATTAGAGGAGTTCTCGCATTGGAACATTTTTTAAGTCAGCCTGAACTGACAAAAATTAGAGTCGCACTCTCGGATCCGTTCAATGATTTTCCGGTTGATTACGACTACATAGCAAGGCAGGTGAGAGGTGTTGATCCTCAAACCCTCTACGAGATCCTTTACTCCGAAGTCGCGCCAGTGTGCTACACCAATATTGCGGCAGCCCTTCCAACAGTATGGACAGGCTTCGATCCCGACTCCCTCAACGCCATGATTGAAGAAAGATACGCGGCCAGGAGAAACAATTGGTTTCGTAGGCAGTTCGACAAGCTGCTTGTCCGCTGGCTGGAATACAACTACGGGTATATCTGGAAGGAAATCGTCAGCAGGCTGTGAGCTCGCAGTGAGAAGTTTGGATTTTTTCGACTTGTAGCTATCAACAAAAAGGGCCCGTATGGGCCCTTTTTCAGATCAAGCGATCTTACTTTTTCAGCCAGCTTTCAACCACTTCGGAGCCGTGCTCGGCTTTCCACCAGTGGGGGA
This sequence comes from Pseudomonas sp. 05N431, assembly GCF_056397005.1. Lineage (NCBI taxonomy): Bacteria > Pseudomonadati > Pseudomonadota > Gammaproteobacteria > Pseudomonadales > Pseudomonadaceae > Pseudomonas > Pseudomonas sp. 05N431. Next base: position 172,374 of record NZ_JBFTMN010000008.1, read on the forward strand.
CAGGTCCATTCTCATATCAGCCAAACCCCTGCCCAGTATCAGTCGGTGAAAAGGGGCATCGAACTTGCTCCCAACCCAATCACTCACTGAATATCTTTCAAATAATCCTTAAGCGCAATCTGTAGCGGACTATCCAGCTGCTCCAGCGTCTGCGCTGCGCTGAAATCTCCCGACAATCTATCCAGCTCTCGCCCCAGCGGCGTACCCGCCCCACCTATCGCCTCAAGCGCCAGCCCCACGCATTCGGCTACTTTGACCTTGATGGTCGCGACATCACCTCTGCGTACCAGCAAGCCGAATACGTCCCGCTGGTAGTCGCCCATCATCAGGTCGTCGCGCAGGATCGGGCTTTGGTCTTCCGATTCGTAGGCGAGTTTGAGGGAGAAGAGGGCGACGGTTTCCAGTGGCAGTTCCATGGGGGAATTATTCAGGGAAAAAATGAGGGCAGAATCATTTTTTCGCAGGTTTTTTGGGTGGACGAAAGAGCGGGGTGGTGCCGCTAGTTGTGACGCGGAGCGTCACGGGATGCGTTACCACGCAGAGCGTGGGAACGATCAGTGGGGCGGCACCACTTTTCTACAGGCGAAAAAAAAGGCCTTGCTAAGCGAGACCATTCTTAATTTTGGTGCCCCGAGGGAGGCTCGAACTCCCACTCCTTTCTAAAACGGATTTTGAGTTCGCCGCGTCTACCAATTCCGCCATCACACGTAATAGGTGTCCCCTTTTTTGTTGACGCCTCCCGGCATGAAATCCGTACTTCGATCTCGAGAGTGGCCGATTATTAATGCGCACCTGGCTCATTCCACATACCGGGCCCGACTAAAAAACAGCGCCGTCCCGCTACCGACGGCATAGATCGAAGCGATGCCCAGATCGAAGCCGGCAATGAAAGGTGGCAGCATAAAAATACTCATAAACCCCAGAGCGAGCAGGGTGATGCCCAGCCATTTTCTGAGGCGGTAGGATTTCAGATAGAAGAACAACAGCAGGAACACCGCGTAAGCACCGGCATACAAGCCATATTCGCTCATGGTCTATCCGCCTTGATTCGCTGCGGCGAAAACACCACTGTTGAGGATGGCGATACTCGTTCGTTGGGCATTGAGTAACCCCCCCTGTTGCCGGGTCAGGGGTTTGGAGATCCCGCCCATCATTTGGCAGGGCAAATCCTTGGCGAGCATTTTGTCGTAGAGCTCCACCACCAGATTGCTCACTTCATAGTGGGCGGCTTTCGCTTCACCGAAATGCAGTGTTCTGAGGCTACCCCGTTCACTGGCTGACAGGGTGAAGCGCGATACGTTGAAGACAACGCCATGGTTGCCGGAAAACTGGCCACTCTCAAACTTCAATGCTTGCATCCTTGTCGAGTTTGGAAAGGCGGGGAGTCTGTCTTAGCCCATGGGCTTTCGCAAGCGCTTGGTAAGACGCTGAAAAAGACCTTTGTGTAAAAAGGGGGACGATTTATTTTTCTGTCAGCTAATCGAGGCAGTGCCCGGATGGGCCAGTGATTTTTGAGAGTGGGGTGTTGCCGCTAATTGTGACGCGGAGCGTCACGGGATGCGTTACCACGCGGAGCGTGGGAACGATCAGTGGGAAGTGGGCATGTTTATTTTCATATCAGCCAAAGCCCTCCCCCAGTATCCGTCGCTGTAAAGCGACATCAAACTTGCCCTCAACCAAGAAAAACGGGTACAGACCACGTTTTCTCACACCGATAATCGTGGTCTGTTCCTGTACTTCTTTTGGGCGTTGGAGAGAGTAGGGGGTTGCAGGGTAATTAGCAGGCGAGGGCAGTTATTGATACAAAAACAGATCTTCAGAAGAGTCGACCTCCCCCCATTCCCCTGTGTAAGGAATGGCCTGTATCTGGACCCGACCCGCATCAATGACTTGCTGAAGGGTGTTCGTCATATGCACTTTGTCGCACTGCTCCGGGGTTAATGCTGAGCGAAGCCGAACGACTTCTGCCCAGCCCTCGGGCGTGAAGCGCAAAAGCCCCATGTATTGGCCCTGAATATCGTCTGCTGATTCTGGTTTGTTGCCGATTTCGGCCAAGGTGTCAGCAGGGGTCAGGCGGAACGTTTCGGCATCCAGTAATGGATTGCCAAAACGCTGTGTCCAAAGCTCCAGCCAATTCGGGTCATAGGTGACTGCCAGGGAAGCGTTGCAGGTCATCAACGACTGGACCGCTGCAGGGCTGTAGAAGATATCGGAATAACTCACGATGCACGGCTCTGCCTGCAACCAGGTTTCAGCGCACGCCAATGACGACACCATATTGGTTTGCGCCCAACGTGAGTTATGGAATTCGATCAGCCCTTGGTCTGCCAACAACTCGCGTTTGTAGCCCGTCACGATGGCTATCTCGCAAACGCCGGCTGCACGCAGCGCTGCAAGTTGCCACTCCAGTAGTGTCTTGCCCCGCAACTCGACCATGCACTTCGGACGTTCATCCGTGAGGCTTTTCATGCGGCTGCCACGTCCGGCAGCCAGAATAATGGCTTTCACAACAGTTCTACCTCATGAATTTTCGAATGGAGTTCGTCTCGGCGAGCGGGGCGCCAAGTGCGACCTTTCAGGCCAGATACAGGTTTTATTCACCGAACAACTTCTTCAATCGATGAACGTCGTGCGATGCAAAAAACGCCTCTCGTTCCGGGTGCCACATCCAGCCTTCCCAGGGCAGGCGGAGGTGCCTGATGGCTTCGATTTCCCCATCTTCACTTCGCGCCAAAACCTCAAACTCTTCCGGGCAGTCGGCAAGGGCAAAACTGTGATAACTGTTCACCTCGGCAACAATCTGCCCTGACAACTTATGCCGGGTTCGCACATGACCTGTAACCGGTTTTAGTTCGCCACCTGCCGAGTGCGCGATCATCTGCATTCCCCGGCAAATTCCGAGTACTGGCAGGTTGTGGGAGCGTGCGTGGTCCAGCAGTCGGCCTTCGGTCAGGTCGCGTGCCGAACACTGACCGATGTCATTTCCGCCCGAAAGAACGATGGCCTGTGGTGATACCGCGTTTAGCCAGTCATCCAAGGCATCATGAATCACCCCTCCATCGAGTGTTTGCAGGTACAACCCGTTGGGTACCGGCACCGGTATAAATCCGGCAACCAGAAGCAAGGTGACCAGACGCTGGTCCAGTGCATCACGGTTTTCGCCGCGCTCAGGAAACGCGTCCACACGCTGGCTGACGGCAACGACCTTCATGCCATCATCTCCACCCAGCGCCCGGGACAGTCCAGATGTAAGCGCTGAGCCGCCGACCAGCGGCGGTAGAGCACTTCACCGGCACCGATCACCGCTGGCAGGCCAAGCTCACCGGCACGAATCGCCATGTGCGAGTTGGCGCCGCCCCACGCCGTTATCAACCCGGCAATCGGGTAGGCAAACAACCAATCAAAACCTGGGTCCGCATTGGGAATGCAGACAATCGCCCCGGCGAGCTTTTCCCGGTCATCGCTGAGCACCACGGGGGCTGTCACCTGCTTCTGGGTGATGAAGTTGGGCGCTGTTTCCGGCCACTCGAAGGACCAGACATCCTCAGGTCGGGTAATCACCGGCGGCAGCGATATCTTGAGCGTCTGTTCGTAGCGGGCCTTGCCCTGTTCAATGCTGCGCAAGAGCACATCTTTCGGGTCTGCTGCCGCAACGTGCAGCTCCTTCAAGGCGCTGATGTCGCAATAGGCCATGTCTTCGCGTCCAATGCCATGCTGGGCGCCGACTTCAGCAATCAATGCCAGGGCATCCGAGAGATTGCGGGTGAAGTGGAACTTGGCCAGCTCGCGTAGTTCGATACCGGCTTGCAGGAAGTCCAACAAGCCAACGGGATCAGGCTCCAGGCCGTGTGCCTCCTGCTGCTTCACGATTTCGCGCATCTGTGGAAGGGTCAGCGAAAAAGGTTGTACTGGCTCTGGGGTGGATGGACGCTGGGTCCAGTCGAAGTAGAGTTCCGGTGCTTCATCGTAACGAGGCGAAAGGATGTCGTAGGTGCCCGGGCGCAAGTGTCCGTAGCGGGCGAGGAACGTCGCCTTGTCCAGTGTCGCCCGGTCACGTGCCAACTGGCCGCTGACGGTTGAGACGCCCCCCATGAAGCAATCGTAGTCAGCCTGCGAGAACACTCCCACCGTCACCAGCGATCTAAGCATCTGCACCGCGACGAAACCGGCGCGGGCCAAGCCGGCGAATGGCAGGGTGCCGTAGCGTTTTGCATCCTCCAACAGCCAGTAAATCCGCTCCAAAGGGTCGGCGTTGGATGCCAGCAACTCTTCGCGTCGCGCATTGAGTATGTCGAGCTTATTGGCATCGGCGCGCCATAAACCGTCCTTGGGATGAACGATGCGGTTGGTCAGCTTGCGCAAACTGGTGCTGATGGCCTCTAGCTCGTGCTCCTGGAAACCGGCACTGGCCAAACGCTCCAGTCGCTGCGACAAATCCAATGTGTAGCACGAGAAAACAATCTCGAACTCCACCTTGTCGTGCAGTGTCGGTTCGGCCAGCAGCCGATCGATATAGTGATCGACCAGCCGCCCGGCCAGTCCCTCGTCAAGGTCTGCTGGAATGAAGGAGTTGAACGACAAGCGCACATCGATGTACGGCAACCCGAAGAAATGCGGCATCAACGGGAAGCTACGCAAGTTGCGGTAGCCGTAATTGTGGCGCTGGTAGGCCCAGATGGAGTCAGTCACCAAATCCCGATATAGCGAGAGCGCCAGTGGTTTGGGACGGATACCGATAATCTCGGCCGGATTCCAGTCCGGCATCACGCCATAGACCGTACGCTGGCCAATCAGGAATGGGTGCGGCTGCATGCCCCGCGCCACCTTGCGCTGAATACTTTCCAGCTGGGCGGCCTGCGTTGTTTCGGATTCCGGGCGTGTCGGCAGAATCAATGGCCGGGCTTGTAACAGCCACAATACCTCGCCTTCTGCTTCGCGTGTGATAGCGAACTCGCAGTCGACCGGTGCTCCATCGAACAGCTCCAGCAACTCTTCGAGCAAGGCAATCATGGGGGCGAATTTTACTGGCGGCGGCACATTGCTAAGTGCCGCCTGCTGCCAAAGCCGACCGCCCATGCCGCCGGTGACTGATGCCGTGTCACTGCCTTCCGACCAGTTCACAACCCGATACGGCGCGCAGGTGTTCGGGTCGTGGGAAAAGGCAACGCCGGAACGAACCACGTTACCCAACATCGGTTGAATCAGTACCTCGTCTGCCAAGTGTACATCGCCATAACTTGCGATCACCTGTTCAACGGCCGATACCAATCCTGATTCATTAACGTCAGGGATCGAGAGAAAGGCTCCCGCACCGGAAGTTTGCGCGCCATCTTCGCGCAGGCAACTGGAGCGCACGATCCAGGGACCGGCCCCCAGCTGTCCCTGGATATCACGAAAACAGGCTTGCCCACCGATTTGCCAGTCCCTCACGGTGAACGACAACAGTGGAGCAATGCGAGCCGACGTGAGCCGCTCTTGCAGGCTGGCCAATGTGCCAGCCTTGGTAGAGAAATGCAGCGCCATCAGCATTATCTCAACTGAGCAACCCAAATATTGGTCGAGTACGGAATCTGGATCGAGGCAGTCTGAAGGCTTTTCAGATAGTCATCGATTGCGCTGATCACCTCATGGAAATTCGCACCGGCCTGGCGCTCCAGCGTTGCGTGAGAACGCCAGGCTTCCAGGCACTCTTCAATGCTTTGCTCGTGAATGACACGCGCATCAAGATGAACAACGGGGCCGAAAAGCGCACTGGCATCGATCACGGCAGTTTGATCTTCACGACGAGTACCGTAGCCATAACCCTGTACCCGCTCTTTAATGATGGCTTCGATGCGGGCCTGGATCGGATCATCAAGATGACGATGATTCCACATGCAGGCGAACCAGCCGCGAGGCTTGAGAATGCGCGCGGTTTCCTTGAGTGCCTGCTGGCGGTCGCAGACATTGAAGGAACTGCCAAAGGTGACCATGTCGAAAGCTTGTGACGTTTGTCCGGTGACTTCGCCCGTTCCTTCGTGCCAGCTTACATTGGCCAGGTCTGCGGTACGCTTGATGCCATTCGCGCGCATCGCATCATTAGGTTCCACCGCAACAACATCCAGACCACGCGCAGCCAGCATCATGGTCAGGTGTGCAACGCCTGCTCCGACATCGCAGAACTTGTCGCCTTTCTCGGCACCTGCAATCGAGAGCATTGCATCGATCGCGGCATCGGCGTAGTCAGGACGTTTTAAATAAGCGTCGGCCAGCGCGGTGTAATCCCATTCGGTTTTCATACTAACTTCCTTTTATAAAATCGATGTAGTAAGTCATCTGTCACTGTTTGCAGGGGGCGGTCAGGTTCGAACTCAACCACCCAGTCTGCCGCTGTCGGTTCATCAATCGATAAATCGAGCCCCGCGACATTCTGCAACTCGCCCGCGTAGAACCGGCGATATATATCCTTGGGGTCCCGGCGGCGTAGTTCCTCCACCGGCACCTTCAAGTAAACCTCGAAATAACCAGGCAGGTGGGTACGGTTCCAGGCATGAACTTCGCGGAACAGCGAAATGGTTGCAATCACCACCGTCTGCCCCTGCGCGGCAATCACTTTGCACAGGTGAGCGTATTGCATTGCCAACGCCAATCGCCCCTCACGCCCATGGTTTTGTGAGTTGGCAGTTGCAGCGCCAAATACGTCGCGCAACTCATCGCCATCTAACATTACAACCGAGTGGCCATGGCTTCGTAGTTCGGCAACTAATTCACGGGCCAAGGTCGATTTGCCAGCCCCTGAAAGACCTGTAATCCATACTACCTGCCCGGCGCGGTCATCTGTCATATCGACCTAACTTGTTTTTAGTTTAGAAATTTTTAATCAGCTGAGATTCATGAAGGTTGCGAGACGCGTTGCTGATCCCTGATTTCACTCTTGTCGATTTCTCCAAAAGAGTCGATCGAACAGTAGCGAAAACTAGAATCATGCTTTTTCTGAACCAGGTCTTGAAAAACTTCATTCGGATGATGCAGGTCGCTGTATTCTTCTTCATGGAATTTCTTATACCTGATGAAATGCTCTTCAGGCGTAAGCGATTCGATTTCAATGGCTATTTCTTTAAGGCTATCGCCACTATTGGCTATCGGCAGCAAGCCATTCATTTGTTTCAGCCAGGCCTTGACGATGGGGTTGCTCTCGCTGGCTGCCGGAACATAATAGATGGGCAGTCTGCAGGTATTCAGCATATAGGAGACACCACCGCTTGAGGCGTCGGTAATGATGGTGTCACAGCGTCGGTAGAATTCTTTACTGCTTTCTTTGGACTCATCGATTGAGATCCATTGGTACTGAGAAAGCAGTCCGCACAACTCTTTTACATACGGCGCTTCAAAGTCAGTCATGTACGGGCGTAAGATAAATGTCGCATGAGGAATAGTGGACTTGACTGAGTTAATAACGGTCTCCATATTTTCATATAGAGAAGCGCCGCTCGGGCATATTCCTTTTTGGGTCGGCAGAAGGCCTACGACATACTCATCGGGTGTTCGCAGAGAGTCAGGGGGAAAGCTGAAAGGCTCGGGGATTTTAACGGGCAGTGTAGAGATTGCACTTGTTTTTCGAAGGTCCGAGCGCAATGATCTCCCTTCAAATACTTTACGCAGCGCGTGCCTGTCATGCCTGTAAAGCTGTAGGCCTGCTTTGATTAGGTCAAAAAGCGATCTGGAAGAAGAAACAATCGCATCCCAATGCGATGTCCAGTCGGAGCAATAGTATTTGTCTTCGATTGGCATGCCGACATTGCCATGCGCAATAAAAATACCAAAATTTGATTCGTCCAGCAGTCGCCCAATCGAGGCGTCATTCGAGATGACTGTTTGCGATCTTAGCGTTGCGATAAAAGTCAGTTCCACTTCCTCAACCGGACTGTTGAGGATTTGTTCTGCTTCGTGCTTGCTGATACCGACAGTATTTGTCTGGAGTACTATGCAGTGATATTTGTCGCGAAGAGCATTGAGCGCTGGCAGCAAGTATTCGAGGTATGTTTTTCCGCCGTTATTGACGTTGCTGATCAAATAAACGTTTTTCATAAGAAAAGGTGCACCTTCATGCTTCCCTAGGCAAAACCAGTGTCAGACCATGTAAACGCACGAAGACGGAGAAGCGTTCGGTCTAGCCCTGGCGCTTCTCCCTAAGCGCGTGTACACCCTTGTCGCGATGCAAAACAGACTAAAATCGTATTGAATTTCCTTGGGGAATTAGCAATAAAACTTGGCTGCAGATGCACAATATTCTCAAATATACCACGCGATTGGCGAATCGCCATCATCCACTTGCGTCGCGCAGGCGCCCCAACTTGCCCTCAACCCGATCACTCACTGAATGTCTTTCAAGTAATCCTTAAGCGCAATCAGCGGACTATCAAGCTGCTCCAGCGTCTGCGCAGCGCTGAAGTCTCCCGACAATCTATCCAGCTCCCGACCCAGCGGCGTACCGGCTCCACCTATCGCCTCAAGTGCCAGTCCTACGCATTCGGCCACTTTGACCTTAATGGTCTCGACATCACCTCTGCGTACCAGCAAGCCGAATACGTCGCGCTGGTAGTCGCCCATCATCAGGTCGTCACGCAGGATCGGGCTTTGATCTTCTGTTTCGTAAGCGAGCTTGAGGGAGAAGAGGGCGACTGTTTCCAGTGGTAATTCCATGTGGGGAATCCTTGAGGAAAAAATGAGGGCAGAATCATTTTTTCGCAGGTTTTTTGGGTGGACGAAAGAGCGGGGTGGTACCGCCTAGTTGTGACGCGGAGCGTCACGGGATGCGTTACCACGCGGAGCGTGGGAACGATCAGTGGGGCGGCAGCACTTTTCTACAGGCGAAAAAAAAGGCCTTGCTAAGCAAGACCTTTCTTAATTTGGTGCCCCGAGGGAGACTCGAACTCCCACTCCTTTCGAAAACGGATTTTGAATCCGCCGCGTCTACCAATTCCGCCATCAGGGCTCAATGGCGGCGAAGTATAGAGATGAGATAACCGTCGGTCAATCAGGTACATGGAGAATTTTCACTATTTCCGCTAGACTTCCCGGCCCTGCTAGACGAACCCCATCATGCGCGTTGCTGACTTTACTTTCGAACTCCCTGATTCGCTGATCGCTCGCCACCCTTTGGCTGAGCGGCGCGGTAGTCGCCTGTTGACCCTGGATGGGGTCAGCGGCGCTCTGGCGCACCGTCAATTCACTGATTTGCTTGAGCATTTGCGCCCGGGCGATTTGATGGTGTTCAACAATACCCGGGTGATTCCGGCGCGGCTGTTTGGCCAGAAAGCTTCCGGCGGCAAGCTGGAAATTCTGGTCGAGCGGGTGCTCGACAGTCATCGCGTGCTGGCCCATGTGCGTTCCAGCAAGTCGCCGAAGCCGGGTTCGACGATCCTCATCGACGGTGGTGGCGAAGCGCAAATGCTCGCGCGTCATGATGCGTTGTTCGAACTGGGGTTCGCCGAAGAAGTGCTGCCGCTGCTCGACCGCGTCGGGCACATGCCGTTGCCTCCTTATATAGACCGCCCGGACGAAGGCTCGGACCGCGAGCGTTATCAGACGGTCTACGCCGAGCGTTTGGGCGCGGTGGCGGCACCGACGGCGGGGCTGCATTTCGATCAGCCATTGCTTGAGGCGATTGCCGCCAAGGGTATCGAGACGGCGTTCGTGACCTTGCACGTTGGCGCGGGCACGTTTCAGCCGGTGCGTGTCGAAAAGCTCGAAGATCACCACATGCACAGTGAATGGCTGGAAGTCGGCCAGGACGTGGTGGATGCGGTCGCTGCGTGCCGTGCGCGGGGTGGGCGCGTGGTGGCGGTGGGGACTACCAGCGTGCGTTCGCTGGAAAGCGCGGCGCGCGATGGCGTGCTCAAGCCGTTCAGCGGCGACACCGATATCTTTATCTACCCAGGCCGGCCGTTCCATGTGGTCGATGCCCTGGTCACCAACTTTCATTTGCCCGAATCCACGCTGTTGATGCTGGTTTCGGCGTTCGCCGGTTATCCCGAGACCATGGCCGCCTACAAGGCCGCCGTCGAGCATGGATACCGCTTTTTCAGCTACGGTGATGCGATGTTCATCACCCGTAATCCCGCGCCACGCGGCCCAGAGGATCAAGCATGAGTCGCACCAGTCGTATGTCTTTCGAATTGCTGGCCACTGACGGCAAGGCTCGCCGTGGTCGCCTGACTTTCCCGCGTGGCACTGTCGAAACCCCAGCCTTCATGCCGGTCGGCACGTACGGCACGGTCAAGGGCATGTTGCCGCGGGATATCGAGGCGACCGGCGCCGAGATCATTCTGGGTAACACCTTTCACCTGTGGTTGCGTCCTGGCACGGAAGTGATCAAGAAGCACGGCGACCTGCACGATTTCATGCAGTGGAAAGGCCCGATTCTGACCGACTCCGGCGGTTTCCAGGTGTTCAGCCTGGGCGCCATGCGCAAGATCAAGGAGGAGGGCGTGACCTTCGCTTCTCCGGTTGATGGCGCGAAAGTGTTCATGGGCCCGGAAGAGTCGATGCAGGTTCAGCGCGACCTGGGCTCCGACATCGTGATGATTTTTGACGAATGCACGCCGTACCCGGCCGACGAAGATGTGGCGCGGGTGTCCATGGAGCTGTCGTTGCGCTGGGCCCAGCGTTCGAAAAACGCTCATGGCGACAACACGGCGGCGCTGTTCGGCATCGTTCAGGGCGGCATGCACCAGGACCTGCGCATGCGCTCCCTGGAAGGCCTCGACAAGATCGGTTTTGATGGCCTGGCGATCGGCGGTCTGTCGGTGGGCGAGCCCAAGCACGAGATGATCAAGGTGCTGGATTACCTGCCAGGCCAGATGCCGGCTGACAAACCTCGTTACCTTATGGGCGTTGGCAAACCGGAAGACTTGGTTGAGGGTGTGCGCCGCGGTGTGGACATGTTCGATTGCGTGATGCCAACCCGTAATGCCCGCAATGGGCACTTGTTCATTGATACGGGCGTGCTGAAGATCCGTAACGCGTTTCATCGCCATGATGATTCGCCGCTCGATCCGACCTGCGATTGCTATACCTGCCAGAACTTCTCCCGTGCTTATCTGCACCATCTGGACAAGTGTGGAGAAATGCTGGGTAGCATGTTGAATACAATCCACAATTTGCGCCATTACCAGGTACTTATGGCTGGTTTGCGCGAGGCTATTCAACAGGGTACATTGGCCGCCTTTGTCGATGCCTTCTACGCCAAACGCGGGTTACCCGTACCGCCTTTGGACTGAGTTTTCTGACCCCAAGATTCAACATTTGCAACTGGAGTGCTAAATGAGCTTTTTTATCTCTAATGCCATGGCTGATGCTGGTGCCCCTGCGGCAGGCCCAATGGGCGGCGGCTTTGAGTGGATTTTCCTGGTCGGCTTCCTGGTCATCTTCTACCTGATGATCTGGCGTCCACAGGCCAAGCGCGCCAAAGAGCAGAAGAACCTGCTGAGCAGCCTGCAGAAAGGCGACGAAGTTGTGACCACCGGTGGTATTGCCGGCAAGATCACTAAAGTGGCAGATGATTTCGTTGTTCTGGAAGTTTCCGACACTGTCGAAATGAAATTCCAAAAAGGCGCCATCGCCGCCACGCTGCCAAAAGGCACGCTAAAAGCGATCTAAGTTTCAACTTCTACTCAATCGACGGGGCGCGCAAGGCGCCCCGCGTCATAAGCGGGCGGCGTGATGCTGAACAAATACCCTCTGTGGAAATACATTCTGATCCTGGCGGTGCTGGCGATCGGTCTGATTTATTCCGCTCCCAATCTTTATCCTGACGATCCGGCCATTCAGGTCAGCGGTGCAAGCACTGCGCTGCAGGTCAATCAGGCTGATCTGGATCGCGTGAGTAAAGCGCTCAACGATGCCGGGATCAACGTCAAGGCGGCCACTTTGTCGGCCAATGGCAAGGGCGGTTTGTTGCGCCTGACCAAGGCGGAAGACCAACTGCCAGCCAAAGACGTCGTGCGCAAGGCGCTGGGTGATGACTACGTTGTCGCGCTGAACCTGGCACAAACCACCCCGCAATGGCTGCGCAGCCTCGCCGCGCATCCGATGAAGCTGGGTCTGGACTTGTCCGGTGGTGTGCACTTCCTGCTCGAAGTGGACATGGAAAAAGCCCTCGACGCCCGCCTGAAAGTCTACGAAGGCGACGTCAAGAGCCTGCTGCGTAAAGAGAAGCTGCGCTATCGCAGCCTGCCGCAGATCAATGGCGCCATTCAGCTGGGTTTCAGTGATGACGCTTCCCGCGAAGACGCTCGTGCGCTGATCCGCAAGAACTTCAACGATTTCGACATTGTTCCGGCCGACCTCAATGGTCAATCGGTGCTGCGTCTGGCGATGACCCCGGCCAAGCTGGCGGAAATCCGCGAATACTCCATCAAGCAGAACTTGACCACGGTACGTAACCGCGTCAACGAGCTGGGTGTTGCCGAACCGATCGTTCAGCGTCAGGGTGCCAACCGCATCGTGGTTGAGCTGCCAGGCGTGCAAGACACTGCCGAAGCCAAACGTATCCTCGGCAAGACGGCTAACCTGGAGTTCCGTCTGGCGGCAGAGCCTGGTGCTTCGAAAGCCACTTCCGAAACCTTCGAGTTCCGTGAGGGCAAGCGTCCTCCTGCGCAAATCGAGCGTGGCCTGATCATCACCGGCGACCAGGTAACTGACGCCAAGGCCGGTTTCGGTGAGCACGGTACGCCGGAAGTGAACATTCGTCTGGACGGTCACGGCGGTGAGCTGATGAACCGTGCGACGCGTTCCAACGTCGGTCGCAGCATGGCGGTGATCTTCATCGAGCAACGCCCGGTGACGACTTACGTCAAGCAGATGGTCAACGGCGTCGAGAAAGATGTGCCGGTCCAGAGCTTCAAGGAAGAGAAAAAGATCATCAGCCTGGCGACCATTCAGTCGCCGCTGGGTGCTCAGTTCCGCATCACTGGCCTGAATGGCCAGGGCGAATCCTCGGAGCTGGCCTTGCTGCTGCGCGCTGGTGGTCTTGCGGCGCCGATGTACTTTGCTGAGGAACGCACCATCGGTCCAAGCCTGGGTGCTGACAACATCACCAAGGGTATCGATGCGTCGCTGTGGGGCATGCTGTTCGTTTCGCTGTTCATCATGGCCATCTACCGCTTCTTCGGCCTGATCGCCACGGTTGCTCTGGCGGTGAACATGGTGCTACTGCTGGCCTTGATGTCGCTGCTGGGGGCAACGCTGACCCTGCCGGGTATCGCCGGTATCGTATTGACCATGGGTATGGCGGTCGACGCCAACGTACTGATCTTCTCGCGGATACGTGAAGAGATCGCGGCCGGCATGACCGTGCAGCGGGCAATCAACGAAGGCTTCGGCCGGGCATTCACCGCGATTCTCGACGCCAACCTGACCACCCTGTTGGTCGGCGGCATCCTCTTTGCCATGGGCACCGGCCCGGTGAAGGGCTTTGCAGTGACCATGTCCCTCGGGATCTTTACCTCGATGTTCACGGCCATCATGGTGACCCGCGCGATGGTCAACCTGATCTTCGGCGGTCGTGACTTCAAGAAGTTGTGGATTTAAGGGGCTGCCATGTTACGTACTATCAACTTCATGGGCGTTCGCAACGTTGCGTTCGGCGTCACATTGTTCCTTACCGCTCTGGCGTTGTTCAGCTGCTTCCACAAGGGCATGAACTACGGTCTGGACTTCACCGGCGGTACGCTCATCGAGCTGACCTACGAGCGTCCGGCCGACGTCTTGAAAGTTCGTTCCCAGCTGACTGATGCCGGTTATCACGAAGCGATCGTTCAGAGCTTCGGCGCCACCACCGATTTGCTGGTGCGCATGCCTGGCGAAGACCCGCAACTGGGTCACCAGGTCGCTGAAGCGCTGCAGAAAGTCGGCGGCGACAACCCGGCTGTGGTCAAACGCGTCGAGTTCGTGGGCCCGCAGGTCGGTGAAGAGCTGCGCGACCAGGGCGGCCTCGGCATGCTGATGGCGCTGGGCGGCATTCTGATCTACCTGGCTTTCCGCTTTCAGTGGAAGTTCGCGGTCGGTGCAATCGTTTCGCTGATCCACGACGTGATCGTGACCGTGGGTATCCTGTCGTTCTTCCAGATCACCTTCGACCTGACGGTGCTGGCGGCGGTACTGGCGATCATCGGTTACTCGCTCAACGACACCATCGTGGTATTCGACCGGGTTCGTGAGAACTTCCGTGTACTGCGCAAGGCCAGCCTGATCGAGAACATCAACATCTCGACCACGCAAACCCTGCTGCGGACCATGGCGACATCGATCTCCACGTTGCTGGCGATTGCAGCGCTGCTGTTCTTCGGTGGTGACAACCTGTTCGGCTTCTCCATCGCGCTGTTTATCGGTGTTCTGGCGGGTACTTACTCGTCGATCTACATCGCCAACGTGGTGCTGATCTGGCTGAACCTGAGCAGCGAGGACCTGATTCCTCCGGCCAATACCGAGAAGGAAGTGGACGACCGTCCTTGAGGCGTTATTTCCTCTCGTTATAACAAGAAGGCGCGAGTATTGAACTCGCGCCTTTTTTTATGCTCCAAGGTTGAGAGAAGCGCGGGCACGTCCCGCATGTGATGGTCAGGAGGTTCAAGTGAACAAGTCGTTACTGGTTGGTGCGGTATTGGGTGCTGTCGGTGTGACTGCCGGAGGCGCTGTTGCCACCTACAGCCTGGTAAAAAGCGGCGGACCTGAGTATGCGCAAGTACTGGCAGTGGAGCCGGTCAAAACACAGATCAAGACGCCGCGTGAAGTGTGCAGGGATGTGCCTGTGACCCGGCAGGCGCCGGTGAAAGACCAGCATCAGATCCTCGGTACGGTGATCGGTGCGGTCGGCGGTGGTTTGTTGGGCAACATGGTCGGTGGCGGTAATGGCAAGAAGCTCGCCACGGTCGCCGGTGCAGTTGGCGGCGGTTACGCCGGTAACAGGGTGCAGGAAGGCATGCAGGAGCGCGATACCAGCACCACGATGCAAAGGCGTTGCGAGACGGTCAATGACGTCAGCGACAAGCTCGTAGGCTATGACGTTCGGTATTCGCTGGGCGGCAAGGAGGGCAAAGTGCGGATGGATCGTGATCCGGGCAACCAGATTCCGGTCGACAAGGACGGTCATCTGATCCTGGGTCAGAACCAGCCCGCTCAGAAATAAGCTGAATGCCAGACTCAAAAAAAGCACCCGAACGGGTGCTTTTTTTATACCCAGGATTTATGCCCCACTACCCATCCCCTGTGGGAGCGAGCTTGCTCGCGATGCCCTTCTAACATTCAGCATTGATGCTGACTGACACACCGCAATCGCGAGCAAGCTCGCTCCCACAATGGGGGTGTGGTGTTTTCGGAGTCAAATTTCAGGCATAAAAAAAGCACCCTGAAGGGTGCTTTTTTGTGCCTGGTGCTTAGCGTTTCAGCGAGGCTGGCAGGTGTGGCTGGATGGCCGTCAGAACTGCTTTGAAGCATTTGGTGTTGCCGGCAACGACGTGGCCTTTTTCAAGGAAGTCGTGACCGCCGGTGAAGTCGCTCACCAGGCCGCCAGCTTCCTGGATCAGCAGGGCGCCTGCTGCCATGTCCCATTCGGACAGGCCCGACTCCCAGAATGCGTCGAAACGGCCGGCAGCTACGTAGGCCAGGTCCAGGCTCGCAGCGCCAGCGCGGCGGATGCCGGCGGTCTGGCCAACCAGGGTGCGGAACATGCCCAGGTAGTTGTCGAGGTTGTCCATCTGGTCGTCACGGAACGGGAAGCCGGTACCCAGCAGGGCGCCGTCCAGGCTGGTGCGACCGCTGACGCGCAGGCGACGACCGTTCAGTTGAGCGCCGCGACCACGGCTGGCGGTGAATTCTTCCTGGCGAACCGGGTCCAGAACAACAGCGTGCTCCAGGCGACCGCGGTATTTGCAGGCGATGCTGACAGCGAAGTGAGGAATGCCGCGCAGGAAGTTGGTGGTGCCGTCCAGTGGGTCGATGATCCACAGGTATTCTTCGCCTTCGATCCCGGAGCCGGCGTGCATGCCAGTCTCTTCACCCATGATCGAATGATTCGGGTAAGCCTTGCGCAGTGCGTCGATGATTTTCTGTTCGGCAGCGCGATCCACTTCGGACACATAGTCCTTGGCGTCTTTTTCGTCGACCTTGATGGTATCCAGGCGCTCGATGGAGCGGAAAATCAATTCACTGGCGCTGCGGGCGGCGCGCAGCGCGATATTCAGCATGGGCTGCATGGATGTGTCACCTAAGGTTGTTAAAGAAAGCCGAGCATTCTATCAGAAAGTTTCTACAGGTGAAGGTCGACGTTCGCTTTCATAGCTTAACGGTAGGAGGAACTGTAAGATTTGCTCCCTAATTTCCCTGTCAGAGAGCGCCTCCCTTGCTGCAGAACATTCGTGTCGTCCTGGTCAATACCAGCCATCCGGGGAATATCGGCGGGGCTGCGCGTGCCATGAAGAACATGGGGCTGTCGCGACTGGTGCTGGTCGAGCCGCGGTTGTTCCCGCACCACGAAGCCGATGCACGAGCTTCCGGTGCCGGTGACATCCTGGAAAACGCCCAAGTCGTCGCCACGCTGGAAGATGCGCTGGTCGGCTGTAATCTGGTGCTCGGCACCAGCGCCCGTGACCGTCGTATCCCTTGGCCGCTGCTCGATCCCCGTGAATGCGGGACGAAAGTGGTTGAGGAAGCAGCGCAAGGCGCCGAGATCGCCTTGGTCTTTGGTCGTGAAGATTCCGGCCTGACCAATGAAGAGCTGCAGCGATGTCATTATCACGTGCACATCCCCTCAGACCCTGAGTTCAGTTCGCTGAACCTTGGGGCTGCGGTGCAGGTGTTGAGCTATGAAGTGCGCATGTCCTGGCTGGCGGCCCAAGGTCAGCCAAGCAAGATCGAGAAGGAAGAAGTGGCGTCGACCAAGAGCGGTGAACTGGCGACCATGGATGAGCTGGAGCGATTCTATGAGCACCTGGAGCAAACGTTGGTGGCCATCGAATTCCTCGATCCGGAAAAACCGCGGCACTTGATGGCGCGCCTGCGTCGGTTGTACGGACGAAGCTCGGTCAGCCGGGCGGAAATGAATATTTTGCGTGGCATCCTCACGGAAACCCAAAAAGCGGCCCGTGGTGAGCTTCTTAAACGGAAGGATTAATGATGTTCGAGCGTTTGCGTGAAGATATCCAGAGCGTTTTCCACCGTGACCCGGCGGCACGTAATGCGTTTGAGGTGTTGACCTGCTACCCGGGCATGCACGCTATCTGGATTCATCGCCTGTCGTCGGCGTTATGGGGCATGGGCTGGAAATGGCTGGCGCGACTGGTATCGAACTTTGGCCGCTGGTTGACCGGGATTGAGATCCATCCGGGTGCCAAGGTGGGTCGTCGCTTCTTTATTGACCATGGCATGGGCATTGTCATCGGCGAAACCGCCGAAATCGGCAATGACGTGACGCTGTATCAGGGCGTGACCCTCGGCGGTACCAGCTGGAACAAAGGCAAACGCCACCCGACGCTGGAAGATGGCGTAGTGGTAGGGGCGGGCGCCAAGGTGTTGGGGCCGTTCACCGTGGGGGCGGGTGCCAAGGTGGGCTCCAATGCGGTGGTGACCAAGGCTGTGCCGGCAGGGGCGACAGTGGTCGGGATTCCGGGGCGGATCATCGTCAAGTCCGATGATGAGCTGGAAGCCAAGCGCAAGGCCATGGCCGAGAAGATTGGTTTTGATGCCTACGGCGTCAGCGAAGACATGCCGGACCCGGTGGCGCGTGCCATCGGTCAGTTGCTCGATCACTTGCAAGCGGTCGATGGTCGACTGGAAGGCATGTGCGGCGCGCTCAAGGACCTGGGCAGCCCTTACTGTGCCAAGGACTTGCCCGAGCTGCGCGAAGAAGACTTCGCCTGTGTAAAAGGCAAGGATGAAAGCCAGGCCAGCTGAATCGGGGTGGCCCTATCGCGAGCAAGCTCGCTCCCACACTGGATCTATGCAACACCAGAGATCCCCTGTGGGAGCGAGCTTGCTCGCGATGAACGATAACGCGCATTTGCTGGTCGATCACCGCCAGCCTTTGTTATAGTGCGCGCGCTCTTTTACGGGTAAACCTGACTAAAGTACTAGGTCTTATAGTTGACTTGAATACTCGGGAATTGCATACTCGCCCCCATCCCGTAACTCCGTGGTAATTGTCCATGCGACTGACTACAAAAGGCCGATACGCTGTCACCGCCATGCTGGATTTGGCGTTGCACGCGCAACATGGCCCGGTGTCCCTGGCCGATATCTCTGAGCGCCAAGGCATTTCCCTGTCCTACCTCGAACAGCTCTTCGCCAAATTGCGCCGCAGCAATCTGGTGTCCAGTGTCCGTGGACCAGGCGGTGGCTACCAGCTATCGCGTGACATGCAGGGCATCCAGGTCGCTCAGGTGATCGATGCGGTAAACGAATCGGTCGACGCAACCAAATGCCAGGGCCTGGGTGATTGCCATGGCGGCGACACCTGCCTGACCCACCACTTGTGGTGTGATCTGAGCCTGCAAATCCACGAATTTCTGAGCGGTATCAGCTTGGCTGACCTTGTCACTCGCCGTGAAGTGCAAGAAGTAGCCCAGCGTCAGGACCAGCGTCGTTGCAATAGCAAGACACCGCGTCTGGACAAGATTGAAGCGTCCGCCGTCGAATGACAGCCAAAGAGCTAGCGGCACGCCAGCCAGCCTGATTTAGGAGAGAGTCCATGAAATTGCCGATTTACCTTGATTACTCTGCGACCACCCCGGTTGATCCGCGTGTCGCGCAAAAGATGAGTGAATGCCTGCTGGTCGACGGAAACTTCGGTAACCCGGCGTCCCGCTCCCACGTGTTCGGCTGGAAAGCCGAAGAGTCGGTCGAAAACGCTCGCCGCCAGGTCGCCGACCTGGTCAACGCCGACCCGCGTGAAATCGTCTGGACCTCCGGTGCCACCGAGTCCGACAACCTGGCAATCAAGGGTGTCGCGCATTTCTACAGCACCAAGGGCAAGCACCTGATCACCACCAAGATCGAACACAAGGCGGTCCTCGACACCATGCGCCAACTGGAGCGCGAAGGTTTCGATGTCACCTACCTCGATCCTCGTGAAGACGGTCTGGTGACGCCTGAGATGATCGAAGCCGCGCTGCGCGATGACACCATCCTGGTGTCTGTCATGCACGTGAACAACGAAATCGGCACCATCAACGACATCGCAGCCATCGGCGAACTGACCCGCTCCAAGGGCATCCTGTTCCACGTCGACGCTGCGCAGTCCACCGGCAAGGTCGAGATCGACCTGCAAAAGCTGAAAGTCGACCTGATGTCCTTCTCGGCTCACAAGACTTATGGTCCTAAAGGCATCGGCGCGCTGTACGTAAGCCGCAAGCCGCGTGTTCGCCTTGAAGCGACCATGCACGGCGGCGGACACGAGCGCGGCATGCGTTCCGGCACCCTGGCCACTCACCAGATCGTTGGCATGGGCGAAGCGTTCCGTGTAGCCAAGGAAGACATGGCTACCGAAAACGTTCGGATCAAAGCCCTGAGCGACCGTTTCTTCAAGCAGGTCGAAGGCCTCGAAGAGCTGTACGTCAACGGCAGCCTGACTGCTCGCGTTCCGCACAACCTGAACCTGAGCTTCAACTACGTTGAAGGCGAGTCGCTGATCATGGCGCTCAAGGACCTGGCGGTATCGTCCGGTTCGGCCTGCACCTCGGCGTCGCTTGAGCCTTCGTACGTACTGCGCGCCCTGGGCCGCAACGACGAATTGGCACACAGCTCGATTCGCTTCACCTTCGGCCGTTTCACCACCGAAGAAGAAATCGATTATGCCGCGCAGAAAGTCTGCGAGGCCGTCACCAAGCTGCGCGCTCTGTCGCCGCTGTGGGACATGTACAAAGACGGCGTCGACATTTCGAAAATCGAGTGGGCGGCACACTAACGAATTAAGTCGCCGCATACGGGCTCTGCAACCCTGTTGAAAATCTGGCTTGCAGGGCCCGAAGAGCGACTATCTGATGAGTGAGGATTGAATCATGGCTTACAGCGAAAAGGTCATCGACCACTACGAGAACCCGCGCAACGTCGGCAAGATGGACGCGGAAGATCCTGATGTCGGCACCGGCATGGTCGGCGCTCCGGCGTGCGGCGACGTGATGCGCCTGCAAATCAAGGTCAACGAGCAAGGCATCATCGAAGACGCCAAGTTCAAGACCTACGGCTGCGGCTCTGCGATTGCTTCCAGCTCCCTCGCTACCGAGTGGATGAAGGGCAAGACCCTGGACGAAGCAGAGACCATCAAGAACACCCAGCTGGCTGAAGAACTGGCCTTGCCGCCAGTGAAAATCCACTGCTCGGTACTCGCTGAAGACGCCATCAAGGCTGCTGTTCGCGATTACAAGCAGAAGAAAGGCTTGATCTGACTTTCAAGTATTGGCGACAAGTAAGGAGTCACCGATGGCTATCAGCATGACAGAAGCGGCTGCTCAACACGTGCGACGCTCCCTCGACGGGCGCGGCAAGGGTGATGGGATTCGTCTGGGTGTTCGCACCACGGGCTGTTCCGGCCTTGCCTACGTGCTGGAGTTTGTCGATGAGGTAGGGGCAGACGATCAGGTCTTCGTCAGTCACGGCGAGAAAGTGATCATCGATCCGAAAAGCCTGGCATACCTGGACGGCACCGAGCTTGATTTCGTCAAGGAAGGGTTGAACGAAGGCTTCAAGTTCAACAATCCCAACGTGCGCGGTGAATGTGGCTGCGGCGAAAGCTTCAACATCTGAGGCTGCTCGTGGGTACTCCTTGTCATTTCGCTTTATTTGAGCTGCAACCGAGCTTCAATCTGGATCTCGACCAGCTGGCTACGCGCTACCGTGAGTTGGCGCGCAGCGTTCATCCAGACCGCTTTGCTGACGCTTCCGAGCGTGAGCAACGGCTGGCGCTAGAGCAATCCGCAAGCCTCAACGAGGCCTACCAGACGCTCAAAAGTCCCCCCAAGCGCGCGCGTTACCTGCTCGCCATGGGTGGTCGCGAGCTGCCGCTGGAGGTCACGGTGCATGATCCGGAATTTCTTCTGCAGCAGATGCAATTGCGCGAAGAGCTCGAAGACCTGCAAGACAGTGCCGATCTGGCCGGTGTTGCAGTGTTCAAGCGCCGCCTCAAAGTCGCTCAGGATGTATTGAACGATAGCTTCGCAGCTTGCTGGAATGATGCAGCGCAACGCGAACAGGCCGAACGCCTGATGCGGCGCATGCAGTTCCTCGACAAGCTCACCTACGAAGTGCGCCAGTTAGAAGAGCGCCTCGACGATTAACCCAGTGCCGCCTCGGTCGCACGCCTGATATACAGATAAGTCCTGATAACGATGGCCCTACTGCAGATCGCCGAACCCGGCCAAAGTCCTCAACCGCACCAGCGTCGTCTGGCTGTGGGGATCGACTTGGGCACTACCAATTCGCTGGTCGCTGCGTTGCGCAGTGGTCTTTCCGAGCCACTGGCCGACGCTGACGGGCAGGTCATTCTGCCGTCTGCGGTGCGCTATCACGCTGACCGTGTCGAGGTCGGCGAGTCCGCCAAGCTGGCAGCCGCTACCGATCCGCTGAACACGGTGTTGTCGGTCAAGCGCTTGATGGGTCGTGGTCTGTCCGACGTCAAGCAATTGGGCGAACAGCTGCCGTACCGCTTTGTCGATGGCGAGTCGCACATGCCGTTCATCGACACCGTGCAGGGGCCGAAAAGCCCGGTCGAAGTTTCCGCCGATATCCTCAAGGTGCTGCGTCAGCGCGCCGAGTTGACGCTGGGCGGCGAACTGGTTGGCGCGGTGATCACCGTTCCGGCTTACTTCGATGACGCACAGCGCCAGGCAACCAAGGATGCGGCCAAGCTGGCCGGTCTGAACGTGCTGCGTTTGCTCAACGAGCCAACCGCTGCGGCGGTGGCTTACGGTCTGGATCAGCATGCTGAAGGCCTGGTCGCCATTTATGACCTGGGCGGCGGCACTTTTGATATTTCGATTCTGCGTCTGACCGGCGGTGTGTTCGAAGTGTTGGCGACCGGTGGCGACAGCGCCTTGGGCGGCGATGACTTCGATCACGCGATTGCTGGCTGGATCATCGAGAGCGCTGGCTTGTCCGCCGACCTCGATCCGGGTGCGCAGCGTCATCTGCTGCAAACCGCCTGCGCGGCCAAGGAAGCCCTGACGAATGCCGCGACGGTTGAAGTCGTTTATGACGGCTGGAAAGCCGAGCTCACCCGCGAAGCCTTTGATGCGCTGATCGAGCCGATGGTTGCTCGCAGCCTGAAAGCTTGCCGCCGCGCCGTGCGTGATTCCGGTGTCGAACTGGAAGACGTGAAAGCGGTGGTGATGGTCGGCGGTTCGACCCGTGTACCGCGTGTTCGTGATGCCGTGGCTGAAGCCTTTGGTCGTCAGCCGCTGACCGAGATCGATCCGGATCAAGTGGTGGCCATTGGTGCTGCGATCCAGGCCGATACCTTGGCGGGCAACAAGCGCGATGGCGGCGAGCTGCTGCTGCTCGACGTGATTCCGTTGTCCCTGGGGCTCGAAACCATGGGCGGTCTGATGGAGAAGGTGATTCCGCGTAACACCACCATCCCGGTCGCTCGCGCTCAGGACTTCACGACTTATAAAGACGGCCAGTCGGCCATGATGATTCATGTGCTGCAGGGCGAGCGCGAGCTGATCAGCGATTGTCGTTCCCTGGCGCGCTTCGAATTGCGCGGCATTCCGGCCATGGTCGCGGGTGCGGCGAAGATTCGCGTGACCTTCCAGGTCGACGCCGATGGCTTGCTCAGCGTGGCTGCCCGCGAATTGGGTTCGGGCGTCGAGGCGAGCATTCAGGTCAAGCCGTCGTACGGCCTGACCGACGGCGAAATCGCCCGCATGCTCAAGGAATCGTTCCAGCACGCCAACGACGACAAGGTCGCCCGCGTACTGCGTGAGCAGCAAGTCGATGCCCAGCGTTTGATCGAAGCGGTGCAGGGCGCCCTCGATGTCGACGGCGAGCGCCTGCTCGACGCCGAAGAACGCATGGTCATCGAGTTGCAGATGCAGGAACTGACCGAATTGATGAAAGGCACCGATGGTTACGCCATCGAGCAGCAGACCAAGCGTCTGTCGCAAGTGACCGATGCCTTTGCTGCCCGCCGCCTGGACTCGACGGTGAAAGCCGCTCTGGCGGGGCGCAACCTGAATGAAATCGAGGAATAACTGATGCCGCAGATCATTTTTCTGCCACACGCCGAGCATTGCCCGGACGGTATGGTCGTTGAGGCTGAGACCGGCAAGTCCATTCTCGAAGTGGCCCATGACAACCATATCGAGATCGAGAGCGCCTGCGGCGGCGTCTGTGCCTGCACCACCTGTCACTGCATCATTCGCGAAGGCTTTGACTCGCTGAATGAGGCTGATGAGCTGGAAGAGGACTATCTTGATCGGGCCTGGGGTCTGGAAGCGCAGTCGCGCCTGACCTGCCAGGCAATCGTCGGGACTGAAGACCTGACCGTTGAAATTCCTAAATACTCGCTCAACCACGCTGCCGAAGCGCCGCACTGATTCAAGGAACTGGCATGAGTCTTAAATGGGTTGATGTGCTGGAAATCGCGATCCAGCTGGCTGACAGCAAGCCGGATGTGGATCCGCGTTACGTGAACTTCGTCGATCTGCATAACTGGGTCATGGCTCTGCCGGACTTCAATGATGATCCGGCCCGCGGCGGCGAGAAGGTGCTTGAAGCGATTCAAGCGGCCTGGATCGAAGAAGCAGACTGAACGCACTGTACGCCGTTAGGCAATACCAAAGAACCCGCGTATAATTCGCGGGTTTAATTTTTCGCAAATTACCGTTTCTGGAGTTACACCATGGCTGTTCAACGTACTTTCTCCATCATCAAGCCTGACGCCGTTGCAAAAAACGTTATCGGCGAGATCACCACTCGTTTCGAAAAAGCCGGCCTGCGCGTTGTAGCTTCGAAACTGAAGCAACTGTCCAAAGCTGAAGCTGAAGGCTTCTACGCTGAGCACAGCGCTCGTGGTTTCTTCAACGACCTGGTTGCTTTCATGATCTCCGGTCCGGTTGTCGTTCAGGTTCTGGAAGGCGAAAACGCTATCGCTCTGAACCGTGAGCTGATGGGCGCTACCAACCCTAAAGAAGCTGCTGCCGGCACCATCCGTGCTGACTTCGCTGACTCCATCGACGCCAACGCTGTACACGGTTCGGACTCCGAAGCCGCTGCTGCTCGCGAAATCTCGTACTTCTTCGCAGCTACTGAAGTAACCACTCGCTAAGCATTGGCTTAAGAGTGAAGGTGAATCCATGACTACATCGACTGTAAAAACCAACCTGCTGGGTCTGACTCAACAGGAAATGGAAAAATTCTTCGACTCAATCGGGGAGAAGCGTTTCCGTGCCGGTCAGGTAATGAAGTGGATTCACCACCTTGGCGTTGATGATTTCGACGCCATGACGAACGTCAGCAAGGCCTTGCGCGACAAGCTCAAGGCTATTGCCGAAGTTCGCGGCCCCGAAGTGGTCAGCGAGGACATCTCCAGCGATGGCACCCGCAAGTGGGTGGTGCGCGTGGCGTCCGGCAGCTGCGTCGAGACCGTCTACATTCCCCAGGGCAAGCGCGGCACTCTGTGCGTTTCGTCCCAGGCAGGCTGTGCCCTGGATTGCAGTTTCTGCTCCACCGGCAAGCAAGGTTTCAACAGCAACCTCACCGCAGCCGAAGTCATCGGCCAGGTGTGGATTGCCAATAAATCGTTCGGCAGCATCCCGGCAACCGCCGACCGTGCCATCACCAACGTGGTGATGATGGGCATGGGGGAGCCGCTGCTGAACTTCGACAACGTCGTTGCCGCCATGCACCTGATGATGGACGACCTGGGCTACGGCATTTCCAAGCGCCGTGTGACCCTGTCGACCTCAGGCGTAGTGCCGATGATCGATGAGCTGTCCAAGCACATCGACGTTTCCCTGGCGTTGTCCCTGCACGCACCGAACGATGCGCTGCGTAACCAGTTGGTACCGATCAACAAGAAGTACCCGCTGAAAATGCTCCTCGAGTCCTGCCGCCGCTACATGTCGTCCCTGGGCGAAAAGCGTGTGCTGACCATCGAGTACACCTTGCTCAAGGACATCAATGACAAGGTCGAGCATGCGGTTGAAATGATCGAGTTGCTCAAGGACACGCCTTGCAAGATCAACCTGATCCCGTTCAACCCGTTCCCCCATTCCGGTTACGAGCGGCCGAGCAACAACGCCATCCGTCGTTTCCAGGATCAACTTCATCACGCTGGCTTCAATGTCACCGTGCGCACCACCCGTGGCGAAGATATCGACGCTGCGTGTGGCCAATTGGTAGGACAGGTGCTGGATCGCACCCGTCGTAGCGAACGTTATATCGCCGTGCGTGAGTTGAGCGCCGACAACGATATGCCGCAAGACGCTGCGAATCGTACTTAAGAGAGGATCTCTATGTCACTGCGCCTAGCGCTGCTTCTGCTGTTCGCCAGCCTGTCGGCTGGTTGTGTTCTGTCGGGTGATTTCAATCCGATGAAAACCAGCAAGGGGCGCGATGAGGCGCGTGCTGCGTATGTGCAGCTGGGCGTGGGGTATCTGCAGCAGGGCATGACCGAGCGGGCGAAAGTCCCGTTGAAGAAGGCCCTCGAACTGGATAGCGCCGACCCTGATGCCAACGCAGCATTGGGCCTGGTGTTCCAGGCCGAGATGGAACCCGAGCTCGCTGATCAGCATTTTCGCAAGGCACTGTCCGCTCGTCCGGGCGATGCTCGTATCCTGAACAACTACGGCAGCTTTCTCTTTGAAGAGAAACGTTACAAAGAAGCGTACGAGCGCTTTGAACAAGCGGCTGCCGATAGCCTTTATCCTGAGCGTTCACGGGTTTTCGAGAACCTTGGCATGACGGCTTCAATGCTCGGCCAGCGTGACTTGGCCCGGCAGCAACTGGAAAAAGCCCTGCGCCTGAACCGCCAACAGCCACGTGCGTTGCTGGAAATGGCTGAGTTGTCGTACGAAGACAGGCATTATGTGCCCGCGCGTGACTATTACGATCGTTTTAGCCTGCTCGCCGAGCAAAATGCACGTAGTCTATTGCTCGGCGTTCGGCTGGCCAAAGTGTTCGAAGATCGCGACAAGGCCGCCAGTTTTGGCCTGCAACTAAAACGACTCTATCCCGGTACGCCGGAATATCAGCAATACCTGTCGGAGCAATGATGAAAGCGGCGCATCCAGAAGTTGTAGCAGCGACTCGCGTAAACCCCGGAGAGACCCTGCGTCAGGCCCGCGAAGGCAATGGTTGGTCGCTGGCGGAAGTAGCGCTCAAGCTCAATCTCACCGCTAATTCCTTGAAGAATCTGGAAGACGGCGCTTTCGACAAGCTGCCGGGGCATACCTTTGCTCGCGGCTATATCCGCGCATACGCCAAATTGCTCGGCATGGACCAGGCCGTTCTGGTTCAGCAGTTCGACCAGCACACCGGCACCGATTCCCAAGGCAGCAACGTGCACAGCCTTGGCCGTATCGAAGAGCCATCGCGGGTCTCCCACACTATTTTGCGCATCGTCAGCCTGTTGCTGCTGATGGCCGTGGTGGGGGGCGGTTTTGTCTGGTGGCAGGATCAAACCTCGCTGCGCACCAAGGACCTGATTGGTCTGAGCCCTGAACACGTCGAAGTCGAAGGCGCCGATGGCACCACGCAGATCCATCCGCTCGACGAGCCGGAAGATCAGGCTGTGGTAGAAGGTCAGGTCGAAGCCGGAACGCCTCTGGCATTGCCTGAAGGCCAGGCGCCTGCCGAGGTTCAGGCAAATGTCGAGGCGCCAGCTCCGGCGGCTCCGGTAGCCCCGGTGGTTGCGCCGGCGGCTCCGGTTGTCGCTCCAGTTCACACTGCACCCGCTCCGGTTGTCGCTCCAGCCCGCACCGCACCCGCCCCGGTTGTTGCGACACCAGCGGCACCGGTCGCACCTGTTGTGCCAGCGCCAGTTGTGGCTGCCGCGCCAGCACCAGCCGCGGCACCTGCTGCTCCGGTTGCCGGTGCGGGCCAGGTGCAGATTCAGTTCTCTGCCAATTGCTGGACGCAAGTCACCGATGGCAACGGCAAAGTGCTGTTGAGCGGTCTCAAGCGTAAAGGCGAAACCGTCGATGTCAGCGGCAAACCACCGTTTGCAGTACGCCTGGGCTATGCCCGTGGCGCGCAGGTCAGCTACAACGGACAAGTGGTCGATGTAGCTCCGTTCACCAGTGGCGAGACTGCTCGCCTGAAGTTGGGTCAATAAGTCATGCACGGCGAATCTCCAATCAAACGTCGCGAATCCCGCAAGATCTGGGTTGGTTCGGTACCGGTGGGCGGTGATGCGCCTATCGCTGTACAGAGCATGACCAACAGCGACACCAATGATGTGGCCGCCACCGTGGCCCAGATCAATCGTCTGGAAGCGGCCGGTGTCGACATCGTGCGGGTCTCCGTTCCGGACATGGACGCGGCCGAAGCTTTCGGTCGCATCAAGCAACTGGTCAAGGTGCCATTGGTTGCCGACATTCACTTCGACTACAAGATCGCCTTGCGCGTAGCCGAACTGGGCGTCGATTGCCTGCGGATCAACCCGGGCAACATCGGTCGTGAAGACCGTGTGCGCGCGGTGGTCGATGCCGCCCGTGACCGCGGGATTCCGATCCGTATCGGCGTCAACGCCGGTTCGCTGGAAAAAGACCTGCAAAAGAAATACGGCGAGCCAACGCCTGCTGCGCTGGTCGAGTCGGCGCTGCGTCACGTCGAGCACCTTGAGCGCCTGAACTTCCAGGACTTCAAGGTCAGCGTGAAGGCCTCCGACGTGTTCATGGCCGTCGAAGCCTATCGCCTGCTGGCCAAGGAAATCGTTCAGCCACTGCACCTGGGCATCACCGAAGCCGGCGGTTTGCGTTCAGGCACAGTGAAATCCGCCGTGGGCCTCGGTATGCTGCTCGCCGAAGGGATTGGCGATACTATTCGCATCTCGTTGGCGGCTGACCCGGTCGAGGAAGTGAAAGTCGGCTACGACATTCTCAAGTCCCTGCACCTGCGTTCCCGTGGCATCAACTTCATCGCCTGCCCGAGCTGCTCGCGGCAGAACTTCGATGTGGTGAAAACCATGAACGAACTGGAAGGGCGCCTCGAAGATCTGCTGGTGCCGCTGGATGTTGCGGTCATCGGTTGTGTGGTCAATGGTCCCGGCGAAGCCAAAGAGGCCCATATCGGCCTGACTGGCGGTACGCCGAATCTGATTTACATCGATGGCAAGCCGTCGCAGAAATTGACGAATGACAATCTGGTGGATGAGCTGGAAAGGCTGATCCGCCAGAAAGCGGCCGAAAAGGTCGAAGCTGACGCAGCAGTAATCGCTCGCGGCTGATCGAACGAATTTAAGGATTTATAGTGAGCAAGTCTCTGCAAGCCATACGTGGCATGAACGACATCCTGCCCGAACAGACCCCGCTGTGGCGTCATTTCGAGGGCACCGTTTCGCGTCTGCTGGATAACTACGGTTACAAGCAGATTCGCATGCCGATCGTCGAGTTCACCGAGCTGTTCAAACGCTCCATCGGTGAAGTGACCGACATCGTCGAAAAAGAGATGTACACCTTCGACGACCGTAACGGCGACTCGCTGACCCTGCGCCCTGAAGGCACGGCGGCCTGCGTGCGTGCAGTGCTTGAGCACGGCATCACCGGCGGTGGCCAGGTGCAGAAACTCTGGTACATCGGCCCGATGTTCCGCCACGAGCGTCCGCAGAAAGGCCGCTATCGCCAGTTCCACCAGATCGGCTGCGAAGTCTTCAACCTGGATGGTCCGGACATCGACGCCGAGCTGATCGTGCTGACCTGGCGCCTGTGGGGCGAGCTGGGCATCCGTGATGCAGTCAAGCTCGAGCTCAACAGCCTGGGCACCAGCGCATCTCGCGCTCGCTATCGCGATGCGCTGGTGGAGTACCTGACGGCACGTCTGGACCAGCTGGACGAAGACAGCCAGCGCCGTCTGAAAACCAACCCGCTGCGGGTGCTCGATACCAAGAACGCCGATACCCAGGCGGCACTGATCGATGCGCCGAAGATGGCTGACTACCTCGACGAAGAGTCTCGCGCTCACTTCGAGGGCCTCAAGGCGCGTCTGGATGCTGCCGGCATCCCTTACGTGATCAACCCGAAGCTGGTGCGCGGGCTGGATTACTACAGCAAAACCGTATTCGAATGGGTCACCGACAAGCTCGGCGCCCAAGGCACTGTCTGCGCGGGTGGCCGTTACGACGGCCTGGTCGAGCAGATGGGCGGCAAGCCGACGCCGGGCGTTGGTTTCGCCATGGGCATCGAGCGCCTGGTGCTGCTGCTCGAAACTCTGGAGCAGATCCCGGAAGAAATCTCCCGGCAGGTTGACGTCTACCTGTGCGCCTTCGGTGAGGCTGCCGAACTGGCCGCTCTGACACTGAGCGAGCGGGTTCGTGATCAGCTGCCAAACCTGCGCCTGCAGATCAATGCCGGTGCGGGCAGCTTCAAAAGTCAGTTCAAGAAGGCCGACAAGAGCGGTGCGCTATACGCATTGATCCTCGGTGACGACGAAATGGCCCAGCAAGTGGTAGGTTTCAAACCCCTGCGTGGCCAGGGCGAACAACAAAGCATTGCCTGGGATGCGCTTGCCGCTCACCTGGCCACCTGCGTCGTGCAGGGTTGAAGCTGTCAAACAGCCGATTTAGCGAATAAGGAGTATTGGGGTGTCGAGTACCGAAGACGAACATCTGGCGGAATTCAAAGACTGGTGGCAGCGTAACGGCAAACCTCTCGTGACTGGCGGCCTGTTGGCGCTGGTCATCGTGTTCGGCTGGCAGGCGTTTCACAAGTATCAGAGCAATCAGTCGCAAGGCGCCTCGATGCTTTACCAGCAACTGCTGGAAACCACGCTGACCCCGGACGGCAAGCCTGACGCGGCCCGTGTCGCGGACCTCGCCAACAAGCTCAACAGCGAGTTCGGCGGCACGGCTTACGCCCAATACGGCAGCCTGTTCGTGGCGAAAGTCGCGGTCGACAGCGGCAAGCTGGATGACGCAGCAAGCCAGCTCAAGGCTGTGGCTGACAAACCTGCCAACCCGGCGCTGGGTGAAGTGGCGCGTCAGCGTCTGGCTCAGGTTCTGGCCGCACAGAACAAGGCTGACGAAGCACTGAAATTGCTCGAAGGTGATGCCGATCAGGCATTCCTGGCCACTCGCGAAGAACTCAAGGGTGACCTGCTGGTCCAGTTGGGTCGTACCGATGAAGCCCATGCTGCTTACCAAAAAGCCAAGGCTGCGCTGTCGGATGAAGCGGCGGTCGGTGGCTTACAAATCAAGCTGGACGACCTGGCCAAAGGGGATGCGTGACGTGATCCGTTGGAAACATGCAGCATTGCTGGCTCTGGCCATTCTGGCCGCGGGTTGCAGCAGCAACAGCAAAAAAGAATTGCCGCCGGCCGAGCTGGTCAAATTCAAGGAAGAAGTGGTCCTGCAAAAGCAGTGGAGCCGTTCGGTCGGTAACGGCCAGGGCGAAACCTACAACATGCTGGTACCGGCCATCGATGGCAACACCATCTATGCTGCCGACGTCAAAGGCGTGGTGATGGCGCTCGATCGCATGAACGGCGACGTCAAATGGAAGAAAGATCTCGAGCTGCCTGTGTCCGGCGCCGTTGGCGTGGGTTACGGTCTGGTCATGATCGGCACGCTCAAGGGCGAAGTGGTTGCCCTGGACGCAAGCTCCGGTGAAGAGAAATGGCGCGCTCGCGTGACCAGTGAAGTGCTCGCACCGCCAGCCAACAACGGTGATGTGGTAGTGGTGCAAACCCAGGACGATCGTCTGATCGGTCTGGATGCTTCCACCGGCAACCAGCGCTGGTTGTATGACAGCACACCTGCGGTCCTGACTCTGCGCGGCACCAGTGCGCCGATCGTCACCAACCGCCTGGCGATTGCTGGCCTGTCGACCGGTAAGGTCGTGGCGCTGGATATCTCCAACGGCGTGCCGGTCTGGGAACAGCGCATTGCGATTCCACAGGGTCGCTCGGAGCTGGAGCGCGTGGTCGATATCGACGGCGGCCTGCTGCTGTCCGGCGACAAGATTTATGTCGCCAGCTATCAGGGGCGCGTAGCAGCCCTGGACCTGCAAAGCGGTCGTCAGCTCTGGCAGCGTGATGCTTCCAGCTACGCCGGTGTCGCCCAAGGTTTTGGCAGCGTCTACATCAGCCTGTCTTCGGGCACTGTTGAAGGCGTCGACGAGCGTTCGACCACCTCTTTGTGGAGCAACGACTCGCTGGCCCGCCGTCAACTGTCGGCACCGGAAGTGTTCTCCAGCTACGTTGCAGTCGGTGACCTGGAAGGTTACCTGCACCTGTTGAGTCAGGTGGACGGTCGTTTCGTCGGCCGTGAGCGCATCGACAGCGACGGCCTGCGTGCCCGTCCGCTGGTGATGGGTGACATGATTTACGTTTATGGCAACAGCGGCAAACTGGAAGCCCTGACCATCAAGTAATGGTTTGACTATGCTTGGGGATAGCGATGTTCCCAGGCAGCCTTGTTTTACAAGGCTCGCAGTACATCAAGTGCTGCCCCGAGCACCAGCCGCTGCCTCGCAGCGGCTTTTGTATTTTCTGAAATAACGAAGTGGAGAGCCGCATGGTTCCCGTAATCGCCCTGGTGGGCCGACCGAACGTCGGCAAATCCACCATGTTCAACCGCCTGACCAAAAGCCGCGACGCTATTGTCGGCGACCTTTCCGGTCTGACCCGTGATCGCCAATACGGTGAGGCAAAGTGGCAAGGGCGCTCCTACATCCTGGTCGACACCGGTGGTATTTCCGGTGATGAGCACGGCATGGATGAAAAGATGGCCGAGCAGTCGCTGCTGGCTATCGAAGAAGCCGATGTCGTTCTGTTCCTGGTAGATGCCAAGGTTGGCTTCACCGCCGCCGACCAGATGATTGCCGAGCACTTGCGCAAGCGCAACAAACGCTCCCTGCTGGTGGCCAACAAGATCGACAACATCGATCCTGAAATGGCCCGCGCCGAATTCGCCCCGCTGGGTATGGGCCACGCCATTGGTGTGGCTGGTGCGCAAGGTCGCGGTGTCAACACACTGCTGGAAGCCGCCCTGAGCGAATTCCCGCGTGACACCGAAGAAGAGGATCTGAACGCTAACGTCGCCGAAGGCGAAGAAGCGATCCGGATTCCGGGTCCGAGTGAAAAGGATGGCATCAAGATCGCCATCATCGGTCGCCCGAACGTCGGCAAGTCGACCCTGGTCAACCGTATGCTCGGTGAAGACCGGGTAATCGTCTATGACCAACCCGGCACCACCCGCGACAGTATCTACATCCCGTTCGAGCGTAACGAAGAGAAGTACACGCTGATCGACACCGCGGGTGTGCGCAAGCGCGGCAAGATCCACGAGGAAGTTGAAAAGTTCTCGGTGGTCAAAACCCTGCAAGCGATCAAAGACGCCAACGTCGTGATCTTCGTGATGGACGCCCGTGAAGGCGTGGTTGACCACGACCTGAACCTGCTGGGTTTTGCCCTGGAAGCCGGTCGTGCCATCGTTATCGCCCTGAACAAGTGGGACGGCATGACGCCGTCCGAGCGTGATTTCGTGAAGATCGAGCTGGAGCGTCGGTTGTTCTTCGTCGACTTCGCCGATATCCACTTCATCTCGGCGCTGCACGGCACTGGCGTGGGCAACCTGTACCAGTCGGTGCAGAACTCGTTCAAGTCGGCGATCACTCGCTGGCCGACCAACCGCCTGACCCAGATCCTCGAAGACGCGGTTGGCGAGCACGCGCCACCGATGGTCAACAACCGCCGGATCAAACTGCGTTATGCCCACTTGGGTGGTGCCAACCCGCCGCTGATCGTGATCCACGGTAACCAGGTCGAGAAGGTTCCGAACTCTTACGTCCGTTACCTGGAAAACACTTACCGTCGCGTCTTGAAGCTGGTCGGTACGCCGATCCGCATCGAGTTCAAAGGCGGCGAGAACCCGTATGAAGGCAACAAGAACACGCTCACCGACCGTCAGGTCAACAAGAAGCGCCGCTTGATGTCGCACCACAAGAAAGCTGACAAGAAACGCCGCGACAAGCGCTGATTGTCGCACCGGCTCATCCCGTTGGGATGGGCTTCTGTGGCGAGCGGGCTTGCCCGCGTTGGGTCGCGAAGCGGCCCCGAAATCTACAGCCGAGGTGGTTCAGGTAGAACCCGTCGGCTTATTTTGCGACTGCTTCGCAGCCGAACGCGGGCAAGCCCGCTCGCCACAGGTGAGAAGTCTTGGGATTAGAAGAAGGGCGCCTATGGCGCCCTTTTTCGTGCCTGGCGTTTGAGCTATCCTCGGGCTCTCCCGCGCCGCCGTTAGAGCCGGGTGTTCAGTAGGGAATCACCGATGATCACCAGCAAGCTGCCGAATGTCGGCATCACTATCTTCACCCAAATGTCTCAGCTCGCGGCACAGACCGGCGCGATCAACCTGTCCCAGGGGTTCCCCGATTTCGATGCTCCGCAAGCCTTGTGCGATGCGGTCGGCCGACACATCGCCAATGGCCATAACCAGTACTCACCGATGACCGGCCTGCCGGCGCTGCGCCAGCAAGTGGCGGCGAAGATCGCTCGCAGCTATGGAGTGAGCGTCAATGCCGACACCGAGGTGACCATCACCCCCGGCGCGACCCAGGCGATCTTCTGCGCCATTCAAACGGTTATCCAAAGCGGTGACGAAGTGATCGTCTTCGATCCGGCCTACGACAGTTATGAACCCTCGGTGGAGCTGGCTGGCGGTCGTTGCGTGCATGTGCCGTTAGCAGGGAAGGATTTCGCCATCGACTTCCAGAAGCTCGGCGAAGCGCTGAGCCCGCGTACGCGAATGATCATCCTCAACTCGCCGCATAACCCCAGTGGTGCGCTGATCTCGCGCGCCGAGCTGGACCAGTTGGCAGCATTGATCCGCGACCGCGATATCTATGTGATCAGCGACGAGGTGTATGAACACCTGGTGTTCGACGGCGTGCCGCATGTCAGCGTATTGGCCCATGAAGAGCTGTATCGGCGGGCTTTCGTGGTCAGCTCGTTCGGCAAGACCTACCACGTCACTGGCTGGAAAACCGGCTACGTGGTCGCGCCACCGGCGCTGACGGAAGAACTGCGCAAGGTGCATCAATACGTCAGTTTCTGCGGCGTGACCCCGTTGCAGTACGCACTGGCCGACTTCATGGCCGAGCATCCGGAACATGTCGAAGAGTTGCCGGGTTTCTATCAGGCCAAGCGTGATCTGTTCTGTGATTTGCTGGCGCCTTCGCGGTTCAGCTTTACCAAGGCCACCGGGACCTATTTCCAGTTGGTCGACTATTCGCAGATCCGCCCGGACCTGAACGATATCGAGATGGCCAAGTGGATGACGCGCGAGCATGGCGTGGCGGCGATCCCGATTTCGGTGTTCTACCAGAACCCGCTGCCGGAACAGCGTCTGGTGCGCCTGTGTTTTGCCAAGCGTGAGGAGACGCTGCGTCAGGCAGCGGAGAAACTATGCGCGATCTGAACGCCTTGCCCAATCTGAACGTTGCGTTGATCCAGACCACATTGGCCTGGCATGACCGCAAAGCCAATCTCGAGCATTTCGAACAGTTGCTGGAGCAGGCGCGGGGCGCCGACCTGATCATCCTGCCGGAGATGTTCACCACCGGTTTCTCGATGGAGTCGCAAACCCTCGCTGAAGTGGAAAACGGCCCGACCAGTAAATGGTTGCGAGCGCAGGCCGCCAAACTTGACGCGGTGATTACCGGCAGCGTGATTGTCCAGGCCGCCGATGGCAGCCATCGCAATCGACTGTTGTGGGCGCAGCCGGACGGTGAGGTGTTGCATTACGACAAGCGTCACCTGTTTCGCATGGCCGGCGAGCACAAGCATTACACCGCCGGCGAGCAGCAGGTGCAGTTCGAGCTCAAGGGCTGGCGGGTGCGTCCGCTGATTTGCTATGACTTGCGTTTCCCGGTGTGGAGCCGCGACGCACAAGACACCGACCTGCTGCTGTACACCGCCAACTGGCCGGGTGCACGGCGTCAGCACTGGAACCGTTTGCTGCCGGCGCGGGCCATCGAGAACCTTTGCTATGTCGCAGCAGTGAACCGGATTGGCACCGACGGTAAGGGCTTTGCTTATACCGGCGATAGCCAGGTGCTGGATTTCCAGGGTGAGACGTTGCTGGGTGCCGGAGAGGCCGA
The DNA here is from genome assembly GCF_056397005.1 of Pseudomonas sp. 05N431. Taxonomy (NCBI): domain Bacteria; kingdom Pseudomonadati; phylum Pseudomonadota; class Gammaproteobacteria; order Pseudomonadales; family Pseudomonadaceae; genus Pseudomonas; species Pseudomonas sp. 05N431. The sequence continues at coordinate 207,662 of NZ_JBFTMN010000008.1, forward strand.
TGGGGTGTTTCAGGTCGTGCTGAGCGCTGCGGAGCTGGCGGCGTATCGCACGCGGTTCCCGGCGAATCTGGATGCCGATACCTTCGAGCTGACCTGAGATTTTCGTTGCCTGACAGACCCTCATCGCGAGCAAGCTCGCTCCCACAGGGTTATGTGCTGACTGTTGGACCTGTACAAATCCAATGTGGGAGCGAGCTTGCTCGCGAAGAGGCCATAACAGACAACACAAAGCTTGCAGGCACAAAAAAGGCCCCGAGGTTTTCACCTCGAGGCCTTTTGCGTTTCAGCGATCAGGTGGCTTACGCCGCTTTCGCTTCCGGCTGGCTCAGGGAGCGGTTCAGTGCGCTGAACAGGGCCTTGAAGCTGGCGGTGGTGATGTTTTCATCGATGCCGACGCCATGCACCGCACGCTCGCCGTTCACGCGCAGTTCAATGTAGGCCGCAGCCTTGGCATTGGTGCCTGCGCCAATCGCGTGTTCGTTGTAGTCCATGATCTCCACCGGGATCGGCAGACCGGCCACCAGTGCTTCCAGGGCGCCGTTGCCCTTGCCGCGCCAGTGCAGGTTGGTTTCGCCCTGGCCTTTGCTGGAGACTTCGACTTCGACGGCGCTGTGACCGTTCTCTTCCTGCAAGCGATGGCTAACCAGCGCGTACGGCGTGTTGGCCTGCAAGTACTCACTGTGAAGCAGCGCGTGGATCTGCTGGGCAGTCATCTCGAGGCCCAGGCGATCGGTTTCGCGTTGTACCACCTGGCTGAACTCGATCTGCATGCGGCGTGGCAAGTTGATGCCGTATTCCTGTTCCAGCAGGTAAGCGATACCGCCTTTGCCGGACTGGCTGTTGACGCGAATCACCGCCTCGTAGCTGCGACCGATGTCGGCCGGGTCGATCGGCAAGTACGGCACTTCCCACAGCTCGTCCGGTTTCTGCTGGGCGAAGCCCTTGCGGATCGCGTCCTGGTGCGAGCCGGAGAACGCGGTGTGAACCAGGTCGCCGACGTACGGGTGACGTGGGTGCACCGGAATCTGGTTGCACTCTTCAACGACTTTGCGCACGCCGTCGATGTCGGAGAAATCCAGCTCAGGGTCAACGCCTTGGGTGTAGAGGTTCAAGGCCACGGTGACCAGGTCGACGTTACCGGTACGCTCGCCGTTGCCGAACAGGCAGCCTTCGACACGGTCGGCGCCAGCCATCAGGCCCAACTCGGTGGCCGCAACGCCAGTGCCACGGTCGTTGTGGGTGTGCAGGCTGATGATCACGCTGTCACGACGGTTGATGTGACGGCCGAACCACTCGATCTGGTCAGCGTAGATGTTCGGTGTAGCGCATTCGACGGTAGCCGGCAGGTTGAGGATGACCTTGTGCGCAGGCGTCGGGTTCCAGACCTCGATCACCGCGTCGCAGACTTCCTTGGCGAACTCCAGCTCAGTGGCGCTGAAGGTCTCTGGCGAGTATTCGAAGGTCCACTGGGTTTCCGGCTGCTTGGCGGCATATTTGACGAACAGCTTGGCGGCGTTCACGGCGATGGCCTTGATCCCGTCCTTGTCCTGATTGAAGACAATCCGGCGGAAGGAAGGGGAGGTCGCGTTGTAGAGGTGAACGATGGCTTTTTTCGCGCCACGAAGGGATTCGAAAGTCCGCTCGATCAGGTCTTCACGGCCCTGGGTCAGCACCTGGATGGTGGTGTCGTCCGGGATGTGGCCGCCTTCGATCAGGGTGCGCACGAAGTCGAAGTCGGTTTGCGAAGCGGCCGGGAACGAGGCTTCGATTTCTTTCACGCCGACGGAAACCAGGGTTTTCCAGAAGCGCAGCTTTTTCACTGCGTCCATTGGCTCGATCAGCGACTGGTTACCGTCGCGCAAGTCGGAGCTGCACCAGATCGGCGCGGCAGTGATGGTCTTCGACGGCCAGGTGCGATCCGGAATGTCGATTGTCGGGAAAGCGCGGTATTTCGAAGACGGGTCTTTGAGCATGCTCATCGGAAAATCCTTATTGTGTGGGCCGAAAAAAGGCGGCCAGCCGGTGGATCAAAAAAACGTTGGATAAAACGTGGGACGAGGCACCGCGATTCAGCCCGGCAGTCGTGCGCTGACGAGGCACAGGCTGCGGTGCTGGCGGAGCTGAATGAGGGTGTGAGAAGTTTTCATGTCTTCAACCCTAACCGCGAGGGTGAAAGATGGCAAGCAGTCGAAAAACTTTGAGATAAGTTCTTCTTTGGCAGGTTTTTGCGCGATTTTATGGCGCTGGATTTGAGATGTTGCGTCTTTGATTGCGTCGATGTTTGAAGGTCGGCAATCTGAAAATTGTGGACGATGCTGGAATTGCCATCGCGAGCAAGCTCGCTCCCACACTGGATCTTCGGTGTGCACACAATCTGTGATGCACAAGCGATTAACTGTGGGAGCGAGCTTGCTCGCGATGAGGTCATCAGCCTCAGCGAATATTCAAGGCTGGAATGCGCCGATGAAAATCGCCGGATCAACCCGCGCATCGTTCAGGCTGACGTTCCAGTGCATGTGCGGCCCGGTCGCACGACCGGTGGAGCCGACTTTGCCGACCACGCCACCACGCGCCAGTTGCTGGCCGACTTTCACGTCGATTTTCGACATGTGGCAGAACATGCTGATGAAGCCCTGGCCGTGGTCGACGAATACCGTGTTGCCGTTAAAGAAGTAGTTGCCGATCAGGATCACCTTGCCGGCCGCCGGGGTCTTGATCGGCGTACCGGCCGGCACCGCGAAGTCCAGGCCTGCGTGGGGATTGCGCTCTTCGCCGTTGAAGAATCGGCGCACACCGAACTTGCTCGACAGCGGACCATTGACCGGTTTGTCCAGCAGCAGGTTGCTTGGCGTTACCGGGCTGAAGCTGCGATAAGCACGAATCTGTTCGTCCAGTTCGGCGTCGATGCGTTTCAGGTCATCCGGGTTCGGATTGACCTGACGCTGGTTCTTCAGAGTGATGTGTTGTTCCGGGTACTTCTTGTTGCCGACCACGAAGCTCAGGTTACGGCCACCGCTACTGAGCTGCTGGTTACCCGGTTTGACGGTCAGCGGCACACCGACAATCGCCAGCCAGTTGTTCTGCTCCTTGACCACCAGCACCGGTTTGCCTTGGTAACTGGCCTTGGGCGCCTGAGCTGAAGTGCCCAGGTCGACCACCGCCACACCGCCGGGCACCGGCTTGTTCAGCAAGCGGGTGATGTAGCTGTCGGCATGGGCATTGAAGGTCAGGCAAAGCAACAGCAACGGAGCAAGAAAGCGCGGCATGGATCAATCCAGTAAAGAAAGGGTGACTGGCGTCAGGTGGTTGTCTTCGACCCGGACCTGCAATTGGCCTTCGCCGAGTATGGCTTTCAGGCGTTGGCCGTTCTGGGTCTGCGCGGCACTGCGGATCGCGTTGCCGCGCTCATCGAGCAAAATGCTGTAACCACGGCCCAATGTCGCCAAAGGGCTGACCACGTGCAGGGTTTGCATCTGGGTTTGCAGTTGCAGGCGACGGGCCTTCAGGCCTTCGCGCATCGAACGCGGCAGGCGCTCGGCGAGGCTGTCGAGACGCTGGCGCAGCAGCGCTAGTTGCCGTCCCGGATGTTGCCCGGCGAGGCGGGTCTCCAGGCGAATCAGTCGTTCGCGACGGGTATTGAGGCTGCGTTCGAAAGCCCGGCGCATACGCATGTCCAGATCGTCCAGGCGTTGCGCTTGCTGACGCAGACGTTCGCCGGGATGACGCAAGCGACGCGATATGCCTTCCAGGCGCAGGCGATCACGCATCAAGCGGTCGCGGATGCGCATCACCAGGCGTCGATGCAGGCTTTCGACCCGACGCACCAGGTCGCTGGAATCCGGTGCCAGCAGTTCAGCGGCGGCTGACGGTGTCGGTGCGCGGACGTCGGCCACGAAGTCGCTGATCGACACATCGGTTTCATGGCCGACGGCGCTGACAATCGGGGTGACGCAGGCATCTATCGCGCGGGCCACGGCTTCTTCGTTGAAACACCAAAGGTCTTCCAGCGAACCGCCGCCTCGGGCGAGGATCAGCGCGTCGAAACCGCGGGCGTCGGCCAGTTTCAGTGCGCGGACTATCTGCGCGGTGGCTTCGCGGCCTTGCACGGCAGTGGGGATCAGGGTCAGCACCACTTGCGGTGCACGGCGACGGAATACGCTGATGATGTCGCGAATCACCGCGCCGGTCGGCGAACTGATGATGCCGATGCGTTGCGGGTGTGCCGGCAGCGGCACTTTGCGTTCGGCACTGAACAGGCCTTCGGCGCTGAGTTTTTCCTTCAGCGCATCGAACGCCAGGCGCAATGCACCGTCACCGGCAGGTTCCACGGTGTCGAGAATCAGCTGGTAGTCGCCACGTCCTTCAAACAGCGAAACCTTGCCCCGGACCTTGACCGCCAGGCCATCCTTCAGCGCCTGACGAACCCGCGCAGCGTTCTGCCGGAACAGCGCGCAACGCACTTGGGCGCCACTGTCCTTGAGGGTGAAATAGATGTGGCCGGATGCCGGGCGGGCGAGGTTGGAGATTTCGCCTTCGACCCAGATGTTGCTGAACACGTCTTCGAGCAACACCCGCGCGCGGCCGTTGAGCTGGCTGACCGTCAGGACTTCTCGGTCCAGGCCGAGTCTTGCAAAGGGATCTTTAATCATGGGGCGCAGTTTAAAGGCATTCGACGGTCAATCTCCATGAGTCAGAAGATTTCCTTGTGGGAGCGAGCTTGCTCCGGGCGGCGATCCGACGATAGCGGTTTAATATTCACCATCAATGTCGTCTGTCAAATTGCTATCGCGAGCAAGCTCGCTCCCACAGGTATTTGCGCCATTCCTGTGGGGGTATTGCTTGCAGGGGACTAAGACCATCACAGGTAAAATGGACGGTATGCCGATGGATGTGCTGGAACTGTTAAATCAATGGTCGTTCGGCGCCACGGACTGGCTGGTGATCGGGCTGGGTATCAGCCTGGCGTACATCGTTTTTGGTATCGCCGGTTTCGGTACTGCGCTGGTGGCCGGGCCGATCCTGATTCTGTTCATGCCGCTGTCGAAGATCGTGCCGCTGCTGGTGCTGCTGGATTTTATCGCCGCGTTTGGCAATCTGCTGCCGTCGCGGCGCGATGTCGCCAGGCCCGAGTTGTTGCGATTGCTGCCGTGCATGGCGGTGGGGTGTACGTTGGGAGTGATCTTCCTGCTGAACCTCAAATCGAATCTGTTGCTGCTATTGATGGGGCTGTTTATCAGCGCGTATGCGATTTACAGCTTGTGGGTGAAAGCCCGGCCGACACAGTTGGCTGCGGCGTGGGCGATCCCGATGGGCACGGTGGGCGGAATGTTTGGAGCGCTGTTTGGCAGTGGCGGCTTTTTATATGCCATCTATCTGAACAGCCGCTTGCCCAAGGATGAGGCCCGCGCCACCCAAAGTGCGTTGATCAGTTGCAGCACGGTGGTGCGTTTAAGCCTGTTCACGATCGCCGGGGTCTATGCCGAACTACCCTTGTTGGTACTGGCGGTGTGTTTGTTGCCGGCAATGGCGCTGGGGCTGTGGACCGGTCGGCGGTTGACGATGAGGTTGTCTCGCGAGGCTTTTGTGCGGTTGGTGACCTGGTTGGTGCTGGCCAGTGGCATTGCCTTAATCGTCAGGTATCTGAACACTTGACCTGAGCCTGTCAGGGATTAAGCTGCCGACCGCTCTATCGCCTTCGCGAGCAAGCTCGCTCCCACACTGGATCTCCTATGGGCACATAATAGTGTGACCACCAGAGATCACTTGTGGGAGCGAGCTTGCTCGCGAAGGCGTCATCCGATACGCCGCAGAACATCCATTTGACGCAGTAGGCTGCACCCATGAACTCGCAAAGCATTATCGTCCCGAAAATCTCCACACTGCCGGTGCACGAACCCCGGGCGCGGGCGATTGTGCGGTGGCTGGTGCGCAAGAACATCATTGAAGAACAACTGACCACCTGCGGTCGTACCGGCAATCGCATGGCCCACGCGATTGCGCCGGGCGCACGGGCGGTGGTGTTGCATCCCGAAGCGCTGCCGTTTGGCGAGCCGATCAATGGATTGGAGATCATCACCAAGCGCTGCATCTATACACCGGCCAAGGGCTTTCTCGAAGAAGCCGGTTGTGCCGAATGCCGCAAGGAAATTGGCGAAGCGCTGTTCGAAAGCCTGGAAGACTGGATGCCGGGGCGCACTGACAACTTCATTTGCCCGGAATGCGGGCATGAAGACGACATCAACGGCTTTCTGTTCCTGCAGGAATGCGGCTTTTCGAACCTGGGCTTTATCTTCAATAACTGGGCCGAGGCCGGGTTCAAACAGAGCTTCATCGACGAATTCGCCGAATGGCTCGACCTGCCGGTGAGTTGGGTCAAGGTAGAGCTATAAGGTTGCCGCAGTCCCTGTAGCAGTTGCCGCAGGCGACGTCCGGTTGCGAAGCAGCCGTAAATCCGCATAACGCGATTCAACAGGGAAAACGGGATGATCGAGTAGCGCCCGCTTCGCGGCCGAACGTCGCCTGCGGCAACTGCTACAGAGACCGCGTCAGACCAAAATAAGCCCATCCGATAATAGGCTGACTTTTACATTGAGCCGGCGGGGGTGTCTGAGTATAATGGCGCGCTTCCATTTTCCCGCTCGGGAGCCCCCGCGATGCTGCGTATCAGCCAAGAAGCTCTGACCTTCGACGACATTCTTTTAGTGCCCGGTTATTCCGAGGTGCTTCCTAACGAAGTCAGTCTCAAAACCCGCCTTACCCGTGGCATCGAGCTGAATATTCCACTGGTTTCCGCTGCCATGGACACCGTCACTGAAGCCCGTCTGGCAATTGCCATGGCTCAGGAAGGCGGCATTGGCATCATCCACAAGAACATGACCATCGAGCAGCAAGCTGCCGAAGTGCGCAAGGTCAAGAAGTTCGAAGCCGGCGTGGTCAAGGACCCGATCACCATCGAGGCTGACGCCACGGTTCGTGATCTGTTCGAACTGACCCGCATGCACAACATTTCCGGCGTTCCGGTGCTGCACGATGGCGACCTGGTCGGCATCGTCACTTCCCGTGACGTGCGCTTCGAAACCCGTCTGGAAGCCACTGTTCGTGAAGTCATGACGCCTAAAGAGCGTCTGGTGACCGTCCGTGAAGGCGCCAACAAGAACGAAGTCCGCGAGCTGCTGCACAAGCACCGCCTGGAAAAAGTCCTGATCGTCGACGACAAGTTTGCCCTCAAAGGCATGATGACCGTCAAAGACATCGAAAAAGCCAAGGCCTACCCACTGGCCAGCAAGGACGACCAGGGTCGTCTGCGCGTTGGCGCTGCGGTCGGGACCGGTAAAGACACTGGCGATCGCGTTGCAGCACTGGTTGCTGCCGGTGTTGACGTGGTGGTGGTCGACACTGCCCACGGTCACTCCAAAGGCGTGATCGACCGCGTTCGCTGGGTCAAACAGAATTTCCCTGAAGTCCAGGTGATCGGCGGCAACATCGCTACCGGCGCTGCTGCCAAGGCTCTGGCCGAAGCGGGCGCGGACGCGGTCAAGGTCGGTATCGGCCCTGGCTCGATCTGCACCACCCGTATCGTTGCCGGTGTCGGCGTGCCGCAAATCAGCGCCATCGCCAACGTCGCCGCAGCCCTTGAAGGCACTGGCGTTCCGTTGATCGCCGACGGCGGTATCCGTTTCTCCGGTGACCTGTCCAAGGCCATCGTTGCCGGTGCTTCCTGCGTGATGATGGGCTCGATGTTCGCCGGTACTGAAGAAGCGCCGGGCGAGATCGAACTGTTCCAGGGCCGTTCGTACAAGGCTTACCGTGGCATGGGTTCGCTGGGCGCCATGTCCCAGGCTCAAGGCTCTTCCGACCGTTACTTCCAGGACTCCTCGGCAGGTGCCGAGAAGCTGGTTCCGGAAGGCATCGAAGGGCGTGTTCCGTACAAGGGCACCCTGAGCGCCATCATCCATCAACTGATGGGCGGCCTGCGTTCCTCGATGGGCTACACCGGCAGTGCCGACATCGAAGAAATGCGCACCAAGCCTGAGTTCGTGCGCATCACCGGCGCTGGCATGGCCGAGTCGCACGTCCACGACGTACAGATCACCAAAGAAGCGCCAAACTACCGCGTAGGTTGAGCCTTCAAGCAAATCGTTAAGCAACCGGGGCTGTTCTATTCAGCCCCGAGTTGTTTCTGAATCACGACTGTTTTTGAATTACTTAGACGAGACTGAATCATGGCCCTCGACATTCACGCTCACCGCATCCTGATCCTCGACTTCGGTTCCCAGTACACCCAGCTGATCGCCCGTCGCGTGCGTGAAATCGGTGTTTACTGCGAACTGCACCCGTTCGACATGGACGACGAAGCGATTCGCGAATTCGCGCCGAAAGGGATCATCCTCGCCGGCGGCCCCGAGTCCGTACACGTCGCCGACAGCCCACGCGCACCACAAGCCGTGTTTGACCTCGGCGTACCGGTCTTCGGTATCTGCTACGGCATGCAGACCATGGCCGAGCAGATGGGCGGCAAGGTTGAAGGTTCCGAGCTGCGTGAGTTCGGTTACGCTCGTGTCGACGTCGTAGGCAAGAGCCGTCTGCTGGACGGCATCGAAGACCACATCGACGCTGATGGCCTGTTCGGTCTCGACGTATGGATGAGCCACGGTGACAAGGTCACCAAAATGCCACAGGATTTCCACATCCTGGCCAGTACCCCGAGCTGCCCGATTGCCGGCATGTTCGACGATACTCGCGGCTACTACGGCGTGCAGTTCCACCCGGAAGTGACCCACACCAAGCAGGGTGGCCGCATCCTCTCGCGCTTCATCCTCGACATCTGCGGCTGCGAAGCCCTGTGGACGCCTTCGAAGATTGCTGAAGACGCCATCGCCAACATCCGCGCCCAGGTCGGCACCGACAACGTACTGCTCGGCCTGTCCGGCGGCGTTGACTCCTCGGTGGTTGCTGCGCTGCTGCACAAAGCCATCGGCGACCAACTGACCTGCGTCTTCGTCGACAACGGCCTGCTGCGCCTGCACGAAGGCGAGCAAGTGATGGCCATGTTCGCCGAGAACATGGGCGTCAAGGTTATTCGCGCCAATGCCGAAGAGCAGTTCCTCGGTAACCTGGCAGGCGAAAGCGACCCTGAGAAGAAGCGCAAGATCATCGGCCGTACCTTCATCGACGTGTTCGATGCCGAATCCTGCAAGCTCGACAACATCAAGTACCTGGCCCAAGGCACCATCTACCCGGACGTGATCGAGTCGGCTGGCGCGAAAAGCGGCAAGGCGCACGTGATCAAGTCGCACCACAACGTGGGTGGCCTGCCGGAAGAAATGAACCTCAAGCTGGTTGAACCCCTGCGCGAGCTGTTCAAGGACGAAGTCCGTCGTCTGGGCCTGGAACTCGGCCTGCCGTACGACATGGTCTACCGTCACCCGTTCCCGGGCCCGGGCCTGGGCGTGCGGATCCTTGGTGAAGTGAAGAAGGAATACGCCGACCTGCTGCGTCGCGCCGACCACATCTTCATCGAAGAACTGCGTAAAGCCGACTGGTACCACAAGGTCAGCCAGGCATTCGTGGTGTTCCAGCCAGTGAAATCGGTTGGCGTGGTGGGTGACGGTCGTCGTTACGCCTGGGTTGTCGCCCTGCGTGCGGTAGAAACCATCGACTTCATGACCGCGCGTTGGGCACACCTGCCTTACGAACTGCTGGAAACCGTCAGCGGCCGGATCATCAATGAAATCGAAGGCATCTCCCGCGTCACTTATGACGTGTCGAGCAAGCCGCCGGCGACCATTGAGTGGGAATGATCCCGCACAGGCCTTGATGGCTTGAGCGCAGGCAGCACAAAAGGCCGTGTGAAACAGTGTTTCACACGGCCTTTTTGTTGTGCCCGGCGGGTAGGAAAGCTGCTGCCTCTGAGTGATCGAAAAAAGATGGCGGGACTCGAAATATCGAGTCCCGTCTTTTCAGGATGGGAATGGCTGCGCTTCGCTATCCGTCTTAAGCTGGAATCCGGCTCTGCAGACTCAACCCCATGCTGTTAAGACCCCGGGACAGCTGTTCGATGCTGGGGAAAGGAATGCCGCTGACGCTAGGCCATGAAGGGCGAATGATTTGATAGTGGCCGTCAGCTGTCGACTCTACGGCGGTCCGGATGATCTCATCTGACTGACTTCGGTGAACCAGGTTGTAGGCTTCCCCGGTCTTTTCGAACACGTACATCCCTTTACGATAAAGCAGTTTATCTGTCTGCTGCGCCGTCCTGCTGACGGGAGGGGCTTCCAGTTGCAGGCGCAGGTCGGCGTGAAAAATATCGAACGTCCCTTGCATGTGAACCGTCCCTGGTGCGACAGCATTTGCGACAAAGGGGCCCCGATCAATTTCAATGCCAGGGTCGGCTTCGATGCCGTGGGCTTCTCCTGGATTGACTTCTTCTATACGTAAACCGATGCCGCCTTCCAGTTCGCTGAGTCCCGCCAGCCCTCGGAACGTGCTGGTATTTTCAACGCCGGTCAACACCACCCATTTGCCGGGCGGATTGAGTACTTTGTCCGAGAACATGATGTCGCTCGTCAGATAGCTGGTCATCATCTGCTCATCTGTCGGCAACAAGGCTGACGGTTTTTTGTAGTTGGCTGCACATTCGGTCGCCTGGATACGAATGCCATTTTGTCTGGCGGTTTTTACCAGCTGCAGCTCATTGAACCGTTCCGTGGGGTCAGTCCCAAGCCGGGTCAGGTACGTCTGCAGGTCCTCGGACATGACACCAGAATCGAAGTACTGATTCAGATCCGTCTGGGCAAAATCGCTGAGCAAGCGACGTACGTAAATGGTTTTGACCCCTTGTGAAGCGAAGGACGGCATGTTCTCGATCATCAGGCGCATGCTGGTGATCCGGTCCAGTGTTTCACCGATTACCAGCCCAGGCGCCACATTGAAAACATGCTCAATCAGCGCATCAATCGTGGTCGAACTGTCCACTGGCGGTATCTCCGGGCGCGGCGGCAGATTGGCCCAAGGAAGATTTTGGTAGAAACGTCTGGCAGACGTCTGGAGTGCACGGGCTTGGTCCAGGAAGTTCGGTGCATACCGATCAGCGATAAATGGTGCGCCCCCCGGGCCAAGCTGAACGCGAACATGGGTTTCTGGAAGGCCCATTGCCCATTTTCTGAGCGACGCCCTGGCGCTCGGTGCTACATCATAAGACGTTGTAACCAGTCGTGAACCCGTTGATGTCGAGGGTTGCGACTGCCCATTGGCAGGAGCTCCACCTTCCGCTCCTGCCGGGTCCTGACCAAGCTCCTGAAGTTCCACCTCGACTACACACTCTTTGCCCAGGCATTGGCCGCCGCCCTTCAGCCTCAGTCTTGGCAGTCGCTCCCAAGCCCCTTCCGCATTCAGGCGCACAGGCAATGAATTGATGAACTGGTTGGGTCGTACGGGGTCGACAATCGCCCAGAAGCCGCCCCCACGGCTGTCGGGGAAGTAACGTACGTAATAAGCGGTGTCGTCCAACAAGATGGCGTAAGGCGGATCGGATTCGAGTCTGTAAATACCCTGGAATTTTCCCGGTTCGGTGACCGGCGTTTCTCCTTCGAGCAATTCATTGCACTGATATTCCTGGGGTATTTCAGGGCGGGCGACTGTTTCAGGCGGCATCACTTCCCCAATGGGGGGCAATGCTGCCGGCGTTTCCTCTGGTGGAGTGACCTGTTCCTCCGGTGACACAGGGGGTTCCAACGGCTGTGTTCCTTGCGATACTTCGGCCATTTCACTGGCCTCGGCAGCCTCCACTTCAGCGCCGACCTCTGCCATCGACCCGACGCCCTTGAGGAGCGGAAGGTTGAGCAGGGTATCGATACCGCTGAGGATGGCTCCGATCACCCCTTGCTTTCGCTCGGACGCGGTTTTGCCATTGACGGCCTGGTCGATGTTCAATCCCGTGTTGGCCAGGCTGGCACCGATCACGGGCAGTGCGACAGGCCAGCCAACGGCTGCCATCGGACCGAACACTCGCAAGCCGGCACTCAGGTAACCGATCCACAGTTTCTTGCGCAGATCGCCATTGGAGGTCAACGTCAGGTCAGCCTCGGCGAACATCGCCGACCGGGTAGAGTCACGTAACCAGCTGAAGGCATCGCCTGTCACCTTCAGGTCTTTCTGGTTGATCATGTGATAGTTCGCGAGACGCCAGCTGGCCTCCAGGCTTTTGTTGAGATCAGTCAGGTTGTCGGTGATTGCCTGGCGGTCGGCCAACGTGAAATGACTCAAGAGTGCGTCCCGCAGCTCCTTGTCGTTCATTCTGTACATCGCCCACCAACACATGGCCATCTCGGTATCGAGTACTTGAAATGCGTCTTCCTCGCCCGGCACATACAGAATCTGCCTGCCCTTGGGGTCAATGATGCGCAGGATGTTGGTCGCCACGTGCCCGGCGATATCCAGCGCGCAAACCCGTGCACCTTCACTGGTCGGTGTGGTGCTTTGCAGCATCTTCAGGCTGACCGGCCAGGTCAGTGGGCCGATGACAGCCTTGACCACCGTTTGAAAATCATCGTCGGACAAGTGCCAGTTGTCGCGCGCTTCAACGGCTTTGTCGAGAAAACTGCATTTGGCCAGTGTGCGGAATTCATCGGCAAAATCATCCCAGAATGTTTGGATCTTTTTACGATAAACGTCGCTGAAATTGATACTCCAGAAGTCCTTCAGAACTTCGTTGCCATGCAGGCGCACCTCGTTGGTTTCGTTGAAATTATCGCTATTGGGTCCATCCGTGTAGAACCCCCCGTACAGATCCAGCAGATCGGCATTGTCCTGATCGGTGGCGCGAAACCGGTGAATAACCAACTGCGTCAGGGTCAAGGATTCATAGGGTTTTTCATAAAGGTGCATCCAGCCAGTGAAGGACTTCGAGCTGCTTTGAGCGGCCTTGAATCGATGGAAATAGACCTGGTCGGGATCGAGGCCGACGACACCGTATTTTATGAGCAGATCAGTGGCGATCTCGTGGGCTGTATCCTGCAGGCTCGGGCAGGCCTTGACGACGTGGCTGGCGATTACCTTCAGGGCGGCCTTGTCTGCGGCGTTGGGCAGGGGGCGGGTTTCAGTTGGGTTCATGTGCTCTCTCTCCTTGAGAAATGGGTAGTCAGGATTTCCCATTCGCTCAGCAGAGAGGCGCTACATAGTTATGTGCAGACCTCGAAAGTGTTGCGCTTTGTCAGCGCCGCGCCACGTCCGAGAAGTAGAACTTGTCCAGGGTATGCCGCGACTCGGTGTACTCGAACTGCCGGCCATCCTGCAAAAAGGTCTGGTTGCTGACCACGATCACATGGCTCTGGCCGTCGAGGTCCAGGTGCTGCTGGTCATCCTTGCTCCGCGGCATCGCTTCGATGGTGCGTTGGGCGTAGGCGATTTGCAGTTGCAGAGTCTGCTCGATGAAGGCGTAGATCGAGTGCTCGGCGATCTCGCGGTTCAGCCCCGGAATGAGCTCGGCGACAAAGTGGTTGATGTCCAGGATGACCCTTTTTCCATCGATTCGCCGTATGCGCTTGATCCGCGTGATCAGGCTGCCTTCTTCGGCTTGCAAGTGTTCGAGCAAGGCGCCTTGCAGGGGAATCTGTTCAAACTCCACGACCTCGGTGCTGACGTCGTTGCCCAGCCTTGGGTAGGTTTCCTGAAAACTGACGATGCCGCCGAGCTGGAATTCGATCGGGTTGGTCGACAGTACGAAGGTGCCTTTACCGTGGACTTTCTGGGCGAAGCCGCGTTCCTGAAGCAGTTCGATAGCCTTGCGCACGGTGCCGCGGCTGGCCTGGTAGCTGTCCATCAATTCGGTTTCGGAAGGCAACCGCGCGCCGCGTTCCAGACGTTCGGTAGTGATGCTGGCAAGCAGATCGCTGTAGATCTGGTTGTATTTGCTCATGGTAGTGGCTGCGTTGTGCTCAAGGCAGGAACCTTAGGGAACGCGTGAGGGTTTGTCTATTGCGCTGATGGCGGGGTGATCGTAGCTGCCGGAAATAGGGCCACTGGTCGGCTTGTGAGTAAACAAATTGAAACTCGTCTGTACGAGTTATTGCAATAACTCGTACAGACGAGTACTTTTCGCTTCGGCATGCTGCCAACAACAAAAAAACACAGTGGATGAAAAAGCATGAGCCACGATTATGCGACTATCGCCAGCGAGCTGCTTCATAGCCTCGGTGGCGCTGACAACCTCGAACAGGCCGCGCATTGCGTCACGCGTCTGCGCCTGGCCCTCAAAGACCCGCAGCGGGTCGACAGCGCGACGCTGAACCAGATCGACCTGGTCAAAGGCTCGTTTTTCACCGGCGGCCTGTTTCAGGTGGTCATCGGTCCTGGTGAAGTCGAGAAGGTCTACGCCGCACTGCGCGAGCAGACCGGTCTCGCCGCGTCGACCATCGCCGACGTGAAACAAAAGGGCGCCGACAAGACCAACGCCATGCAGCGTCTGGTGCGGGTGTTCTCCGATGTGTTCATGCCGATTCTGCCGGCGCTGATCATTGCCGGCCTGCTGATGGGCGTGAACAACCTGATTGGCGCCAAAGGCATGTTCATTGCCGGCAAGACCCTGCTTGAGGCCTACCCGACACTGGACGGTGTCTGGAGCCTGATCAATCTGATGGCCAACACCTCGTTCGTGTTCCTCCCGGCGCTGGTTGGCTGGTCGGCGGCCAAGCGGTTTGGCGGCAGTGAAATCCTCGGCATCGTGCTCGGCCTGATGCTGGTTCACCCGGACCTGCTCAACGCCTGGAACTACGGCAAAGCAGTGGCCGGGCTGGACGGCCAGAGCCTGCCGTACTTCGATATTTTCGGCTGGTTCAAGATCGAGAAGGTCGGCTATCAGGGCCAGATCCTGCCGATCCTGATGGCCGCCTACGTCATGAGCGTCATTGAAAAATGGCTGCGGGCACGGGTGCCGAATGCCATTCAACTGTTGGTGGTGCCGATTACCACCATCGTCGTGACCGGGGTGTTGGCGCTGGCCGTGATCGGTCCGGTGACCCGTCACCTGGGGATTCTGATTACCGAAGGCGTGGTGACCTTGTTCGACCTGGCGCCGATGCTCGGCGGGGCGATATTCGGTCTGCTGTATGCACCGCTGGTGATCACCGGCATGCACCACATGTTCCTCGCGGTGGATCTGCAACTGATCTCGACCCAGGGCGGCACGTTCATCTGGCCGATGATCGTCATGTCCAACCTTGCACAAGGCAGCGCGGCGCTCGGGGTGTTCTATATGACCCGTAGCGCACGGGACAAAAGCATGGCTTCGACCTCGGCGATTTCCGCCTATTTCGGCATCACTGAACCGGCGATGTTCGGCGTCAACCTGCGCTACAAGTTTCCGTTCTACGCCGCACTGATCGGCTCGGCGCTGGGCTGCATGTTCCTTTCGCTGAACAAGGTTCAGGCCTCGGCAATCGGTGTCGGTGGCTTGCCCGGTTTCATCTCGATCATCCCGCAGTTCATTCCGATGTTCATTGTCGGGATGGTCATCGCCATGGTCGTGCCGTTTGTTTTGACCTGTGGCATGAGCATGAAAATCGTTCGGCCCGGGTATCGCGTTGCCTGACAGATCGCAATCGCGAGCAAGCTCGCTCCCACATTGGAATGCGAAACCCTGTGGGAGCGAGCTTGCTCGCGATGAGGCCCTCAGGGTCAGTACAAAACCAATTAAAGGATTTGCGCCATGCAAGACTGGCAGCGTTCGGTGATCTACCAGATCTACCCGAAAAGTTTTCACAGCCACGCCGGCAACCCCACGGGCGATCTGCTCGGGGTGATGGCCAAGCTCGATTACCTGCAATGGCTGGGTGTCGACTGCCTGTGGATCACCCCGTTCCTGCGCTCGCCGCAACGCGACAACGGCTACGACATCAGTGACTACTACGCCATCGACCCGAGCTACGGAACCATGGCCGACTGCGAGTTGCTGATTACCGAGGCCGGCAAGCGCGGGATCAAGCTGATGCTCGACATCGTGGTCAACCACACCTCCATCGAGCACACCTGGTTTCAGCAAGCGCGCAGCAGCCTCGATAACCCGTACCGTGACTTCTACATCTGGCGCGATCAGCCGAACAACTGGGAGTCGAAGTTCGGCGGTTCGGCCTGGGAATACGAGGCGCAAACCGGTCAGTACTTTCTGCACCTGTTCGACCACACCCAGGCCGACCTGAATTGGGACAACCCGCAGGTCCGTGCTGAAGTCTTCAAGCTGATGCGCTTCTGGCGTGACAAAGGCGTGGGCGGATTCCGTCTGGACGTGATCAACCTGATCTCAAAACCGGCGGACTTCCCCGAAGACAACACCGACGGTCGACGCTTCTACACCGACGGCCCGAACGTGCACGAGTACTTGCAGGAAATGCACCGCGAAGTCTTCGAAGGCCATGACCTGATCAACGTCGGCGAGATGTCATCCACCAGCCTTGAGCACTGCATCCGCTATTCGCGACCGGACTCCAAAGAGCTGTCGATGACCTTCAACTTTCATCACCTGAAAGTCGATTACCCACATATGCAGAAATGGGTTCGCGCTGATTTCGATTTCCTCGAACTCAAGCGCATCCTTTCCGATTGGCAGACCGGGATGCAGGCCGGCGGCGGCTGGAATGCGCTGTTCTGGTGTAACCACGACCAGCCGCGCGTGGTGTCGCGGTTTGGCGATGACGGTGAACATCGGGTGGTCTCGGCGAAGATGCTCGGCACCGCACTGCACTTTTTACAGGGCACGCCGTTCATCTATCAGGGTGAAGAGTTGGGCATGACTAACCCGGGCTTCGAGCGCATCGAGCAGTACCGGGATGTCGAAACCCTGAACATCTACCGCCTCAAGCGCGAGGCGGGCGAGTCCGAGGCCTCGAGCATGGCCGCGATCATGCAAAAGTCCCGCGACAACAGTCGCACTCCCATGCAGTGGAGCGCGTTACCCAATGCCGGTTTCAGCAGCACCGAGCCGTGGATCGGCGTGCCGGCCAACGCCACGCAGATCAACGTCGAAAACCAGCTCGACGACACGACTTCGGTGCTGCACCACTATCGCCAGCTGATTGCCTTGCGCCGCAGCGAACCGCTGATCCAGGACGGCGTGTATCGCCAGCTCTTGCCCGCGCACAAACAGGTTTGGGTGTACCTGCGTGAAGGCTGCGGCGAGCGGCTGTTGGTGGTGAACAACTTCTATGGCACGGCGTGTGAAGTCGAGCTGCCGGAGCGGGTGATCACCGACTGCATGTTGCAACGCTTGGTGATCAGCAACTACCCGGACTCTGAGGTGCGCAAGCAGCAGCTGTTCCTGCGGCCTTACGAGTCGTTCGTTCTGCACCTGACCGACCACTAAAAAACACGTTCTTCAAACAACTCGCAGAGCACTGCGCGGGGGCTTTTTGCGCGCAGGTTTTGCCGGATGAGCACAATAAAAATAATGGGGTGGCTCTTGAAAACAACAATAAATCGCAGCCTTGCAGCGTCGTGCGTGTGCCTGGTATTGCCGTTCTCGGCCCACGCTCTGGAGTTCGCCGGTTACCTGCGCAGCGGCGTCGGGAGCACGGTCAACGGCGGCTCGCAATCGTGCTTCAAACTGCCCGGCGCAGAGTCGAAGTACCGTTTGGGTAACGAGTGCGAACAGTACGCGGAGCTGGAATTGCGTCAGAACCTGCTGACCCTCGATGACGGCTCGGTGCTCAGCGTCGATGGCATGGCTTCGCTGTACAACCAGTACGACCGCAACCTGACCTTCCAGGGCGACAACGGCTCGGTACGGATGCCGCAGATGTATGCGCAGTGGTCGAATTTGCCGAGCCTCAATGGCGGTTCGCTCTGGGCTGGTCGGCGTTACTACAAGCGGAACGACATCCATATCTCCGACTTCTACTACTGGAACCAGAGTGCTACGGGCGGCGGTGTCGAGGACGTAAAAATTGGCGATCTGAAATACAGCTACGCGTTTTCGCGCAAGGACAACCTGTACCAGAAGGACTACGTTACTCGACACGACTTCAACGTCTCAGGCTTTGATACCAACCCTGGCGGTGAGCTGGAGTTTGGCCTGAGCTACATCGACAAGCCCGACCGTCGCGACGCGCACGCAGGGTGGGCGATCACCGCTCAACATGTGCAAAAAGACTTTTTCGGCGGCAAGAACAAACTGGCGCTGCAATACGGCGAAGGGCCCGGCACCGGGTTGGGCTACACCGGCGACGTGGGGCTGGATGACCGCAACAAGAGCTACCGCCTGGTGGAGTTCTTCGACTGGCAACTGACGCCGCGTTTTGGTGGTCAGGTCGAAGCGGTCTATCAAAAGGACATCCGCCCGGACGGTAACGGCCAGAACTGGATTTCCCTGGGCGTTCGTCCGGCGTATGCAATCACCGATCAATTCAAACTGGTGACTGAGCTGGGGCACGATCAGGTCGAGGCGCCCGGCGGTACGCGCAAGCTGAGCAAGTTCACCTTTGCCCCGACCTGGTCGCCCAAAGGTCCGGGGTTCTGGGAGCGCCCCGAGGTGCGTTTGTACTACACCTATGCCAGCTGGAACGAGGCGGCCAAGCGCGCGGCCAATGAACTGGCACAAGGTTCGGCGTTGTCCGATACCGGCGCGTTCGGAACGGCACTGCATGGTGCGAACGTCGGATTGCAGGTCGAGTACTGGTGGAAATAAGTACGGTAATCAGCTGCAGGCTCAACGTGCTTTCGTAGCAGCTGGCGTAGCCGGCGTTCGGCTGCGAAGCAGTCGTAAAATCAGGCACCACGGTGATTCAGGCAGACCGAGGGTGCAGGATTCACGACTGCTCCGCAGCCGAACGCAGGCTACGCCAGCTGCTACAGGGTGCAGTGCTGCTCAATGTATCTACACAGAACAAAACCGCAGGTGAAGTCATGACCCTAACCCAACCCTTGCAATTGCTGGCGCCGCTGTCCGGGGTGCTGATGCCGCTTGATCACGTGCCGGATCCGGTGTTCGCCAGCCGGGTGATCGGCGACGGCCTGTGCATCGATCCGACCTCGCAGGTCCTTTGCGCACCGTTGGCCGGCGTCGTCAGCAACCTTCAACACAGCGGCCATGCGATCAGCATCACCGATGACAGCGGTGTGCAGGTGTTGCTGCACATTGGCCTGGACACCGTGAACCTCGCGGGCCAGGGGTTCAGCGCCTTGGTCGAGCAGGGCCAGCGTGTCGAGGCCGGGCAGTCGTTGATCGAGTTCGATGCCGACTATGTCGCCCTGCATGCTCGCAGCCTGTTGACCTTGATGCTGGTGGTCAGCGGCGAGCCCTTCAGTCTGCTGACACCGGACAGCGGTCTGGTGGCCTGTGCGCAGCCGGTGTTGCGCCTGAGCCTGGGCGATCCGCGTACCGTTGTTGCGCAGGAGGAGGGCGAAGCGCTGTTCTCCAAACCGATCCACCTGCCTAACCCCAATGGCCTGCACGCACGGCCGGCGGCGATCTTTGCCCAGGCGGCGAAAGGGTTTACGGCGAGCATTTGCCTGCACAAGCAGCAGGACAGCGCCAACGCCAAGTCGCTGGTAGCGATCATGGCGTTGCAGACGGTGCACGGCGATGCGTTGCAGGTCAGTGCGGTGGGCGAAGATGCCGAATTGGCAATCAGCACGCTGGCCCAATTGCTGGCGGATGGCTGCGGTGAAGCTGTGACTCCGGTGGCGGTGGTAGCGCCAGTGGTTCAGGCGCAAGAGGTGTCGACGAAGCTGCTGCGCGGAGTCTGTGCTTCGGCGGGTTCGGCCTTCGGGTACGTGGTGCAAGTCGCTGAGCGCACCCTGGAAATGCCTGAGTTTGCTGCGGATCAACACCTGGAGCGCGAGTCGCTGGAACGTGCGCTGACGCACGCGACACAGGCGCTGCAACGTTTGCGTGACAACGCGACCGCTGAGGCGCAGGCGGACATCTTCAAGGCGCATCAGGAGTTGCTGGAAGACCCGAGCCTGCTGGAGCAGGCCCAGGTCCTGATCGCTGAGGGCAAGAGCGCGGCGTTTGCCTGGAACAGCGCCACTGAAGCCACCGCTACGCTGTTCAAATCGCTGGGCAGCACGTTGCTCGCCGAGCGCGCGTTGGACCTGATGGACGTCGGTCAGCGTGTGCTCAAGCTGATTCTCGGGGTACCGGACGGTGTCTGGGAGTTGCCGGATCAGGCGATCTTGATTGCCGAACAACTGACGCCGTCGCAGACCGCTGCGCTGGATACCGGCAAAGTGTTGGGCTTCGCCACCGTCGGCGGAGGTGCCACCAGCCATGTGGCGATACTCGCCCGGGCTCTGGGTTTGCCAGCGGTGTGTGGTTTACCGATGCAGGTGCTGTCGCTGGCCAGTGGCACCCGAGTGCTGCTCGATGCGGACAAGGGCGAATTGCACCTGGACCCGGCGGTGTCGGTCATCGAGCAGTTGCACGCCAAGCGCCAGCAGCAACGCCAGCGTCATCAACACGAGCTGGAAAACGCTGCACGGGCGGCCGTCACCCGTGACGGTCATCACTTCGAAGTCACGGCCAACGTTGCTTCGCTGGCCGAAACCGAGCAGGCCATGAGCCTCGGGGCTGAGGGTGTTGGCCTGTTGCGTTCGGAGTTTTTGTACCTCGAGCGCCACAGTGCGCCGAGCCATGATGAGCAAACGATAACGTACAGCGCCATCGCCCGCGCACTGGGCCCGCAACGCAATCTGGTGGTGCGCACGCTGGATGTCGGCGGCGACAAACCCTTGGCCTATGTGCCGATGGACAGCGAGGCCAATCCATTTTTGGGCATGCGCGGGATTCGCTTGTGCCTGGAGCGTCCACAACTGTTGCGCGAGCAATTTCGGGCGATTCTGAGCAGCGCCGGACTGGCGCGTCTGCACATCATGTTGCCGATGGTCAGCCAGCTGTCGGAGCTGCGCCTGGCGCGGCTGATGCTTGAAGAAGAGGCGCTGGCGCTGGGGCTCAAGGAGCTGCCGAAACTGGGCATCATGATCGAGGTCCCGGCAGCCGCGCTGATGGCGGATCTGTTTGCGCCGGAAGTGGATTTCTTCTCCATCGGCACCAACGACCTGACTCAGTACACCTTGGCCATGGACCGCGATCACCCGCGGCTGGCCAGTCAGGCTGACAGTTTTCACCCATCGGTGCTGCGCCTGATCGCCAGCACCGTGAAGGCCGCCCATGCCCATGGCAAGTGGGTCGGCGTGTGTGGCGCGCTGGCGTCGGAGACTCTGGCAGTGCCGCTGTTGCTGGGGCTTGGCGTGGATGAGCTGTCGGTCAGCGTGCCGCTGATTCCAGCGATCAAGGCAGCGATTCGCGAGGTTGAGCTCAGCGACTGTCAGGCCATCGCGCATCAGGTGCTGGGGCTGGAAAGCGCCGAGCAGGTCCGCGCGGCCTTGAGCTTGCAGCAGCAGGCGATGGTCGAAACTTCACAGGTGTTGGAGAACTGAACATGTTCGAGAAAATGCAACGGGTGTTCTGGAAGGCATTGACCCCAGACCTGGTGGTGGATGAGCCGAAGGTGGCTGCTCATCCTGTCTCGGGCCTGGCTGCGAATGTCGTCGCCGCGCTAGGCGGGGCGAGCAATCTCAAGTCGCAGCAGCGGGTTGCCCTGACGCGGGTGCGGGTGGAGTTGAAAGATGCCGCGCTGTTGGACGCGACAGCCTTGCGTGCAGCGGGTGTACCGGGGGTGATGGCGTTGGCGGGTGGGGTGGTGCATTTGATCACAGGACTGTAGGCGCAATCTGCACATCTGCGCCCCCGATCTCCCGTAGCAGCTGCCGAGCAGCGCGAGGCTGCGTTCGGCGGCGCAGCCGTCGCAAAACCTCTCACCGCGTTCTTTCAGGTAAACCACGTCAGCCGGACTACGACGGCTGCGCCGCCGAACGCAGCCTCGCGCTGCTCGGCAGCTGCTACGGGGACGAGTACGGGGACGGGCGTAGTTATTCATCGCGAGCTTTGCTCCTGCGATAGGAAACCCGCGTTGCCCTTACTGTTTCTCATCCGCAGGTGTATCGTATTCGCCTTTTGCAGGCATAGGCCTGCTGCTGATACGTGAGGTTGTTGAGTTCATGTCCTTTACCCGTCGACAAATACTGGGTGGTCTGGCCGGTTTGGCAGTGGTGGGCGTCGGGGCCGGTGGTGCATCGCGTTACTGGCTGGGGAAAATGGCCGACGCCAGTGCGGGTCACGACTACGAGCTGATCGCCGCGCCGCTGGATGTTGAGCTGGTGCCGGGGCACAAAACCGAGGCCTGGGCCTTTGGTCCGTCGGCGCCGGGGACGGAACTACGGGTGCGCCAGGGCGAATGGCTGCGGGTGCGTTTCATCAACCACCTGCCGGTGCCCACCACCATTCACTGGCACGGCATCCGTTTGCCGCTGGAGATGGACGGCGTGCCTTACGTCTCGCAATTACCGGTGCTGCCGGGCGAGTATTTTGACTACAAATTCCGCGTGCCGGACGCTGGCAGCTACTGGTATCACCCGCACGTGAACAGCAGCCAAGAGCTGGGGCGCGGGCTGGTCGGGCCGCTGATCATCGAAGAGCGCGAGCCCACCGGTTTCAAGTACGAGAAGACCCTCAGCCTGAAAAGCTGGCACGTCGATGAAGAGGGCGCGTTCGTGCCGTTCAGCGTTCCTCGTGAAGCGGCGCGGGGTGGTACGGCCGGGCGTCTGGCGACCATCAATGGTGTGCCACTGCCGGTGATCGACTTACCGGCCGGGCAGATCACCCGGGTGCGCCTGCTCAATCTCGACAACACCCTGACTTACCGCCTCAACATTCCCGGCGTCGAAGCGCAGATCTACGCGCTCGACGGCAACCCGATCGAGCCGCGTCCGCTGGGCAAGGAATACTGGCTGGGGCCGGGCATGCGCATTTGCCTGGCGATCAAGGCCCCAGCGGCGGGTGAAGAATTGTCGCTGCGTAACGGGCCGGTGCGCATTGGCACTTTGCGTTCGGTGGCCAACAATGACGCGCCAACCCAGTGGCCACCGGCGCTGCCGGCCAACCCGATTTCCGAGCCGGACCTGGCCAATGCCGAGAAGCTCAACTTCAATTTCGAGTGGGTTGGATCGGTGTCGGTGAACGTCGATAATGGCAAGCCGCCGAGCCTCTGGCAGATCAATGGCAAGGCCTGGGACATCACCGACAAAACCTGTGCCGACCGCCCGATTGCCAAGCTTGCGAAAGGCAAAAGCTACATTTTCGAATTGAAGAACATGACCCAGTACCAGCATCCGGTTCACTTGCACGGCATGAGCTTCAAGGTCATTGCCTCGAACCGCAAAAAGATCATTCCGTATTTCACCGACACTTACCTGCTGGGCAAGAACGAACGCGCCCAGGTGGCGCTGGTGGCGGATAACCCGGGGGTGTGGATGTTCCACTGCCATGTGATCGACCATATGGAAACCGGCCTGATGGCCGCGATCGAGGTGGCCTGATGCGTCAGATACGCCCGGCGAAGATCATCGACCGTAGCCGCGATCAGGACTTCATGCGCGAAGCCCTGGCGCTGGCCGCACAAGGTGCCGCCCTCGGCGAAGTGCCGGTGGGTGCGGTGCTGGTGCAGGACGGTGAAATCATCGGTCGCGGCTTCAATTGCCCGATCAGCGGCAGCGACCCCAGCGCCCACGCCGAAATGGTCGCGATCCGCGCTGCGGCGCAGGCCGTAAGTAACTATCGTCTGCCGGGCAGCACGTTGTACGTCACGCTGGAACCGTGCAGCATGTGCGCCGGTTTGATCGTGCATTCGCGGATTTCGCGGGTGGTCTACGGGGCGCTGGAGCCCAAGGCCGGGATCGTGCAAAGCCAGGGGCAGTTTTTCACCCAGGGCTTTCTCAATCACCGGGTGCTGGTCGAAGGCGGGGTCTTGGCCGAAGAGTGCGGCACGGTGCTGAGCGAGTTCTTCAAGGCCCGACGCGCCAAACCAGCAGACTAAACACATGACCCATGTGGGAGCGAGCTTGCTCGCGATGAGGCCATAACATCCAACATCAATGTTGTATGACAGTCCGCTATCGCGAGCAAGCTCGCTCCCACAGGGGATCTCCAGTGATCAGGAGAATGGTGTTTTACTTGCGGGCGACGATCACCGCGCGCATCGGCGCCGGCAGACCTTCAATGGTCTTGCTGTGGTCCTCGGGATCGAGGAAGTCGCTCAACGACTGATACTTCATCCACTCGGTCCCGCGTTGTTCTTCAACGGTGGTCACGCTGACATCCACGCAGCGCACATCGCTGAACCCGGCCCGGCGCAGCCAGAGCATCAGCGCCGGCACCGACGGCAGGAACCAGACGTTGCGCATCTGCGCATAACGGTCTTCCGGTACCAGCACCTGCTGCTCATCGCCTTCGATCACCAGCGTTTCCAGCACCAGTTCACCGCCCTTGACCAGGCAATCCTTCAGCGCCAGCAAATGCTCGATTGGCGAGCGGCGATGGTAGAACACGCCCATGGAAAACACGGTGTCGAAGCCTTCCAGATTCGGTGGCAGGTCTTCAAAAGGAAATGGCAGGTGCCAGGCATTGGGCTCCGACAGGTAACGCTGCACCGCCTGGAACTGGCAGAAAAACAGCCAGTTCGGATCGACGCCGATCACGCTGTCGGCACCCGCACCGAGCATGCGCCACATGTAGTAGCCGTTGCCGCAGCCGACATCGAGGATGCGTTTACCCTTGAGGTCCAGGTGCGGGGCGACCCGCGACCACTTCCAGTCCGAGCGCCATTCGGTGTCGACGTGCACGCCGAACAGGTCGAACGGACCTTTGCGCCAAGGCGACAAGCCCATCAATGCGGTACGCATTTGCGCGCGGGTTTCATCGTCGCAGTCGGTGTTCAGGGTCAGGCCGTTCAGCAGGTCGACTTCACTCGGCTGGAGCTTCGGCAAAGCGTCCAGCGCACTCTGCCAGCGCTCGAGGTCGCCGTGACCTTTTTCCATTTTTACGTCGAGTTGCGCTTGCAGGGTGTTGGCCCAGTCGGCCAGCGGTGTGCCGGCCAGACGGCGGGCGAGGGGAGACAGATCAATCATGGCAAGGCAATCAACGAGGCAAAGTTAAGACACTGGAACCACGGCACGACTTTCGAGAACCCGGCAGCCAGCAGGCGTTCGCGGTGTTCTTCGAGGCTGTCGGGCTTCATGACGTTTTCGATGGCGCTGCGCTTCTGGGCGATTTCCAGTTCGCTGTAGCCGTTGGCGCGTTTGAAGGCGATGTGCAGGTCGGTGAGCAGCGTGTGTTCTTCGGCGTCTTCGAAACGCAGCTTCTCCGACAGAATCAGTGCACCACCGGGCAACAGCGACTGCCGGATGCGCCCGAGCAGTGCCAGGCGTTGGTCCGGGGCAATGAATTGCAGGGTGAAGTTCAGCGCCACCACCGAGGCCGGTTTGAACTCCAGCGCGAGAATGTCGCCTTCGATCACTTCAACCGGCAGCAGCTCCTGGAACATCGAGTCCTGGCCGTTGAGGTATTCGCGGCAACGCTCGACCATCGCCGCCGAGTTATCCACCGCGATCACCCGGCAACCGTCGGTGCGCACGTGACGGCGCAGGGCCTGGGTCACCGCGCCGAGGGAAGAACCCAGGTCGTAGAGCACGCTACCCGGTTGGGCGAACTGCGCCGCGAGCACGCCGAGGTTTTCGACAATGGTCGGGTAACCCGGCACCGAGCGCTTGATCATGTCCGGGAACACCCGCACCACGTCCTCGTTAAAGGCGAAGTCAGGCACCTGGGCCAAAGGCTGGGCGAAAAGGCGATCGGATTCTTTGCTCACGGCGGTTCCAGCGGCGGATGTGGAAAAGGCCGGCATTTTAGCCAACTTGGCGCGTGGATGCGCGGGTTGTCTGATAAACCGCCCGCATGCGCTGAAGTTTGCGTCGTCAGTGAAACCGCTATCGCGAGCAAGCTCGCTCCCACAATGGTTCTGAGTCGGGCACTTACCCTGTGTGCAGCACAAATCAAATGTGGGAGCGAGCTTGCTCGCGATGAATTCAGTGCGGTTTCTGGGTGAACGCCGACGCGGTAATCCCCCATTGCCCCAGCCAATAGCTGAGGATGATCACGTAGGGCGCCGCCTGGAACGGCACTACAAAACGGCTGATGCCAATCACGCTGTCGGAGAACACAAACGCCAGCGCCCCACCGGCCGCCAACAGCGCCGAGCGTTTGGGCACGTCGCTGCCCAAACGGGCCAATGCCCTCCAGAGCATGGCGCTGATGGCCACGCCGTAAACGATCACCGGAACCAGCAACGGCCCCAGGCCATGGCTGATCAGGATCCCCAGCAACACGGCACCGACGCCGAGCGCGAAGATCAGCGGCACCAGCGCCAAGCGTCGGCAATCACTCAAATAGGCTTTCAAGTACACCAGGTGCGCCACCAGAAACGCGCCCAGACCAAATACGAATAAATCCCCCGGCCACGCCAGCAGCACATCGCCGAGCACGGAAAACATCAGGCCTAGGCTGATCCAGCGCCGATAGTCGCTGGGCGGAGCGTCGTGCAACCAGCCGAGTAGCGCTAACACGGGCAGCGGTTTGACCAACAGGCACAGCAACGCGGCGTGTACGCTCACTCCGTAGAGAAACGTTACCGCGCCCATCAGCGCCAGAATCAGCCAGCCCATGATCAGTTCACCGAAATCGCGCAGTCGAAGGTTTGCGCAGGCTCGACTTCCGGCTCCCACGGCTGTTGATAAGTCAGACGCAAACGCCCGTTACCCGCGGCGAACGCTTGAAAGCGCCAGGTCGATTGCCCGCCACTGCCCACCAGCCCGCTGTTCTCCGGGTTGCTGTAAACCTCAGGGCTGATTGCCCGCAGCACACCACCGGCCGAATCCTGGATCGCCCAGCGATAACCGGTGGTCGGGTTGCTCGGCAGCGTCAGGATCAGGTGTTGCCCGTTATTCAGTTGCACCGGGCATTCGCTTTGTTTTTCCACCGTCACGTTCTGTTTCGGTTGAGTGGCGCAGGCGGCCAGCAGGGCGAGGCTCAGGGGGACCAACAGGCGAGTGGGGGACATAAGGTCAGCGGCTCCGGTATTCACGACGAACGGCGAGCATAACCGAAGATGAGACTAAGTGTGACGCTCCCGACTGGGACGGCCGGAGAGTTGGCGTCGTGAGTGCTGACGCCATCGCGAGCAAGCTCGCTCCCACAGGTTTATCACTATCCCTGTGGGAGCGAGCTTGCTCGCGATGGCGATGGTAATGGCGCTACATCACTGTCAGAACAACACCTTCGCCACATCCGCAAAACGCTTGGCGAAGTGCACGGTAATCCCTTCCTTCAGGTAATCCGGCAATTCCTCGAAACTGCCACGGTTGGGCTCGGGCAAGATCAGTTCGAAGATCTTCTGGCGCCGCGCCGCGATCACCTTCTCGCGCACACCACCAATCGGCAGTACATGTCCGGTCAGGGTCAGTTCACCGGTCATGGCCACGCCTTTTTTCGGCGGCTGATTGCGTGCCAGCGAGAGCAGGGCGCTGGCCATGGTTACGCCAGCGCTTGGGCCATCTTTCGGCGTTGCACCTTCCGGTACATGGAGGTGGATGAAGGCTTCGTCGAAGAACTTCGCGTCGCCACCGAACTGCTTGAGGTGCGAGCTGACGTAGCTGTAGGCGATCTCGGCCGATTCCTTCATCACATCACCCAGTTGCCCGGTGAGCTTGAAGCCGCGGTTGAGGGTGTGGATGCGCGTGGCTTCGATCGGCAAGGTCGCGCCGCCCATGCTGGTCCAGGCCAGGCCGGTGATGACGCCGGTACCGGACAGCACTTGTTCGTTGCGGAACACCGGCATACCGAGTGAGGCTTCGAGGTCTTTGGGGCCGAGCTTGATCACAGCTTTCGGTTCGTCGAGCAGCTTCACGACGGCTTTGCGCACCAGTTTGCCCAGTTGCTTTTCCAGCTGACGCACCCCGGCTTCGCGGGCGTAACCGTCGATCAAGGCTTTCAGCGCGCTGTCGCTGATGGACAGGCTGGTTTTCGACACCCCGGCTTTCTCAAGCTGTTTAGGCCACAGGTGACGCTTGGCAATGGCGACCTTTTCCTCGGTGATGTAACCCGACAGGCGAATCACTTCCATCCGGTCGAGCAATGGGCCGGGAATCGAGTCCAGGGTGTTGGCGGTGCAGACGAACAGCACTTTCGACAGGTCCAGGCGCAGGTCCAGGTAATGGTCGAGGAATTCGACGTTCTGTTCCGGGTCCAGGGTTTCCAACAGCGCCGAGGCCGGATCGCCCTGGAAGCTTTGGCCCATCTTGTCGATCTCGTCGAGCATGATCACCGGGTTCATCACTTCAACGTCTTTCAACGCCTGGACCAGCTTGCCCGGCAGCGCACCGATGTAAGTGCGACGGTGGCCCTTGATCTCGGCTTCGTCGCGCATGCCGCCGACGCTGAAGCGATAGAACGGCCGCCCCAACGACTCGGCGATGGATTTGCCGACACTGGTCTTGCCCACGCCCGGTGGGCCGACCAACAGCACGATGGAGCCGGCGATCTCACCTTTGTAGGCGCCGACCGCAAGGAATTCGAGGATCCTGTCCTTGATGTCGTCGAGCCCGGCGTGGTGCTGGTCGAGGACTTTACGTGCGTGTTTGAGGTCGAGTTTGTCCTCGCCATAAACGCCCCACGGCACCGCTGTCGCCCATTCCAGGTAGTTGCGGGTCACGGCGTATTCCGGCGAGCCGGTTTCGAGGATCGACAGCTTGTTCATTTCCTCTTCGATGCGTTTCTGTGCCTGTGGCGGCAGGACCTTGCCCACCAGCCGCTGCTCGAACTGCTCGACGTCGGCACTGCGGTCGTCCTTGGTCAGTCCCAGTTCCTGCTGGATGACCTTGAGTTGTTCCTTGAGGAAAAACTCGCGCTGGTGCTCGCCGATCTTGCGGTTCACTTCGGCGGAGATTTCTTTCTGCAAACGCGCGACTTCGACTTCCTTGCGCAGCATCGGCAGGACTTTTTCCATGCGCTTGAGCATTGGCACGCAGTCGAGCACTTCTTGCAGCTCGCTGCCGGTGGCCGAGGTCAGGGCGGCGGCGAAGTCGGTCAGTGGCGACGGATCGTTGGGGCTGAAGCGGTTGAGGTAGTTTTTCAGCTCTTCGCTGTACAGCGGGTTGAGCGGCAGCAGTTCCTTGATCGCGTTGATCAGCGCCATGCCGTAGGCCTTGACCTCATCGGTCGGCTCGCTTGGCTGGTGCGGGTATTCGACTTCCACCAGGTACGGTGGGCGATGGTGTTTGAGCCAGGTCTTGAGGCGTACGCGGGTCAGGCCCTGGGCGACGAATTGCAGTTTGCCGTTTTCGCGGCTGGCGTGATGGACTTTCACCAGGGTGCCGTAGAGCGGCAGGGCGGAGGTGTCGAAGTGCCGAGGGTCTTCCTGCGGGGTGTCCATGAAGAACAGCGCCAGCGAGTGATGTTCGGACTTGGCGACCAGGTCGAGGGTTTCGGCCCAGGGTTCTTCGTTGACGATCACCGGCAGTACTTGCGCGGGGAAGAACGGGCGATTGTGGATCGGGATGATGTAGACCTTGTCCGGCAGGTTCTGGCCGGGCAGGGCCAGGCCTTTGCCTGTTGAGGTGTGGTGTTCGGCGTTTTCGGGGTCGGCGTAGTCGCTCGGGTTTTCCGGGAATTCTTGCTGGTCGCTCATGGGGCACCTGCGCAATGGGGTATGAGGGATAGATGGGGCAGGTGGTGGGTGGTTTCAATGGGGGGCGGTTGTTAGCGGGTGTTTCACAAGGTGTATTCGTCCAACTATTGTGGGAGTGAACCTGCTCGCGAAGGCGGCCTGACAGCCGGCCTATCTCCCGCAGATGTACACAGTTCACCTGTGGGAGCTGGCTTGCCTGCGAAGGCGGCCTGACAGCCGGCCTATCTCCCGCAGATGTACCCCAATCCATTGTGGGAGCGAGCCTGCCCGCGATGACGGCCTGACAGCCGGCCAACCTCTTACAGGTGTACATATCCATTCCTGCGGTAACGGCCACTTAGGGTTTCGCCTGACGGCGACTCACTTTTTTTACAAGCGCCTAAAAAAAGTAAGCAAAAAAACGCTCGCCCCAAGCGTACGGCACCTCGCCTAGGCTCGGCGTTCCCTCGCTCCGGTGTCCATCAGGGGGCATCGCCTACGGTCTGCTTCGCGACGACCTCCTCTCGATGTGTCCGGCTGCGCCGTACGGCGCTGCGCGCCCACCCCCTGATGAACACCTCCACTCGG
>NZ_JBFTMN010000009.1:0-423878 GCF_056397005.1 Pseudomonas sp. 05N431
CGCATTCTACAGCAGCCTCTGTTGCTGTCAAGYGGTTATTTTCAGAAGTTTTCAAAGTTTCCTTTGCAACTTCAACCACTTGCGCTTCCGATCTCTCGTTAGCGGGAGGCGAATTCTACAGCGTTACTCGCTGCTGTCAACACCTCTTTYTCTCCGCTTTCGACCGAGATGATCGAACCGTCAATAAGGCGAAAACACACTGCCTTACCAACTCCTTCAGGCTTCGATGAACTGAAGCGTAACCGCTGTCGAAAACTGCGTAACTCTTTGTTTACCAAGGAGTTTTCCGTTTCGACTGCGCCGGAAGTGGGGCGAATTATAGACTTCCAGAATCTGCCGTCAACACTTAATTTAGTTTTTCTATCCTGACGGGTGAAAGCAGCCGATCAGGCACCGTAATCCGTCTGGTCCCACTACTCTTAATAGAGTCGACCCAACGAGCACCCGCCATGAAGATCTCCCTGAAGCTGGCCGTGTTCAGCATTGCGGCAATCCTGATCTATCTCGGACTCGCCATTCTGGGACTGGGTAGCTTTGCTGCATTCTTCTCACATCCGGCCCTGGTGGTCATTGCCCTTGCGACGCTGGTGATGGTGGGACTTTCGCTGCTCACCGAAGCCAACTTGAGCTCCGGGGTACGTGAGGACCGGGCCAACCGTTGGGTGCTACCGGTATTTGGGGTGATCGGTGTGTTGTCCGCGTTTATTCCGGCCTATACCGACCGAATGGACTTCTGGACCTTCGGTGGCGAAGGCATACGCTGGGTCGGTGCGATCCTATTCATTGCAGGCGGGACGTTGCGGATCTGGCCCGTGTTCGTACTTGGCAAACGCTTCAGTGGCCTGGTCGCCATTCAGCCTGGGCATACGCTGGTGACTGACGGTATCTACCGAAGACTGCGTAATCCGAGTTATCTCGGTTTGCTGATCAACGCGCTGGGCTGGGCGCTGGCCTTTCGCTCCGGTGTCGGGATCGTGCTCATCATCCTGCTACTCCCCGCGCTCATCGCCCGCATAAACGCCGAAGAAGACCTGTTGCGCAGTGAGTTTGGTGCTGAGTACGAGGCTTACTGCGCGAAGACCTGGCGGTTGATCCCCGGGCTCTACTGAGATCAGCGCCCGGTACTTGCACAGCCAACGCTTACCTCTACCCCGCCGAAGCACGTGTCATGCAGCGCTGATAACGCTCATCGACGCGCTTGGCGAACCAGGCCGTGGTGAGCTTTCGAGTGATTTTCGGGCTTTGCAACTGGATACCCGGCAGGATTGCCCTGGGCAAAGGTTTGCCTTCAGCCGTTTCCGCCAGCTCAAACACCTTCTTATATAGCTTGCTGTCTTCAAATTCGAGGCGGTTACCCAGCTCCAGCTGATCCCTGATCGTCGTATTGCGCATGTCCAGCCGTTTACCCAACGCGCGCACCGCCAATTCCGTCGAACCCGGCATGATCGAGTCGTAGCGGATCAGATCACCATCCAGTGCCAAACTGCTTCCCGAAGCGCGATTGAGTGCACTCTGAAACGCGGCATTGCGACTGGCGTACCAGCCGGCATTGAAATCGGCGAAGCGGTACAACGGTTGGCGGTAACTCACCGGGTAGCCGAGCAAATGCGCAATGCCGAAGTACATGCCGCCACGGCGACTGAACACCTCATGACGAATCGAGCTGTCTACCGGATAGGGATAGTGCTGTGCGTGCTGCTCGGCAAACGCGACGCTGACCTGCATCGGGCCGGCGGTATGCACCGGATTGAAGCCACTAAACAGAGTCTTGCCCATCGGCACCCGGCCGATGAAATCGTCAAATATCGCGCTGAGTTCTTTCTCGCTGCGCGCCGCATTCAAGCGCTCGCTGTAACTTTTGCCGTTGGTTGAACTGACCTGCAAGGCTCCGCGCACCAAAAGATCGGGAATGTGTGCCCTGGCAGCACGTCGATCGATTTCATCCCGGGCGATCTTGCCCAGCCCCGGCACCGTCGGGTCTGTTTGAAAGGTCGACTCCTGCTCGGTTACCGCCAGCACCGAACACAGGTTCTGTGTGGTGGGCGGGATCGCTTGTGCCGCAAACGCTGCATAAATGTCGGTGGCCCAGCCTTCACGGTCTACGGTGTTGCTCGGCAACAAACGGGCAATCTGCGCTTTCACCTGTACGGGCGTCGATTGAGCCGCTTGCCGCGCAGCCTGATTCGCGCAACCGACCAGTACCAGCAGCGTAACTACACTTATGATCAATCGATGGGATCGCATTTTTTACATGGGTCCTTTTAAGCGCCCTGACCGCCGAGGATATCGCTTCTTGAGCCATTGCACCGGGGGAACAAGTACCTCGGTCAATCGGAACTAAACTGGATACACCCCTGTTCAGCGGGACTCTCGACCGAGGGCAACGACATGAACCGCAGCGATGTACTGATCATTGGCGCCGGCCCCACAGGACTGGTCCTGGCGCTTTGGCTCAGCAAGCTTGGCATCCGGGTGCGCATCCTCGACAAGACCAGCGCACCCGGCACCACTTCTCGCGCCCTGGCGGTTCAGGCACGTACGCTGGAGCTGTACCGCCAACTCGACCTCAGCCAAGCCGTGGTGCAGAACGGCCACAAAGTACCGGCAGTGAATCTGTGGGTCAAAGGCGAACCGGTTGCCCGGCTACCCTTCGAGGATATCGGCAAGGACCTGACCCCTTACTCGTTCCTGGAAATCTACCCACAGGACGAGCACGAGCGGTTATTGATCGAACGCCTGGAGAAGTTCGGCGTGGTGGTCGAGCGTAACACCGAATTGACCGGCTTTAGCGAACATGGCGGCACCATCACCGCGCAGTTACTCATGCCCGACGGGCAGGAGCATACCTGTCAGACCTGCTACCTGGCGGGTTGTGACGGTGCTCGCTCTACCGTGCGCAAGACACTCGACATCGATTTTCCCGGTGGCACCTACCAGCAAGTGTTTTATGTCGCCGACGTCGAGGCCTCCGGTCCAGTGTTCAATGGTGAATTGCATGCAGACCTTGATGAGGCAGACTTTCTGGCGATTTTTCCGTTGGCCAGCGAAGGCCATGCACGACTGATCGGTACGGTACGCGACGAACGCGCAGAGCAGGCCGAAACCCTGAAGTTTGAAGACGTCAGCAGCCGGGCCATCGAACACCTGAAAGTTCAGGTACACAAGGTCAACTGGTTCTCTACTTATCGGGTTCATCACCGGGTCGCAGATACTTTCCGTTTCGGGCGTGCGTTTTTGCTGGGCGATGCCGCACACGTGCATAGCCCAGCAGGTGGCCAGGGCATGAACACCGGCATTGGTGATGCGATCAATCTGGCCTGGAAACTCGCCGCGGTACTCAACGGCGCAGCCAACGACAAACTGCTCGACAGTTATGAAGTCGAACGCATGGCCTTTGCCCGGCGACTGGTGGCAACCACCGACCGGGTGTTCAATTTCGTCTCTGCTGAAGGCCCGATGGCCGACGTGATACGCACCCGCATTGCACCGTTCCTGTTATCAAAAATGGTCTCATTTGAATTGGCGCGCGAGTATCTGTTTCGTACGGTGTCGCAAATCACCCTGAATTATCGCGGGATGCCTCTGAGCGAAGGCCACGCCGGCCATGTTTTCGGCGGTGATCGACTGCCTTGGGCGCATGACAGTGAGACCGATAATTTCGACAGTCTGACAAGCCTCAACTGGCAGGTTCATGTGTACGGCGACACCAGCGAAGAAATGCTTGCCTGGTGCGCCGAGCATCACCTGGCACTGCACGTTTTCGACTGGCATCCGACTCACGAAGCCGCCGGACTGGCGCGCAACGGCTTCTATCTATTAAGGCCCGACAGTTACGTGGCCGTTGCCGACCTGTCCGCCGACCCGAAAGTCATCGAGCGTTACTTCCGGGACCACGGGATCAAACCGTTCCTCTGGTAGCAACGGCACGCCCGGCGGCTTAGATTCCGCTCAACGCCAGGTCCATCGCAAAGTAGGTGAAGATCAGGTCCGCGCCCGCCCGCTTGATCGCCCCCAGGCTCTCGCGCACCACGCGGTCCTCATCGATCGCACCGGCGGCGGCACCGAACTTGATCATCGCGTATTCGCCACTCACCTGATAAGCCGCCAACGGCAAACGCGATGCTTCGCGGATATCACGGATGATGTCCAGGTACGCACCGGCCGGTTTGACCATCAGCGCATCGGCACCCTCCTGCTCGTCGAGCAATGATTCGCGAACCGCTTCGCGGCGGTTCATCGGGTTCATCTGGTAACTTTTGCGATCACCTTTGAGCGCACTGCCGCCGGCTTCACGGAACGGGCCGTAGAGCGACGAGGCAAATTTGGTCGAATAGGCCATGATCGAAGTCTGGCTAAAGCCGGCTTCGTCGAGCGCCCGGCGAATGGCCTGGACCTGCCCGTCCATTGCCGCTGAAGGCGCAATCACGTCCGCCCCGGCCCGCGCGGCGGCGACGGCTTGCTTGCCGAGATTGATCAGGGTTTTGTCGTTATCGACTTCACCCGCATGCATCACCCCACAGTGACCATGATCGGTGTACTCGCAGAAACAGGTGTCGGACATCACGATCATCTCCGGCACCGCGTCCTTGCAGATCCGCGCCATACGCGACACCAGACCGTTTTCATTCCAGGTGTCGCTGCCGCTGCCATCCAGATGATGGGAGACCCCGAACGTCATCACCGACTTGATACCCGCCCGCGCATAGCGCTCGATTTCGCCTGCCAGCTTCGACTCTGGAATCCGCCGCACGCCAGGCATGCTGGTAATCGGCACGAAATCGTCGATTTCTTCTTCGACAAAGATCGGCAGCACCAGGTCATTGAGGGTGAACTCGGTTTCCTGAAACAGACTGCGCAACTGCGGATTACGGCGCAAACGGCGTGGACGGGCTTCGGGGAATTGGCTGGACATGGGGTTTCCTGGCAGGAGGCCAACGGCCTGGACAAGACAAAAGTCATAAAGGAAGGGAGCTTATGCCCCTCTCCCCCATCGACACAAACGTAAGTTGCGGAACAATTTGTTTCCGATTCGGTAACAGTATGGCGGCGAGCAACGGTTAAGAAACTCGCCAGCGCTACAGGTTCAAGCTGCCGTCAATACAGGTCACGGCCGAACCACCGATCCAGATGTCATCGCCGATCCGTTCGACCTGAATTCTCCCGGCGCGCCCCATCGTCAGGCCCTGGCTGACCACGTAAACATCCGGCGCCAACCCCTCGGCCAACAACCATTGGGCAATGCCGGCATTCAAGCTGCCGGTGGCCGGATCTTCGGGCATGCCGTCCCCGGAAATGAACGCGCGCACCTCAAACTGGGCCTCGTCGCCATCACGTTCGGGGTGCCACGGCGCAATGACGCCAACCGCCAGCCCGAGCATCTGTGAATGATCGGGCTGCAGCGCCAGCACTTGCTCACGGTCAGCGAGCATCACAGCCAACCAGTCCGCGCCGTTATCAACCCAATGCGCCCGGATAATCGCGCCGGCTTCCAGCCCGAGCCCAAGGCGCACCCGCTCCACCAGTGCCGCGTCCAGCGGGCCGGACTTGAGCAACGGTGGCGCGAGGAACGCAAGGTCGGTGCCACGGCGGCGGATGCGCACCAGGCCAACGCCACACTCCTGAATGATCTCCTCACCCTTGGGAATCCCGCCGGCTTCCAGCCAGGCATGACAACTACCCAGGGTCGGATGACCGGCAAACGGCAGTTCCTTCAAGGTGGTGAAGATTCGGACCCGATAATCAGCCCGCGAATCGCCGGGCTCCAGCAAAAAGGTGGTTTCGTTGAGGTTGGTCCAGATCGCAAACGCCGCCATGCGTTCGTCACTCAGTCCGTCGGCCCCCAAGACCACGGCCAACGGGTTGCCCTTCAGTGCAACACGGCTGAAGACGTCCACTTGTTTGAAGTCGTATCGAGGCATTGCTCTTCCTTAAGCGTGGTTTCGGCGAGGGAGTGGCATTGTTTGCCGTTACTTGGGAATTTCCAGCCCGCGAATCACTGCCGGCCGTGCCAGGAAGCGCTCCAGTACACGCAATACGTTCGGGAAGTTGTTGATCCCGACCAGGTCCCCTGCTTCATAGAAGCCGATCAGGTTGCGCACCCACGGGAACGTCGCGATATCGGCAATGGTGTAACGCTCGCCCATGATCCAGTCGCGGCCTTCCAGGCGACCGTCGAGCACTTTCAGCAAGCGCTTGCTCTCTTCGACGTAACGATCACGCGGGCGCTTGTCCTCGTAATCCTTGCCGGCAAATCTGTTAAAGAAACCCAACTGACCAAACATCGGTCCGATACCGCCCATCTGGAACATCAACCACTGAATCGTCTCGTAACGCGCAGCCGACTCCTGCGCCAGCAGTTGCCCGCTTTTGTCGGCGAGGTAGATCAGAATCGCTCCGGACTCGAACAACGCCAGTGGCTGATCATCCGGCCCGTGAGGGTCCAGGATCGCCGGAATCTTGTTGTTAGGGTTCAGCGACAAGAATGCTGGAGACAGCTGATCATTGGTGTCGAAACCCACCCGGTGTGGCTCGTATGGCAAGCCGGTTTCTTCGAGCATGATCGAGACTTTGACGCCGTTGGGTGTCGGCAAGGAATAGAGCTGTATCCACTCGGGAAACTGCGCAGGCCATTTCTCAGTAATCGGGAATGCAGACAAATCGGTCATGGTGAACATCCAGTGACAGTTGAATGGCGATGATGGGGATTGGTCGAGGCAGATGCCCGGCCTTCAAGGCGGTTAGATTATAAGCACGACGCTGATCGGGCCAGGTCAATTCAGAAACATTCTGTCGATAACCTTCCCGTCAGCCAACCCGATCCGCAGATAAAGTAATGCGCGCCGATTCGAATCGAACCAAAGGGTGCCCTTGGACTCCAAGGCTGCCCTTGCGTTAGACGAATCGACCCCACGACATGAAAAGCACTTGAAGCCGCGAGCTCCCGGTGTGATGTTTTGTCAGCCTTAAACGAATGCGCTGAAGAATAATAACTCAATGAAAAAGCTCCTGAACTTCGTTAAAACCCTGAAGCCACGCACCCTGGTGTTCTGTGTGGCCTTGCTCATGACCTGCGTCCTGTTCCTGGTGCTGGAAGCCCGCGAGAGGCGCGCCCAATCGGCTGACGGCACCCAGACCCTGGTGTTTTTACGCCACGCAGAAAAACCCGCCGGAGGTCTCGGTCAGTTGAACTGCCAGGGTCTGAACCGCGCGATCAAACTGGCAGAGCTCCTGCCAGAAAAGTTCGGCAAGGCCAATTATGTGTTTGCCGCCAATCCGACGCGCAATGTCGAGGAAGGCGAGTTCGACACCTCCTACAGCTACCTCCGACCGCTGCTGACCATCAGCCCCACCGCAATCAAACTCGGGCTGCCGGTGAACATCGAGTTCTCTGCCAACGACATCAGCGATCTGGCCGACGAACTGCTTCACAACAAGTACCGCAACTCGATCATCTACACCGCCTGGTCCCACGGCTATCTGCCGGATTTGATCAACAAGGTGGCGCAAGAGGCCACCGGCGAAAAACGCGCCCTTCTCGACGACTGGCCATCCAACGATTTCGATTCGCTGTACGTACTGACTCTGACCTGGCACAACGGCAAGGTCACCTTGCTCAGCCATAGCTACAAACAAGGGCTGAGCAATGGCCCGCAGACGTGTCCGACATAACGCGTCGGCTTGTGCCCACCGTTTCCAGACCTCTGGACTAAACTGCACTGGAGTATGATGCCCCACTGTCCTTATTGTCCGGAGCCTCTGTATGTCCAACTCCCTAGCGGTCCCCAACCGGGGCCTGGCGCTCTGGTGGAAACCCGCCCTGTTCCTGCTGGTTGCCTGTATCGGCCTCTACTACGTCAAGTGGTCGCCCTACTACCTCAAGGCATTCGTGGCTGCCGACAGCCACAGCATCGGTACCTCGATCCTCAACGATGAACAAACCTCGCCGCTCACCGCTGCACTGGTGTATGCCAAGGTGTACTTCCTGGCAATCTGGAAAGCGGCCGTACTGGCGGTGATTCTGGGTTCGCTGTTGCAGGTATTGATTCCGCGAGACTGGCTGCTGCGATTGTTCGGCCGCGCCGGTTTTGCTTCGACCTTGCGCGGCGGGTTGTTCGCCTTGCCAGGCATGATGTGCACCTGCTGCGCTGCGCCCGTGGTGTCCGGCATGCGCCGTCAGAACGTCTCGGTGGGGGCGGCGTTGGCTTTCTGGATTGCCAACCCGGTACTCAACCCGGCAACGCTGGTGTTCATGGGTTTCGTACTCGGCTGGGGCTTTACCGCACTGCGGCTGGTGGCGGGAATTGTGCTGGTACTGGGTGTTTCGTTGATCGCCCAACGCATCTCGCGACCCGATTACATGCCGGAGGCGGCGCTGGAAGCGGTGGCCGAAGTAACCCGCACAACCGATGAAAAACCCTTCCTGAGCCGCTGGGCACTGACCTTGTGGCAACTGTTCTGGACCACTATTCCGATCTATGTGCTGGCAGTACTGGTTCTGGGCGCCGCCCGGGTCTGGCTGTTCCCGCATGTTGACGGCGCGATGGCCAACAGCTTGCTATGGCTGATACCGCTGGCCATCGTCGGCACGCTGTTCATGATCCCCACCGCCGCGGAAATCCCCATCGTGCAAACCATGATGACCCTGGGTTTGGGCACCGCACCGGCCGTGGCGCTACTCATGACCTTGCCGAGCATCAGCCTGCCGTCGTTGCTTATGCTGCGCAAGGATTTCGATACCCGGGTGCTGGTGACCGTGGCTGTGCTGACCATGCTGGTTGGCGTGATCTGCGGCCTGATCGGCGCGATGGTGCTCTAACGGAAATTGCAGGCGCTGGTTAACCAGCGCCCGCGTCTCGGTCTTAACGATTACCACGCTCACGCAAGTACTCGAGCACCGCAGCTTCCTCGCCCACAAACTCGATTCGGTCGCCTTTCTTCTCGCGCTGGAAGGCGTACATCGGGTCGTAATACTCGTTCAACAAGCCTTCAATCCAGCCACGGTGCAAGTCCACTGCACCGCTGCGTGCCTGCTCGGCCAACGCAGCCTCCATCAAATCGAACATGCGCTGATGACGCTCGCCACCCAGGCGTTTGCTGATGTTGTTGAGGCTTGCCAGCATACGCTCGGAGAACTGTGCGAACCCCTCGTCGCCATGTACCGCGACGAATTCCGCGCAGAGATTCACCACGTAATCACGCAGGATCCGCTCGACCCGGTCTTGCAGGCTGTCTTCGAGCCAGACCATCGGAAAACGTTGCATGCCCTGATACAGCGGCAGCGGCAAGGCACAGCTGCCGACCATACGGCTTTCATCTTCGAGCACGAACTGTTCAATGCCACGGGCTCTCTTTTTCAACACGTCCACCGCCAGGCGGTTCTCGAAGTCGATGTTGCCGGGCTGACCGGTCGCACGCTTGCCAAAGCTGGAGCCGCGATGATTGGCGTAACCTTCAAGGTCCAGACCATTGCTCAATTGAGTGAGGACATCGGTTTTGCCGGTGCCGGTCATGCCGCCGAGCAAGACGAAGTCGCACTGCTCGACCGCCTGGTCGACCGTTTCCAGCAGGAAAGTCCGCATCGCCTTGTAGCCGCCACCGACCCGAGGGTAGTCGATGCCCGCCTCGTCCTTGAGCCATTGCTGGACGATCTGCGAACGTAAACCGCCGCGAAAGCAATACAGGT
This sequence comes from Pseudomonas sp. 05N431, assembly GCF_056397005.1. NCBI lineage: Bacteria > Pseudomonadati > Pseudomonadota > Gammaproteobacteria > Pseudomonadales > Pseudomonadaceae > Pseudomonas > Pseudomonas sp. 05N431. The sequence continues at coordinate 9,683 of NZ_JBFTMN010000009.1, forward strand.
AACCGTCGGGATTGGCCCGGGCAAAATCAGCCCAGGCCTGGATGCGCGCGGTCTTGATCTCGCCCGAGACCAACTGATGCCCGAGCACTATGGCGGCCTGCTGACCGTGCTGTTTGTAGCAGGTGCCGACCCGCTGGCGCTCGTTGTCCGTCATCAGCGGCAGGTTGATCACCCCTGGGAACGAACCCTTGGTGAACTCGACTGGCGCGCGGACATCCATCATCGGCCGGTCGTTGAGAAAGATGTCGCGGTAATCAGTGAAATCGATAAGCATCAAATCACCTCTACCGCGCTGCTCTGTCGCTCAACCAGTTCACCGATCGGCGCCAGGTTCAGGCCCAGTTCGGCAGCAACGGCAAGAAACTGCTCGTTGCCCTCAGGCGTCACGGCAACCAGCAAACCACCGCTGGTCTGTGGATCGCACAGCACGCGCTTGTGCAGTTCCTGTATGCGTCCAACCTTGTTGGCGTAGCTGTCGAAGTTACGCAGAGTACCGCCCGGCACACAGCCTTGATCGAGGTAGTACTCAACGCCCGGCAGACGTGGCACGCGGTCGTAATCAATACGCGCGGTCACACCGCTGCCATCGGCCATTTCCACCAGGTGCCCCAGCAACCCGAAACCGGTGACGTCGGTCATGGCGGTCACGCCGTCGAGTTTGCCGAAATGGCTACCGGGTTTGTTCAGGGTGCACATCCAGTCACGGGCCAGGCCGATGTCGCTGGCGCGCAGTTTGCCCTTCTTCTCGGCGGTGGTGAGGATGCCGATACCCAGCGGTTTGGTGAGGTACAGCAAGCAACCGGCGGTGGCCGTGTCGTTGCGCTTCATGTGGCGCTTTTGCACCAGCCCGGTAACCGCCAGGCCGAAGATCGGCTCCGGCGCATCGATCGAATGCCCGCCGGCCAATGGAATACCCGCTTCATCGCAGACCGAGCGGCCGCCGCGAATCACTTCCCGGGCAATCTCTGGCGCCAGCACGTTGACCGGCCAGCCAAGGATCGCAATCGCCATCAACGGATCACCGCCCATCGCGTAGATATCGCTGATGGCATTGGTGGCGGCGATGCGACCGAAATCGAACGGGTCATCGACAATCGGCATAAAGAAGTCGGTGGTCGACACCACGCCACGCTCGTCGTCGATGGCATACACCGCTGCATCGTCGCGCGATGCATTGCCCACCCAGAGTTTTGGATCGAGATTCTGCGCGCCGCTGCCGGCCAGAATCACCTCCAGCACCTGAGGTGAAATCTTGCAGCCACAACCTGCGCCGTGGCTGTACTGGGTCAGGCGAATCGGCTCGCTCATGGGTGCACCTCCGGAATTCAAGTTCAACAATTCTAACAGAGCACGACGCAAGCGCTGGCAGAGCCTGCCCCGCTTTCGAGCAGACACGCTCGCCGAAGGGGCAAATTGCTAACCAAAACGTCAGCTAATTCACAAAATCTCCCTTTATTTCAATCGCCTGTTCCAAGTTGGTCCGCAACATGCAAACGTTTGCGTCAGTAACGTGAACGCTTGATCGATGCATGAGCGCTCACGTTCGGCCAACCACTGCACGAACAGGGATTTTCAATGCACGCTACTTCCAGACGCACCGCGTCCTGCCCCACCGTTGCTGTTTCCTTGCTACTAAGCGCCGTTACGGGACTACTCAGCCCGTTTGCCCTGGCGCAGGAAAAAACCATTGATGAATCCGCCCAGGGCGAGACCTTGAGCGCTGAAGCCAGCCCACCGAAAAAAGGCGCGTACCTGTCGGACTGGTTCAATCAGGACCTGACGCTGATCGGCAGCAAGGACATCAGCTTCGGCCCGCAACCGGCCGACGACGTTTACCTGGAATACGAGTACTTCGGGCGCAAGGGGCCGTTCGAACTGTATGGCTATATCGACGCCCCGAAGATCCTCGGCATCGGCAACAGCCATGACAAAGGTGCCTGGGACCACGGTTCGCCGTTGTTCATGGAGCACGAGCCACGTATTTCCATCGACTACCTGGCCGGTCGCAGCCTGGCGGTCGGGCCGTTCAAGGAATGGTATGTCGCGTTCGACTGGATCTATGACCACGGCAGCAGCACCGCCAATCGCGCCAACACGCTTTACAGTGGCCTGGGCACCGACATCGACACCCATTCACGGGTCAACCTGTCGGCCAACTTCTACGGGCGCTATCAGTGGGAAAACTACGGCGCCAGCAACGAGTACTCATGGGACGGGTATCGTGCCCAGTTGAAGTACATCGTGCCTATCGACCACTTCAGCAATGGCGCGTCACTGACTTACATCGGCTTTACCAACTTCGACTTTGGTTCGGATCTGCATAAAGACAACCCGGCACGCACGGCCAACGCCACCGTGGCCACCAACGTATTGCTCTATTCATTCACGCACCTGCGCTTCACCCTGGTCGGGCGTTATTTCCATAACGGCGGCAACTGGGAGGATGGCAGCGAGTTGAACTTCGGTGAAGGCAACTTCCGCGCTCGCTCCAATGGCTGGGGTTACTACGCGGGTGTCGGGTATCAGTTCTGAGTGGCAAGCTGCTTCGCTATCAATATCTACCAAGGAGGTTCCATGCACACCGTCACACGCCTTTCTCTATCAGCCGGTCTGGCCTGCAGCGCCCTGCTCTCTTCCAGTGCCTGGGCGGTAGAAGCGCCGATCACGCCGAAAGTCATGCTGATCAGCATGTTCGCCCCGGAAGCGCAAACCTGGATCGATCGCCTGGAGCTCAAGCAGGAAGTCCGCGTACCGGGGCTTTCTGCCGAGTACCCAAACATTCGCTGCAATACACAGCAGGTGTGCCTGATGGTCACCGGCATGGGCCAGACCAACGCCGCAGCCTCCACGCTGGCATTGGCCCTGTCGCCGAAATTCGACCTGCGCAAAAGCTATTTCCTGATCGCCGGAATTGCCGGCATCAACCCGCACCGCGGCACTATCGGCACCGCCGCATGGGCGCATTATCTGGTGGAGTTCGGCACGCAATGGGAACTGGATTCGCGCGACGCTCCCAAAGAGTGGCCGACCGGTTACATCGGCATCAACACCAAAGGTCCGAACGAAAAACCACCGCTGGACTACAAGACTGAAGTCTTCGAGCTCAACCCGAAACTGCAAGCCAAGGCCTTCGCCCTGAGCGCGAAAGTCGCACTGAGCGAAAGCAAAGAGTCCGCCGCGTGGCGGGTGAAATACCCCTACGCCCCGGCCAACCAGCCGCCAGTGGTCACCCAGTGCGACACGCTGGCGGGCAATACCTGGTTTTCCGGAACACGCCTGAGCGAACGCGCCGAAGTCTGGACCCGCTTGCTGACAGACAGCCAAGGCGTTTACTGCACGACTCAACAGGAAGACAACTCGACGTATGAAGCGCTGCTGCGCGCCAGCCGTGAAGGCCTGGTGGATATCCAGCGCCTGGCAGTGGTGCGCGCCGGTTCCGACTTCGACCGCCCGTATCCGGGTTACAGCGAAGTCGACAACCTGCTCAAGTACGCCGACCAGGGTGGTTTTGTGCCGGCCCTGGAAAACCTCTTCCGCACAGGCAACCCGCTGGTGCAGGAGATTCTGAAGAACTGGTCAGCGTGGGAGAACGGTGTGCCTGAGGTGTAAATCAGCGCGGTCTTCGATGACGCCAATCGCGGGCAAGCCACGCTCCCACAGGTATTGCGTAGATCTTGTGGGAGCGTGGCTTGCCCGCGATCGACTGCGCAGCAGTCGCAAAGTCCACCAACACCGCGCTATCGATTGATCACGGCAACAAAATCACCTTGTCGCCGCCGCCCCGATTGACCTCGGCATAACGCTCAAGCCCCTCAGCCAGTGGCGACTCCAGCAGTCCTTCCGGCAACGGCAACAACCCGTCATCGAAGAACCGACCGAACTGCTCAAGCATCGCCGCGCAGGCTTCGACGCCGTACAGCAACGAGTTGATCCCGACCACCGAACCGCCACGGCGATACAACGCCAGCGCCGGCAACTGCACCAGGCCGTCGACCGGCGCGGCGATGATTGCGATGCGACCAAAGGTGGCCAACGCCGCTACCGCCGCAGGCAGCCAAAAACCGGTGGTGTCAAAAATCACGTCGGCACCGCCCGCGAAAACCGCATTGACCTGAGCGCCCAGCGCTTCCGGGGTTTCCAGTTGAATCGTGTTATAGCCCTGGGCCTGCAAGGCCTTGACCTGCTCGGGACGTCGCGCCGCCGCCAATACCTGGGCACCGCGAATTTTCGCCAGCGCCAGCGCCGCACTCCCTACCGCGCCACCACCGATCACCAATAAACGGGTTTGCGCGGTCACCAGGCTGCGCTCCAGCGCATCCCAAGCCGTGGTGTAGGGCACGCCAAGGCTCGCGGCCTGGGCAAAGCTCAAATGCGTTGGTTTGAGAGCAACGCCCTTGGCCGGCAACTTCACGTATTGCGCATGCGAGCCATCGGCGAAAAAACCCAACTCGCGGCCCGTGCCCCAAACTTCCTGACCGATCAGCGCCTGCGGGCCTTCAACCACCACGCCGGCGAAGTCGCGACCGGGAATCCGTGGCAGCGTGGTGTAGGGAAAACGTCCAAGTACGTTCTTCACGTCGCTGGGATTCAGGCCCGCAGCCTTGATCTGCACCAATACCTCGTTGGCGCCCGGAACCGGGGTTGGTACCTCAACGTAACGCAGCGCCGCCAGATCACCGGTTTTATCGAATTGCAGTGCTTTCATGGGAGTTTCCATCTGACAAATGAAGGGATTTCAGGAGATCCAGCCAGCGACCAGCTGCCGCCCCATCGGCCACAGCTGTTCGCCGGCCAACATGCCCAGCAACCCCACCAGTGCAATGGCCGGTGGCGCGGGCGAACGAAAATCCAGCGCGCCGTAGAGCAGGCCGACGCCAAGACCAATAGCCACTGAAATGAGGTAGTTCATGCTGAACTCCGTGTAATTGGGGATACACAGAGTCTAGAGAATGGTCGCCACAGCGATCGGCCAAGTACTTCAGGATTTCGGCCAAATGCCCTGCTACGGCGCTGAGCTGAAATCGCCTTCGCGGGCGAACTGTGAGGGTGGAACACCCAGCTCGCGGCGAAACATGTCGCTGAAGCTGCTCGGCGAATAGCCCAGTTCACGGGCGATTGTGCTGACCGGCACGCCCTGGATCAGCTCGGCGACTGCAATCGCCAATTGCACCTGACGCCGCCATTCGGCAAAGCCCATGCCCAATCCATCCTTGAACAACCGCGCCAGGGTGCGCACGCTGGCGCCGGCATTTTCGGCATGTTGTTCGAAGGGGATGTCCAGCGACGGTGCGGCCATGACTGCCTGACAGAGATTGACCAGCCGCCGCTCGGCGTTGTCCGGCATGGGAATCTTCAACAGCGAACGTTTCGCCCGTTTCAGCTCCAGCAACGCCAGCCCCACCAGCGCTTCGTAGTACTCCGCCGGTCCACTGTCACCCTGCTCCACCAATCCGAGAATCAACTCGCGCAGCAAACCGCCAACCTCGATCACCTGAACGCTGCTGTCCAGCGTCGCGGCCAACGCGGGGCGCAGGTAGATATTGCGCATCTGCAGGTCCGAGACCACCCGAATCCCGTGCACCACCCCCGGTGGCAGCCAGACCGCCCGTTGCGGCGGCACGACCAGTGCTTCGTCGGGTGTCTCGACCCACATCACCCCGCTCATCGCATACAGCAACTGGCCCCACACATGCTCGTGCGGCTCGATGTACAGGCCGCGCGGATAGGTGCGCGCCAACGGTTGCACCGGCACATCGGTGTCGCTGAGATCAGGTGGAGCGGCAAGGGCCATGGACGGGATCGTTAATAAAGGAGAAGGCCTCATGGTAACGAGGCACCACGAATGCCGCCAGTTGACGCACCTGCCCAACGTGGAGCACAAACGGCTCCACGTTCAGGCAGATGTTTTCAGCCGTGAGCCCCCTTGGCGCATTGGCAACCCGCCGAGGTGCAGGCTTCGCCGTGCTCATGATGCTTGGCGCAACCCTCACAGCAATAGTGTTTACCGTGGCGGACGATAGAGTGCTCACCCAGTTTACAGTTGCAGTTGGGGCAGGCGCAGGTCGTTGCTTTCATCTAACTGACTCCATATGTGTGGTCGTCCAGAGGCGGCACCAATGCCGCACCTGAAGCAATGACCGCACATTGAAAACCGGTTCCGATGACGTGACAGGCGGCCTTCGCTCATTTCTTAGGGTAGTCGATGCACTCGCAACCATGACCTGCGATTGCAATCTGCGTACCCAAGCCCGAAATGGCATGACGAAGCCGGGTATGCTGTGGCGCCTGCCATAGACCAAGGATTTGTCCGTGCTGCTTCTGAAACTGTCGCTGATCCCCGGGTTTCTTTTACTGATTTCTCTCGCTGGCAAACGCTGGGGACCGAGCGTAGCCGGTTGGCTGTCGGGATTGCCGGTGGTGGTGGGGCCGATACTGTTTTTTCTGGCCGTCGAACAAGGCCCGGTCTTTGCGACACAAGCAGCGACCGCAGCCCTGTCGGCAATGTTTGCGATGATCACCTTCTGCGTGGTTTACGCCCAGGCGGCACAAAAACTCGACTGGCCTGCAGCGATATCGATCGCCCTGCTGAGCTGGGCCACGGCGGCCGTGGTGTTGTCGCTGATTCCGGCGTCGCTAGTGTTTTCGACCCTCGCTGCGGCCACGGCGTTGCTCGCGGCACCTTATCTGTTCCCGCAGGTTCAGCCCTTGGCTTCAGGCCCTGCGCCGAAGTCCGACAAACTCTTGCTGCGCATGCTGGCCGGGGCCCTTCTGACCCTGGCGGTGACTTTGCTCGCCAGCACCGTCGGCGAACGCTGGAGCGGCTTGCTCGCGGTGTTTCCGGTGCTCGGCAGTGTCATGGCAGTGTTCTCTCAACAAACCCGGGGCCCCGCATTTACCGCCGCGTTACTGCGGGCCACGGCCACCGGCATGTACTCGTTCGCGGCGTTCTGCCTGACGCTGGCATTGGCACTGCCGCATTGGGGGTGGGGCGCATTCGTCCTCGGCGTGGCGGTGTCCCTTGGCATGTTGCTGATCACCAAGCGGCTGGCCGCACCATCGCGTGGTAATGCCCGGCAAACGCCTGAAGTGACGATCGAGCCAAGCGACCCGCAACCACGGTAGCCCGCGAACGCCCAGCCGATTGTGCCGGGCAAGGATCTTCGAACCCACGCTCGCGGGTCACATGACCTCACGTCGCCTCTCGCGCCCTGACTCAAGATCGCGCTGGAGTGATCAAGGTTGGCCGTGGGATGATCGCCGCCACTGCGCGATTACCCCGGAGAGTTTGCATGTCGTTGAGTAAGAAAGCCGTTGTCCTGATCCTGACAGCGGTCACCAGCTTCGCTGCCGTGAGCGTTTACGCCGCCAAGCAACCGGCCGCCAAAACCGCACCCGCGCAAAAAATCTCGGCGCTGGGCGGGAAATTCGCGTTCACCCTGCCCCAGGGCTTCATCGCCAACCCACTGCCCGGTGGTGATGCCGCCAAGGGCACCGCTGGCGCAACGGGCACCATGTACACCAATCAGGCGAGCAAAACAGTCCTGATCATTGCTGAAAACACCCTGCCCAATGGCCTGAATGTCAAAGACAACGACACTGCGTTTCTGGATGAGTCAGTGTCCGGTTTCGCCACTCAACAACGCGAAGCCTTGCCTGACTTCAACAAGCAAAGCGAAAAAAGCCTGACCGTCAAAGGCCTGGGCCTGCGCCAAATCGACAGCACCGCCACCCAGGGCGGCGGTCTGACGCTCGACACCAGCCTGCTGGCCGGTTCCGGTACGCGCATGATGCTGATTCAGATCATCTCCCGCGCCGACGACAAGGCCGGGCATGCGGCACTGGTCAAACAGATCCTTGGCGATAAATAAGCCTTCAGGCTACTGATTGATCCGCAGCAACCAGGCGTTCAAATCCTGCATTTCGGCCGCACTGATGGTGTGGCCGACGCCTGGATAGGCATGAAATTCCGGCGTGAGCGCAATGCTCTGCAACAGGCTATTGGCCTCGCTGCCATCGCTGTAGGGCAGTTTCATGTCGGCCGTCCCGTGACCAATGAAAATCGCCAACGGCTCAAGCGCCTTGTCGGCCTTGAGCTGCGACCTCAACACAGGCAAAACCTTGCCGCTCAATGCCGCAATCCCGCGTACCGTCTCGGGATGACGCAAGGCAACTTCATACGACATGATCGCGCCCTGGCTGAACCCCACCAGAAATACCTTATCGGCCTCGGTGTGATACTTCTTCGCCGCCTGCGCCACGAAATCGACAATCAGCGCGCTGCTGCTATTCAGGTCATCGGTATCACCGTCATAAGCGCCTTCGCCCTTCTTGCGAAACCACTGATAACTGTCCGCCTCCACCGCCTGCGGCGCCCGCACCGACAGGTACGTGTACTGCGCCGGCAACTCGTCCTTGATGTCGAACAGGTCCTCTTCGTTACTGCCGGAGCCGTGGAGAAAAATCACCAACGGCTGGTTGCGTGAATCAGGGTTGGACTGCTCAAGGTACGGCAACGGCAAATCATCATTGAGCGCCGCATGGGCAACGGAGGACACCATCAACATCAACACAGCAAAAAATCGCAACATGGGCCTTCCTGGAAATACATCGAATTCGCGCCAAAGCCTAACACCACAAGACGCCCTTTCGAAAACCAACCCCAACCGTTCAGACCGGCTGTCAAGCCGCCAAGATCAAAAGATCGCAACCTGCTGTAGCTCGTCTATGGCTGGGGGACGCGAGGCAACTCGCGTTTGTGAGCGGTTTTGATGTAGGCACTTTCGATGATCTGCTGCGCCTGCAGCGACACCGCTTCGCCCATCAGATACGCGTCGATTTCCTCGTAACTGCAACCATACGCCGCCTCATCCAGCTTGCCCGGTGCCAGGTCTTCCAGGTCTGCGGTCGGCGCCTTGTGCACTAGATGCGTCGGCGCGCCCAGGGCGTCGGCCAGCAGCCGCACCTGGCTTTTGATCAGCCCGGACAGCGGCGCCAGGTCGCAGGCGCCGTCGCCGAATTTGGTAAAGAAACCCATCAGCGCTTCCGCACCATGATCGGTGCCGACCACCAACCCGTTGCAGAAGTTGGCGATGGCGTATTGCGCCAGCATCCGCGCCCGGGCCTTGACGTTGCCTTTGGCAAAGTCGGTGAGCTCGGCCGAAGGTTGCAAGCCGTCGATGGCGATATTGGCCATCAGGCCGTCGACACAGTCGGCGATGTTGCTGGTGGTGATCAGGTCCGGCTGGATGAAGTCCAGGGAGGCCTGGGCGTCGTGCTCATCGGCCTGGGTCTTGTACGGCAGGCGCACGGCGATAAAGCGCGCCTCATGGTCCTCGGCGCGCAGTTGCTCCACCGCCAACTGGCACAGGCGGCCGGCGGTCAAGGAATCGACACCGCCGCTGATACCGAGCACCAGGGCCTTGCAGCCCGACTCGCGCAGCACCTGTTTAATGAAATCGACACGACGGACGATTTCAGCGACCTCGCCGCCCCGGGCGAGTTGCCGGTCAATGCCCAGTTCCCGGGCGATGCGTTCTTGCCGTTGCATAGTCATATCAGGCTCCCAGTTGTGGATTGATCAGGCTGACGTTGAATACCTGGGCCGCGTACCGCAGGAACGAGGCGTCTTCACAAACGTTCTTGATCGGGTCGTCGGAGAACTTCACCACCGGCTCGCCATGCACCCGCACCAGCTTCATGACGATGCTCAGCGGCTCGACGCCCTCGACATCGCAGGCCAGGCTGGTGCCCATGCCGAAACCGAATCTGGCCTTGCCACGCACATGGCGCAGGATCGGCAGGCACTTCTCGAAGTTGAGACCGTCGGAGAACATCAGGTCCTTGGCTCTTGGATCGATGCCCAGTTCCTTGTAACGCCCCAGCACCTTGTCGGCCCAGACGATCGGGTCACCGGAATCCTGACGCAGGCCGTCATAGAGCTTGGCAAAGTACAGGTCGAAATCCCTGAGGAAGAAGTCGGTGCTGATGCAGTCGGTGAGCGCGATCCCCAGCCTGCCACGGTACTCGCGCACCCAGTTTTCCAACGCGGCGTTCTGGCTCTCGCGCAACCGCCCGAGTTGTTGGTGGACCATTAGCCATTGGTGGGCCATGGTGCCGATCAGCGGCAGGTCGAACTCGTAGGCCAGGTGAGCATTGCTGGTACCGACGAACACCCCGGGGAAGTCACTGCGCATCACATTGACCACTTCGCGCTGGGCCCTGAACGACAGGCGCCGGCGGGTGGAGAAGTCCGAAACCCGAAACTCGGCGAGCTCTTCGCGGCTGGCGTTTTTTTCCAGCCATTCGAACTTCTGGTACAGCTTGCGGGTAACGTCGGCCAGCTCGACTTCCGGGTACTTCTCGCGGTTGCGCAGTTCACTGACCATCGCCAGCACCGGCTGCTCGAACATGATGCAGTGCAACATCGGACCACGGACGCGGATGTGCAGTTGGCCGTCGACTTCCGACACGTGGATGTAGCGCAGATTGAAGCGAAACAGACCGAGGAACTGTTCAAAGTCCGGTGTCAGGTATTCACGGAAACGCTTGTTGAACAGAAACCGCTGCTCACCTTCGCGCAACTGCAGGCCGGCGAGCTTTTCCAGCTCATTGCGAATGTCCGGGATCAGATGCCCGAGCCGCTCTTTTGAGCGCACGATGAACTGGTATTCAACCTCGACGTTCGGGTGCTGGTGCAGCACCGCCTGCATCATGGTGAAGGTGTAGTAGTCGGTATCCAGAAGACTCTGGATGACGCCGTTGCTGCTATCGAATGCACTTTCCATGTTTTCTTCCTTATGCGCTTGCCAGACTGGCGGTTTCTTCGCGGGTCGCGGTCACCGAGATTCCCGCTTGCTGCATGTCTTGAATGGCTTGAGTGGCGCCCTCTTCACTGATGGCCCGGCAGGCTGGCAAGTGGATGATTACCTTGAAACCGGCGGCGGCCAGTTGCAGGGCGGTGGTCTTGACGCAAAAGTCCAGCGCCAGACCGCCGACGATGACCTGCTTCACACTCTGACTGTTCAGGTACTCGATCACGCCGGTGGACAGCTTGCCGTGCAGGTCGTGGTAGCAGGCGCCGTACGGGTGCAGATCCGGCTCGACGCCCTTCCAGACGAAGTAGTCGTAGTCGTACGGAGTCGGCAACTCGTCCAGCAGGGTGAAGCCTTCGGTGCCGGGGACACAGTGACTGACCCAGGTGAGGTCGGCGTGTTCGAGGCCAGTCGACTGGAACATTTGCGAGTGCTCGGTCACCACCCACGGGGCCTGAGCCGTATGAGCGTCCTTGCTGCCGACACGCAGGCTGGCGAGGGTGGCCATGAAGTTCAGCTCGCTGCCGATCTGCTCACCGCCCGCCACGGGCAGCTCATCAGGGCACAGCGGCGTGAAGCTCTTTTGCGCATCGACATCGAAGGAAGCGGTTTTCAGGGTCTGGCTGCTCATGTCAGGTCTCTCCTCTGCATGGATCTAAAAGTACATGTCATGTACTTTTGTTGCAATACCTGACCATACAAATATTTCTTCCGGACACTAATCCGCTTTAACACTATCGATACAGGGTCTTAGGCGATTGTTTCGTCTGAACGATTTCGATGATAAGGTACACGTCATGTACCAATAGGGAGATCAGCCATGTATGAAATAGCCCTCTATGGCGGCGCCTTCAACCCTCCTCACGCCGGGCACGCCCAGGTGATGATCGAGGCTTCATGTCAGGCCAGGCGTCTGCTGGTGGCCCCCAGCTTCAGGCACCCTTACGGCAAACGAATGGCCGACTATGAACTGCGCCTGAACTGGCTGGAATCGATCGTCGAGCACGTACAACCCCTGTGCTGCGCCGAAGTGCGTGCCAGCCGGGTCGAACAGATCGTGGCGCGCGGCGTCGAAGGGCCGATCTACAGCTACACCCTGCTCGCCCATCTCGCCGACAGCCTGGCCATGGACGGTAAACAGATTGCTCTGGTGGTCGGTCAGGATGTGGCGGACCTGTTGCCGACCTTCTATCGCGGCCCGGAGTTGCTGGAACGCTTTTCCATCATCTGCGTCGAGGAACAGATCCATGTCCGCAGTACGGTGCTGCGCGAACGGCTGGCCTTGGGCGAACCGCTGCCCACCCACTGGATGGCACCCGGCATGGATCCGGTAAACTATGACCTCTACGCTGCCCACGGAAGCTGACATGCCAGACCGCACTCCCCATCCAAGCGCCTACCTGCACACCATCGACCTTTGTGTGCTGCGCTACTGCCGGGAAACCCAGGCGCTGGAAATCCTCCTGAACCGCCGCGAAGCCGAACCGTTCGCCGGCCATTGGGCGCTACCCGGGATCGTGGTCAATGGCGGGGTCGAAGACCTCACACTGAACGACGCCGTGGAGCGCCTGCGCGCCTCGAAAAAAGTCGGCATGCCGCTGGCATGGATCGAGCAGGTCGGCACTGTCGGCGACGCGTTCCGCGATCCGCGCTGCTGGTCGTCGTCAACCTTCTACCTCGCCATCGTCAGCAATGCGGTCCAGCCGGCCGCACACCAGGGATTTTTCCCGCTCAAGGACGTGGCCGAAGCCTCGACCAAACTGCCCTTCGATCACAACAGCCTGGTGGCCTCGGTGCAGGAGCGCCTGTTCTCCAAATCGCTGTACAGCAGCCTGCCGCTGATGTTCCTCGGCCTCGAATTCAGCGCGCCAGAAGCGGTGAGTATTTTCTCCCTGGTGCTTGAACGACCGGTGCTCAAGACCAGCATCCGCCAGCGCCTGCTGAAGATGATCGAGGCCGGCTACCTGCAAGAGACCGGGCGCAAGAAAAGCGGCGACGGCGGCCGCCCGCAAGCCACGGTGGAAAACCTCAAACCCGCTAACCTCTACCTTTTCGATCGCTGCTTTCTGGAGTAATACCGCGCATGAAGCCTGTCACCGAATCCCAGTGCCTGCTGGAAACCCCATACTTCAACGTGGTCCGCGAGAACGGCTACTTCATCATCAAGGAAGCCCGGGCTATCAATGGCGTGGTGGCCGTACCGACCCTGGAAGACGGCCGGTTGATGCTGGTCAACCTCAAGCGCCGGGCCATTGGCGGGATGTCCATCGAATTCCCGCGGGGCGCCATCGACGAGGGCGAATCCGCCTGCGATGCGGCGGCCCGCGAGCTGCTGGAGGAAACGGGCTGGCAGGCGCTGGAGGTCAAGGAGTTGGGCTTGCTGCACAGCAACACATCGCTGATTGCCAGTGCGGTTGCGGTGTGCCAGGTCTACCTCGATACACAGGCCACCGACGCAACCGATGGCGAGGTGGATGATCTTTTGTTCATCACCCGCCAGGAACTGATGGCAATGATCACCGCCGGCCAGATCACCGACGGCCATACGCTCTCGGCGGCAATGATGCTGATCGCCAGCGAGGCCGGCCGCCCCTAGCGCCACCACGGCGGTTTGTCGACAGTCAGTCGGAGCGCGCCATGCAAAAAGGGCAGAAGGGATGCGATCCCCTCTGCCCTTCTGTTTATCGCTTGTGAGCGTGCCGTCGGTCAGACGCCGCTCTGCGCAGTGTCGTCAGACATGCTCACTGCTTTTGGCATGCCCCGCATGATGCTCCGCCGGCCCGTGAGACGAATCCACCAGCACCGGAACCTCATTCCCGTCACAGTCATGCAGTTTGCCGTGACTGAAGTAATCCCCTTCGCGCAACGCCGCCAGATCCTGGAAGCGCAGGGTCCGTTCGGTGCCAGCGGCGAAGACCGATTGCTGGTCCGAGTTGCCGGCGGTGAAGTGGTTGAAAGTCAGGTTGAGCACGATCGCCATGATCGCCGACGAGCTGATGCCGGAATGGAAGATGGTGGCGAACCAGCTGGGGAAATGATCGTAGAAGTTCGGTGCTGCGATGGGGATCATGCCGAAGCCGATGGAGGTGGCAACGATGATCAGGTTCACGTTGTTGCGGTAATCGACTTTGGACAGGGTACGAATACCACTCGCCGCCACGGTGCCAAACAGCACGATACCGGCACCGCCGAGGACGGAAGTCGGCACGGCGGCGATCACTCGCCCCATCACCGGCAACAGGCCTAGCACCACCAGGAACACCCCGCCCGTGGCCACCACGTAGCGACTCTTGATCCCGGTCACCGCCACCAGCCCGACGTTCTGCGCGAAGGCACTTTGAGTGAAGGACCCGAAGATCGGCGCGATCATGCTCGACAGCATGTCAGCTCGCAGCCCATTACCCAGGCGCTTGGAATCAACCTTGGTACCGATGATTTCACCGACCGCCAGGATATCCGCGGAGGTTTCCACCAGCGTCACCATGATCACGATACACATCGACAGGATCGCAGCGAAATGGAAGGTTGGCATGCCGAAGTGGAACGGCGTCGGGAAGCCCAACATCGGCCCTTGAGTCACCGTCGAAAAGTCAGCCATGCCGAGGAACACCGCAATCACGGTGCCGATCACCATGGCCAACAGGATCGACAAACGGGAAATCGTGGCGCTGCCGATCTTGCTCAGCATCAGCACCAGCACCAACGTCAATCCCGCCAGACCGATATTCGCCATGCTGCCAAAGCTCTCGGCGTGGCTGTTACCGCCCATGGCCCAGCGTGCCGCCACTGGCATCAGTGTCAGGCCGATGGTGGTAATCACAATACCGGTGACCAACGGCGGGAAGAACTTGGTAATTCGGGAGAACACCGGCGTGATCAGCAGCCCGATCAACGAGGCTGCAATCACTGCCCCCAGAATCGACTGAAAACCACCCTCACCACCGCTGCTGACAATCGCCACCATGGTTGCGACGCCCGAGAACGAAACGCCCTGTACCAGCGGCAGCTGACAGCCGAAAAACGGTAATCCGAGGGTTTGCAGTAATGTCGCCATGCCCCCCGCAAACAGTGACGCCGCAATCAACAGACCGATGTCGGCCGGAGAAAGCCCGGCCGCCTGGCCGATGATCAGTGGTACCGCAACGATACCGCCATACATGGTCAGAACGTGTTGCAGGCCGTAAGCCATATTCGCGCCGACCCCGAGGTTTTCATCCTCAGGCCGTTGGTGTGAAACAGAGGGCGTTTTCATCGTGGGGGGTTCCCTGGTTTTTTGTTATGCGCACACTGTATTCAATACTCAAGACAAATGTCCATAGAGTTGTATACAGTTTTCCGACCAGTATTTGCAGCCCCACATCAAAACCTTGAAATAGTTCTTCCCTCGGCCCCTCCCCCACGACGACTAACCTTCAGGTCTCTCCAGCGATCAACGGTTCACTCGCTGCCTTTTTTATACATATAAAGTATGCATAATTAAGACGTTCGACATTCAGTACGACGAAGTAAAAAACGCTGCAAACAAAAGGAAACACAAGGGCATCAGTCTCGCCGACACAGAACCGGTGTTCTACGACAACAATGCCCTGACGCCCCCGGACAGCGACCATGATGAGCAACGGTGGATCGTTATGGGTAAGGATGCTGTGGGCCGGGTACTGGTGGTTGTCTACACCTACCGCGATCCGGACTTCGTTCGAATCATTTCCGCTCGCATCGCCACCCACAATGAGCGCCGCCAATACCTGGAGGCTTGAACCATGAAAGAAGAATACGATTTCAGCAGCGCCAAACGTGGGCCGGTTGCCGCCAGCAAAGGCAAGACCCGCATCACCATCATGCTCGATGACGCCGTGATAGAGGCAGCACGCGAGCTCGCAGAGAGTGCGGGATATGGCTATCAGACCGTGATCAACAATACCTTGCGCCAAGCCTTGCTGAACGCAAAAGGTCAGGGTTCGACGCCTGCCTCCGCCATTGACGCAGGCATCAAACACCTGAAGAAGGGAATCACCGCTACTGAACTGAAATCACTGGAGCAGACGTTGAGTGCCGCAGCCAGTGAAATCAACCGGATGCTCAAAGCCGAGCACAGCCCGAAGGCAAAACCCAAAACGACTCGAACACTGAGCCATGCCTGACGCACCGCTCAGTCAGGCCTTTCGCTTGAGCCGACCAACTGCGCCAGCACCCGCTTCAACTGCGGATGCTGCGGCACGCGAATGTCAAACTCGCGCTCCAGCACCGCAATGATTTCATCAGCGTCTGCGAGCTGCCGACGTTCACTTTCCTGGCCCATCCGGTGAATCGCATAGCTGCCGTTGTTGAGCGTGCGGCGCATCCCGGGCCCGGTGCGTGCCACCTTCAATTGCCCCCGAAACGGAGAGTCGGGGTGGGTCGAGACGTACCAATTGCCGATCTGATAGTCGATGTCTGACTGAACCTGCAGATCGAACACATACATCGGCCGCCACTCGTCCGCGACCTTCGCACGCAAAGCGTAGCTGCTGTCCTTGCGAACGATGCGGTACGGTTCATGGCCGGTCGGCTGCTCCTCTTCAGTATCAAGGCGCAGCGGCGCCGTGGGCACCATGCCACCGAAGCCGACATCCGCGATGTAACGAACCCCGTCCAGGGTGACCAGGCTCAAGCGGTGAGTGCGCGCAGTCAACGCGTCTTCAGGACCGCCCATCACCACCCGCCCGCTGATCCCTCGGGCTTCGAACCCCAGTTGCTGAAGCAGGGCAAGGAACATGTTGTTGAGTTCGTAACAGTAACCGCCTCGCCCCTCGTGCAGGACTTTGCGCTCGACCGAAGGCAGGTCGATGGGCACCGGGACCCACAGCATCGTCGACAGGGTTTCAAAAGGGAACGTTGCGGTATGACGCGACTGCAACTCGCGAAGGGTGTCGAGCGTGGGCGACGGCGGCGTGTCGTAACCGAGGCGCTTCAGATAGAGCTCAACATTCGACAGTTCAGTCTGAATCATCAATGACTCCTTGCTCAGGACACGTGCGCGATCACCAAACGGGTGGCAGCCGCCAGCACATCACGCCGCGCTTCAGCGTCTTTTTGATGTTGAGTGAAGTAAACCGCGAGCACCACGGGTGCGCCTGTCTGTGGCCAAAGCACCGCCACATCGTTTGTGGTGCCGTAGTCGCCGCTACCGGTTTTATCGCCAACGACCCAACCCTTCGGCGTGCCGGCCCGAATGCTCGCATCGCCAGTGGTATTGCCCTTGAGCCAGGTCGCCAATTGCTCACGCTGCGGCGCTGCCAATGCATCACCCAGCACCACTTTCTGCACACTGGCGGCCATCGCGGCCGGGGTCGTGGTGTCACGAGGATCATCAGGAATCGCCGTATTCAACTCCGGCTCCTGGCGATCAAGCCGGAACGCCGGATCACCCAGGCCTTTGGCGAACTGGTTAACCGCTGCCACTCCACCTAACGCCTTGATCAACAAGTTGGCGGCAGTGTTATCGCTGTATTGCAACGTGGCGGCGCACAGCTGCGCGATGCTCATGCCCTGTTTCAAATTCTGTTTGGCGATGGGCGCGTAAGAAAGCAAGTCAGCTTCAGCATAGGCAATATGCTTTTCCAGCAACCCCGGCTCAGCCATACTTTTGTGCAGCACGGCTGCAGCCAACATCAACTTGAAAGTACTGCAGAACGGAAAACGCTCCCCGCCCCGATACTGAATCTCGTGACCATTGGCAGTGTTGATCAAGGCAACGCCCAATCGACCTTTTGCACCGTCCTCCAACTCGGCAAGTTTCTTGTACAACTCGGCCAGCGGTTTATCCGCAGCTGAAGCGTTAGCCCAGGCTGGAACTACCAGTGTGATCAATGGCAGTGTCAGACCTGCCTTCAACAATGAACGTCGCGAAGGTGAATATTTCATGCGGTGCCTCGTAAAAAAATAAACATTACAGACGGGGCCGCTCTGCAACCGCGCCCCCCCTCATCACACTTCTGGATGCACGACCACTTCAGGACTTCCTTCCATCGATACCACCACCGTACGGTTTCGACCAAAATTCTTCGCCTGATACAACGCCGCGTCTGCCCGCTCGATGAACACTTCGATGCTATCCCCGTCCTTGGGCACAAACGCATAACAGCCCAGACTCACCGTCAGATACCCCGAAGGCGCGCCTGAATGGATGATGTGCTTGTCCTTGACGCTGTGGCGGATCTGCTCGGCAATCGTAAAGGCACCGTGAATGTCAGTGTCGGGCAACAGCACCGCGAACTCTTCACCGCCGTAACGCACCGCCAGGTCGGACTTGCGCAGACAACAACTTTTTACCACGCGCGCCACTTCCGCCAGGCACTGATCCCCTGTCACGTGACCGTAGGCGTCGTTGTAGCGTTTGAAAAAATCGATATCGAGCAGGATCAGGCCCAACGAACTCTGTTGGCGGGCACCCCGTGCAAACTCGATGTCCAGCGCACGTTCGAACAGCCGACGATTCGCCAACCCGGTCAGGCTATCGTGAGTCGCGATCACTTCCAGCTGCTCTTGCGCCGTCCGCAAATCCGCCTCGATAAGCTCACCATTGCGAACCTGCAGCACAAATACCCAACCGAACAAGCCCACACCGAGCACCACCAGCGCGACGACGACGCTGGATTGATAGGCGTTGGCGTACCAGCCCCGAAGAATCGTCTCCTTCGGGGTCGCCGCGGCAACCACCAGCGGGTAGGCGTCCAGCTGACGATAGCCATACAGCCGGACCACGTTATCCACCACCGAACGGATCATCCCATTGCCGAAACAGGCATTAGGCAGGTACTTCTGGAAAATATCCCCGTGTGCCAGCGACTCGCCTATTCGCGCTTCCTCGAACGGTCGCCTGGCCAGTAACGTACCGTCTGACAACGCCAGAAACATCACGCCATTGTCATCGAGGCTGAAGCTTTTGAAGAACTGATCGAAGTACGACAGCTTGATCCCGGCCAGCAGAACGCCCTGGAACTCGCCATGCTGGTCGTTTATCCGCCGGGAAATCGGAATGATCCACTCGCCATTCTGCCGGCTACGAATCGCCGGCCCGATGTGCGCGAGTAACGAAGGGTTTTGCTGATGAAACATGAAGTAGTCGCGATCAGCCACCCCCCCGCGACGCGGCAAGTCGTCAAACGATGTCACCACCCATTGACCGTTCTTATCGAACAGAAACAGCCCGTGTAACTGCTCAAGCGCCTGCACCCGCCGCGCGAAGGTCTGTTGCAGCCGCGGGTTCTTCACCACGCCAAAACCTTCTGCCTGAATCCAGTCGACCAGGCTGGTCATCACCAGGTCCGCGCTCAAAAACGTGTCCTGCGCCTGCTGCGCCATCGCCCGGGTCAGGTTCGACGACGCCACCTCAGCCAACGACAAATCGTAGCGCCGGGACTGTTCCAGTTGCAGATAAAGCAAGCCACACAAACACAGACAAACCGCCGCAACAAACATCACTGCAGCCTTGCGCAGCGGCAAGCGTTTAAGAGGGCCGCCGGGGGTGTAATGAGGGTCGTGAATGGGGGTAGGCAAAAGCGTCATCCTTGAAGGGTAAGGCATGAGCAAAAGCCCAAATCCCTTAATGCCGGGGAGCTTAGCTTACGGGGTGATGAGGGGCAATTGTGCTGCGAGTCATAAACTCGCTGCGCCTTTTCTCCTGTAAGGTTCAACACACTCGTTGATGCTCGTTTGAAACGTCAATGTTTCCCGTCAATACAGCCCTGTGAATGTCCACATCCAATGAAATACCAAGACAGCACCGCATCGCTGGACACCGCCAGAAAGATTCTCAAGGTGAACCACGCCGGGGAATTCGGCGCTATCAACATTTACCGATCGCAGATCTTTGTATCCCGGCTGCTGCGCAAGGAGTACGTCCCCCTTCTGGAAAGCTTCATGGAAGACGAAAAACGTCACATGAACCGGTTCTGGGAAGAGATACAGCGCCGTAACGGCATCAAGTGCAAGAGCTATTGGCTCTGCGGCGCCGGGGGCTGGTTCATGGGTTTTATCTCGGCGCTACTCGGGAAAAGCGGCGTCATGGCCTGCACCTGGGCCGTGGAGTCGGTCGTGGTGAGCCATTTGAAAAACCAGCTTGCCTACCTTGAAAGCCGGAACGATTCGGCGGCCTGGGAAACGGTCCAGTCGATCCTGGAAGATGAGGAAAACCACCGCGATACCGGTCGAATCGAGGGCGGCAGCACGCTGCTGTATGGGCCGTTCAGATGGATGATCAGTTTGTTTACGGAGGGTGTTATTCGGTTTGGGATGCGGTAAAAACAGAGGGCTCCCTAAAACCGTCTACACAAGCCAATCCATGGAGGAAAAGCATGAACACTCTGAACCGCCCGACAACCATCGACACCGTTGTGTTCGACCTCGGTAACGTCCTGATTCGCTGGAACCCAAGAAACCTTTTCCGAAAGATCTTCGGCAATGACGTACAGGCCATGGAGACCTTTCTGTCCGAGGTCTGTCCTCCCGAGTGGAACGAACGCCAGGACGCGGGCCGGTCGTGGCGGGAAGGCGTTGAGGAAGCCATCGCGCGGCATCCGTCACAAGAGGCGCTGATTCGTGCGTACCACGAGCGCTGGGAAGAAACACTCGGCGGAGTGATAGAAGAGACCGTGCAGGTCCTCGATGAACTGCACGCCAAAGGTGTTCGCCTGCTCGCCCTGACCAACTGGTCCGCCGAAACCTTCCCGATTGCCCTTGAGCGCTTTCCCTTTTTGCACACGTTCGAGGGCATTCTCGTGTCCGGCGAAGAAGGCCTGATCAAGCCTGACCCGGCGATCTTCCAGCTACTGAAATCGCGCTATCGGTTTGAGGGCAGCCGTGCGGTGTTTATTGACGATCACGCGCCGAATATCGAAGGTGCACGCAAGGAAGGTTTCAATGCGCTGCAGTTCACCAGTGCGGCGCAACTGCGCAAAGACCTGGCAGCGTTGGGGTTGCCTGTGCAGGCACTGAGCGAGCCGGCGTAACGAACACACAAAAATGGGCGACTTCGGTCAACACCAGTCAGTTAAGCGAAATCCATGTGGGAGCGAGCTTGCTCGCGAAGGCGGAGTGCCCGGCAACACTAATGTCGACTGACACTCCCTCTTCGCGAGCAAGCTCGCTCCCACAGGTTCCGCACCTAAACTGACTGGTGTTGACCGAAGTCGCCCATTTTTTATGCCAATAGATCTACAACGATCCCCATCAACGCATTGGCGGAACCCGAATATCCCCCGCCCGACACTGACTCTTCACGCCCTTACCGCAAGACCCGAACGACAAGTCCTTACCCAGGCACACGCGAACTTCCGACAACTCAGGTCCGCTGCAGACAATCGCAATACCATCCTCTGGAATCCCGGGATTGCTCTGACGGAACATCTGCGCAATTTCCTGCGCCGGGAAGTAGATCTCGGTGCTCAAGGGCTTCAGCTTGTCCGGGATTTTCACCGTACCAACCGCCTTGTCCGCCAAATCCAGATAACCCGAGGCGCCAAGGCCACTGCACGTGCCGTGCTTGGACCATTCGTGCTGAAGCAATTTTGGCGTCACAAACAGTGTCAGCCCTTGCTTCTGCTCCGCGGGCGACAACGGCACCATCGGCGGACACGATTCCGGCCAACCGCCCTTGGCGTACTGCGGCCAGAGACCGTGAAGGACAAAGCCGTAACCTTTGCCCGAGCATTGCGGGTTGTTCTGATGAGTCAGGCAAAACGTCGGTGACCAGGACAGTGTCAGCAGGTAGTAATCAAACACCCCCGCCACCGACTCGGTCTGCTGCTTATCGCGATGGGACCGAGCGTCGCTCATACCGACGCTGCCAATCGTCAGCGCAAAGAGCGCAACCAGTGCATACAGTTTTTTCATAATCCCTCTCCTTTGGGGCAAATCGGCTGGTTGTCTCATTCTGGTGATTGGCCGGTCAAGTACTGTCTGAGGCGACCTTGCTGAATCCGCGTTGAGGCTTCTATGCTCAATAGCTTTTGAGGTTGCCTTATGTTCTCTGTTGATCAACGAAGCACCCCAAACGCCGGCGATATTCAGGTGTATGTCGTCCATGGCTACAGCGCCTCGCCGCAGGCCCATTGGTTTCCCTGGCTGAAAGACCGCCTGGAAACCCAAGGGATACGGGTCGACATCCTGGAAATGCCCAGCCCCTTGCAACCGAACGTCGAGGAGTGGGCGCATTACCTCGACGAGCACATCAACCGTCACGACCCAAACACCTATTTCGTCGCCCACAGCCTGGGCTGCATCAGCCTGCTTGCGCACTTGGCCAAACAAGCAGCGTCGACCCGATTGGGTGGGCTGGTGTTGCTCTCGGGCTTCGTAGAAACGCTGTCTGTGCTGCCAGGCCTCAATGGCTTTGTGGAACAGGGTTTCGATCCTCATCAGATCATCCAGATGTCGGCGCAACGCTCCGTCATCGCCGCGAAAGACGACACGATTGTGCCATTCAGCCACACTGAAAAACTGAGCCAGATACTGGAGGCGCACTTCCACGCGCTAGAGCATGGCGGACACTTCCTGGCCAGTGACGGGTTCACCGAACTGCCGCTGGTGGAAGAGATTCTGCTGGCCATGATGAACGGCAAAACGAACCGCTGATGGCAAAGGATTGCGACTGGTCATCACCCGCCAAGGTGAATTTCCTTGAAGTCGCTACGCTTACACTCACGTCACGATAGGACATCGAAATGAGTAAGGCAGATGAGCTCGCTGCAAAACTGAAACAGAAACAACAAACCCGTGCGGACGCGGCAGCCTGCGCAGACACGGCGATTGAGCATTGGCCGATACAGGTCTATGAGATGTACCACCAGCTTGAAACATGGCTGGAGCCACTGACCGAAGCCGGCTTGAACATTCGCCGCATCCCCACACACGTTTTCGAAAGCCTCCCCTCCGGCGAGACCTTCAACTACGCCATCGACAAACTACTGATCGAGGGCAATCACCACAGCATCACCCTCGACCCGATCGCTCGCTTCGTCATTGGTAGCATGGGCCGTGTCGATATCCTCTCAAAAGGCCAAGAGCGGTATTTGCGCCGGACCGAGACCGAACACGGTGAAACGCATTGGCAGATGCAGACGATCCCGCGCAGCGGACAACCTCGACCGGATCCGGTCGAGCTCGATGAGGACAACTTTCTCTCGGTGATACAGGAAGGCCTGGAGCTCTAAAGCAGAGCGCCACGCGGGGAAGCATCGTGGTGTGTCACCCTTCCCTGCCAATCCCGAAAAATGGGCGACCCGTTACGGTCGCCCATTTTCGTTTCGGCCATGAAGTCCGCCCCCCATGCCACTCACCGCGCTTTACCTGATATCCGACAATCCGTATATTCGACAATCCATATATCTATCCCCCCGGCCCGGCGCCCTACGGAGAAATCGATGAAAGTCCTGTTCATGTGCACGGCCAACAGCTGCCGCAGCATCCTGTCCGAAGCCATGTTCAACCACCTCGCCCCGGCCGGTTTCGAAGCCGTGAGCGCCGGCAGCTTTCCCAAAGGCCAGGTCCTGCCGCGCAGCCTCACCACCTTGCAGGCCGCTGGCATTGCCACTGACGGGCTGAGCAGCAAGGGCAACGACGCCTTTGCAGACAGCCCGCCAGACATCGTCATCACCGTGTGCGACAAGGCGGCCGGTGAAACCTGCCCCGTCTATTTCGGCCCCGCGCTCAAGGCCCATTGGGGGCTTGAAGACCCGTCCGACGTCAAAGGCAGCGAGGAACAAATCAACGCCGCCTTCAACGCCACACTGGCGACCATCGAAACCCGTTGCCGCGCCTTCCTCCAGCTGCCTTTCGAACGCCTCGACGCCGCTGCACTCCAGCGCGAACTCGAGCGCATCGCCACCCTTTAGCCTGGAGCGCCGCATGAGCGATCATCTGCCAAACCTCGACACACTGCTGTCCGACACCCTGCACCGCGCCGCAGTCGACAACCCCAAGCCGCGCATATTGCTGCTCTACGGCTCGACCCGACCGCGCTCGTTCAGCCGCCTGCTGGTGGAAGAAGCGGCCCGGTTGCTGGAGCACTTCGGCGCCGAAACGCGCATCTTCAACCCATCCGGCCTGCCGCTGCCGGATGACGCCCCAAGCGACCACCCGAAAGTCCAGGAACTGCTGACCCTGATGCAGTGGTCCGAAGGCCAGGTGTGGTGCTCGCCCGAACGCCACGGCTCGATGTCCGCCGTGTTCAAGGCGCAAATCGACTGGGTGCCGCTGGCGATGGGCGCCGTACGCCCGACCCAAGGCAAAACCTTGGCTGTGATGCAGGTCTCGGGCGGCTCGCAGTCGTTCAACACCGTCAACCAACTGCGCGTGCTCGGGCGCTGGATGCGCATGTTCACCATCCCCAACCAGTCCTCCGTGCCGAAGGCCTTCTTGGAGTTCGACGATCAGAACCGCATGAAACCTTCCGCGCTCTACGACCGCGTGGTCGACGTGATGGAAGAACTGGTGAAATTCACCCTCCTGCTACGCGACCGCCCCGACCTCGTCGACCGCTACTCGGAGCGCAAGGAAAGTGCGGAGGAACTGAGCAAGCGGGTTAATCAGCGTTCGATATAACTGGCTTACGGAAGCCCCCTACAATACGAATATGTTGTGGCCTTTTTTATTTACTTTTTCGACCATACGACCTCATCGTCGACCGCGTAAGGCCGACAATCTCGATGGGCTTTTTTACATTCATCCAAAGAAACTTGCAGTGGTTCGTTGCCGCCGGCCGCGGCATACCACGCGCCATCGGGGGCAATGGTAAAAGCGCGCGGTTTTTTAAGTGCCAGAAACTTTCGATACCCCTCTCGAGCCGCTGTGCTGAGGTACGGAATAGCCGTCGCATCCTCTAGTGCCGCAAAATGTGTGGGTGGTGGAGTTTGTGCGGGTTTAACCCAGACCACGTCATTGTCCACGGCGTAGGGCCGGCAGTTCCGCCTCATTTTTTTACATTCGGCTAATCCCCTGCCAAGCGGATCAATACCACCTTGCGTTGAAACCGAGGTGCCATCGCCAGCAATCAGAAAGGCGCGAGGAGGCCGTTTTGTTAAAAACTGCTGATAGGTTTTACGGCCCTGATCGTTGATATATGGCACGGCATTCGCATCATCGAGTGCCGCGAAATGCGTCGGTGGCGGAACGGGTGTCGATAATGGCTTCACCCAAACCACCTCGTTATCCACTGCATAGGGGTAGCACTTAGCGCCTTTATTTTTACAGGCGCGATATCCGGCACCGAGCGGATCGAACCCTCCATGCATAGACGCGATGCCACCGTTTTCGCCGATAAAAAAGGCGCGCGGCAAGGGCTTGGTCAAGAACTCCCGGTATTGCTGTCGCTCCTGATCATTCATAAGCGGCACGGCGCCTACATCCTCAATGGCGGCATACTGAGTTGGCCGCGGCGCAGGTACTGGCAGGTACTCGGGATAGACCAGATTGTTAGGTAGCCCCAATTTGGCCAGGAAGGTGTCTACTTTAGCCCCCCAAATCGCCAGACCCTCCGGAAAACCCAGTAGGTTATGCGAGTCCTCCATGAAGTTTCCATACGCCACTAGCTCGGCCGCACCACCTGCTGCGGTATACGCTGCATATGTGGCGCGCCAGGTCGGTTCAGAAAAGACTTTGTCATTACTGCCATAAAACCAGATGGACGGAATGGTGGTATGTGCGCCGTCGTAGGCGGCGGCAACGGTAATGCTCTGCTCCGAGGTGGCACAATCAGATGCTTTGAGCCCTCCTGCAAAGTTAATCAAGCCTTTGACGTTGGGGATGTTGAGCGTGCCGAGTGCTAACGTGTTGAAGCCACCGAAACTTTGGCCTGCAACAACAATACGTTGACCATTGATATAGGGCTGCGCCGTCATATATTGGATGACTGCGCGGATGTCCTTGGCATTGTTGAGACCGGTCAATATAAAGTCGCAACCATGGTGCTCGAGTTGCCCGCCCGACCCGGCAAAGCCACGCATCATGGGCAGCGCCACGGCATAACCGCGCGACAGAAAATAATAGGCGGAAAAAGTCATGTGATAGCGGGGATTATCCTTCGGCTTTTTGTTGCCGTCGGAGCCGTGATTCATCACCACCAAGGGAAACGGGCCTGGACCACTTGGAGTCAATACCGTCAGTTGCAGGGCAACAGGGCGCTCGCTATCACCAGGAATATTGAGCACACGCTCATTCATGGATGCCTCAGGCATCTTGCTAGCGTCAGACTCCTCATTCGCGGCGTAGGCAGGATTTGGTCCTTGTAAAAGGACATAAAACAAAATGACTATTATTTGCTTAAATCGTGCTGACATAAGTTACTCACCGCATCGTCCTGAGCGAAAGAGCCTCAGCACTTCCAAAGGGTAGTCAATGAATGCTGAACTAGCGGATGCCAAAACTGGCGCATCCGCACCCAGCGATCAAGTGCGAGGACAAATCGCCGCTTTGCCCATTCTTCCGAGTGAAACTACCATCATCGAATGGCGCATTGCCATTACTTTTGATATCGACAGGAAACCCATTCAAATCGATAGACGTAATACCCGGTTGACCGAGCGCATACAAATTACCTGCTTGAAATTGGGCCGCGCCGGTCGCGTCCCTTGCTGTCGGCTCCTGTCAATTTGCCTTCGCCCTGGGCCTTGATTCAGCTGAACAATGTTTGGTCAAAAATACCCAACGGGCGGGAAGCCCCCCGCTATTGTCTGACCCGTTTCGATCAGACGTACGGCTTCCTGCTTGGGCTCAAGGGATACGTTTTTCAGATCACCCCCCTCCTCCGATCACATTCTTTTACATCTGAGGTACACATTCTTAACAATTGCATTCCTTTCGTTGATTAGCATGGACAAACCTTATGCGAATTCAGGGACGTCGCTACTCCAACGGATGCCTTATGAAGGAAAGCAAATGCCTACTGAACAAATCATCATCCTTGTTGCCGTTACAATCATTGGCCTTGTATGGGCGGCCAGAAGAGATTTAAAAAACCGAAAGAAAGAACAGGCCACAAAAGAGGCTAATGAGAGCGTAGATTGACTGTCGGTCACTTTCAAAAATAAGTGGGCAAATAAAGTTGGTTATTAAAAAATCAACCCGCCCCCCCACTGACTGCACCGATACATATCTACGCAAAGCTGAAACACTGAAAAGAACCATGTCCGTAGCAGCTGCCGAGCCCGCGAGGCTGCGTTCGAGGACAAAGTCCTCGCAAATCCTGAGTACGCGGCTCACCTGAAGAAACGCATTGCCTGACACAGCCCGGGCCTGACGCGGAGTCGACAGCTTTACAGAACGGATAACCCAACCAAAAAGGGGCAACCTCACGGCCGCCCCTTTGCTTTACCTCTGCAACCGCCGCCCAACCACATCCATCAAATCACACCCATCGCGCAGCGGAATCGCCAACACCCGCGCAAAGTCCCGCAACAGCAACGCATCACGACCAAGCCCCTCGCCCAGGGAAAGCGTTTCCAGCAATTGCGTCACGCTGCGAATGCGGTACGCCGCCGTATCGTGCAACACATCGACCGGCGCTTCTGTATCGATCAGCAGCGACGCAATTGTGCAGTCAATGCCGGTGATCGGCATGTATCGAGCCATGGCAAAACCTCCAGTGAATGAACCAGCGTGAGCACTCAGTGACGAGCAGCAGACGAAACCCCGGACACTCCATCCGGCGTGTCGAAGTGCTCCAAGGCGCGGTTCACCAACAACTCGCTGAGTACCACCAGTTGCTGCATCGCCAACGCCACATGGCGCCGCGAACCTTCGAGTTCGAAGGCCAGGTCGGTGGTCATGGCGTTTAGGGATGCCAGGGTTTCGGAGGCGTGGATTAGCAGGGTTTCGGTGTCGATGTTGGGGGCGATGGTGAAGACGTGGGTGGTGGGGTCGGAAACGGTTGGGGTTTCGGGGGGATTGGGGGGGATTTTTTTCATGAGTGAAGCTCCTTTAGCATTTATGGGTGCTTGGGCTCCTTTAGCGATAGAACGGACTTCCACATCCGGCCGCTGATTTTGCAGCGACGGGGGAAGGCTATATGGTGAGGTGAATGGCGGTAAAGCGGCTGAAACCGATGCGGGTTGCGGGAAATGTCCGATGCAGGTGTGGTGTGTTGGAAGCTGGATTCAATCGTAAAAATTTTCCCTGCTTGTTCGCCGTCGCCTTGATGATGGACTGGGTGTAGCAGTCAACCAGCGCCCCGGCCAGACGGGCTAATCCTCTACAAGTTCTTCGCTTTGTAGCAATTTCTGAGCAAGCCACAATTTGTGTAGTCCTGAAACAGGTGTAAACCTTATTCGGGACGGGACATCCAGCTCACGCCAATTTCCAATTAAAGAACGCCCCCCCGAAAAAATCCAAAACAAGTGTGCAACGGTGGATTGGGGTGCTGTTTTTTATCGGTTGATGAACTAGCATTTTTGCGTGGCATTGGCCTCGGAATTGCCCCCTCACGTCAAACCCAGACTTCAGCAAGGACGATTTGTATGAAACCGCTCATGAGTTCATTGGCACTGTCTGTCGCAATCATCACGTTGGCCGGTTGTTCAACGACTTCGCAACCCGACAGAAACACACCTCTGGGCGAAGAAAACCTCAATGGCTCGGGTTTTCTTTCCGACGTCTACCCGCTGATGAAAGAAGGCAAGGACGGCGAAGCACTGCGCGTGTACCGCAATCCGAAATATGCCTCCACGGCGAGCTTTACTCGCTTCACCAAAGTGCTGCTCGATCCGGTCAAGCTGTATGCCGGTTCCAAATCGAAATTGAAGGATGCCCCACAAGACGAGGCCAAAGCGATTGCCCAAGGCTTCTATAACCAGTTGCATGAGCAATTCGGCAAGGACTATCAGATGGTCCAGACTCCCGGCCCGGATACCTTGCGGATCTCTGTAGCGATCGTCGATGCCGAAGCCTCCGACACCTCGCTCAAGGCCGCCTCGTACATTCCGCTAGGCCTTCCGGGAGCAAAAGCAGTTGCGATGAAAGCGGCAACGCAAACCACCGGCCAACCGCTCGCCACAGGTCAAGTTACCGTCGAAGGCAAGATGTACGATTCACAAACAGGTGAAATCGTCGCAGCCGTAATCGACCGCCGCACAGGCTCGCGTCGCCCAATTATCGGTCTGTTTGAAAGCAGCACATATGACAAGTGGAGCGACGTGACGGCGGCAGAAAAGTACTGGGCGGAAAAAATGCGTTATCGCCTGTGCACGCGCCGTGCAGCGACCAACTGTGTTGACGCTGTCGAGTAAGTCAGCTCACCAGCATGCCATAACCCGCAATCCGGCTATCGCCGGGTTGTGTAGAAGCAATAAAGGGGACACCCATTGACTTAAGCAAGGAAAAAATACACAACGGATCCTTATTTAACTGACTGACCACTCAAACTGCTTGTCTGAATGAACGCTATTTTTTTCTTGGATCGTCTGCAGGGTTGACGTAGTCAATCCCGGTTGGGCCTGGGCCATCTACCTGAAGGATTACCTCTGTGCCTTTGCTTGCCCCAAAGTGCCTCACGTGACCCTCGCCATAAATACTTCCGGCCGGAAATTCATGCAGTTTTGTCGCATCGAACTTATCCCCATCGCCGTGATACCACGTACCCGAGATCACGGTGACTGTGCGCTCGTCAGGATGAGTGTGGGCGGGAAGAATATAGTTCGGCGGAAGTTTTACTCGCACGATATATGGGCCTGTGTTGGGGTCGCCCTGGATGACGGCGGTTTTTGCCCCCTTTGGTAAAGCAGGGTTATCGGCCCACTTGATGTCTTTTGGGGTAACCATGATGTAAGCGCCAGGCTCAGCCCACCCCGTTGATGACCCAAGGCAACCAATCGCAAAGACAACAGATAACGTCGCGAGATTGTTGTTCATCGTGTTCTCCTCAGAGCGGTTGGAACGAGGTCGGAGATATTGAGCACACCGGCATTGGCCTACCAAGACTCTCTGCCTAACTGATCATAAGAGTCTAGAGCTGGTTGGACAGACCGCCATTGCCATTCCTTCCTGCGCCTGCTCTCCAAGGAGGAATTTCGAGGACAGACCACAATTAATTTGGCACCGGCTTAATCACTCAAGCCAAAAATCGTTATATCTCCCCGCATTACTGTGATTGACGGCCCCCACAGCTTCGTCAAACGCTGGATCTGCTGACGCCGAGTAAACCTGTGGGCAAGCCAGTGATATCATTGCGCCTTCAGCGCCGTATGCTGGAAACGGCGCGTTCAATCACAGGGAATCCCATGAAAAAAATCATGATTAGTGCGTGCCTGCTATCGCTGGTCGGTTGCGTCAATTCGCCTGACGCTGCCTTCACCCATGCCACTCCAGGTTGTAAGTTGGCAACTGCCACGGTCAATAACCAGCCGGTCACGACCCGTTTCTGCATCAAGTCCCTTGCCTTCCAGCCATCGCAATACCGAGTCAGCGTCAACGATCAAGCTGTCTTCACCGGCACCGATTACGAACGCGTTGCCTTTGAAAAAACCGTCAAGGAGGGTGCGGTCAGCGGTGGTTGCAATGAGCTGATCGAAGTTCAGGAGAGCAGCACCCAAAAGCCTCTGCCGTTAAAAGACCTGTCTGCCGAACTGATTGCCGGCTGCCATATCACTGCCGACGCAGAGGGCAACTCCCAAGCCTTCAGCAAGGATGTGGCCTGTGACAAAGTGTTCTACAAGGGCATGTTGCCGTTGCTGGGCAAGGTGATGCCCGTCGAAATCGCACGCCAGTGCACCGTCAAGGTGGGGCCGCAAACAGTATTTGAAGAACGCTTCAACTTTTGAACATTAACCGCCCGTGATTCTTAAGGGACAGACCACGATTAATTTGGCACCGGCTTAATCACTGAATCCAGAAATCGTGGTCTGTCCCCGAATTACGCGATATCAGAAAGACTCGACAGGCTTCTTGGCTTCCTGAATGAACTTCTGTCCATCAAGCCCTGGGAAAGAAAACCTGATCACGATACTGGATTCCTCGCCTTCGCCACTAATAAGCAACTCAGCGCTGCGAGTATTGGCGGGAACCGATGTCATCAAATTGTGTACGCTGGAATACGCCTTCAGTGAGGTAACGCCTTCGAAAAAGGTGTAGGTCAAATCGTTCGAGCTCAAACCAACACTTTCGTAGTTTTTGATCTTGGTAGTGTACTCGTCCTTGCTTTTTGCCTTACCTGCAAGCTCAACGAGATCCAGCACGGATTTCCCGTCGGACAAGGCTACCAATCCAAAGCTTTTGGCAAGTGCCACAAAGGCACGTCCATATAGATCCCGATCAAAGGGCGCTAACAGCGAGACCATCGATAGCTTGTCGCTGCTGAAAATCAAAGCCGCTGTGAATTTCTCGCCAATAAAATCGACGTCATCAATGCATCTCGCAGGAACACCCAAATCCGCCGAGCAGTCGTAGTAACCCGCAGCTTCGGTGTAACTCGCAATCGAGGTGTCATAAACGTAGCTTTTAAACAGGTTGTCAGCCGCCTGAGCATTTTGCACACCCGCAAAAAAACTAGCGGTGGCCAGTACTGCAGCAAGAATTTTTTTCGACATGGAATCCCTTCCTGAAACGGGTATAGACATTGATAGCTAGATGCTATCAGCCATCAGTCAGATTTGTCTGCCTCAATCCCAAAGCATTACGACCACATTTGTGCACTAAGGTGACAGACCACGACTTTCAAACCGTAGCCTCCGCTGACCATCCTACAGACAGCTATATACTCGCTCCTTCAGCCATCCCACCCCATTCCTGATAAACTGCCATCCCTCGCCTTACCCACCTAGATACCCAATGCTCCCATCATCTGCTCAGAAAACCGCACCAGCCCTCTCCCGCCGCTTCAGTGTGGCGCCGATGATGGATTGGACTGACCGCCATTGCCGTTTCTTCCTGCGCCTGCTCTCCAAGCACGCGCTCCTCTACACAGAAATGGTCACCACCGGCGCGCTGCTCAACGGCGATCACGAACGCTTCCTCCGTCACAACGAAGCCGAGCATCCACTCGCGCTGCAGTTGGGCGGCAGCGTCCCAGCCGACCTGGCCGCCTGCGCGCGCATGGCGCAGGAGCACGGTTACGACGAGGTGAACCTCAATGTCGGCTGTCCGAGTGATCGGGTGCAGAACAATATGATTGGTGCGTGCCTGATGGCGCATCCGGTGTTGGTGGCGGACTGTGTGAAAGCAATGCGCGATGCGGTGTCGATTCCGGTGACGGTGAAGCATCGGATCGGGATCAATGGGCGCGACAGTTACGCTGAGCTGTGCGATTTCGTCGGGACGGTTCGGGATGCCGGGTGCACGAGTTTTACGGTGCATGCGCGGATTGCGATTCTGGAGGGGTTGTCGCCGAAGGAGAATCGGGACATTCCGCCATTGCGCTATGACGTGGCAGCGCAGTTGAAGACGGATTTTCCGGAGTTGGAGATTATTCTCAACGGCGGGATCAAGACGCTGGAGGCCTGTCACGAGCATTTGCAGACCTTTGACGGCGTGATGCTGGGCCGTGAGGCGTATCACAATCCTTATGTGATGGCGGAGGTCGATCAGCAACTGTTCGGCAGCACGGCGCCGGTGATTTCGCGGGCCGAGGCGCTGGCGCAGTTGCGGCCTTATATCGCCGCACATCTGGATGCGGGCGGTGCGATGCACCATATCACTCGGCATGTGCTGGGCCTGGGCACCGGTTTTCCGGGGGCGCGCAAGTTCCGGCAGTTGTTGTCGGTGGATATTCACAAGGCTAAAGAGCCTTTGGCGTTGCTGGATCAGGCGGCGGAGTTGCTGGAGGGGCGCTAGCCCGCGACGGCAAGCTGATCATTACACGATGGTAGTCACGTTTACTGCCACGTAAGTCAGATCACGCGGACAGACGCGGTAGGAATCAGCCTTCGCCGGGCGGCTTCCTCCAACATTATCGAAAATTGGGCCGTAGTCAGCCGCTGGCAGCTTGCGGCCCTATCTCGGCACTCTTGGTTCCCTCAATCCAAAAATTCGCCACTCTCGCCATATGGCCCTATACTTTCGCCAAATGGCACGCGCGAGGTAGCCTCCCATGACAGCTCAAGTCGAAACACATCATTACCAATCTCAGGATCCAACCAAGCCGCTGCAGCTATTATTTGGTAGCCGGCCACCCCACGCGCGAACTGCATTCGAGGTTCATGAGCTCATCGAAAAAGGGTTTCCTTCAGATGTGGTGATCAGCTTCGTTCAGTCCATCAATCGATTCAAAGACAAGCAGGTTTTCGTCAAAATCATTGGAATTTCTGATCGCACCCTTCAACGCCGCATCAAAAACCCGGAACCGCTGACGTCCGAGCAAAGCAGCAGTGCCTGGCGGTTGGCCAAGATATTCAGTAAAGCAGAGGAGGTTTTTGGCGACCGGCAGGAATCGGCGAACTGGATGGTAACGCCCGCGCTTGGGCTTGAGGGGCGCGCACCAATGGATTTACTGACCACTCAGGTGGGCTTTGAGTTGGTCGATGACTTCCTGACCCGTATGGAATATGGAGTCTATTCTTGATGGACTTACCGCTTGGGAGTAAGGAGGTATACCTCTGGAGACTGGACCGTAAGGAGCACTCTGCGACATGGTTCAGTGGGATCGGCGCAGAACTGGGTGGTGGTCGATGGAATTCGAAGGGAGTAAAAGCGGTATATAGCTCTGCCGATCCTTCTACGGCCATCCTTGAAGTCGCCGTCCATAAAGGCTTTCGCGCGCTCGATGCGGTCCCCCATGTACTGACTGGCGCACGCGTCATCGATCTATCCCATGTGCATCGCGTGACTCCTGACGATGTCCCAAACCCGAACTGGCTGGTACCGGGCACACCTAGCCTTGACCAACAGAAATTCGGAGATGATCTACTGGCGCTACACCCGTTCATCCTGATTCCATCGGCAGTCTCTCGACATAGCTGGAACATCATAATGAATCCAGATTTGGCTGAAGGGTTGTTTGAGGTTGTCCGGCAAGAAAGGTTTGCCCTCGATACGCGCTTGAACCCGCCAGTTCGCTGACTAGCCTCCCATTAGGGACAACTCGGATCGGCAGCTTCTCTCTTGCCGCTACCCGTCACCTCCTTTGAACCTGTAAGCCATTTCAGCATCGTATTTAACGGATAGCGCCAGGCCTTTCAAACGCCTGTTCTCAGGTTGTTGCCGCCCTGGCCGTTGTTACGCATTTACACCCTTGAGTGGCTGTCAGCGCTCGGGTAATGTCAACAGACCCACAGGATAGAGCACGCTCATGACTTCCAAGCTGGAACAACTCAAACAATTCACCACCGTAGTGGCCGATACTGGCGACTTCGAGGCAATCGCTCGCGTTAAACCGGTAGATGCCACCACCAACCCTTCCCTGCTGCTTAAAGCGGCGGCCATTCCTGCTTACGCCGATTTGCTGAACGCTTGTGTCAGCGACTGCAAAGGCGACGTAGGCCTGGCCAGCGACCGCTTTGGTGTCGCGGTCGGGCAAGAGATTCTGAAAGTGATTCCGGGGCGTATTTCCACTGAAGTGGATGCGCGCCTGTCGTTCGACACTGACGCCGTATTGAAGCGCGCGCACCGTCTGATCGAGCTGTACGAAAAGGCCGGCATTGGCCGCGACCGCGTGCTGATCAAGATCGCTTCCACCTGGGAAGGTATTCGCGCCGCCGAGAAGCTGGAACGCGAAGGTATTCAGACCAATCTGACGCTGCTGTTCTCTTTCGCTCAGGCGGTTGCCTGTGCCGAGGCCGGAGTGTTCCTGATTTCGCCGTTCGTGGGCCGTATCTACGACTGGTACAAGAAGGCCAACGGCAACGACTACACCGGGGCCGATGATCCGGGCGTGCAGTCGGTGACGCGCATCTACAACTACTACAAGGCCAATGACTACAAGACTGTGGTCATGGGTGCGAGCTTCCGTAACCTCAATCAGATCGAGCAACTGGCCGGCTGTGATCGCCTGACCATCAGCCCGGACCTGATCGAGAAACTGGCAGCCGACACCGGCAAGCTGGAACGCAAACTGGCGCCAGGCCACGCTGGCGAAGCGCGTCAGAGCCTGACTGAAGCACAGTTCCGCTGGGCGTCGAACGAGGACGCCATGGCCACCGAGAAACTGGCTGAAGGTATTCGTCAGTTCGCTCGCGACCAGGAAAAGCTTGAGGCGTTGCTGCAAGCCAAGCTGTGATTTGATTCAGCGTGATGCAAAAAGGGCGAACCCTCACAGGTTCGCCCTTTTTTGTGCGGCTGGCCGCGGAAATTGTATGAGCTTCGCGCCAGAGTAACGGGTGGCAGGTCTGGCCCCATCGCGAGCAAGCTCGCTCCCACAGGGGATCTGTGTCAGACCATGCAAATGTAATCGACGCAAGACAAGTGTGGGAGCGAGCTTGCTCGCGATGGGGCCGGTAAGGCCCACCCCCATTCAGAGGATCAGTGACGCTCCAGGGCGTTCACCAAGTCATGGAATGCTTCGCGGTTGGAATCGTTCAGGCCCATGAGGATCTTGTGCGCTTCCAGCACCTTGATCCGCACCACTTCTTCGGACTGATCCTGGTCAGGCAAATCGGTCAGGCATTCCGGGCACGGAATCGGGCGGTCAACGATGTTGAACACCTGCTCGAAGCCCATGGACTCCAACAGCCGCGTGATGTCTTCGTGGGTGGTGACGACGGTCGGCAGCAGGCCGACCTTTTGCCGCGACATGATCGACAGCTTGGCCAGCAGGCCCAGGGTGGTGCTGTCGATACTGCGGGTTTCGGTCAGATCGATCACGATCGCGTTGAAATTCAACGCGCTGAAGATCCGCTCAATAGTCGCATCCAACGCCGAACACAGGGTCAGGCGAACTTCACCGACGAACTTCAGGACGAAGGTGCCGTCCTGCTCGGCGAACTGGATTCTACCGGTACTCATTAAAGATTCCTGCTCAACACCAACAGGGCGATATCATCCGGCATCTCCCCTAGCGTGGCCAATCCAAAAACCTGCCGCAAGCCATCCAGGCTGCCGCCCGCCGTTCTTACCCGTTCAGGTAAGGCAGCCTCTTTCTCTTTGAGTGTAGGTTCTGGCAAAAGGTCCAGAATGCCATCGGACATCAGCGTCAGGCTGAACACCGGTGGCAGCTCGATAACGTGGTCTTCGTAGGTGGCTTCATTGAACAAGCCCACCGGCAGGCCGCGCCCTTCGAGATAACCCACACTGTCTGGCGTGTACAACACTGGCAACGGCAGGTGTCCGCCGATGCTATAGGTCAACAAACCCGTCTCCTCGTCGATGACTCCACCGACCATCGTGACATGTTTGCCCAGCTTACAGCTGATCAGGCCTCGGTTGATATGACCAAGGACCTCTGAAGGGGTGAATTCTGGCAAGGTGCCATTGCGCTTGGACTCAAACAGCAAGCGCGTGGTCATGAATTTCAGCAGTACGGTCACGAATGCCGATGAAGCGCCGTGACCTGAAACGTCCGCCAGGTAGAAGGCTACCCGACGCTCGTCGACCCGAAAGTAGTCCACGAAGTCGCCCGACAGGTACAGCGACGGGATGATCTGGTGCGCGAACTTGAACTCGTCGATCGTCCAGGGACTGACCGGCAGCATGTTCATCTGCACCTGGCGCCCGGCGTTCTGGTCTTCCTGCAACAGGTTCAGGCTGGCTTCGAGCTCGCGGTTGGCGGTTTCGAGTTTTACCCGATAACGCTGGTTTTCCAGCAGCAGGCGCGCACGATCCAGGGCCCGGCGCACGGAGTGCTCGAGCACGGCCAGATCTTCCAGCGGCTTGATCAGGTAGTCCGCCGCGCCCAGGCGCAAGGCCTCGACAGCGTCGTTCATCACGCCGGCACCCGACACCACGATCACCGGCGTTTGCGGCGAAAGGTCGGTGACCTGACGAATGAGTTCGAGCCCGCCCATCTGCGGCATGCGCAGATCGCAGATCACCAGATCGGGTTGGTTTTTCTTGAAGACCTGAAGCCCCTGCTGGCCATTACTGGCCTGAAGGACGCTGAACCCACTGTCTTCCAAATAGGCCGCGAGACTCGCGCGTACTACTTCGTCGTCATCGATTATCAGCAGCGTGGCACTGGTTTTTTGCATGTGGGCAAACGGCGCCAGAATTAGGTTGGCGTAGCTGGCAGGGCATTCGGCCCGGCACACACTACTGGATTCGCTTTCTAGCCTCTCTGTCGCACCGCTTTCGAGCATTTGCCCTACAAGCGTGTTCATCAGAGGTGCCCTTCTAAGGCGCAGACGGTACTCCCATCCGCGAGGCGTTTCAAGCTCACGCCGATGGTCATCAGGCGTCTTTACATCGCAAATCACCGGGAGTTATAAGAACAGCCAAAACCGCAACACAATGGAAGGATCGAGCCCATGAGCCAAACCGATCGTGACTACAGTGAAAAGCGCGATTACATCCGCATGCGGGTCGATGCGGATGTCACATTGATTCACGCCGGCGATTTGATTCCAGCCGTCTGTATCGACCTTTCCAGCAGCGGCATGCAGGTTCAGGCGGCCCGCTCGTTTCAGGTGGGCGACAAGCTGAACGTACGGATCGATTCCGAGCACGCGGCGCTCAAGGGCCTGGAAGCCGAGACCGAAGTGGTCTGGGTGACTCAACAGGAGGCTGGCGGCCAGAAACTTGGGCTTACAATCCTGAAAATGAATTGAGCACAGACACAAACAAAGAAGGCGGCCAAATGGCCGCCTTCTTGTTGTAGCGCGGGTGACGATTTAAAAATCGTCTTCCACCTTGCCGTCTTTGACCTTGAATTCGCGGTTCTGCAAATAAGCGTTGCGAATGAAGATGTATTTGTCGCCGGTGATCAGCTTCTCGCTCGACAACAGGCTGGCACGGGTGTCGATCACACTCATGCCAAGCGCCATATTGCGTGCCGGAATGTCGTTCATGTAGCGGTAAGGCTTGGTGTAGGTGTCGACGTACATGGACGGTGCATCACGCAGCGTGCTCGGGCCGAAGAACGGCAGCATCACGTAAGGGCCGCTCGGTACACCCCAGTGGCCAAGGGTCTGGCCAAAGTCTTCGTCGTTGCGTTGCAGGCCCATTTTGGTGCCCACATCGAAGAACCCGGCCAGGCCGATAGTGGTGTTCATCAGCACGCGAGCCGTATCGACGCCAGCGGCGCGTGGCTTGGCCTGCAAGATGTCGTTGGCCAGGTTGCCGACGTCACCGATGTTGCGGAACATGTTGTGAATACCGTCCGAGAGAAACGTCGGCGTAATGAACTGATAGCCCTGCGCAATCGGCTTCAAGGCGTAGGTGTCCAGTACATCGTTGAACGTGTAGATCGGACGGTTAATGCTTTCCCAAGGGTCATCTTCCGACGCCGCCTGGACGGCGAACGGAACCAGCAATACGCTGGCACACATACATAGTCGAGCTAGACGATTGCTCCAGCGCATAGCAAAAAACTCCTTGGACCGAACTGGCGCGGGCCTCAATACCCGGGCGATAAGCGCGCTAGTATAAGACGGATAAGCATTTTTAGGCAGCCACCCGGGAAACACCCTACGGCGAACCGGCCTTGGTGCGGCTGATTCATCCCGATGTCACTCAACTGTCATGGGGCCTCCCTACTCTCTGAGATTATTTCAGGGACGTTGAAATGCCCCACGCACAAGCCCTCCCCCAGAGCACTCCCAACCCGACCGCCGTGCTCTTCGGCCTCAGCGGCTGCCTGGTGGATTTCGGCGCCCGCAGCCGTCACAACGACCGCGACACCGCTGAACGAGCGCACCTGACACCGGGCGCCCTGGAAGCGCTGAACCGCCTGCAGCTTCAAGGCATTCCCTGTGCCTGGCTCGACGAGTTGCCACACGCACAAAGCCTTGCGCTGGCCACTTCGCTGCCGGACTGGATCACCGCCAGCCCGCACACGTTGAACAGAGGACAATGGCCCTCCCCCGATGCGTGCTGGCAAGCATTGATGGCGCTGAACATCGATCGCCTGGACGGTTGCGTGCTGGTCAGCGGCGAGCCGCGCTTGCTGCAATCAGGCCTCAACGCCGGGCTCTGGACCATCGGCCTGGCGTCCTGTGGTTCGCTCTGCGGGCTGACACCCAATGAGTGGCAAGCCTTGAGTCAGCAGGAGCGCGAGCTCAAGCGTGGCAAGGCGACCATGCAATTGTTCGGCCTTGGCGTGCACTCGGTGATCGATCATCTGGGTGAACTCGACACCTGCCTGTCAGACATCGGCCTGCGCCGACACAAGGGTGAAAAGCCCTGATCGGCCGTTCTTGATCAAGATCATGCACTTCGCTCGCCAGTGGATTAATCTAAAGGTCAGATGCAGACCTTTGGCCCATCGCTGCGGTCTATGCCAGTGCCTATCGATAAAAGGAAGAACGCCATGCCTGCCCGCGAACTGCAAGAACAGCTCAACGCCCTGCGCGAGCAACTGGAGCAGAACCCACCGCTCACGCTGGAAGAACGTGAGCACCTGCAAGAACTGATGCAGAAGATTGAGGCGCAGATCAAACTCGAAACCGCGACGCAGGACAGCAGCCTGGCGGACGGCGTCAACCTTGCCGTGGAGCGTTTTGAAGTGGACCACCCGGCGCTGGCCACCGTGTTGCGCAACATCGTGCAGACCCTGGGCAACATCGGAATCTGACCCCTCGAATGCAAAAAAGCCCCGCTAGCGATAGCGGGGCTTTTTCGTTTTATACGACCTGAAATACAACCCCTGTGGGAGCGAGCTTGCTCGCGATGGCGGCAGCACATTCAACATCAAGGTGATGGTCGGATCGCTATCGCGAGCAAGCTCGCTCCCACATTTGTTCTTTATTGACGGACCAACCGCAGGTTCGGCAGTTGCACTTCTTCAGTGCTGCGATACGGGTTGATGTCCAGCCCGCCGCGACGCACGTAACGCGCAT
The DNA here is from genome assembly GCF_056397005.1 of Pseudomonas sp. 05N431. NCBI lineage: Bacteria > Pseudomonadati > Pseudomonadota > Gammaproteobacteria > Pseudomonadales > Pseudomonadaceae > Pseudomonas > Pseudomonas sp. 05N431. The sequence continues at coordinate 49,380 of NZ_JBFTMN010000009.1, forward strand.
ACACGGTCAGTTTTTCCGGTTTCAGCAAACGTTGCAAATCGAGGAAGATCCGCTCTACGCACTGCTCGTGGAAGTCCGAATGCTGGCGGAAGCTCACCAGATAGGCCAACAGGCTCGCGTGATCCAGCGCCGCGCCACGATACTCGACTGCGACACTGCCCCAATCCGGCTGGCTGGTGACTGGGCAATTGGATTTGAGCAGATGGCTGTGCACGCTTTCTTCAACGATGCGCGAATCATCGCAACGCAGCAGTTCCGGGCGCGGATGCTCGTAGTTGCTGACGCTGATATCCAGATCATCGATGCACACGCCTGGCAGCGCGACAACGCCTTCAGCCTCGACCTCGCTCAAACTGCGAATGCGCACCCCAACCGGCTTGCCCGCGGCGGCCGACAGGTCATTCACCAGCGTGGCTTCAAGGCTATGGGTATCGGCGAACGGCGTCTGGTTCAGTGAGTTCAGGTACAGCTTGAACGACTTCGATTCGATGATGTTCGGCGAGTCCGCCGGGATGCTGAATTCGCCGATGGCCACCACCGGCTTGCCCGATGGCAGCAGCCAGGACAGTTCGAAGCAGTTCCAGAAGTCCACGCCCTTGTACGGCAGGGTTTCAGCCGTCAGGCCCAGCTCGGCCCATTTCGCGGTGCGCGGGATCGGGAACAGCAAGGACGGCGTGTACGTGGCGATGTATTCGCTGGATTTGCCCAGCGGCGAATGTTCGGCTGCGGGATGCATGGCGGAAACCTGACTGAAGAATCAGCGGATTCTAACAGCCTTTGCTCCCGCCTTTGAGTGCTTACTGACTGACAGTCAATTTGCCGACCATACCCGCCTGATAGTGGCCGGGGATGTTGCAGGCGAATTCCAGACTGCCGGCCTTCTTGAAAGTCCAGGTCAGCTCGGCGGTTTTGCCCGGTTCCACCAGCACGCTGTTCGGATCATCGTGCTTCATACTCGCACCGTGATCCATGCCTGGCATCGAGTTGTGATCCATACCCGGCATCGAGCCGTGGTCCATGGAAGCGCTTTTCATCGCGGTCGGGGTGAGCATGCCGCTCTGCTGCATTTTCAGCATTTCCTGTTGATGCACAGCATGCATCGCCGCATGGCCCAGGTTGAATTCGTGCAGTAACTGGCCTTTATTGATCAGTATAAAACGCACCGTCTCACCGGCTTTGATGTCCAGCGCCTTGGGCGTGAACGACATATCGCCCATCACGATTTCGACACTGCGCGTAGCCTTGGCCGCCGGGGCTGGCGCGCCGAAGTCGTAGGTCTGTGCCGGCGAGGCCCATACGGAAAAGCTCAACGCCAACAAGCAGCCGGCAAGTACCAATCGATGACGCAAAAACATGATCACCCTCCAACAAGATAAGGTTCAGCTTGTGGGAAACTCTACTACTGCGCCACTGCCAGCCAGCTGACGGCCAGATTACAACTTTGTAAGGTTGCACTGCATCGCCGCCCGCCACGGTATAACGCACCTGTTCCATTGACCTCGAGTTGCCCATGAAATTGCTGATCGTCGAAGACCAACCGAAAACCGGCCATTACTTGCGCCAAGGCCTGACCGAGGCCGGTTTCAACGTCGAACTGGTGGCCGACGGCAACACCGGCCAGCATCTGGCGTTAACCGGTGATTACGCGCTGCTGATTCTCGACGTGATGCTCCCCGGCCGTGACGGCTGGCAGATATTGCATACAGTGCGTAGCGCCGGTCTGGACATCCCGGTGCTGTTTCTCACCGCCCGCGATGCCGTTGAAGACCGGGTTCATGGCCTGGAACTGGGCGCCGACGACTACCTGGTCAAGCCTTTCGCCTTTTCCGAATTGCTGGCCCGCGTGCGCAGCCTGTTACGTCGCGGCAGCACGACGCCGCAGGAAACCAGTCTGCAACTGGCTGATTTGCGGCTGGACTTGATTCGCCGTCGGGTCGAGCGCAGCGGCCAGCGCATCGACCTGACCGCCAAGGAGTTCGCCCTGCTGGAAATGCTCCTGCGCCGACAGGGCGAGGTGCTGCCCAAATCGCTGATCGCTTCGCAGGTCTGGGACATGAATTTCGACAGTGACACCAATGTCATTGAAGTGGCGATCCGCCGTCTGCGCCTGAAGATCGACGACGACTTCACGAACAAGTTGATTCATACCGTACGCGGCATGGGTTATGTGCTTGAAGAGCGCCCCGCCTGATGCGCCGTCTGTCCCTGAGCGGCCGTCTGGCACTGTTGTTTGCCGCTTGCACGGCGGTGGTTTCCTTGTTTGCCGGCGTGCTGTTCAGTCGCGCCAGCGAGACGCACTTCATTGAACTCGACCAGCAATTGCTCGATGGCAAGTTGATCGCCCTGCGCAGTGTCTTGGCCGGCGCCGACGACCCGCAATTGTTCGCTGAGCGAAAAGACGGTTTGCAAGATGAAATGAGCCATCAGCCAGACCTGGCGTTGCGGGTTCGCGGCGCCGATGGCCGCGTGTGGTTCGAAAGTGCGGCGAACCTGCCTGCCGACTTGCCAACCCAGCCCGGTCTTCACAGTTTGCACAGCACCGGCACGGAGTATCGGGTCTACAGCGCCGCGTTGGAGCCGGGCAAAGCCGACTCCGCACAGCTGATTCTGATGCTCGACATCACTCACCATCAGCACTTTTTGCAGCGCATGCAGCATTTGATCTGGCTGACCGTCGGACTGTCGGCGCTGGCCACCGCGCTGCTCGGCGCGTGGGCGGCGCGCAGTGGTTTACGGCCATTGCGACGCATGAGTGAAGTGGCCGCCGGGGTGTCCGCCAGTTCGCTGACCCAACGCCTGCCCGAAGATCAAATGCCCGCCGAACTCGCCAATCTGGCTCACACTTTTAACGCCATGCTCGGCCGTCTCGACGACTCGTTCCAGCGCCTGTCAGCCTTCTCTGCCGACATCGCCCACGAACTGCGCACGCCGTTATCAAACCTGCTGACTCACACTCAGGTCACCCTCACCCGCCCACGTGACCTGGAAGATTATCGCGAAGCGCTACACAGCAACCTCGAAGAGCTGCAATGGATGGCGCAGCTGGTCAACGACATGCTGTATCTGGCCAAGGCCGATCACGGCTTGCTGACACCAAAACGCGAACCGCTGCAACTGGCCGAGGAAGCGGATCTGTTGCTGGAGTTTTACGCACCGCTGGCCGAAGACGCACGGGTCAAGCTGACCCGCCTCGGCAGTGCCAACCTCAGCGGCGACCGCAGCATGCTGCGCCGCGCCCTCTCCAATCTGCTGGACAACGCGCTGCGCTTCACCCCGCCAAACGGTGAGATCCAGGTGCAGATTGTCGATGAGCCGAAGGGGTTGAGCCTGACCGTTGCAAACAGCGGCAACGGGATTTCTGAAGACCTGTTGCCACGTTTGTTTGACCGGTTCTACCGCGCAGACCCGGCGCGCCATGAAGGCAGTAACGAGCATGCAGGATTGGGGTTGGCGATCACTCAGTCGATCATCCGCGCCCATGGCGGGACGATTCGTTGCGAATCAGGCCAGGGGTGGACACGGTTTTTGATGGAGTTGCCGAAGGGGGGTTGAGGCCAGACTGGCTGGCCCCATCGCGAGCAAGCTCGCTCCCACAGTTGACCGAGTTAAACCACTAATTGGCGGTTAACACAGGTCCAATGTGGGAGCGAGCTTGCTCGCGATAGCGGTGTAACGACTTACGAATAGCGCAACGCGGTCGCCGGTTCGATCTTCGCTGCGCGCCAGGCCGGGTACACCGTGGCCAGGAAGCTCATGATGAAGCCCGCCGAGCAGATCAGCAGCACGTCACCGCCCTGCAATTCCGACGGCAAGTTGCTGACGAAGTACACGTCGGAACTGAAGATATGCTGGCCCGTCACACGCTCCAGCCAGCCCACCATCTCACTGACGTTCAACGCGGCGATCACCCCGAGGACGCCGCCAATCAGCGTGCCGACGATGCCGATCACCGTGCCCTGAACCATGAAGATCGCCATGATCTGCCGAGGCGTGGCGCCGATGGTCCGCAGGATCGCGATGTCGGCGCCCTTGTCGTTCACCACCATGATCAGGGTGGCGATGATGTTGAACGCAGCGACCGCCACGATCATCAGCAGCAACAGGCCGATCATGGTTTTTTCCATTTTCATGGCGCTGAACAGACTGCCTTGGGTGTGGGTCCAGTCATCGGCCTTGAAGTCGGCGCCCAGACCGCCAGCGATGTCTGACGACACCTTGGGTGCGGCGTACAAGTCCTTCACCGCCAGGCGCACGCTTTGCACCTGATTCGGTTCCCAATGCTGCATTTGCGCGGCATCGGCGACGTGGATCAGCGCCATCGAGCCATCCAGCTCCGCGCCGACCTTGAACACCCCGACCACATTCAGCCGCTGCATGCGCGGCGTGATGCCACCCGGTGCGGTGCTGACTTCCGGCACGATCAGGGTGATCTTGTCGCCGACGTTCAAGCGAAAACGGCGTGCAGTGATTTCACCGACCACCACCCCGAACTCGCCCGGCTTCAAGTCGTCCAGACGCCCCTGCACGATGTGCTGGGCGACGATGGACACTTTGCCTTCCTGTGCCGGATCAACGCCGCTGATCTGGATCGGCTGCATCGAGCCCTTGTAGGAGAGCATGCCTTCCATCTCGGTGAACGGCACGGCGGCGGTCACTTGCGGATTCTTCATGGCGGCAGCGGCGACAGGTTGCCAATCGTCAATCGGCTTGACGCCAACGATGGTCGCGTGGGGCACCATGCCGAGAATGCGCGAGCTCATTTCGCGCTGGAAGCCGTTCATTACCGACAGCACCACGATCATCGCCAGCACGCCCAGGGCGAGGCCGATCATCGAGGTCATCGAGATAAACGAAACAAAGCGATTGCGGCGCTTGGCGCGGGTATAGCGCGTGCCGATAAAGATCGATAACGGTCTGAACATTCGCTGGGGCACCGTATAAAAATAAAAGACCCGACACGCTTTTCAGTCGTGCCGGGTTTCGGCCAATCAGATGGGAGTCAGGCGACCTTCCTGCAGGTGCAGGACACGGTCCATCTGGCGAGCCAGGTTCATGTCGTGAGTCACCACCAGGAACGCGGTGCGCATCGAGGTGCTGAGCTCCAGCATCAAATCCTGAATGCCCTGGGCGGTGTGCGAGTCGAGGTTACCGGTCGGCTCATCGAGCATCACCAGCCCCGGCTTGTTCACCAGCGCGCGGGCGATGGCCACGCGCTGACGCTCACCACCGGACAGTTCAGCCGGTTTGTGCTCCAGACGATGGCCCAGCCCTACCCGCTCCAGCAAGGCCGTAGCGCGCTGACGGGCTTCCGGGATCGCGGTGCGGCCGATCAACAGCGGCATGCAGACGTTTTCCAGCGCAGTGAACTCGGGCAGCAAGTGGTGGAACTGGTAAACGAAGCCCAGCGAGCGGTTACGCAGCAGGCCACGGGCCTTTTCGTTGAGCGCCGACAGCTCTTCACCGGCCAGCCAGACACTACCTTTGGTCGGCGTATCAAGGCCGCCGAGCAGGTTGAGCAAGGTACTTTTACCGGAACCGGAGGTACCGACAATTGCCACGCGCTCACCCGGATGCAGCTCCAGCTGCAAACCGGACAACACCACCACCGATTCCGGGCCTTCCTCGTAGGCTTTACCCAGGTCGCGGCAACTCAAGACTGCTTTAGTACTCATACCCAAATCACTCATAACGTAGCGCCTCCGCAGGCTGGGTGCGCGCAGCACGCCAGGCTGGATAAAGGGTGGCGAGGAAACTCAGGACCAACGCCGCGCCGCTGACCATCAACACGTCTTCGGCCATCAGTTGCGACGGCAAGTAGTCGATGAAGTACACGTCGGCGTTAAGGAATTTGTGCCCGATCAGGCCTTCGAGGGCGGAAATCGCGGCGCTGACATTCAGTGCGGCGAACATCCCGACCACGGCACCGATCGCCGTGCCGACCACGCCGATCACCGTGCCCTGGACCATGAAGATCGCCATGATCTGGCCCGGCGTGGAACCGAGGGTCCGCAGGATCGCGATGTCGCCCTTCTTGTCGTTCACCACCATCACCAGCGTCGAAATGATGTTGAACGCGGCCACCGCAACGATCAGCAGCAACAGCAGGCCGATCATGGCTTTTTCCATGCGGATCGCCTGATACAGGTTGCCGTGGGTGCGGGTCCAGTCACGAGCGTAGTAGTGGTCTCCGCCCAGGTTCTGGGCGATGTTCCATGCGGTGCGAGGCGCCTGGAACAAATCGTCGAACTTCAGACGCAAACCCTGGACCTGATCCGGCTTCCAGCGATGCAGGCGCGCCAGGTCATCCAGATTGGTCAGCCCCAGGTAGCCGTCCAGCTCACCGGCGCCGACATGGAAAATGCCGACCACGGTGAAGCGCTTCATCCGCGGGAACATCCCGGCCGGGGTCACGGTGACTTCCGGCGCAACGAAGGTCAGCTTGTCGCCGAGACCCACGCCGAGCTTGGTCGCGGCCTTGTCACCGATCACGATGCCAAAGCTGCCCGGCGACAAGTCGTCGAGTTTGCCCTGCGTCATGAAGTTGTCGATGATCGAGACTTTGCGTTCCTGATCCGGGTCGACGGCATTGAGCAGGACTTTCTGCACCTGGCCGTTGTTGGTCAGCAAGCCCTGCATCTGGGTGAACGGCGCAACCGCCACCACTTGCGGGTTCTGCTGGACCTTGGCGGCCAGGCTTTGCCAGTCGCTGATGGGCTCACCAGACTCGATGGTCGCGTGGGGCACCATGCCCAGCACGCGGGTGCGCATCTCATGATCGAAGCCGTTCATCACCGATAGCACCACGATCATCACGACCACGCCGAGGGCGAGTCCGATCATCGAGGTCAGGGAAATGAACGACACAAAATGATTGCGACGCTTTGCACGGGTATAACGCGTGCCGATAAATACGAAGAGAGGTCTGAACATGTCGGGGCTTGTTCGGAGGGAAAAGGAACGTCCTTGTGGCGGGGGTCGATAACCAGCTTTACACTCAGACCACCGCCGCTACCATGGGTTCGCCATGTCGACATTAGATGAAGAAGATCGCCGCGAATACTACCGTATCGAGGACACGATCGCACTGGAAATTCGGCCCCTGTCTGCCCCCGAAGCAGCAGGCCAGGAAGTGTTGCAGGATGCTTCCCCGCTGTTCAACCTGCTCAGCGAACTGCACCTGAGCGAATTCGAGTCGCAGCACTTGCTGCGCCAGATCAGTGAGCGGGACCGAAACACCGCCAACTACCTGAAGGTCATGAACAAGCGCATCGACCTGCTGAGTCAGGTCGTGGCGCAAACCGTGCTCGGCAAGTTCGGTGAGCCGCAGCACGTGGTGCTGTCGGAAGGTGGCATCGAGTTCGAGCACCACCTCGCCTACCCGGCCGGCAGCCATGTGGCAATCAAGCTGTTGTTGATGCCGCAAGCGCTGGGCCTGCTGTTGCGGGCCAAGGTTACTCACTGTGAACCGGAAAGCTTCGGCACCTTTGCGATCGGCGCCGAGTTTGAAGCCCTGACCGATGCGCAACGACAACTGCTGGCCCGCTATATCTTGCAGAGGCAGGCGCATGAGCGACGCCTGGCACGCGAGCAAAACGAATCAGGCAATTAATTAAGGAAGACCCGTGACCCTAATCTACGGCCACCGCGGCGCCAAAGGCGAAGCACCGGAAAATACCCTGAGCAGTTTCCAGCAATGCCTCAAGCACGGCGTACGCCGCTGCGAACTGGACCTGCACCTGTCCATGGACGGCGAGTTGATGGTCATCCACGACCCGACGCTCAAGCGCACCACCGAGCGTCGTGGCAAGGTGGTCGAGCATTCGGCGGCAGAACTGGTGACCTACGATGCACGCAAGGGTGGTCCGGGCTGGATCAAGCCCTGCCCGATTCCTACGCTGGAAGAATTGTTCGAAAAATGCGATTTCGAGCACTGGCAGCTTGAAGTCAAAAGCGCTTCACGCACCCGCGCAGCGACGACGGTGCTGGCGATTCGCGAAATGGCGCAGCGGTTTGACTTGCTGGACAAGGTCACCATCACCTCGAGCTCACGCGAAGTGCTGAAAGCCGCAGTGGATCTGGTTCCGGATGTGTCGCGTGGACTGGTCGCCGAATATGCCTGGCTCGACCCGCTGAAGGTCGCGCAAAGTTATGGCTGTGAGATTCTTGCGCTGAACTGGACCCTGTGTACGCCGGAACGCCTGCAGAAGGCGCAGCGACAAGGTCTGCATGTGTCGGTATGGACAGTCAACGAACCCGCGCTGATGCGCAGGCTCGCTGATTTCGGCGTTGACAGCCTGATTACAGACTTTCCCGGTTTGGCCAGCGCCACGCTCGAGAATTGCTGAAATCGGTCTCCCCGGCCGGCTCAGGCCACCGGCCGGAGCCGCTCAAAAAAGCCGGTTGAGGCCATCGTAGGCCGCTACCCGATAGGCTTCGGCCATGGTCGGGTAGTTGAACGTGGTGTTGACGAAGTACTTCAAGGTGTTCTGTTCACCCGGCTGGTTCATGATCGCCTGACCGATGTGGACGATTTCCGATGCCTGGTAACCGAAGCAGTGCACGCCGAGCACTTCCAGCGTCTCGCGGTGGAACAGGATCTTCAGCATGCCTTGCGGCTCACCGGCGATCTGCGCACGCGCCATGCTCTTGAAGAACGCCTTGCCGACTTCGTATGGCACTTTGGCCTGGGTCAGCTCTTGCTCGTTCTTGCCGATCGAGCTGATCTCCGGAATGGTGTAGATCCCGGTCGGTACGTCGTTGACGAAACGCCAGCTGTTGTTATCGACGATGCTGCCAGCGGCCGAACGACCCTGGTCGTGGGCGGCACTGGCCAGGCTCGGCCAGCCAATCACGTCGCCTGCGCCGTAGATGTTCTGGATGCAGGTGCGATAATTCTGGTCAACTTCGATCTGGCCACGGCTGTTGACCTTCACGCCGATGTTTTCCAGGCCCAACGCGTCGGTATTACCGGTACGGCCGTTGCACCAAAGCAAGGCGTCGGCCTTGATCTTCTTGCCGGACTTGAGGTGCAGGATCACCCCGTTGTCCACGCCTTCAACGCGATCGTAATCTTCGTTGTGGCGCACAGTGATGTTGTTGTTACTGAAGTGGTAGCTCAGTGCCTGAGAGATTTCCGAGTCGAGGAAGCTCAGCAACTGACCGCGGTTATCCACCAGCTCGACGAGCACGCCCAGACCACTGAAGATCGAGGCGTATTCGCAACCAATCACGCCGGCGCCGTAAACGATGAGTTTGCGCGGGGTGTGGCCGAGGCTGAGGATGGTGTCGCTATCGTAGATACGCGGGTGATGGAAATCGATGTCGGCCGGGCGATACGGACGCGAGCCGGTGGCGATGATGATGTGCTTGGCCACCAGTTTTTCGACCACGCCGTTGGCGCAGACCACTTCGATGGTCTGCTCGTCAGCGAAGCTGCCGGTGCCGAAGAACACGTCGACCCGATTGCGCGCGTAGTAACCGGTACGCGAGGCGACTTGTTTGGAAATGACTTTTTCGGCGCTTTTCAGTACGTCCGGGAACGAGAACCAGCGCGGCTCACCAATGGCCCGGAACATCGGGTTGGTGTTGAACTGCATGATCTGCCGGACCGAGTGACGCAAGGCCTTGGACGGGATAGTGCCAAGGTGGGTGCAGTTGCCGCCGACCTGGCGACGACTATCGACCATCGCCACTTTGCGCCCTGCTTTGGCGGCGTTCATTGCCGCGCCTTCTCCCGCCGGGCCGGAACCCAACACCACCACGTCGTAGTTGTAGACAGCCATGCGTACTCCTCAGAACAGGCCGCGGCACCCCGTTGGCACCTGCGGCTAAATCATGCCGGCCTTGCGGCATGAAGGAACAATTTGGGGTCAGTCGAGAACCCGGACACAGTCTATAGAAGCGTCAACGCCGCGCACATTAACCCTTGGTCGCGTCGTAGGCTAGTTTTGCCTGCACTACAACGCCAACAATGAGTGTTCATGACAGCATATTTACTTGGCTTTTTCGGCGCTCAGGCGATCAAAAGCCTGACTGGTTCGCGTGACAAAGCCTGTATCGGTTCGAATCACAAAAAATGCACCGATGTCATGCTTTTCGGCGTAGTCCCAACCGCGCTCGGGGCCGAGAATCAGCAACAGCGTCGATAAGCCATCGGCCATCAGCGTCGAAGGATGAATCACCGTGACGGACGCCAGGGTATGGGTAATCGGTGCGCCGGTTCGGGCATCGAACGTGTGGGAATAGCGCCGGCCATCCTGCATGAAATAATTGCGATAGTCGCCTGAGGTCGAAACGCCGTTGCCATCCAGCGTGATCACCCGCTCGACAACCTGCTGGTCATCGCGCGGCTCCTCCAGCGCAATCTTCCAGGGAGTACCGTCGAGTTTCTTGCCGACAGCCTTGAGCTCGCCCGTGGCATCGGCGATGAAACTGTCGATACCCATTTCCTGCAATTTCGCAGCAATCCTGTCGATGGCATACCCGGCGCCAATGCTGCCGAAGTCAACCTCGACCGGCGCGTCTTTGCATAGCTGATCGCCTTCAATCCGCAGATGCGCATAACCGACGCGTTGTCGGGCCAAAGCCAAGGCTTCGGCGCTTGGGACTTTTTCATCGCGCGATTGTGGGCCGAACCCCCAAAGGTTCAGCAGCGGCTCCACTGTCAGGTCGTAGGATCCATCGCTGGTCTCTGACAGTTGCTCGCCAACCTTGACCAATTGCAAGACCGGCGCCGGCATTGGCTGACAGCTATTGGCCGGCAAACCATTGAATCGCTCGATGTCGGAGTCACTGCGGTAGGTCGACAGCTGCCGGTCGATCTCGGCCAGAATCAACTCGACCTGCTTCTGCACCTCGACCGGCCCGGGCGTCCCCGAATGGCGGATGTATTTGATCGAATACGTGCTGCCCATGGTCGGGCCGCCAAAGCTCTCCATGGAATCGCCGCTACCGCAGCCTGACAGAGCACCCATCAGCACAATGAGACCGCCCAGCTTCCTGTTCAACAAATCCCACGCCCCCCAATGAACTCCCTGACAGAACGCCAAGGCCAGCCATTATGCGATAGAAGTGTGGGAGCGGGCTTGCTCGCGAAGAACGATGACGCGGTCCCCTGGTGGACCGCGGCGCCCTCTTCGCGAGCAAGCCCGCTCCCACATTTGATCGGCATCGCTCATTTCACTGTTTTTAAATTCACTCGCGTCCGGGAATTGGCCTGGCTAATGGCTATAACGTTTAAGCAGCACGCTAACTATTGGTTGCCTACCGTTCCTCTTACACATATCGTTACAAAACTGTTCGAGGCACCGGCGCAGACCAGACCCGTCAGTAAGGATGTTTCAAGACCAGGGATTTCTAACAAGACAGCCAAAGTGAGTAAGATCAAATGGCCTCGACTACGGGCAAAGGCAAAGCGATTTTTCGCGTTGTCAGCGGCAACTTCCTAGAGATGTTCGACTTCATGGTCTATGGCTTCTACGCCACGGCCATCGCAAAAACCTTCTTCCCTGCAGACAGCGCTTTCGCTTCCCTGATGTTGTCACTGGCCACCTTCGGTGCCGGCTTCCTGATGCGCCCACTGGGTGCAATCTTTCTTGGCGCCTACATCGACCGTCACGGCCGTCGCCAAGGCCTGATCATTACCCTCGCGCTGATGGCTGCCGGCACCGTGTTGATTGCCTGTGTGCCGGGTTATGCAACCCTTGGCGTCGCCGCGCCCCTGATCGTGCTGCTCGGTCGCTTGCTGCAAGGCTTCTCGGCCGGCGTGGAGCTGGGCGGTGTGTCGGTTTACCTGGCAGAAATCTCGACGCCTGGCCGCAAGGGCTTTTTTGTCAGCTGGCAGTCCGCCAGCCAACAAGCAGCGGTAGTGTTTGCCGGTTTGCTGGGCGTAGGCCTCAACCACTGGCTGAGCCCCGAGCAAATGGGCGATTGGGGCTGGCGCGTACCGTTCCTGGTCGGCTGCATGATCGTTCCGGCGATTTTCATTATTCGTCGCTCGCTGGAAGAAACCCCTGAGTTCCAGGCGCGTAAACATCGCCCTTCCCTGCAGGAAATCGTCCGCTCCATTGGTCAGAACTTCGGTATCGTACTGGCCGGCATGGCGCTGGTGGTCATGACTACCGTGTCGTTCTACCTGATCACCGCCTACACCCCGACATTCGGCAAAGCCGAACTGCACCTATCGGACTTCGACGCGTTGCTGGTCACCGTATGCATCGGCCTGTCGAACTTCTTCTGGCTGCCGGTAATGGGTGCGCTGTCCGACAAGATCGGTCGTAAACCACTGCTGCTGGCGGCGACCATTCTGGCGATCCTGACGGCTTACCCGGCACTGTCCTGGCTGGTCGCCAACCCGAGCTTCAGCCATCTGCTGATCGTCGAGTTGTGGTTGTCGTTCCTCTATGGCTCGTACAACGGCGCCATGGTGGTGGCCCTGACCGAAATCATGCCGATTGAAGTCCGTACCACCGGTTTCTCCCTGGCCTACAGCCTGGCGACCGCGACCTTTGGCGGCTTCACTCCGGCGGCCTGTACCTACCTGATCCATGTGCTGGACAACAAGGCAGCACCGGGTATCTGGTTGAGCGGCGCTGCGGTGCTTGGCCTGATCGCAACGCTGGTGCTGTTCCGTGGCAACCGGCATGAGTTGCGGACTGCGCAGGCGGCTGTAGTCGGCGGCGCCCGCTAAGTCGTCTTCGCGGGCAAGCCCGCTCCCACAGGTTCGGTGGCGTTCACACAATCGTGATCCCACCGCGATTCCAATGTGGGAGCGAGCTTGCTCACGATGAGGCCAGCACAAACATCCCACATCATCGATTCGCCATTTTCACCGACTGACTCCACCCCCCGCCCAGCGCCTTGTACAAGTCCACCTGATTGATCTCCCGCGCCAGCTCCATTTGCGTCAGCTTCTGCTGCGCGTCGAATAACGAACGCTGCGCGTCCATCGTCGAAAAATAGCTGTCCATCCCCGCCTCGAAGCGCAATCGGGATTGTCGGTAGGCTGCTTGATAATCCGCCACCAGACGCTTCTGATAGTCGACCTGGGTGAGCATCTCCTGACGGGCGTTAAGGGCATTGGCGGCTTCGCGGAAAGCGTTCTGCACCGTGGCTTCATACGCCGCCGTCTGCCCGTTGAACCGTGCATGGCTGGCGTCCACCTGCGCCTTTCGCGCACCGCCGTCGATCAGGGTCAACGACCCCGCCAGAGCCACCGACCAGAACTCGGCCGGCGCACTCAACAATCGCGAAAAATCACCGGTCAGACCGCCTACCGCCGAGGTCAGCGAAAAGGTCGGGAAGTACGCGCTGCGGGCTGCGCCGATGTCCGCATTGGTAGCTCGCAACAAGGCTTCGGCCGCCATGATGTCGGGCCGCCGCGCAATCAGTGACGACGGCAACCCGGCGGGCACATCGGCGGTTGCCAACTGCTCACCCAGAACGCCAGTGGGCAACAACCCAACCGGCACCGACTGCCCGACCAACACCTGCAGCGCATTCATGTTCTGCGCCACCTGCATGCGGTACGTGTTGATCTGAACCGCCGCCGTGTTGGTCTGCGCATCCGCCTGGTGAACATCGATTTGAGCACTGGAACCCATGTTGTAGCTCTTGCGCAACAACTCACCGTAGTGGTCCTGGGACTTGTAGGTGTTTTGTGCGAGATCGAGCAGATTCTGATTGGCCTTGAGGCTAAGCCAGGTGCTGGCCACTTCACCGATCAACGCCAGGCGAGCTGTCTGATAGTCCGCCTCGGTCGCCTCGAAGCGTGCGCCTGCGGCGTTTCGCTGACTGCGGATGCGCCCGAACAGGTCCAACTCGTAAGACGTGAAGCCACCGCTGGCCTGAAAGGTGTTGGACGTGCTGCCTGAACTCACGCCACCTCCCTGCGTCCTGACCTGTGACGGAAACTTGCTGCGGCCGGCGTAGGTGTTGAGTCCGATGGAGGGAAACAACCCGGATTCGGCACCGGCGTACCCTGCCCTCGCCTCCTCGACGCCCGCCTCGAACTGACGCAGGCTGCGATTATTCTTCAAGGCCAGGTCGATCAACTGGCGCAGTCGGTCATCGAGCACGAAGCCGTGCCAATCCTTGTCGAACGCCTGTTTGGCGCTGCAACAGTCGCTGGCCGAACTGGCTGGCCATTGCTGATCGATCGGCGCCTCCGGTTTCTCGTATTTGGGTTCCAGAGAACAACCACCGAGCAATAACAGCGACATGAAACATGAGGTGGATAAGCGTCTATTCATGAGGCGCACCTACAAACGTTGGCCGAGCAAGGCTCGTAACGGAGTGAGAAGGAAAGCCCAAAGACCTGAGCGGGTGGCGCTGATTTGCGGCAGTGGTTGCTGACGCGAACGGAGGCTGATCGGGCGTAATCCAGGCAGTGAGCTGTAGGACGGCGCCTTGACCGGCCGCCACGAAGGCGGCGCCGTGCGCTTCTCGCCGAGCAACGAACGCCGCAACAAGGTGCCGAAAGCCAGGCCTGGTTCAGCCTTGCCGACCACGTTTACCGGCGCGTCACTGAACAACCGCGCGATCAGCCGGCGCCGAAGCGTTTCGTCAAGGTCGACGAACCTCAAGCCCAAACGGTCCTCGCCGTGATGACGCATGACCTCGATATCCAGCCAGCCAAGTTTATTGATCCATACCTGCCCCCGCAGCCCGGGCTTGATCAATGACGCAACGGCACAGGAAATAGAGGCGCCACTCAGCGAAATATCCACCAGTTGGCCCGCCAGGGTTTTGCCGGCGAAGCGCAATCCACTGGGTTTATCGAAAGGAAAGCGCTCTTCGCCGTGCAAGCGCGGCCGGTCAACACACGCCACCAGGGTGGCCAGGTTGTAGATCAGCGCGACCACCGTCCAGCACAGGTTGAACAGCATATTGCCGTCGAACGCAGCCGCGTTGCTGATGGTGATATAAGCGCCTATTTGCGAGAACAGTGTCAGTGCAAAAAAGAATCCGAACAGTTTCCAGTGGACCGTTGTGCGTGAACGATCCAGGCCCTTTGCCGTGACCTTGAAGGGGCGCCCGAACGGCCGGACCATGGCGCTGATAATCGTCGCCGTCACCGCCAGTGAGGCGACGATTTGGGTGACCTCGGTAAAAATCGGCAAGGTTCGCCGGTCAGTGACCCACGTCCCGTAGCCCCAGAATGCAATCAACGCCGGCATGCCGAAGGCCATGAAATCCGCCGGATGAGCGTAGAACCCGGCAATACCGAAATACCAATACAACACCGGCGACACCAGCATCATCAGGATGAATGGCTTGGAGAACCAGTGCATCAAGCCATGCACGAAGTGCAGCCGTTCATTGAGTGAGTAGCCACGACCGCGCAAGGGGCCCTCTTTGAGCAGCGCGACCTGGATCGTCCCCAGGCACCAGCGCCCACGCTGATTGATGTACTCGGTCAACCCCTCGGCGGACAAGCCGATCGACAGCCGCTCATTCAACCAGCGGGTGACGTAGCCTTTTTGCTGCAGACGTAAGCTGGTGTAGATGTCTTCGCAGACCGAACCCGTCGGAAAGCCACCCATTTCAGTGATCAGATCACGCCGCACGACAAACGAAGTGCCCACGCAAAACGCGGTATCCCAACCATCCTTGGCCGGCTGGTAGACGTCGAAGAACACTCGCTGCTCATCGACCCAGCAATTGGATGAACCGAGGTTGTGCTGAATCGGATCGGGGTTGTAGTAGAACTGCGGCGTCTGCACCAGGCCGACCTTGGGGTCTTCGAACAATCCCAGGGTGCGCATCAGGATCGGCTGCTGCGGGGCGAAGTCGGCGTCGAGCACCAGTATGTACGGCGCATTGCTGCTGGCCGCCGACAGACGCAGGCCGTTGTTCAGGTTACCGGCCTTGGCGTGGGAATTATCGGGACGTCGGGCGTATTGCACACCGACCTCGGCGCAATAGTCACGCAACCAGTCGCGGCGGGTATCGTCGAGCACCCAGATAGTCACGTTGGGGTAGTCGATCGCCTGGGCGGCGATGATGGTTTTTTCCAGGATCTCGAGGCCTTCGTTGTAGGTGGCAATGAACACATCCACCGCCGGCACCGAGTGGCCCAGGGCGCGCAAGCGTTGTTCCCCGGCATCGGCACTGGCGTGGTGATCCGAGCGACAGAGCAGGACGATGATCGAAAATAGCGTGTAGCCGATCGCCAGCATTTCGAAAAACAGGAACGTGTAAGCCCAGACCGTGGCAAACCCTGCGTGTCCATCGGGCAAGGTGTCGCGAATCCGCCAGGCCACGTAATTGATCAACAACAGCGCGGTCAAGGCGCCGAAACCGGCACGTGCCGCCCATTGATCACGGTGCGTCAGGCTGGCGAACAGAATCACCGCGACCACGGTCCAGAAATTGATTTGCACAAGTTGCAGCGTGTCCAGTGCCTGCATGTCAGTCAGCCTCTTGAAAACCGGTAAAGGGGTTGATGCCGGTAGCAGCGATCGCGGCCCATGCTGTAGCGCCCAAGTGAGGCAGGTGGTAATAGAAAAAGTCGTTGGTTGTTGAGTCCGGGCCGATGGCCAACCCGGTGCTGATACGCGGGGCGGGTGTTGCAAACAGCCAGCCATTGCCGGCCTGTTGGGCCAGCAACACATTCCACAGCGGCTGCGCCTTTTCCTTCATACCGCTCAAGCCCGCCACGGCGGCGGTTTGCGCGGTGCCCTCGGTCCATAAACCGTCCGGGTCGCGGTTGAAGCCATACCCGGCACCCGAGCGGTGCGCCTGATCGACAAACGTGAAGACGCGTCGCCAGTCCGCAGGAGGATCACTCAAGGCGATCAAAGGCCAGATCTGTGCGTCCAATCCCGAACGCTGACGATCCGAGGTTCGACCATCCTTCCCGGTGCCAATCAGAAAGCGCCCTTCCCCCGCATCCCACTGACTCGACACGAATTGCCGGGCAATCTGCGCCTGGTGCGCCGAGCCCGGGTCAGGCGCAACCGTGTTGAGTGCAGCCCAGGCCGCCGCCAGGTCGACGTTGTGTTCGGTGGACTTCCAGGTCTGCTGGATCTGCTTGGGGAAATACCCGTAGTAACCGCCGCTGAAACCAGCCGGAGCCTGTCCGTCATAAGTGTTTTTCCCGGACCACTGCAACACCCTGCGAGCGGCCTCCAGGTAGGAGGAATCACCGCTCTGGCGCAACGCCTCCAACAACGCCAACGCGGCCCAGGCCTGATTACCGGTGGCACTGCTGACCTGATAGGCGTCCTGATTCCAGGCATTGCGCTCGATGCTCCAATAGCCTGGCAGGCGCATCGACGACGAACCCACCGGGCCTGCCGCGTAGGCATTGCGCAAGCGTCCATCCTGATATTCCGGGTCATGAGTCGTGGCGAAAGCCAGTGCATCGGCAATCCGTCGCGCCGACTCGGCTTTACCACAGGCAAACAAGGCGATGCTGGCCAGAGCGTTGTCGTAGGTGAACGCAACCCCACGCAACGCCTGGATCGGCGCCGGCTGACCATCCAGCGGCGGGTAGCTGGCCAGCAACACCGGCCCCTCCGCTTGCGATTGCACCGCATGATCCAGCGCTGCACACGTCATCGCCGCCAGTTGCGGCTTGGCCGGCGTCGCCAGCGCAGATCCCCCGCTGCTCATCAGCATCACCCCGATCAGGCCCGGCAGCCACGGCCATTGCACAACGTTGCGCGGACTCATGAGTGAGACACCTCGGCACTGGCCCACATCCCTGGATTGCAGGTCATGGCGCGCTGGCTGTCGGTGAGGTCAGCGGCAAAAGTACCGACGACGTACACCGAGTTCTGCTCGGCAAACGGGAAAGGAACGCTGTAGCTGTTAGGGCGAATATCCTTGGTGCTGGATAACAACTGCACGACATTGGCCTTGAGTGGTTCGTCCAGGCCATGGATTCTCACCGTCAGGACACTGTCGTGATCAATCTTGCTGGCCATGCGTTCAGGAAATACTGCAACGACATAGCTTTCTTGGCAGTTGGTGGCGCGCAGCAAGGTCGACCCGGCCTGCACCACCGTCCCTTGGGGCGCCAACAGCTCTTGAACGGTGCCGGACGAATACGCCGTGACCTCATAGCCAGCCGTCAACTTGACCCGATTCTGTTCGGTTTCGATCAGGTGGTTGAGATTGTCGAGTTCGCGTTGATAGGTCTCGCGGTTGCGGGCCTGATTTTCCAGGCTCAGTTTCAGGGTGGTCATCTGCGCGCTGAGGTCAAACATGCGCAACTGATCAGGGTCAAGGTAGACCTGCTTATTGGCGGCATTGACATCACCGTCATTGATTCGCAGCTGTGAACGGACGGACTCTGCCGCCCCCTCCAACGAGGCCAACTTGGCTTTCGAGGCGGCGACGACCGCGCCACTGACCGCCCCTTGAGTGAACAACTCGAGGTTGCGATCGAGGGTTTCCTGTGCGTCCGTCAAGCGCGCGCTGGCGGCAGTGCTCTCGGCCTTCAGCGCACGTTGTGCATAGAGCTGACGAGTATGAAACGCCGATTGATAGCGCTGACTGGTTTTCTCCAGTTCGTCGTAATACTGCTGGTCGTGCTCAGCCTGGCTGGCCGATGATGATAGCTCCTGCTCCAGGGTCAAACGCCGGGTTTGCAGGGTCAACAATGTCTCCTGGTTAGCCCGCGGGTTTTCAACCACCGCAATCTTCTGGCCCTGGGCGAAGGTCGAACCGGGTTTGACCTCAAGCGAATTCACCACGCCCTCGATAGGTGTCGTCAGCAGAATGACCGGTGCATTCAAAATTGCCCGTGTCGCCGATGTCGACACCAGCGGCATCAGCAACGTCGAGAGCAACAGCCAGATGATAAATACCAGGACACCCAAGCCCACCAGACGCGGCAACAGGGACCATGAAAAAAACCTTGAGCGTTCTTCTGCCATGTTTAATTCTCCCAATAAGCCATGAATACACACGGCTATATGTCAGCACTGCGCAGCCGTCATGCCCGATTAGAACGTAACCGCGAAACACATTAAGCAGGATCAACGAAAGCGGATCATCAACTCCCCGGACAGCAATAAAGCCAGCACGGTTTATTTAGATTCAGTGTGATGTGAGCAGGAATAAGTTCCCTGTCTTTTTGGAGTATTAGTTGCCATCATGACGCACATTAAAACGCCACCATCTTTAAAACAGCACTGCCAAAGTTGTGCCAAAGTTGTAAAAGTCACCGTGAATACTTGCCCGACAGTACAGGCTATTTGCTGTCACCCAGCCCCGGCCGATGCCGACGCTGACAGGGGGAGACACTAATTTCAGCACTAGTCGCTGTCAAGCATCGAGCCATTCAATAAAATGGCGTCAATTATTGAACGCGCCCTGTATTGGATCCACGCAAAGCAAGTAACAGCACTCGCCCATTGCAACTGCTTATTTTATTTGAGGATTTTTTTATTATTGAATTTTTATAGCTGTGACATGTCGGGATTTACAGCGCTCTGATTGGGCAGGCATCAAGAATAAAACGATATAACTACACCACACCGACCGGACATAGCAGACGACGCATGAACACTTCCAATTTAATAGATGATGTCTAATTGCTCCCTATAATGAACCGCTGCACATGAAAACGCCCCGACAAGTCGGGGCGTTTTCATGTGCAGCCAAGGCTTAGCGCAGCAACGCTGGCGGGTTCACACCGGCCGCCACTCAGTTCTCTGCCAGCTCACTCAGGATTCGATGCGCCAGACGAACCCGGGGCTCGTTGGGGTAACTCTTGTTGGCCAGCACCACGATGCCAAACTTCTTCTCGGGGACGAAGGCTGCATAAGCAGAGAATCCGCCGGTCGAGCCGGTCTTGTTGACCCAGACTGCCTCCTGGGGTGCCAGGGGCGGGTTCAATGCCGTGACGACATGGCTGTCGTAAATCATCTTGTCGGCGTTGCCTTCAACCAGTGCACTCAGTTGCACCGGGTAGTCGTACTGCTCCCAGATCAGGTCTTGAGTCATCGGCCCCACCTGGAAATAGCCCTTGTGCGTTTCCATCAGTGCGCGCCCAAGTTTTGCTTCGACCTTCGCGACTCCCAGATTGGCTTCGACAAAGCGAATCAGGTCCGTGGAGCTGGTTTTTACCGAGTAGGCCTCGTCACCCAGCACACCGGAATTCAACCTGACCGGGACATCCTGCTTGTTGTAACCCTGAGCATAGAGCGACAGCTTGCTCGCCGGGATGTTGATGAAGCTATTAGGCATACCGAGTGCCGGGAAGAGTCGCTGCTCCAGCGCCACCGCGAACGGCATCTTCATGCTGATCGCCGTAATCATGCCCAGCGCCCCGATGCTGGGGTTGGCATAGGTTCGTTGAGCACCCGGCGCATACGTCGGCTGCCACGCCTTGAAGTAGTCCATCAGCTGTTGGTTGTTCTGTACCTGATCAGGTACCTGCAAGGGGAAGCCGCCTGCGGTATGGGTCGCCAGGTTGATCAGCGTCGCTTTATCGAACGCGCTACCCGCAAGCTCGGGCAGGTACTTGCCGGGGTGGTCAGTGAGTGAAAGCTGACCGTTGACCTCGGCGTAGGTCGCCAGGGTGACCGTGAAGGTTTTACTGATCGAGCCGATTTCAAACAGTGTGTCGCTCGTGACCTTCTGCTGTGTTTCCTTTGAGGCCACGCCGAAATTGTAGAATTGCTGCTTGCCATTGTCGGTCACCGCAATGGCCAGGCCGGGAATGTTGTACTGCTGCATGACCTTCTGAGCGGCATCTTGCACGATGCGATCGATAGCCGACGGTTCGGCATTCGCCATGGCGAGGTTACCGAAAGAGACGGTGGCCGCCAGCAATAGCAATGCTGCGCAAGGTTTTCCGATAAAACGCATTCAATTTGCCCTCAAGTCTTTTTATTCGCGGACAAACCTATCACCTTGATGCGAAGGCTCCAGCAGCGATGTATCACAGAATGTTTCGCCAACGCGGTTGGCCGGCCAGACAAACCGCACAAACAAAAACGCCCCGACAAGTCGGGGCGTTTTCAGGTGCGGCTAAGGCTTAGCGCGGGAATGCTGGCGGGTTTACACCGGCCATGTCTTCCATCACGCGAACCACCTGGCAGCTGTAACCGAATTCGTTATCGTACCAAACGTACAGAACAACGCGGTTGTCTTGGGTGATGGTTGCTTCAGCGTCCACAACACCTGCGTGGCGCGAGCCAACGAAGTCGGTGGAAACCACTTCCTGCGAGTTGACGAAGTCGATTTGCTTATGCAGATCGGAGTGCAGCGCCATGTAGCGCAGGTACTCGTTCATCTCTTCACGGGTGGCGGCTTTCTCAAGGTTCAGGTTGAGGATTGCCATCGACACGTTCGGTGTTGGAACACGGATCGCGTTACCGGTCAGCTTGCCGGCCAGCTCAGGCAGGGCCTTGGCAGCAGCGGTCGCAGCACCGGTCTCGGTGATTACCATGTTCAACGCGGCGCTACGACCACGGCGATCGCCTTTGTGGAAGTTGTCGATCAGGTTCTGGTCGTTGGTGTACGAGTGAACTGTTTCAACGTGACCATTGACGATGCCGAACTTGTCGTTCACAGCCTTGAGCACCGGCACAATGGCGTTGGTGGTGCAAGAGGCCGCGGAAACGATCTTGTCGTCAGCGGTGATTTCACCGTGGTTGATGCCGTGAACGATGTTCTTCAGCTTGCCTTTGCCAGGCGCGGTCAGAACAACGCGGTCGATACCCGGGCAGGCCAGGTGCTGGCCCAGGCCGTCGGCGTCACGCCACACACCGGTGTTGTCCACCAGCAAGGCGTCTTTGATGCCGTACTGGGTGTAGTCCACTTCAGTCGGGCTCTTCGCGTAGATAACCTGGATCAGGTTGCCGTTGGCGGTGATGGTGTTGTTGGCTTCATCGATGGTGATGGTGCCGTTGAACGAACCATGAACCGAATCGCGACGCAGCAGGCTGGCGCGTTTGGTCAGGTCGTTTTCAGCGCCTTTACGCACAACGATGGCGCGCAGACGCAGGCCGTCGCCACCACCGGTTTTTTCAATCAGGATGCGCGCCAGCAGACGGCCGATACGACCGAAGCCGTACAGTACAACGTCGGTGCCTTTACGTGCGCTAGCGTTCTGCTGGCCTACAACGTCAGCCAGTTCTTCACGGACGAACTGCTCGGCAGTGCGGCCTTTGCCTTCGGCCTTGAATTTGACCGCCAGCTTGCCCAGGTCAACCGAAGCGGCGCCGAGCTTGAGCTCGCTCATCGCTTTGAGCAGCGGGAATGTTTCGTGAACGGACAGTTCGGCGTCATCGGACTGACGATGGCGAGCAAAGCGGTGAGCTTTGAGAATCGCGATGACAGACTGGTTGATCAGGCTGCGGCCATAGATCGAGCTCACCACGTTGTTATTGCGGTAAAGCTGACCGATAAGCGGAATCATCGCTTCTGCGAGTGCTTCACGGTCGATCCATTCACCAAGACACTGGTCGGGCTTCTGAGTCACGGGAACCTTCCACATGTAGGGGCTGAAAAAAGGGGCTACATTATGCCGCCGAGTCGTCTGCGGAGCAATGCACGCCTATCGCAACATGGTTTTCCTTTCGTCGGCAGTAGTCTGCAACTGACAGCCGGCACTTTCGCCCGCTACAATTACCGACTTTGTCGCAACGCTGGAGCTCAACCTTCCGTGCCCGTTCTGCGTCTACCGCTTCTCCCTGCCGCGGCAGGTAAACAGCATTGGGGCAACCTGCCCGGTGCCGCCCTGAGCCTGGCCATTGCCGAGGCCGCCAGCGCTGCCAAGCGCTTTACCTTGCTACTGACCGCCGACAGCCAAAGTGCCGAACGGCTGGAACAGGAGCTGAGTTTCTTCGCCCCCGATTTGCCGGTGCTGCATTTCCCGGACTGGGAAACCCTGCCTTACGACCTGTTCTCGCCGCACCAGGACATTATATCGCAGCGCATCGCCAGCCTGTATCGCCTGCCCGAGTTGAGCCATGGCGTTTTGGTAGTGCCGATCACCACCGCCCTACATCGCCTGGCCCCCACCAAGTTCCTGCTCGGCAGCAGCCTGGTGCTGGATATCGGCCAGAAGCTCGACGTCGAGCAAATGCGCACGCGACTGGAAGCCAGCGGCTATCGCTGTGTCGACACCGTTTATGAGCACGGCGAATTCGCGGTGCGCGGCGCGCTGATCGACCTGTTCCCGATGGGCAGCAAACTGCCCTACCGCATCGACCTGTTCGATGACGAAATCGAGACCCTGCGGACCTTCGACCCGGAAAACCAGCGCTCCATCGACAAAGTCGAATCGGTCCGGCTGCTGCCCGCCAAAGAATTCCCGCTGCAAAAAGAAGCCGTGACCCGTTTCAAGGCACGCTTCCGTGAGCGCTTCGATGTCGATTTCCGTCGCTGCCCGATCTTCCAGGACCTGAGCAGCGGGATTACACCGGCCGGTATCGAGTACTACCTGCCGCTGTTCTTCGACGAAACCTCGACGCTGTTCGACTACCTGCCGCAGGACACCCAGGTGTTCTCCCTGCCGGGCATCGAACAGGCAGCGGAGAATTTCTGGAACGACGTGCGCAACCGCTACGAAGAGCGCCGCGTCGATCCATCCCGACCATTGTTGCCGCCGGCCGAGCTGTTCCTGCCGGTGGAAGACTGCTTCGCACGTCTCAAGAGCTGGCCACGGGTGGTCGCCAGCCAGCAAGACGTCGAAACCGGTGTCGGCCGCGAACGTTTTCCCGCTACACCGTTGCCAAACCTGGCCATCGAAGCCAAGGCCAACCAGCCGCTGGAAGCACTGGCAAACTTCCTCGATGGGTTTTCCGGTCGTGTGCTGTTTACCGCCGAGTCGGCCGGTCGCCGCGAAGTGCTGCTGGAACTGCTGGAACGCCTGAAGCTGCGGCCGAAAACCGTCGACAGCTGGCCGGATTTCGTTGCCAGCAAAGAACGCCTGGCGATCACCATCGCACCGCTGGACGAAGGCCTGGTGCTGGACGATCCGGCCCTGGCACTGATCGCCGAAAGCCCGTTGTTCGGTCAGCGAGTGATGCAGCGCCGTCGCCGCGAGAAACGCGCCGACGCCAATAACGATGCCGTGATCAAAAACCTCACTGAACTGCGCGAAGGCGCGCCAGTGGTGCATATCGATCATGGCGTTGGCCGTTATCTGGGCCTCGCGACCCTGGAAATCGAAAACCAGGCCGCCGAGTTCCTGACCCTCGAATACGCCGAGGGCGCCAAGCTTTATGTGCCTGTGGCCAACCTGCATTTGATCGCCCGCTACACCGGCAGCGACGACGCACTGGCGCCGCTGCACCGCCTCGGCTCCGAAACCTGGCAGAAAGCCAAACGCAAAGCCGCCGAACAGGTGCGTGACGTCGCCGCCGAACTGCTCGACATTTATGCTCGCCGCGCGGCCCGCGAAGGTTATGCCTTCGCCGATCCGAAAGCCGATTACGCCACCTTCAGCGCCGGCTTCCCGTTCGAAGAAACCCCGGACCAGCAAACCACCATCGACGCAGTGCGCGAAGACATGCTCGCGCCGAAACCGATGGACCGCCTGGTCTGCGGTGACGTCGGTTTCGGCAAGACCGAAGTGGCGATGCGCGCGGCATTCATTGCCGTGCACGGTGGCCGTCAGGTGGCGATCCTGGTGCCAACCACCCTGCTCGCCCAGCAACACTACAACAGCTTCCGCGACCGCTTCGCCGACTGGCCGGTAACCGTGGAAGTGATGAGCCGTTTCAAGTCGACCAAGGAAGTGAATGCCGCGGTCGCCGATCTCGCCGAAGGCAAGATCGACATCGTCATCGGCACGCACAAACTGCTGCAAGACGACGTCAAGATCAAAAACCTCGGGCTGGTGATCATCGACGAAGAACACCGCTTCGGTGTTCGTCAGAAGGAACAGCTCAAGGCCCTGCGCAGCGAAGTCGACATCCTGACCCTGACCGCCACGCCGATTCCGCGGACGCTGAACATGGCGGTGTCGGGCATGCGCGATCTGTCGATCATCGCCACGCCACCAGCGCGACGCTTGTCGGTACGGACCTTCGTCATGGAACAGAACAAGAGCACGGTCAAAGAGGCCCTGCTCCGTGAGCTGCTGCGTGGCGGCCAGGTCTATTACCTGCACAACGATGTGAAAACCATCGAGAAATGTGCAGCCGATCTCGCTGAACTGGTGCCGGAAGCACGGATCGGTATTGGCCACGGGCAGATGCGCGAGCGCGAACTCGAACAGGTGATGAGCGACTTCTACCACAAGCGCTTCAATGTGCTGATCGCCTCGACCATCATCGAGACCGGCATCGACGTGCCGAGCGCCAACACCATCATCATCGAGCGTGCCGACAAGTTCGGCCTGGCGCAGTTACACCAGCTGCGTGGCCGCGTCGGTCGCAGTCACCACCAGGCTTACGCCTACCTGCTGACACCGCCGCGCCAACAGATCACGCCAGACGCGGAGAAACGCCTGGAAGCGATTGCCAATACTCAGGATCTCGGCGCGGGCTTCGTGTTGGCCACCAACGACCTGGAAATCCGTGGCGCCGGCGAACTGCTGGGCGACGGCCAGAGCGGGCAGATCCAGGCCGTCGGTTTCACCCTGTACATGGAAATGCTCGAACGCGCGGTGAAATCCATCCGCAAGGGCGAGCAGCCAAACCTTGATCAACCGCTGGGTGGCGGTCCGGAAATCAATCTGCGTTTGCCGGCGCTGATCCCGGAAGACTACCTGCCGGACGTCCACGCACGACTGATCCTCTACAAACGCATCGCGTCGGCGACCGACGAGGATGGCCTCAAGGACCTGCAAGTGGAGATGATCGACCGCTTCGGCCTGCTGCCGGAACCGACCAAGAACCTGGTGCGCATGACCTTGCTGAAACTGCAGGCCGAGCAACTGGGGATCAAGAAAGTCGACGGCGGCCCGCAAGGCGGTCGTATCGAGTTCGGCGCACAAACGCCGGTCGATCCGCTGGTGCTGATCAAGCTGATCCAGGGTCAACCCAAACGCTACAAATTCGAAGGCGCCACGATGTTCAAATTCATGGTGCCGATGGAGCGCCCGGAAGAGCGCTTTAATACAGTGGAGGCGCTGTTTGAGCACCTCACTCCAAAATCTGCTTGAAGGACGCCGCATGCGCCTGTTTCGCTCATTGACCCTGTTGTTGACCCTCGTAGCCCCGACGGCTTTTGCCGACAGCTTGTATCAGGTTGAAATGATCCTGTTCCGCCAGAACGCCGTGCCGGCCATTACCAGCCGCACCGCACCGGAAGACTGGGCTGCCGGCGCACGGCCGATCAGTGCCGACAGCCTGCGCACCCCAAGCCTCAATGCCGAGGCCGAAAAACTGCGCGCCAGCGGCGATTACACGGTGCTGCTGCACAAGGCCTGGCAACAGAGTCTCGGCGAGGACGCGAGAAAAATCTCGATCAGCGACGGCAAGGAGCACTTCGGCCAGTTTCCGATCGAAGGCTCGCTGAACCTGAAGCTCGGGCGCTTCACTGATGTCGATGCGAACTTCTGGGTCAACCAGTTCGATGCCTATGGCCGGGTTACCGCCAGCGAACGCCTGAAGCAGCAAAGCCACACCAAAAACGGTCAGCTCAACTACCTTGACAACGGCCACCTGGCGCTGCTGATCAAAATCACTTCGCTGACTGCACCTGCGCGTTCGCCAGTCCCTGACGTTCTCCCGGACTGATTGAAGTCCCCATGCCCCCGAACCTGAGCAAACCCTTGGCCCCCTCATGGGTCAGCCGATTCAAGGAACAAAGCCTGGAGCGTGGCCGCCGCTACGCACTGGAAAATCGCGTCAGGATCGTCGAGGCCGGCGACAGCACCATCACCGCCAGTTGCGAAGGCTCTGGCGGCAATGTTTACCGCCAGACCATTACGCTGCGCGAATCCACCAAAGGCACTCTGTTACTGGTCGATGCAACGTGCAGTTGCCCGGTGCGCGTTAACTGCAAGCATTGCGCTGCAGTGCTGCTCAAAGTCCAGGAAACCCTTGAGTACCCGGCCGCCGCCAAAGACGCCGAGCTGCTGGAAAAACTTCAGGCGGTCCTGGAAAACCGTACACCCGCACCTTTGCCACAATTGCTGGTGGACAATGTGCAACCGGTGCCGCGCCTGTGGCTGGCGAGCATCGAGTTCAGCGCCTTCGAACCGCGCAACGGCAAAATGCAGCGCTACATTCAGCACCGTGCCGCGCTGTCGTTCAACTATCTGGATGAATATGTCAGCGGGCAGAAAAATGCCGACATCCTGATCCGACAGGAACAGCAAACGCTACGAGTCAAACGTCAGCCGGACGTCGAAAAAGCCTACCGGGAACAGCTGAGAATCCTCGGATTCAGAGTGGCGACCCGCCAAAGTAAAGCCTTGCCGGAAAGCGCCGGCGAACTTTATGAG
The DNA here is from genome assembly GCF_056397005.1 of Pseudomonas sp. 05N431. NCBI lineage: Bacteria > Pseudomonadati > Pseudomonadota > Gammaproteobacteria > Pseudomonadales > Pseudomonadaceae > Pseudomonas > Pseudomonas sp. 05N431. The sequence continues at coordinate 76,741 of NZ_JBFTMN010000009.1, forward strand.
ATGGTCAACGACAGCGCCTGGCTGACGTTCACCCTCAATGAGCTGCCCAAGTTGCGCACCCTAGGCTGGGAGCTGCAGATTGACGAAGACTTCGGCTTTGACCTGACGGCGGTCGATGACTGGTACGCCACGGTCGAAGAGGCGCCAGAGCGCGACTGGTTTGATCTGGAGCTGGGGATTATCGTCAACGGCGAGCGCCTGAGCCTACTGCCGATCCTGCTGAACCTGATGCGCTCGCACACCGAGATTCTCAACCCGGAACGCCTGGCCAGACGCCGCGACGACGAGTTGATTCTGGTGAACATTCCGCACCGTCCGAACTCCGAATACGGCCCGCTACAGGTCGCGCTGCCGCTCGGCCGTTTAAAGCCGGTACTGGCGACCCTCGGCGAGTTTTACCTGCAAGAGCCCGGTGAAACCAAACTGCGCCTGAGCAGCGCCGATGCCACCCGCCTGAATCCGCTGGAAGATATGCCCCTGCTTTGGGAAGGTGGCGAGCACATCCGCACCTTCGCCCAGCGCCTGCGTGACATCAAGGACTACACGACCGAGGCACCCGAAGGGCTGAACGCCACATTACGGCCTTACCAGCTTGAAGGCTTGAGCTGGATGCAGTCGCTGCGGCAACTGGAAGTCGGCGGCATCCTTGCGGACGACATGGGCCTAGGCAAAACCCTACAGACCCTGGCGCATGTGCTGACCGAGAAAAACGCCGGCCGCCTCGACCGGCCATGCATGGTGGTGATGCCCACCAGCCTGATTCCCAACTGGCTCGACGAAGCGGCGCACTTTGCTCCGCAACTCAAAGTGCTGGCGCTGTATGGCACCGGACGCAAAAAACACTTCGAGCAGTTGGCCGAATACGACCTGATTCTCACCACATACGCGCTGCTGCCCAAGGATGTCGAACGCCTGGCGGCGCAGCCATTGCACGTGCTGGTGCTCGACGAAGCGCAATACATCAAGAATCCCAACAGCAAGGCCGCTCATGCGGCGCGAGAGCTCAATGCCCGCCAGCGCCTGTGCCTGAGCGGCACTCCGCTGGAAAATCACCTGGGCGAGCTGTGGTCGTTGTTTCACTTCCTGCTGCCCGGCTGGCTGGGCGACGTGAAAAGCTTCAATCGCGATTACCGCGTACCGATCGAAAAACGCGCCAGCGATGTACGACTGCAACACCTGAACGGTCGGATCAAACCGTTCCTGTTGCGTCGAACCAAGGAACAGGTCGCCACCGAACTGCCGCCGAAAACCGAGATCGTCCATTGGGTCGAGCTCAACGAGGCGCAGCGCGACGTTTACGAAACCATGCGCCTGGCCATGGACAAGAAAGTCCGCGACGAGATCACCCGCAAGGGCGTGGCTCGCAGTCAGATCATCATTCTTGAAGCGCTGCTCAAGCTGCGTCAGGTGTGCTGCGATCTGCGCCTGGTCAATGAGGCCGCCCTGCCCACGCGCGGCAGCACCTCGGGCAAGCTCGACAGCCTGATGGAAATGCTTGAGGAGCTGTTCGAAGAAGGCCGCAAAATCCTGCTGTTTTCACAGTTCACCTCGATGCTGTCGCTGATCGAAGACGAACTGAATAAACGCGGCATCGCTTACGCGCTGCTGACCGGGCAAACCCGCGATCGACGCACGCCGGTGAAAGACTTCCAGAGCGGAAAGCGTCAGATTTTCCTGATCAGCCTGAAGGCAGGCGGCGTCGGCCTGAACCTGACCGAGGCCGACACGGTGATCCACTATGATCCGTGGTGGAACCCGGCGACGGAAAACCAGGCCACCGACCGCGCATACCGGATCGGCCAGGAGAAGCCGGTGTTCGTCTACAAGATGATTGCCCGCGGCACCGTCGAAGAGAAAATCCAGCACCTGCAAAAGGAAAAATCCGACCTGGCGGCCGGTGTACTGGATGGGCGTTCGACCGGGGACTGGAGGCTGCAGACCGACGATATTGAAGCGTTGTTTGCACCGCTGCCGCATAAGTCGAAAGGATAGCGACGGCGGCCAGACTGCCTTTGCGAGCAAGCACACGCTAAACCGGGCTCAAACATCAAATCCCATGTTCAACACCGATCCAGTGTGTACGGGCTTGCTCGCGAAGGGCCCGCCGGAGTAATGAAGATCATCACCCTTGACGTTTACGTCAACCTGACATTAGCTTAGCGCCATGACCTTTTTGCGAGCGCGTCCATGAGCAGCCAGACCTACAGCATTTCCGACCTCGCCCGCGAGCTCGACATCACCACCCGCGCCATTCGCTTTTACGAAGAGCAAGGCCTGCTCAGCCCCGAGCGTCGCGGCCAGGAACGTATCTACTCGCCACGTGACAAGGTCAGCCTGAAGCTGATCCTGCGTGGCAAGCGCATCGGCTTTTCCCTGGCTGAATGCCGCGAACTGATCGAACTCTACGACCCCACCAGCGGCAATCAGAAACAGCTGCACAGCATGCTGGCAAAAATCGCCGAGCGCCGTGAACAGCTTGAGCAGCAACTGCTGGACATCGAGCAGATGAAACTGGAACTCGACACCGCCGAAGAGCGCTGTGTCCAGGCGCTGGAACAGACGATCAAGAACCAGCAGACGGTTTAGCAGGTCTACGCAATCCACTGTGGGAGCGAGCTTGCTCGCGATGAGGGTGTGACATTCAACATTGATGCTAGCTGAGAGTCCGCCATCGCGAGCAAGCTCGCTCCCACAAGGTTCTCCGAACATTCAAGCAATCACAACAGGTCCATTGCCATGTCCCTCCCCACCCACGTACGCCTGATCGAAGTCGGCCCACGCGATGGTCTGCAGAACGAAGCCCAACCCATCAGCGTCGCGGACAAGGTGCAGTTGGTCGATGCACTCAGCGCTGCTGGCCTTGGCTATATAGAAGTCGGCAGTTTCGTTTCGCCGAAATGGGTACCGCAAATGGCCGGCTCGGCCGAGGTGTTCGCGCAGATCCAGCGCAAGCCTGGTGTGACCTACGGCGCACTGGCGCCGAACCTGCGCGGGTTCGAAGACGCGGTGGCTGCCGGGGTCAAGGAAGTCGCGGTGTTCGCCGCCGCGTCCGAATCCTTCTCGCAACGCAACATCAATTGCTCGATCAGCGAAAGCCTGGCGCGCTTTCTGCCGATCATGGACGCCGCCCGGCAACACGGTGTCAGCGTGCGCGGTTACGTGTCCTGTGTGCTCGGCTGCCCTTACGAGGGTGATGTGGCGCCTGAGCAAGTCGCCCTGGTTGCACGCGAGCTGTACGCCATGGGCTGCTACGAGGTCTCCCTCGGCGACACCATCGGCACCGGCACCGCTGGCGCGACACGCAAGATGTTCGAGGTGGTCTCAGCCGACGTGCCGCGGGACAAACTGGCCGGGCATTTCCACGACACCTACGGTCAGGCCATGGCCAACATCTATGCCAGCCTGCTGGAAGGGATTGCGGTGTTCGACAGTTCCATCGCCGGCCTTGGCGGCTGCCCATACGCCAAGGGTGCCAGCGGCAACGTCGCCACTGAAGACGTGCTGTACCTGCTCAACGGCCTGGGTATCGAGACCGGCGTCGACCTGGAAAAACTGATTCTGGCCGGCCAGCAGATCTGCAACGTCCTGGGCCGCCCGACCGGTTCACGCGTGGCCAAGGCCCGTAGCGCCCAGTGATGTATCCGGGTGTTACCGCAACCGCAACAAAACGAGTAACACGGAAACAACCTGACCGAATTTTTATGAACGATTTGTCCTACAAAATTCTAAGATGTTGTTTTTAAAGGACTTTAAAAAGTTGGCATGGCTTCTGCTATCTCTATGGCATAACAAGAATAAAAAGCAGCAAACCTAATAAAAATAAGACGTAACGACTCTGACATAACAAAAACAACACGGCAGAGACGCAGCTAACAGATTTTTTTGGAGAAGGTGTGCTTTTCAGGGTGCTGCTTGCAGTAACCCGCAACCGGGCAGAGAACAATAAAACTACCTTCAGGTAGCTCCCGAACTGGTTGGATCGCTTGGCGAAAAAGCAGATCAGCGCTCAAAAAAATACGTTTGCTCTTGACCCCGGATGGGGGTCGCCCGAAACAGCGGTAAAGGGTCACGGTTGCCAAAAACAACAACAGACCGCCCCTTAATAATAAAAAAAGAGCAGGCAACGACAAATTAAAGGGGAGCTTCGGCTCCCCTTTGTGCTTCCTGGCGTTCAGGTTTTGGTCGCGCATCCTGTGGGAGCGAGCTTGCTCCCACAGGATTGTCGTTAGCCTTTATTGGCTTTCAGCTCCTCGATACTGATCTCGCGCATCCGGAATTTCTGGATCTTGCCGGTCACGGTCATCGGAAACTCCTCGACGAACTTGAAGTAGCGCGGCGTCTTGAAGTGCGCGATGCGCTCCTTGCACCAGGTTTGCAGCTCTTGCTCAGTGGCGCTGTGGCCCGGGTGAAACTTGATCCAGGCAACGATCTCCTCACCGTACTTCTCACATGGAATGCCGATGATCTGCACATCCGCTACCGCCGGATGGGTGAAGAAAAACTCTTCCAGCTCTCGCGGGTAAATATTCTCACCACCGCGAATGATCATGTCCTTGTTACGTCCGGCGATGCAGACGTAACCCTCTTCGTTCATGGTCGCCAGATCTCCGGTGTGCATCCAGCCAGCCTGATCGATCGCCTCGGCCGTGCCTTGCGGGTTGTTCCAGTAACCGAGCATCACGCTGTAACCGCGAGTGCACAGCTCACCGATGGTCCCACGGGGCGCCAGATTGCCCGCCTCATCGATGATTTTGCTTTCCAGCTGCGGCTGGGTGCGGCCGACCGTGGTGACGCGCAACTCCAAATCGTCTGACGGACCGGTCTGTAACGACACCGGACTGGTTTCCGTCATGCCATAGGCAATCTGCACTTCGCTCATGTGCATTTCGCTGATGACCCGGCGCATGACTTCAATCGGGCACGTTGCCCCGGCCATGATCCCGGTACGCAGCGTCGACAGGTCGAACTCTGCACGGCGCGGTTGATCGAGCATGGCGATGAACATGGTCGGCACACCGTACAACGCGGTGGCTTTCTCTTGCGCAACAGTGGTCAACGTCAGCAACGGGTCGAAGGCGTCGTTGGGGTAAATCATGGTGCTGCCATGAGTAACGCAACCCAAATTGCCCATGACCATGCCGAAGCAGTGATACAGCGGCACCGGGATCACCAGGCGATCATCGGCGGTCAGCCCGAGGCTTTCGCCGACCATGTAGCCGTTGTTGAGGATGTTGTAGTGACTGAGGGTCGCGCCCTTGGGGAAACCCGTGGTGCCCGAGGTGTATTGAATGTTCACTGCCTGGTCGAAATGCAGGCTGCTTTGCCGTGTCTTGAGCTGTTCAACCGGCACCCCGACGCCAAGATCCGCCAGTTGCGACCAAGGCAAAAAGCCTGATGGCGGTTGCGCGTCGAGGCTGATCACGCCGCGCAAATCCGGCAGGCGCTCAGAGTGCAGGCGGCCAATGGATTGCTCGGCCAGTTCCGGTGCCAGGCCTTGCAGCATAGCGTGGTAATCGGACGTCTTGAACGAGCCAGCACACACCAGCCATTGGCAGCCGGACTGCTTCAGCACGTACTCGAGTTCGGAACTGCGATAAGCCGGATTGATGTTGACCAGAATCACCCCGATCTTCGCGCTGGCAAACTGGCTGATGCACCACTGCGCACAGTTGGGCGCCCAGATACCGAGACGGTCCCCCGTCTGTAAACCCAGCGCCAGTAGCGCTCTGGCGCGCAAATCGACCACTTCGGCCAATTGCGCCCAGCTGTAGCGAAGTTGCTGATGACGCACCACCAATGCGTCACCCTGAGGATACTTCGCGACGGTGTTATCGAACGCTTGGCCAATGGTCATCGCCAGCAAGGCTTTATCCTGTGAACCACGGCTGTAGCTGTGCTGTGGGGGAGCACTGTGTTGATCCATGACGACCCCTATTGTCTTTTTTAGTGGGTGAGACGGTTGAACCTTTGCCAGTGACAGGCTTAGCTGCTCCTACACAAACGGTTCGATTTTCAACCTCGAAACTGCCCCTACTCTCGCTCAAGTTGACGTTAACGTAAAGGGTGATTGACAGCCATTCGTCACAGGCTTACGTTAACGTAAAGGTGACAGTCGATTCGGCGCGCAGTGCAGTCCGATTCTCCATTTATAAAAACAAGTTTGAAGGTGCCCCCATGAGCTATCCGACCCTGAACTTTGCCCTCGGCGAAACCATCGACATGCTGCGTGACCAGGTCCGCTCCTTTGTCAGCAAAGAGATCGCCCCGCGCGCAGCACAGATCGATATCGATAACCTGTTCCCGGCTGACTTGTGGCGTAAATTCGGCGACATGGGGTTGCTGGGGATTACCGTTCCAGAAGAATACGGCGGCGCCGGTCTGGGCTATCTGGCGCACGTGGTGGCCATGGAAGAAATCAGCCGTGGCTCGGCCTCGGTTGCCCTGTCCTACGGCGCGCATTCCAACCTCTGCGTCAACCAGATCAACCGCAACGGCACCCATGAACAGAAAGCCAAATACCTGCCAAAGCTGATCAGCGGCGAGCACATCGGCGCCCTCGCCATGAGCGAGCCGAACGCCGGCTCCGACGTGGTTTCGATGAAACTGCGCGCCGACAAACGTGGCGACCACTATGTGCTCAACGGCAGCAAGACCTGGATCACCAACGGCCCGGACGCCAATACTTACGTGATCTACGCCAAGACCGACCTGGAAAAGGGCCCGCACGGGATCACCGCATTTATCGTCGAACGCGACTGGAAAGGTTTCAGCCGCAGCAACAAATTCGACAAGCTCGGCATGCGCGGTTCGAACACCTGCGAGCTGTTCTTCGATGACGTTGAAGTCCCGGAAGAAAACATCCTGGGCGTGCTCAACGGTGGCGTAAAAGTGCTGATGAGCGGCCTCGACTATGAGCGCGTGGTGCTTTCCGGCGGGCCAACCGGGATCATGCAGGCCTGCATGGACCTCATCGTCCCGTACATCCACGACCGCAAACAGTTCGGCCAAAGCATCGGCGAATTCCAGCTGATCCAGGGCAAGGTCGCCGACATGTACACCCAACTCAATGCCAGCCGCGCCTACCTGTACGCAGTGGCACAAGCCTGCGAGCGTGGCGAAACCACCCGCAAGGACGCTGCCGGCGTGATCCTTTACAGTGCCGAACGCGCCACGCAAATGGCTCTCGATGCGATCCAGATTCTGGGCGGCAACGGCTACATCAACGAATTCCCGGCAGGCCGTCTGCTGCGTGACGCCAAGCTGTATGAAATCGGTGCGGGCACCAGTGAGATCCGTCGCATGCTGATCGGTCGTGAACTCTTCAACGAAACCCGCTAACGGAGCTGTCCATGGCAATCCTGCACACCCAGCTCAACCCCCGTTCGGTGGAGTTCGCGGCCAACAGCGCGGCGATGCTTGCCCAAGTCGACGCCCTGCACACCCTGCTCGCTCAGGTCCAGCAAGGCGGCGGCGCCAAGGCCCAGGAACGGCATACCTCACGCGGCAAACTGCTGCCTCGTGAGCGGATCAATCGCCTGCTCGACCCCGGTTCGCCTTTTCTGGAAATCAGCCAACTCGCCGCTTACGAGGTCTACGGCGAAGATGTCCCTGCCGCTGGAGTGATCGCCGGCATCGGCCGGGTCGAAGGCGTCGAATGCATGATCGTCGCCAACGACGCGACCGTGAAAGGCGGCTCGTACTACCCGCTGACGGTGAAAAAGCACCTGCGCGCCCAGACCATCGCCCAACAGAATCGCCTGCCGTGCATCTACCTGGTGGACTCCGGCGGCGCCAACCTGCCGCGTCAGGATGAAGTGTTCCCGGACCGCGAGCACTTCGGGCGGATCTTCTTCAACCAGGCCAACATGAGCGCCATGGGTATCCCGCAGATCGCTGTGGTCATGGGCTCCTGCACCGCCGGTGGCGCTTATGTGCCAGCCATGGCCGATGAAGCGATCATGGTCCGTCAGCAGGCAACGATTTTCCTTGCCGGCCCGCCGCTGGTGAAAGCCGCGACCGGTGAAGTGGTCAGCGCCGAAGACCTGGGCGGTGCCGATGTGCACTGCAAGATTTCCGGTGTGGCCGACCACTATGCTGACAGCGACGAACACGCGCTGGCGCTAGCTCGGCGCAGCGTTGCCAATCTCAACTGGCGCAAGCTGGGCGAATTGCAACAACTTACGCCTATCGCACCGCTCTACAGCAGCGACGAGTTGTACGGCGTGGTGTCAGCCGACGCCAAGCAGCCGTTCGATGTGCGTGAAGTCATCGCGCGGCTGGTCGACGGTTCGGTGTTCGATGAGTTCAAGGCGCTGTTTGGTACGACGCTGGTCTGTGGTTTTGCACACCTGCACGGCTACCCGATTGCGATTCTCGCCAACAACGGAATCCTCTTCGCCGAAGCTGCGCAAAAAGGTGCGCACTTCATCGAACTGGCCTGCCAGCGCGGGATTCCCTTGTTGTTCCTGCAAAACATCACCGGCTTCATGGTCGGTCAGAAATACGAAGCCGGCGGCATTGCCAAGCACGGCGCAAAACTGGTCACCGCCGTGGCCTGTGCCAAGGTCCCGAAATTCACCGTGATCATCGGCGGCAGCTTCGGCGCTGGCAACTATGGCATGTGTGGACGGGCCTACGATCCGCGGTTCCTGTGGATGTGGCCGAACGCACGCATCGGCGTGATGGGCGCCGAGCAAGCCGCGGGCGTGCTGGTACAGGTCAAGCGTGAACAGGCTGAACGCAGCGGTCATCCGTTCTCCGACGCCCAGGAAGCCGAGATCAAGCAACCGATCCTCGATCAGTACGAAGAACAGGGCCACCCCTACTATTCCAGCGCCCGGTTGTGGGACGACGGCGTCATTGACCCGGCGCAAACCCGCGACGTGCTGGCCCTGGCCTTGTCCGCATCGCTGAATGCACCTATCGAACCGAGCCGCTTCGGCGTGTTCCGGATGTGATCTGGAGAAAACCATGAGCGACTTCAATACCCTGGAACTGCTGACCGACCCGCGTGGTTTCGCCACACTGTGGTTGAGTCGCGAGGCGAAAAACAACGCCTTCAACGCCGAAATGATCCGCGAACTGATCCTCGCGCTGGACAAGGTCCAGAGCAACCCGAGCCTGCGTTTTCTGCTGGTGCGCGGGCGTGGCAAGCATTTCAGCGCTGGCGCTGACCTGGCCTGGATGCAGCAATCGGCCGAACTCGATTACCACACCAACCTCGACGACGCCCGCGAGCTGGCTGAGTTGATGTACAACCTGGCCAAGCTGAAAATCCCGACGCTGGCGGTAGTCCAGGGTGCGGCCTACGGCGGCGCATTGGGCTTGATCAGTTGCTGCGACATGGCGATTGGTGCCGATGACGCGCAATTCTGCCTGTCGGAAGTGCGCATCGGTCTGGCGCCGGCGGTGATCAGCCCTTTCGTTGTGCAAGCCATCGGCGAACGGGCCGCGCGCCGTTATGCACTGACCGCTGAACGTTTCAGTGGCCAACGTGCTCAGGAAATCGGCCTGCTCAGCGAAAGCTATCCGGCCAGCGAACTGGAGTCGCAGGTCGAACAATGGATCAACAATCTGTTGCTCAATAGCCCACACGCCATGCGCTCAAGCAAGGAGCTGCTGCGTGAAGTCGGCAACGGTGCCTTGAACCCGGCGTTGCGCCGCTACTGTGAAAATGCGATCGCCCGAATTCGTGTCAGCCCTGAAGGTCAGGAAGGCTTGCGGGCGTTCCTGCAGAAACGTCCGCCCAGTTGGCAGCCCGAATCCACTACCAAGGAGCTGCGTTGATGAGCGCCCCTGTTCTCACCACCTTGCTGGTTGCCAACCGTGGCGAAATTGCCTGCCGAGTGATGCGCACCGCCAAGGCGCTGGGCCTGACCACCGTGGCCGTGCACAGCGCCACCGATCGCGATGCGCGGCACAGTCGCGAGGCAGACATCCGCGTTGACCTGGGTGGCAGCAAAGCTGCTGACAGTTACCTGCAAATCGACAAACTGCTCGCTGCCGCCAAGACCAGCGGCGCTCAGGCGATTCACCCGGGTTATGGCTTTCTCTCGGAGAACGCCGGATTTGCGCGCGCCATTGAAGCCGCCGGTTTGATTTTCCTCGGCCCACCCGCTTCGGCCATTGACGCCATGGGCAGCAAATCCGCCGCCAAAGCCTTGATGGAAACTGCGGGTGTGCCGCTGGTACCGGGTTATCACGGCGAAGCTCAGGACCTGGAAACCTTCCGCGATGCCGCCGAGCGCATCGGCTATCCGGTGCTGCTCAAGGCGACTGCCGGTGGCGGCGGTAAAGGCATGAAAGTGGTCGAGGACGTCAGCCAATTGGCTGACGCCCTGGCCTCGGCGCAGCGTGAGGCGCAATCTTCGTTCGGCGATTCGCGGATGCTGGTGGAAAAGTACCTGCTCAAACCACGGCATGTGGAAATCCAGGTCTTCGCTGATCAGCACGGTAACTGCCTGTACCTCAATGAACGTGATTGCTCGATTCAACGTCGCCACCAGAAAGTCGTCGAAGAGGCGCCGGCCCCCGGCCTGAGCGCGCAACTGCGCAAAGCCATGGGGGAAGCGGCAGTCCGTGCGGCGCAAGCGATCGGTTATGTCGGCGCAGGCACCGTGGAGTTTCTGCTGGATTCGCGCGGTGAGTTCTTCTTCATGGAGATGAACACGCGCCTGCAGGTCGAACACCCGGTCACCGAAGCCATCACCGGTCTCGACCTGGTGGCGTGGCAGATTCGCGTCGCCCAAGGCGAGCCGCTGCCCATGACGCAGGCGCAGGTGCCGTTGCGCGGCCATGCGATTGAAGTGCGTTTGTATGCCGAAGACCCAAGCAATGACTTCTTGCCGGCCACCGGCCACCTGGCGTTGTACCGCGAGTCAGCCGCGGGCCCGGGCCGGCGCGTCGACAGTGGTGTCGAGGAAGGCGACAGCATTTCGCCGTTCTACGATCCGATGCTCGGCAAGCTGATCGCCTGGGGCGAGGACCGCGAACAGGCACGTTTGCGGCTGCTGAGCATGCTGGATGAGTTCGCCATTGGCGGGTTGAAGACCAACATCAGCTTTCTGCGTCGAATCATCGGACACCCAGCCTTCGCTGCGGCTGAGCTCGACACCGGATTCATCCCACGTTATCAGGACCAATTGCTGCCAGCGCCAAACGAACTCAGCGATGCGTTCTGGCAAGCCGCCGCTCAAGCCTTTGCGCAAAGCCAGGCACACCACGTACGCGCTGATGACCCGGGTTCGCCATGGGCTGTTGGCAGCGGTTTCCGTGCCGGGTTGCCGGCAGAAACCACGCTGCACTTAAGCTGCGAAGACCAGGACCGGGCCATCATCCTGGCACCGGCCGACACCCGTAACGCGGAGCTCAACGGTGAGCAATTGCTGGTCGAACATCACGGCGTGCGCCGTCAGCATCGCGCCATCCGCCAGGGTGAAATCCTGTACCTGCAATGGGAAGGTGAGCTGCGCTGCATCAAGCCTTACGACCCTATTGCCGCGGTGGAAGCCAGCCATAGTCATCAGGGCGGCCTTACGGCGCCAATGAATGGCAGCATCGTCCGTGTATTGGTAGCGCCGGGGCAAACGGTCGAAACCGGTGCGCAACTGGTGGTACTGGAAGCCATGAAAATGGAGCACAGCATTCGTGCGCCCCATGCAGGTGTGGTGAAGGCCTTGTATTGCCAGGAAGGCGAGATGGTCAACGAAGGCAGCGCGTTGGTGGAACTGGAATAATCGCGGTCTGATGACAGGTCCTACGCCGTAGGACCTGTCTGATTAGAACTTGGCAGTTGCCTGCACCACAACTCCGATAATTCGGCACTCGTCGGTAAACAGGGCTTTCGGATAGGTCGGGTTCAGCGGCACGAGATACCGTTGACCGCCCTCTTCGATCAATTTGCGGAACGTCGCTTCGGCGCTGTCTGGCCACTGCGCGATCACCAGTTTTCCGGGCACGGCTTCAACCGCCGGGTCGACCAGAATCAGCATGTCTTGCGCAATACTGATGCCACTCGGTGCAGTCATCGCATCACCGACCACGACCAGCCAGAACGCCGGACCTTGGGCGTGATAATCCGATAACTCGTGACGCCCCTTGGCATAAGCAGCTGGCGCAGCCTCGCGCACCTCACTGATACCCTGCCAGTCACTGACAGGGTAACGGAAGTACGGGTTGTACTTTTGCGCCAGCGACACTTCGTAATCGCCCTCTTGCAGCTCGTCATTCGCAAGCTCGGGCTCCCTGATCACCAGGGCGACTTCGAGAAACCCCAGCCCCAGCTCCCGAAGCACCCGGTTCATATCCTCGAGGCTGGGCTGGCGACGCTTGTTCAGCCAATGGCCGACGCCGCCCTGAGACATTGCGAGACGCTCTGCGAGCTTTTCCTGAGTGATTTTGAGTTCACTCATCTTGGCCTTGACCAACTCAATCCATTTATCCATGGGCGGAACAATACTTCGTGTAGTCGGACCCTCAACACACACATTGTAGTATTTAATTTCTCGTCATAAATACAGATTGTACTAGGATTAAGGTTATTCAATCGCCCCACCTACGGAGCATTACCCACCATGGACAGCACCCGCAAAGACACGACCGAACAAGACATCGACACTAACTTCACCTCGCTCAAGGGCTGTGCAGCAGCCCAGCGCGCCCTGGATTATTACTTGAAACCAACTGTTTCAGAATTTGAAGTCGCAGAACGTTTTTTCGATGTAAACCGTAACGTCAGCAGTGAAGAGGCTCTGGTCCATGCATCGGACTTGCTGCGCTGTGCGGCCGCGACCGCTTACGAGTCGGCAGACAACCTGCATGGCGCAAGCCGCGATCTGGCATTTTCAGTGGTACACATGATCGACATGGCCAAGGCCATGGTGGACAGGTCCCTGGACGGTGACCGGAAAGATTGAACGGAGAAAAACGATTAGAGAACGCTGCGATTTGAATCAAGCCGCAGACGTTTGGGGACGCCACAGGAAAATTTTCCAATGAGGCGGATGAAAACATTTGACTTGCAAATGATAATGATTATTATTGCATGCAGCTGGTCGCGAGATCAGTCGATAGACCAAGAGACCTTAGGTCGGACTCCTGGAATATCTCCTCATCAGGCTAATCACGGTTTTTGACCCGGCTTTTTGCCGGGTCTTTTTTTTGCCAGTTATTCTGGCTATGGCTTCAGGCTAATGAAGTCGGGTACTGCTGAATTCGATGGCGCGGATGATATCAAAAGAACATCTTTTTGCAACAAACCGCTCAAGCACGGGCTTGAGACCGCCAAAATAGCACTTGAGAATCAATCTCATAAACACTAAGCTGCGACTGCGTCAAGGACGACGCCCCCACTCTATCTCCCCCGCAAATTGCCCTCGGCTTTCCCACCCTTGCGTGTAAAGTAGCAGCCATAAAAATCATACTCAGGAATAGATTATGACCGTGGCTCACCGCTCCTTTGAGATCACTGCAAACTTCGACAGCGGCAACATCGAGGTGCTGGACCTCAGCAATCCATTGCAGGCCCTGCTGGCCATCAAACCCGACACCCGCAGTCAGCATTTCCAGTGGTTTCACTTCAAGGCCAGTGGTCTTCACGTCGGCCAGGAACATTGGTTTCGACTGAACAACGCCAGTAAATCCTCCTATCACAAGGCATGGGACGGTTATCAGGCGGTGGCCTCGTATGACCACGTCAACTGGTTCCGTGTGCCGACGATCTTTGAAGGCGACTGCCTGCGCTTCAGCCTTGAAGCCACTGAAACTCACGCCTGGTTCGCCTACTTTGAACCCTACAGCCGCGGACGCCACGATTGGCTGATCGACCAAGCGTTGAGCAAGGCTGGCACCGAACTGCTGGCCACCGGCAAAAGCGTCGAAGGTCGGGATATTCAATTGTTGCGCAGAGGCAGCGGCGCCGAGGGTCAGCGCAAGGTCTGGATCATCGCCCAGCAGCATCCCGGCGAACACATGGCCGAGTGGTTCATGGAAGGTGTCATCGAACGTCTGCAACAACACAATGATCCTGAGTTGAACAAACTGCTGGCCAGTGCCGATTTGTACCTGGTGCCGAACATGAATCCGGACGGCGCCTTCCATGGTCACTTGCGGACCAACGCCATGGGCAAGGACCTCAACCGCGCTTGGCAGAGCGCAAGCCAGGACACCAGCCCGGAAGTACTCTTCGTTCAACAGCAAATGGAGAAGTACGGTGTCGACCTGTTCCTCGATATCCACGGCGATGAAGAAATCCCCTACGTGTTCACTGCTGGCTGCGAAGGCAACCCGGGCTATACCCCGCGAATCGCAAAGCTCGAAGAGCACTTTCGCAGTCATCTGAAACACCTGACCCGCGACTTCCAGACCACCCATGGCTACACCCGCGACCTCCCGGGCAAGGCCAACATGACCCTGGCCTGCAACAGCGTCGGCGAGAAGTTCGATTGCCTGTCGTTGACGCTGGAGATGCCATTCAAGGACAACAACGACGCACCGAATGCACTCACCGGCTGGTCGGGCAAGCGCTCGATGCAATTGGGCAAGGATGTGTTGTCGACTGTGGCAGAGATGGTCGGCACCCTGCGCTGATGCCTCTCAATGGCTGCGCGCCGGTTACGGCGTGCAGCCATTTTTCACTCGGCGGCGCTGTTCCATGGCTGGACGCGGCGATCAACGCCGTGGCGCTGGTGTATTGGCTGCTGACACTGAAAAGCGGCGCACCTGAGCGATGCGCCGTGCCAGCCGATCAGTGATCCTTGCCGTGCAACATGCTTTGCAACACCCCATCACGACGCACCCAGCCATGAAACAACGCCGCTGCCAGGTGCGACAGAACGGTCAGAAACAGCACGTACGCCAGATACCCGTGAGCCGTGCGCAAAAAGGCGAACAGCAGCGCATTCGCCGGCACAATCGAGGGTAACTGCCACGAACTGCCGAGCATCACCGGATCCCCGGCTGCCGAAATCATCGCCCAGCCCAGTAATGGCAGGATCAGCATCAATGCGTAAAGCAACCCATGCGACGCCTTGGCCGCCAGCACTTGCCAGCCCGGCAAGTCTGTCGGCAACGGCGGCTGGCGAGTCGAGAAGCGTACAAACAGACGCACGATCACCAACAACAAAATCGCAATACCCAATGGTTTGTGCAGATGAATCAGCCATTCGTGGCGCTCGGAGACTGACGCGACCATGCCGGCACCGATAAACAACATGGCGATGATCATCACGGCCATCAGCCAATGCAGCAGCCGCGCCAGCGGAGCGAAATGATGAGGGTGCGCGCTCATTGTGGCGACTCCTGTTTGGCGGTGGGTAACTGATCGACTTGAGCGGTTCGACGCAGGTAAGAACGGGCATAAGCCGCCGAACGCGCGGCCAGCAACGGGTCATCGGAACCCTCGATACCGCTCGGCAAGACCAGCGGGTCGTAATTGATGTCGCGGCATTCGCCATCGTTTTGCGCCTGGGCGCTTTCCAGCACCAGCGTCCCGGCGTTCAAGACCTTGCGCTCCCCCAGCCAGGTCTTGCTGGCGTCGTTGGTCGGGTCAGCAGCCGTGGCCAGCGTGATATTCAACTGCCAACGCAACGGCCCGCTCTTCAAGCGCTGGAGCAGATCCTTTTCAAGAAAGTCCGCACCTTCAGGGGCACTGGCGCCGACCGCATCTCGCGCCACGGGAACCACGCTCCAGCGCACTGCCTGACGCTGACCTGCGGCGTTGACCAGATAAAAAGCGTTGATGCCATTGTAGGTCTCGGTCACGTAACTGGCCGACGGCTTGGCGCTCTTGACCCATTGCAGGAAAGGCGCGGTTTCCGGGTGTGTGGCAAAAAATGCCGGGACGCTCGCAGGATTAGGTTTGCCGGTGGCCGGATCGGGTGTCTGAGCCTGTTGTAGCTGATAGAAGGCTTCAGGCGTGCCCACCGGGAACACCGGCATGCTGTTCATCCCCGTGCGCCATTGCTGACCGTTGGCCTGCTTGAAGCGCAACGCCAGGCTGCGGATCGGCACGCTGCTGTCCGGCGCGTAGGGATTGCCGCTGGGCAACGCAAAGCGCCCGACAACCGGCGTTCGTGCCGCACTGAAGACCTGAGCGGTTGAATACGGACGCGCCTCGCTGCTGCTTTCAAAATACCCGGCCACGCACACGCCCTTGGCGTGATTGCGCCGAAAGCCCGGGTGTACGCCATTGTTTTTCTCCAGCACGTCGACCAGCGCTTTTGGTGTCAGACGCTGTGGGTCAAACGTGCCATTGACGTAGGCAAAGGCCCCGGCCAGTGTGGCGACTACCGCGCCGATACCGGCCAGGCGCAAAGCCAGGCTCACGCGGCTCAAGGGGATTTTGTCAGGCCGTGGCGGCGGTGAACGATCAACCATGTGAACATCTCCAGGGCCGTGGGCCACCGGTGGGAAGGATCAATCAGACGAAGCCCGCAGAGGTTTATTCCCTGACCCGGTATTTATTTTTCCACTGCTGGAATAACCTCCACTGCCGGGCGTCTTCCTGATCCAAAGCGTAATGACTAGCCAGCATTCCATGAACGATCTTGACGAACCGTTACGTGAACTCATCCCCAGACTACGGCGCTTTGCCGTGTCGCTGACGCGCAACCCCAGCAACGCTGACGATCTGGTGCAGTCGTGCCTTGAGCGAGCGCTATCAGGTTGGGGCGACAAACGCCCGGACGGCGACTTGCGCGCCTGGCTGTTTTCGATTCTGTATCGACAGTTTCTCGACGCCCATCGACGCTCAAGGCGCTATGCACGAATGCTTGAGTTCTTCACCGGTCGCGACGATGCCCAGCCCTCGGTCGAGCGCACGGTGTTGGCGCAATCGACGCTGCAAGCCTTCGATAAACTGACCACCGAGCAACGCGCGCTGTTGCTCTGGGTCTCGGTGGAAGGCTTGAGTTACAAGGAGGTCGCCGAGATTCTCGACGTTCCTACCGGTACCGTGATGTCTCGCCTGTCCCGCGCTCGCCAGGCCTTGCGCCAGCTCAGCGACGGCGAAATCACCAGCCCCTCTTTGCGGATACTCAAATGATCAGCATGCCCCCAAGCGTCAATGACCTGCACGCCTACGTCGATCATCAACTCGACGACGCGGACCGGCGACGGGTGGAAACGTACCTGGCGGCCAACCCGCACGTTGCCGAGCAGGTTCAGGCCTGGCAACAGGACGCCCAGCAACTGCGCGCAGCCTTGAGCGGTGCCTTGCAGCAACCGCCCAACCCGAACCTCGACCCCGGCGTGATTCGCCAGCGTCTGAAACGACAGTCACGCCGCCATCTGGCCAGCGCCGCGGTGTTGCTGATCGCGGTCAGCGTCGGTGGCCTGGGCGGCTGGCAAGCACGGGAAATGACCATGGTTGGCGCAGCACTGCCGATGACCGATGCGATGCAGGCGTACCGGATGTTCGCCCAGCAAGGCATCCTGCCGGCCGATTACACAGTCACCGAAGACGGCGATATGCAGGGCTGGCTCGACCATTACTTCTCCCAGGCCAATCGCCTGCCAAACCTCGCCAACTCGGGGTTCAAACCGGTCAGCGGACGGTTGTTGAGCACCGAGCAAGGCCCGGCAGCAATGGTGATGTACGAGGACCAGAGCGGCCGCAAGATCAGTTTCTACGTCCGTCCGCCAGGCCCGAAAAACTACTTGCTGCCACGCGGCAGTCGCAGCGACGGCGAGCTGCAGGCCGAGTACTGGTCCGGGGCCGGCTACAACTATGCGATGGTCAGCGAAGCCCGGGATCCGGCGACGCAGATGCTCAAGCAGGAGCTGAGGTTCTAATGCTCACAGTCGGTACTCGCCAGCTACAGGCTCTGCATTGCGAGGATCGAACCATTGCCTTCACCTTCAACGACCTGTGCGAACAACCCACGGCCGTGATGGACTACCTGGAACTGTGCCGACGCTTCGACACCTGGATCATCGAGGCACTGCCCGATCTGGCGGACTGCTCGATTGCGACCCAACAACGCTTCATCAACCTGATCGACGTGCTTTACGACCAGGACAAGCGCCTGATCCTGCTTGGCGAACGGCCGCTGCGTGAACACCTGAGCGGTGACGCCATCGACCTGGCGCGTACCCGCAGTCGCCTGGGGCAACTGGTGGACGTCGGGCCAGCGCTATAAAGCGTCCAGTGCAGCGGGTTTTGCCGCTATCATGGCGGCGTTTTTGTGGGCGACTTGCCGTTCTCTTCTCATTGGTTGGATGTGTTCATGCATACCCTTGCACAACTGCGGGCCGGCGCGCTTGCGGGGCTCAAACGTCTGGATCTGTCGTGCGGCCTGACCGAGTTTCCCCGGGAAATCTTCGACCTGGCAGACACGCTGGAGGTGCTCAACCTCAGTGGCAATGCCTTGAGCAGCTTGCCGGATGACCTGCATCGCCTGACGCATCTGCGCGTACTGTTTTGCTCGGACAATCAGTTCCGCGAACTGCCGACCTGCCTGGGCCAGTGCGCGCTACTGACGATGATCGGCTTCAAGGCCAATCGTCTGGAGCGTGTCCCGGCCGCGGCCCTGCCACCGCTGCTGCGCTGGCTGATCCTGACCGACAACTGCATCAGCGAGTTGCCGAGCGAACTGGGCGAACGCCCGCACCTGCAAAAACTGATGCTGGCCGGCAACCACCTGCAAAGCCTACCGGCAAGCTTGAGCCAGTGCCATCAGCTGGAGCTGATCCGCATCGCCGCCAACCGCATGACCGAACTGCCGCAGTGGTTGCTGACATTGCCCGGGCTGGCATGGCTGGCGTACGCCGGCAACCCGCTGGAAACCGAGGCCGATGCCGCCGCGCTCGAAGCCACGCCGAACATTCCCTGGTCGCAACTGCACCTGCAGCAGCAACTGGGCGAAGGCGCTTCAGGGGTGATTCACCAGGCCGTGTGGGAGCAACCGTCGCAGCCAGAGCGCAAGGTCGCAGTGAAACTCTACAAGGGGCACATGACCAGCGACGGCTCACCGCTGCATGAAATGAATGCCTGCATTACCGCCGGCCTTCACCCCAACCTGATCAAGGTCGAGGGCCGGATCGTCGGGCATCCGCAGGCACAGGCCGGCCTGGTCATGCACTTGATCGAGCCGAGCTATCGCAATCTGGCGGCGTTGCCGAGCCTGGCCTCGTGCAGCCGTGATGTGTACGCAGAGGACACGCGCTTCAGTGCAGCGGTGGCGCTGCGGATCGCCAGCGGCATTGCCTCGGCCGCCGCGCACCTGCATCAGCAAGGCATCACCCACGGCGACCTGTACGGCCACAACACACTGTGGAATGAGCACGGTGATTGCCTATTGGGCGACTTTGGCGCCGCGTCCTTCCATGCCACGTCGGACACGCTGGAGACGCGCGCACTGCAACGCATCGAAGTGCGGGCCTTCGGGATTCTGCTGGGTGAGCTGCTGGAGCGGATCGACTCAGGCTTGAGCGTTGAACGTCGTGAGCGCTTGATGGACCTACAAGAGCGCTGCTGTCAGCCGGACGTGCTGGCGCGCCCAGGTTTTGAGGAAGTCGAAGCCGCATTGCGCGCGGCCTGAAACGAACGCGGGCATCGCAATGATGCCCGCGAAGACAGCCTGTCAGGCGACAGTAGCCGTCGGTTTAACCCGCCAACCCGACAAACATGTCCTGCACGTCGTCATGGTTATCGAGGCCTTCGAGGAAGGCTTCGACTTCTTCCATTTGGGCGTCGGTCAGGCCGCTGACCGGGTTCTTCGGCTTGTAGCCGAGCTTCGCCGACAACACGGTGAAACCCTGCTCAGGCAAGGCTTTCTGAACGGAGTCCAGGTCGGTGGCTTCGGTGATGAACAGCGTCGCGCCGTCTTCACCCGGCTCGAAATCCTGTGCGCCGGCTTCGATAGCGGCCATTTCCGGATCGGCATCCGGGGTGTCCGGGGACGCCTCGATCATGCCCACGTGGTCAAAGTCCCAGGCCACGGAACCGGAAGCCCCGAGCTGGCCTTTACGGAACGCCACGCGGATTTCTGCCACGGTACGGTTGATGTTGTCAGTCACGCATTCAACGATCAGCGGCACCTGATGCGGGGCGAAGCCTTCGTAAGTCACGCGGTGGTACTGCACGGTTTCGCCGAGCTGGCCCGAGCCTTTCTTGATTGCACGCTCCAGGGTTTCACGCGGCATCGAGGCTTTTTTCGCCTGTTCGACCACCAGGCGCAGGTGCGCGTTGGTGCTGACATCAGCGCCGTTACGTGCCGCAATGGTGATTTCCTTCACCAGTTTGCCAAAGATCTTGCCCTTGGCGTTGGCTGCCGCTTCTTTGTGTTTAACCTTCCACTGTGCGCCCATTACTCACTCTCTTGATCTGTGGCGCCGAGACATCTATTGGCCGACGCTTTGTGCAAGTTTATACGGCAAAAAGTTGGCAATCGACCAAAAAGTGTTGTGAGCGATCGACATCGTCACAACCTGTTGTAGGGCTTTTCTGAAAAGCAGGTTTACGGTGACTATTGAGCGCCGGTGTTTCGTAACCTCTGTGCCCCGTACTTCATGGCAGAAGAGAGTTTGATGCACACCGACATGGAAAGTCCCTTCATCCTGACGCTCACCGAGCTCGCCTTGAGTTTTCAGGTCCGACAGTTCAGCGGTCGCGAAGCCCTCAATCAGGTCTATCGTTTCGACATCGAAATGCGCGGCCCGCAGCCCGCGATGAGTCTTGACCTACTGCTGCAGCAACCGGCATTCCTCCGCCTGAGCCCCACCACCGGCATCCACGGCATCATCCACAGCGCCGGTTTGCAGTACTGCGGCGCGCAGCAGATCGGCTACAGCCTGAACCTAGCCCCCCGCCTGATTACACTTGAGCAACAGCATCGTCGAAGGGTATTCCAGCACCTGAGCGTGCCGGAAATCTTGCGCCAGTTGCTGGCCGAGCATCGACTGCCGCCCGACAGCTACCGCTTCGAGTTACCGAACGGTGAATATCCGCCGCGCCCGTTTTGCATCCAGTACGACGAAACCGATCTGAACCTGCTGCAACGGCTGTGCGAAGAGGAAGGCATCCACTATCACTTCGAGCATCAACACGACCGGCACGTGCTGGTGTTCGCCGATGACAGCGAGAGCTTTGCGCAGCGACCGGTCGAGAGCGTTTTTCACCCCGCCGCACGGGATGCCGAACAGCCGCGGATCAGCCGGCTCTTTCAATGCCATAACCGGCCGACCACAGGGCCGCACACCACCTTTGCGCAGCGCGCCAACGCTGACCCCGCATCCATCGCACCTGACGCCTGCGCCAACCAGACCTACCTCGCCAGCCTGCACCCAACAGGTCGAATCGACCCGGCGCAAGCCCGTCGCAACCAACTCGGTCGCCGCGAACTTGAACGTCTGCGCAGCCTGCATCGTCTGGTTCAGGGCCACAGTACACTGCCCGAACTGCTCAGCGGGCGGCTGCTGCAAGTCACCGGGCATCCCGTCCCGGCGTTCAACGATCAATGGTTGTTAAGCGAAGTGCTGCACCAAGGCGAAACACCTGGCACCGACACGGCGTTGTCCGAGGCAGCGGGTTATCGCAATCAATTCAAGGCAATCCCTTGGTCGACCGCGTTCCGCCCAGCCCTGAAACATTCCAGACCGTGTATCAATGGTTACCAGAGGGCTCGTGTCCTCGGCCCGCCAGGAATGCCGCCACACCTCGACCAACACGGACGAATCAATATCCGTCTGTGGCCCGACCCGCAATCCGACGGGTGCGATTGCTCAGGTATCTGGCTGCCGATCGCCCACACGGGGACGGGGCGCCCGGCCTTGCCACTGACCGGCAGCGAGGTACACGTGAGTTTCCTCGACGGTGATCCTGATCGACCGGTGCTTTGCGCAAGTTTCACGGGTCTACAACCGGGCGAACCGCAGCCGATGGTGGCCGCTGAACCGAAGGCGTCGCCGACAGGCTGGAGCGGCGAGATCTACTTGTTCGAGCGCCCCCCCGCCATCACCGAACGCCTGGCCGACACCACGTGGTACATCGTGCGCATGCCGCGTCCTGGCCTCAAGGAACTGGGGAGCCTGAACCGTGACGATGTGCTGATGACCGGTAAAAGCCAGGCACTGGGCAACCTGTCGCTGACGATAGAACAGAAACAGCGCCTGGCCATCGAGTTCGCCAGCACACCCGAACAACTCTGCCTGCTGTATCCAAGGCAATGCGTGGCGTTGGCCGATTATTTCCAGCAACACTGGAACAGCGAGCAACGCCTGAGCTTCATCGAAAGCGCCAACCCCGCCAGCGCTCAGCACCAACCGCGTGAAGCGCGTCTGCTGTTCGATTGGCTGGTGAACCGTCCGGACGCTGTACCCTAGGGTTTGAGATGGCGCGCGACAGCCTTGTGTAGTCAGTACCGGCCTCATCGCGAGCAAGCTCGCTCCCACATTGGATTTGTGGTGGTTCAGACGCCCCCTGTGGGAGCGAGCTTGCTCGCGATGGCCGCGCCGTGGTCTGTTAGGTCGGTGCGAGGTCGAAAAACGCCTGAATCAGCCGTAGATCCCGCCGCCGTTCCATGCAACCAATCATGTGCCGGTTGACCAGTCCTTCGCTAATTATTGGCACTGCCCGCACACGCGGGTCGTGACTGACTTCCACCGAAGACACCACGCCCACCCCCAACTCGGCCGCCACCGCTTCGGTCACCGCCTCACGGCTGTCCAGCTCCAGCAGCACCCGAGGATTGACACTGGCCTGAGCGCAGGCCTCATCGAACGTACGACGGGTGATCGAATTCGGCTCGCGCAACACCATGATCACCTGATCCAGTTGCTTGAGCGCGACGCCTTCGTGCAGCACCGACCATGGGTGCCCCGCCGGCACCAGCGCGCAAATCCGCGACTCGCTCAAGACTTGCAGGTGCAAGCCTTTGCGCGGCTCGACCTCGGTCAACACCGCCACGTCGGCGTGCTCGGACAACAATGCTGCGAGGGTTTCCTGGGCATTGCCCAGCCGCAAATTCACGGTGATCCCCGGATACCGCGCACGCAGGCTGGCGAGCATCGGCATGACCAGGTGCGGGCCGTCCGCCGCCACTTCCAGCCGACCGGTCAACAGCTGCCGATTGGCCTCAAGCATCACTTGCGCCTCTTCAGCCAGGCCGAACATCGCCCGGGTAATCGCCGCGAGCCTGGTGCCCTCCTCGGTCAACTCGACCCGTCGCGCGGTGCGCCGCAGCAAGGTGACCTGATAGTGCTCCTCCAGCGCCTTGATATGCCCGGTGACCGCCGGCTGGCTGATGAACAAACGGGCAGCGGCCCGGGTGAAGCTGCCTTCGCGGGCCACGGCATCAAACGCACGGAGTTGGAACAGGTTCATAGCTATCGGCCTTACTGATGGCTGGCATAACAACAAACAATTTGATTGATGGAACGGCAAATTGCAATTTATCTCCCGCAGCTTGATCCCATTGATTTCGAGAACACCCGAATGAGTACTGCCGCCGCCATCCTGCTCACCCCCGGCCCCTTGACCACCTCGCAGCGCACCCGTCAGGCGATGATGGTGGACTGGGGTTCGTGGGATGAACGCTTCAACCAATTGACCGCCAGCGTCTGCGAACAGCTGCTGGCGATCATCAACGGTGCCGACAGCCACCACTGCGTGCCGTTGCAGGGCAGCGGCACCTTCGCTGTCGAAGCGGCTATCGGCACCCTGGTGCCTCGCGACGGCAAAGTGTTGGTGCTGATCAATGGCGCTTACGGCAAACGCCTGGCGAAAATCTGCGAAGTGCTCGGTCGTTCCTTCAGTACGTTCGAAACCGCTGAAGACGAACCGACCACCGCCTCCGACGTCGACCGCCTGCTACACGCCGACAGCAGCATCACCCACGTTGCGCTGATCCACTGCGAAACCAGCACCGGGATTCTCAACCCGTTGCCGGAAATCGCCCAGGTCGTCGCCCGGCACGGCAAACGTCTGATCATTGATGCCATGAGTTCATTCGGTGCGCTGCCGATCGATGCTCAGCAAGTACCGTTCGACGCGCTGATCGCCGCCTCGGGAAAATGCCTGGAAGGCGTACCGGGGATGGGTTTCGTCTTCGCCAACAGGTCAGCCCTGGAGAAAGCCGCCGGCAATTCCCACTCGCTGGCGATGGACCTGTTCGACCAACACGCCTACATGGCCAAAACCGGCCAATGGCGCTTCACCCCGCCGACCCACGTGGTCGCGGCGCTGCACGAAGCGTTGCTGCAATACAACGAAGAAGGCGGCCTGCCGGCGCGGCATCAGCGTTATGCGAACAACTGCCAGGTGCTGCTCGATGAAATGGCCAAGCTCGGCTTGCGCAGCTTCCTGCCCGCCGCGATCCAGGCGCCGATCATCGTCACCTTCCATGCGCCGAACGATCCGCGTTACCAGTTCAAAGCGTTCTACGAACGCGTGAAAGCCAAGGGTTTCATCCTCTATCCAGGCAAGTTGACCCAGGTCGAAACCTTCCGCGTCGGCTGCATCGGCCACGTCAATCAGGCCGAGATGCGTGCGGCAGTGGCGGCGATCGGCGAGGTGCTGCGCGAAATGGAAGTCCTCGATATCTGACTCACCCCCGCCCCCTGTGGGAGCGAGCTTGCTCGCGATAGCGGTGTGTCATTCAACATTGATGTCGGCTGACATGGCCTCATCGCGAGCAAGCTCGCTCCCACAAAAAACGCTCTCCAATAGTCAGTTTGCACAGGATCTTGATCACCATGAACTACAACAATCCAACTCAGCTGCAAGCCGCCATCCTCGACTGGGCTGGTACCGTGGTCGACTTCGGCTCTTTCGCGCCGACCCGGATCTTCGTCGAAGCCTTTGCCGAATTCGACGTCCAGGTGTCCATCGAAGAAGCTCGTGGGCCGATGGGCATGGGCAAGTGGGACCACATCCGCACGCTCTGCGATCAGCCGGAAGTAGCCGAGCGTTATCGCCGGGTCTTCGGTCGTACGCCGACCGACGATGACGTGACCGACATCTACCAACGCTTCATGCCGCTGCAGATCGAAAAAATCGCCGAACACTCGGAACTGATTCCCGGCGCCCTGGACACTATCGCCAACCTGCGCCAGCAAGGGATCAAAATCGGCTCGTGCTCCGGTTATCCGAAGCAAGTCATGGACAAAGTCGTCGAATTGGCCGCCTCCAACGGCTATGTGGCTGACCACGTGGTCGCCACCGACGAAGTACCGAATGGCCGCCCGTGGCCGGCTCAGGCCCTGGCCAACGTGATCGCCCTGGGTATCGACGATGTTGCTGCGTGCGTGAAAATCGACGACACCGTGCCGGGCATTCTCGAAGGTCGCCGTGCCGGTATGTGGACCGTCGCGCTGATCTGCTCGGGCAACGCGCTGGGCCTGACCTACGACGGCTATCGAGCGCTGGGCAGCGACACACTGGCCAACGAACGCAAGCGTATTCACGCCCTGTTCGAAAGCTCGCGCCCGCACTACATGATCGACACCATCACCGACCTGCCGGAAGTGATCGCCAACATCAACAAGCGCCTGGCCAACGGTGAGATGCCGCAAAGCAGCTGATTACCGCGTCAAGTGCCAAAAAAGCGCCAACTCCTGAACCGGGGCTGGCGCTTTTTTGTCCAATAGTCTGTCGCAGAGCGCTCGATGAGGAACAAAAGCCTGATCTGTCTCAGGCAAACCCACGCAAACAGGATTACAGTTAAGGCACTCCGTCGCATAAGAACGGAGACTTCAGACCTGAAATGCGAGGAATACTGTATGCCCTGGAAGAATTCCGAATCACGCTACAGCACCGTATCAATCGCGCTGCACTGGTTGATGCTGGTACTGCTGGTGGTGGTTTACGCCTGTATCGAACTGCGGGGGATGTTTCCCAGGGGCAGTGGCGGTCGAGCCCTGATCACCGAAGCGCACTTCATGCTCGGCCTGACCGTGTTCGTGCTGGTCTGGTTACGGCTGTTTGCCCGCAGCCTGGGACGCGCTCCGCAAATCTTCCCGGCATCGCCCCAATGGCAAACGGTGCTCGCCCGATTGATGCACTGGGCGTTGTATATTTTCATGATCACCACGCCGATTCTCGGTTGGCTGGTCACCAGTGCCAAAGGTCAGCAAGTGATGTTCTACGGCATTGACCTTCCATTGCTGATCGGGGAGAACAAACCGCTGGCCAAGCAAATCCAGGGCTGGCACCAGCTCGCGGGCACCATTGGCTATTGGCTGATCGGCCTGCATGCCGTGGCCGGGCTGTATCACCATTACGTGGTGCGCGATAACACCCTGCTGCGAATGATGCCCAAGCGCATCAGCCCTGACTGAGCGGCGCAAAACCCCGGCGCCCCTGCAAGCCGCCAGTGTGCACGAAGATAAAGCGTGTGCCGGCGGCAAAACGTCCAGCATCAACCTGTTGCTTGAGTGCCCATAGCGCTTTACCGGTGTACAGCGGCTCCAGTGGGATACCGCTGGCCCGCTCGCAGTTTTCGATAAACTCCAGCAACGCCGGGGCGACTTTGGCAAAACCGCCGCAACTGCCGTCGAACAGTTCATATCCCCCGTCCGGCAAGCCGCATTCGTCGAGAATTGCCTCGACCTGCTGTGCTACCCCATGATCATCGGGCACCGCCAGCACACCATACACCGGATGCCTCCCCGCCTCGGCCAGCACCAACCCGGCCAGCGTGGTGCCGGTCCCACAGGCCAGCCACCAGCCGTCATGGTCACTCCAACCCAACTCGTTCAACTGTTCGCCGACCTGAGTCAGTAACTGCCCGCAACCACGCGCACCGAGCAGACCGCCACCGCCTTCGGGGACCGGATGCAGATGCGGGTATTGCGCTTGCCACGGCTGCCAGAAACCCGGCTCGTGGCGCGCACGATAACCGCCGTAACCCAACCAGTGCAGTTGCATGCCAAAGGCCTGTAAATCCTCCACGGTCGGGTTGTCTTGCGGATGCCCACGCAGCAGACCGACGGTAGGAAAACCAAAGCACTCGCCCGCTGCCGCCAACGCATGCAGATGATTGGACCAGGCACCGCCCAGGCTGATCACACCTTCGGCACCGGCCTCGTGGGCGACCCTTAGATGCTCAATGAGCTTGAACCATTTGTTGCCGGAGATCAGCGGGTCGATCCGGTCCAGACGCAGGATTGCCACCTCGATACCGGCGGTGGCGAGCCAGTCGAGATGAAGACGTTCAAGCGGGGCATGGGGGAGCCAGTCGCTGGGAGGAGAAAGCATTGATGCCGGCTCTTTGGGAAAGAGCCGGCATCTTAACAGCAGACAGAACGCCTTCGCGGGCAAGCCCGCTCCCACAGGGGTTCAGAGTTGAACCACCATTGGGTGAACAACATCAATCCAGTGTGGGAGCGAGCTTGCTCGCGATAGCCATTGGCACGCTTAACCCGCGGTCACTTTCAAAGCTCGGCAGCCAAACGCGAACCCTGATTGATCGCACGCTTGGCATCCAGCTCCGCCGCCACATCCGCACCACCAATCAAATGCACGTTCTGCCCGGCGGCCACCAGGCCGTCGTGCAATTCGCGCAACGGATCCTGTCCGGCGCAGATCACGATATTGTCCACCGGCAGTACCTGCGGCTCACCGGTTTCACCGATGCGGATGTGCAGGCCTTCGTCATCGATCTTCAGGTACTCGACGCTGTTGAGCATCTGTACGTGCTTGTTCTTCAGCCCCGTGCGGTGAATCCAGCCCGTGGTTTTGCCCAAACCGTCGCCGACCTTGGATTTCTTGCGCTGCAACAGGAACACCTGGCGTGCCGGCGCGTGAGGCTCGGCCTTGATCCCGGCAACACCGCCACGGGCCTCAAGGTGGGTATCGATGCCCCACTCTTTCCAGAACGCTTCACGGTCCTGGCTGGTGGCGACGCCTTGATGCACGAGGAACTCCGAGACGTCAAAGCCGATACCGCCAGCGCCAATCACTGCAACGTTCTTGCCGACCGGTTTGCGTTCGAGGATCACGTCCAGGTAGCTCAGCACCTTGGCATTCTCGACGCCCGGAATCGCCGGTACACGCGGCGCAATGCCGGTGGCCAGAATCACCTCGTCATAGCCGCCGTCCACCAGCTGCGCGACATCGACCCGCGTATTCAGGCATACCTCGACATTCGTGGTCTGTAATTTGCGCTTGAAGTAGCGCAGGGTTTCGAAGAACTCTTCCTTGCCCGGCACACGCTTGGCGACATTGAACTGACCGCCGATTTCGCTGGCGGAATCGAACAGCGTCACTTGATGGCCACGCTCGGCAGCCACAGTGGCTGCGGACAAACCCGCAGGGCCAGCGCCGACCACGGCAATTTTCTTGATCTGCTGCACCGGCAGGTAATTCAGCTCGGTTTCATGGCACGCCCGCGGGTTGACCAGGCACGAGGTCAATTTGCCGCCGAAGGTGTGGTCCAGGCAAGCCTGGTTGCAACCGATGCAGGTGTTGATTTCATCAGCGCGACCGGCAGCGGCCTTGTTGACGAACTCGGGGTCCGCGAGGAACGGCCGCGCCATCGACACCATGTCGGCATCGCCTTCGGCGAGGATCTGCTCGGCGACTTCCGGGGTGTTGATGCGGTTGGTGGTGATCAGCGGAATACCTACCTCTCCACGCAACTTGGCCGTGACCTTACTGAAGGCTGCACGTGGAACCTTGGTGGCGATGGTCGGAATCCGCGCTTCGTGCCAGCCGATCCCGGTGTTGATAATGGTCGCGCCCGCCTGTTCGATGGCCTTGGCCAACTGAACGATTTCTTCCCAGGTGCTGCCGCCTTCCACCAGGTCGAGCATCGACAGGCGGAAGATGATGATGAAATTCGGGCCGACCGCTTCGCGTACGCGACGGACGATTTCCACCGGCAGGCGCATACGGTTTTCATAGCTGCCGCCCCAGCGATCGGTGCGGTGGTTGGTATGGGCAGCCAGGAACTGGTTAATGAAATACCCTTCCGAGCCCATGATCTCGACACCGTCGTACTCGGCTTTTTGCGCCAGGGTCGAACAGGTGACGAAATCGCTGATCTGCTTCTCGATGCCTTCCTCATCCAGCTCTTTGGGCTTGAACGGATTGATCGGTGCCTGGATGGCACTCGGCGCGACCTGTTTCGGGCTGTAGGCATAACGCCCGGCGTGCAGAATCTGCATGCAAATCTTGCCACCCGCCTCGTGCACGGCACGGGTGACGACCTGGTGCTTGAGCGCCTCATCGAGAGTGGTCAGCTTGGCAGCGCCGGAGTAAACCCCGCCCTCATCGTTCGGACCAATACCGCCGGTAACCATCAGGCCAACGCCACCGCGAGCACGTTCGGCGAAGTACGCCGCCATGCGCTCGAATCCGCCAGGCTTCTCCTCAAGGCCGGTGTGCATCGAGCCCATCAGGGTGCGGTTGCGCAGCGTAGTGAAACCCAGGTCCAGCGGGGCCAACAGGTGCGGGTAATGAGCGGCGGTCATCGGTAGCTCCACAACGAACGATCACGGAAAAAGTGCGGGGGCTCTTTGGCACCCATCGGTTATGTGCCACAGACTAAAAGCAGGCCGAGCATCGCTCAATGACCGTAACTGACAACTTATTGATCTAAACGCGCAGCAGCGCTTGGCATTCGTCGGCATGGGGCCTACCCTAGTCGGCGAATCCTGCACGCGGCCACTGACTGTTTCCCCATGCGCAAACTTCTTTATCTGACCGTCACCATGGCGTTTGTCGCCGTCATCGCTGCTTACGCGATGTGGACCGCTGATCGTCCGGTTGGCCATTACCTCTCGGACCTGCGCATCAACCTCGCCGTCAACCAGGGCGTTCCTGCCGATCGCGGCAATTTGCTGGGCATCCAGCCCGAGTTGTTCCCCACCGATTATCAAAGCCCCGAGCACCTGCACCGCAAGCTCGCGGCCTATCTGCAGCAAGCTCGCGAACAAGGCCTGCTGAACGAAAAGACCATCGTCGTGCTGCCGGAACACATCGGTACCTGGCTGCTGGTCAGCGGCGAGAAAGATGAGCTGTACCAAGCCAGCACACTAGACGAAGCCATGAATTGGCTGGCAGTGAGCAATCCCCTGAGCTTTTTGCGCGCGTTGATCAGCGCCAAGGGCGACAACCGACTGGATGACGCGCACCTGCGCATGAAAGCCAAAAGCATGGCCCGGCAGTACCAGGCGCTGTTCGGTGGGTTGGCCAACGAGTTCGGCATCACTCTGGTGGCAGGCAGCATCGTGTTGCCCGCCCCCAGTGTCAGCGACGGCACACTGAAAATCGGGCGTGGTGCGCTGTACAACAGCAGTCTGGTGTTCGGTCGCGATGGCTTGCCGATCGGCCAACCGCAGCGCCAGTTGAACCCGGCCTTCGATCAACGGGGCTACATCCAGCCGAGCACCGATCAAGTGATCAATGTCATCGACACTCCGGCCGGACGTCTGGGCGTATTGATCGGCAACGACAGTTGGTACCCGGACAACTATCGCAAACTCAACGATCAGGGCGCTCAGTTGATCGCCGTGCCGGCCTTTATCATCGGCCGAAATGCCTGGGACAAACCTTGGCGCGGAGACAAAGGGCTATCGACCCCGAGCCCCGGCTCGCTTAGCGAGGGCCAGGCCTGGCATCGCCTGACGCTGACCAGTCAGCGCCCGGCCAGTCAGGCCAACGCCGGTGTCAGCGTGTTCCTGCGTGGACAATTCTGGGATCAGGGCAGCGCCGGCCAGAGCTTTCTCAGCAGCAACGGCCAACATTTCGCCGATCGCGAAGCCCACGGCGCGCGTTTGCTGAACATTTGGTTGTAAGTGATGAAACCAGTGCCGATGCGCCTCGGGGATCTGTCGGTCGGCTTCGTCCATAGCCTGGCTGACGCAGTGTCCAGCCATGGTCTGGACCCGCAGCCGCTGCTGGAACAATACGGACTCGACCCGGCGCGGCTAGCCGAAGCCGGTGCACGGCTGTCGATCCCGCGCTACATGCGCCTGGGCCATGCGGCTATTCAACTGACTGGCGACCCGGCGCTGGGTCTGCGTATGGGCCAATTGAGCCGCCTCAGCCAGGTCGGGCTGGCCGGGGTCACTGCCGCTCAGGCGCCAACCGTGCGCGAAGCGGCGCGTTGCCTGATTCGCTTCGAGGCCTTGTACGGCTCCAATTACCGCGGCCAGTCGAGTTTCCATGAAGATGCCCAGGGTGCATGGCTACGGTTCTATTCCATCAGCCCGTACAACGCCTATAACCGCTTTGTGGTGGATTCGATCATCGCCAGCTGGTTGCAGCAGTTATCCAGCCTCAGCCACCAGCCGCTGCGCGCCGAACGCATCGACATCGAGTTCGCCGAGCCGGATTACCGCGAGCGCTACGCACTGCTGGGTGATTGCCCGATCCAGTTTGGCGCCGAGCACAACCAACTAAGGCTGAGTCAGGCCAGCCTGGCACTGCGCAACCCCGAGCACTGCCCGAGTACCTGGCGACATCTGCTGCAACTGTGTGAGCGGGAACTGGAGCAATTGACCCGCACCCGCAGCCTGCGTGAACGCATCACTCAGTTGCTGGGGCCGTTGCTCAATGGGGGGCGTGAACCCGACCTGGAAGAAGTGGCGGCACGCCTGAAGCTGCCGACCTGGACCTTGCGTCGCAGGCTCGCCGAAGAAGGTACGCAGTTTCGCGCCATTCTCAACGACACCCGCCGCGATCTGGCCATGACCTACATCCGTGACACGGAACTGGCCTTTGGCGAGATCGCCTACTTGCTGGGGTTTGCCTCGGCCGAAGCCTTTCAGCGCGCCTTCAAACGCTGGAACAACCAGACACCTGGCGAGTTCCGTCGCAGTCACAGGCACTCAGCCTGACGGCTGGCCTGCAGCTGCTTTGTTACAACTCGGTGGCGTCTTCGGCGGGTTCCAGAGGGTCCAGTTCAAATGCCTGGTATTCGAGCAGCTCTTCTTGATAATCGTCCATTGAGATGTCCTTTTGAGTCGAGTTAAACCGTTATACCAATGACCTTCGCCTTCAGCATAAAGTGCCCGCATGAAAGAAAAATGACGCGGGCACAGCGGTACGTTCCTGCTAGTAAAACGTAGCAGGCACTCAAGGATTTTTCACGGGAGACTTTGAATAAAAGCTGAAGAAAATCAGCCTCTGGCAGCGCAGATACATCCGAAGAAATACTGTGGGAGCAGAATTTGCCCCCACAGTGCTCGACTTCAGATTACTTGCCGGACGATGGCAGTGCCGGAATTGGCTCGGTCGGTGCCGGCAACGAACTCGGATTCGCCGGTGGCGTGATGACCTCGGACGCCGGTGCCGGTTCAACATTGCTCGCCGATGCAGTTGGCGAGGCCTCAGGCGCTGGCGCTGATACCACCGGTGTTGATGCAGCGGATACAGGCACTATTGGCGCACTCACCGCCGGCACAGCCGTCACCGGTTCGGCCGCGGCTGGCACAACCGGTGCCGGAGTTGGCGCCGGGGTTGGCGTCGCTCCAGGCGTTGCTGCGGGCGCGGAGGCTGGCGCTGCGGGGGCTGCCGCGGGTTCAGGCACACCCAGATCGGCCTTTGGTTTTTCGACGATATGCGCCTCTTTCTTCGCCTCAGGCGGCAGGAACAGCTCGACCAACGTGAAAAACCGCTCGTAGAACTTCCCGGACGACACGGTTTCACTGGCGACCTTGACCATCGAGTCATCGGAAGAGCCAATCGGCATCGACACCGAGCCCAGCACACCGACGCCAAGACTGGCGGAGTTGTTGGTTTTCTTCAGCGCATAGCGGTCCTGCAAGGCATTGGCGAACATTGTCGCGTGATGCTTGCTGTCTTCGGCACAGACCACATTGAAGCTGATCTCCATATGTGTGTCGCCGGTCTGCTGAAAGCTCTTGTGACCGCTGACCAGTTTCGGGTCTGTGCTGGTGATGATGTAGCCCTGGCTCAACAACGCCCGGCGGGCGGCCTCGCACGAAGCAACATCGGTAACCGGGTATTTGCGCGAAAACGTCCCGGAGTCATCGAAATTTTCATGCTCATAGATGGCCTGGTCCTTGGTACAACCGGCTGCAGCTGCCAGTACCAACGCCAGCCCGGCGGCACGCACATGGAATGATTTGAACATTGAACATCCTGAAGAAAACGATCCGGGGTGTATTGTGCAACAGATCACCCCGTAACGGCGCATGGATTAGTGTCTTGTAAACGATACAAGTCTACTGACCATCGTTTACCGGAAAAAGTCGCACGCATAAATGACTGATGAACGTCCGCAAATTGGCCGCTGCGCGCCGACGGGATGGCCAAAGACTCCAGCCAGCGTTGAACCGCACAAAACAAAAGACCCCGGCCTTTCGGCCAGGGTCTTTGTTTACCGCTAACGGGTCAGTCAGGCATCAGTAACGCTTGATGTCTGCCTGGCTTTCCAGCTGCTTGCGATAGGCCGCAAAGTCTTGCTGGCCAACACGCGACGCGAGGAAGCGACGATACTGAGCCTTCTCTTCTTCAGAAGGCGCTGCGGCTTCGCTTACACCGTTCAGACGCACGATCACCAGACTACCATCAGGCAGGGTCACGCTGCTGAAAGTCGGCTTGTCCTTGGCGACAGGCTTGGGCATGCGGAACAGCGCTTGCAGTACGGTTGGGTCAACCCCTTCCTGAGCACGTGTTGCCGCGTTGGTGACTTTCCAGCCCTGGCTATCGAGCGGCGTCTTGCCATCGCGCAGGCTGGCGATCAACTCATCAGCCTTGGTCTTGGCAGCAGCACTGGCGTGCTCCTTGGTCAATTGCACGCGGATGCTCGCAGCGACGCTTTCCAGCGGCAACTGTTCAGGTTTGCGATGCTCTTTGGCACGCAG
This sequence comes from Pseudomonas sp. 05N431, assembly GCF_056397005.1. Taxonomy (NCBI): domain Bacteria; kingdom Pseudomonadati; phylum Pseudomonadota; class Gammaproteobacteria; order Pseudomonadales; family Pseudomonadaceae; genus Pseudomonas; species Pseudomonas sp. 05N431. The sequence goes on from NZ_JBFTMN010000009.1 coordinate 110,512, forward strand.
CACCACAACTGTTTCCGGATCCAGCTCGATACCGGTGCTGTTGGCACCTTCATCCAGTACTTCCGGGCTGAACGCAGCAGTGACCACGGCACGGTTGGCCGCGATGCCTTCACCACCTTCACGGCCAAACGGTGCGGACGTGTGAACGGTCAGCTTCAGGTCCGCAGCTGGCTGAGCCAGATCGGAGGCTTCGAACGCGGCATCTTCCAACTGCTTGGTCGCATCCACAAAACGCTGCTCGACCTGTTGGGTTTTCAGCTCCTTGGTCAGCTTGTCTTTCAGGCTGGCGAAGCTCGGCACTTGAGGTGCTTCAACGCCCAACAGCTTGATCAAGTGGAAACCGAAGTCAGTGCGTACCGGCGCCGACACCTGGTCCTTGCTCAGCGCATACAGCGCTTTCTCGAAGGCCGGGTCGTAAACGCCAGGGCCAGCGTAACCGAGGTCACCGCCGCTGGCAGCCGAACCAGGGTCCTGCGAGAACTCCTTGGCCAGGGCCTCGAAGCTTTCACCCTTGGCCAGACGCCCCTGAATCTCTTCGATCTTCGCCTTGGCTTGCGCCTCGTTCACCTTGTCATTCACTTCAATCAGAATGTGCGCAGCCCGGCGTTGTTCGGCCAGGTTCGCGGTTTCTTTCTGATACAGCGCTTGCAGGTCTTCGTCCTTGACGGCGACCTGATCAAAGAAGGAAGCCTTCTTCAACTCGAGGTAATCGATGACTACCTGATCAGGCGTCATGAACTCTTTGGCGTGTTCGTCGTAGTAGGCCTTGACCTCTTCGTCGGTCAGTTTCACCGCCGCAGGATCTGCCTTGACGTTCAGGGTCGCGAAATCGCGGGTCTGTTTTTCCAGACGAGCGAAAGCCTGCACCTGTGCATCGGTGACGAAACCGCTACCTGCCAGGCCGGCGCGCAGCTGGCCGATCAGCATTTCCTGAGCCAGCATCTGACGGAACTGCATCCGGCTGTAGCCCAACTGACGGATCACCTGGTCGAAACGCTCAGAACTGAACTTGCCGTCGACCTGGAATTCAGGCGTTTGCAGGATCACTTGGTCCAGTGCAGCTTCGGAGAAAGCGAATTTCGATTTTTCTGCGCCTTGCAGCAACAGTTTGCGGTCGATCAGCCCTTTCAAAGCAGCTTCGCGCAGCATTTTTTCATCAAGCAAGGATGCATCGAAATCCTTGCCCAGCTGTTGCATGAGTTGACGGCGTTGCATATCAACCGCCTGACTCAGCTCGTTCTGGCTGATTTCTTCACCATTCACCTTGGCCGCATCATTACGGTGGGTAGTGGCCTTGAAGATGGCGTCGAAACCGGTCAAAGCCATCAGTGCAACGATGACCCCGATAATGGTCTTGGCAATCCAGCCTTGTGAATTGTCCCTGATATTCTGCAGCATGCGTCCCCCAGAAACGGTTGAACTTCAAATTAGGCAACCGTGGAGCGTGGGTAGAATCCGGATAGAAGAAAGGCGCATCCGAGGATGCGCCTTCTCGTAACTGGCGGAGCGGACGGGACTCGAACCCGCGACCCCCGGCGTGACAGGCCGGTATTCTAACCGACTGAACTACCGCTCCGCTGCCAAGTCAGGAATGACCCCGACCCGGATAGGCAAAAAACCGAGTGAGGCTTAGTTAACAGCTTCTTTCAGTGCTTTACCGGCTTTGAAACCTGGTTTTTTGGCTGCTGCGATTTCCAGCGTCTTACCGGTCTGTGGGTTACGACCAATGCGAGCTGGACGATCAGTCACGGAGAAAGTACCGAAACCAACCAGAACAACAGAGTCGCCAGCCTTGAGAGCGCCAGTGACGGATTCGATTACAGCGTCCAGCGCGCGGCCAGCAGCAGCTTTCGGGATATCAGCGGATGCAGCGATAGCATCAATCAGTTCCGACTTGTTCACTCTAAGTCCCCTTATATCTATTTGAGATGATTCTAAGTTTTTTGGTGAAAGCAAAAACGAGTGCTGAATGGCCTACAGACACTTAAGAGCCGCTTTATAACAAGGGCTCTAAAAAGCTGTCAAGAAAGCCCCCCAGGCTAATACGTACTAGTGCGTGCTAATTCTTTCCTTAGAGTCAGACTCGCGTTTCTCATCCTTTGCAACTATCTCGGGAGCCACATCCGGCAAGGGCTCCGGCGCGTATTGCAGCGCAATTTGCAGGACCTCGTCAATCCATTTAACCGGTTTGATCTGAAGATCTTGCTTGATATTGTCAGGAATTTCCTTCAAATCGCGAACATTCTCTTCAGGAATGATCACAGTCTTGATCCCGCCGCGGTGTGCCGCCAGCAGTTTTTCCTTAAGTCCACCAATCGCCAGAACCTGGCCGCGCAAAGTGATTTCGCCGGTCATGGCAACATCAGCGCGCACAGGAATCCCGGTCAATGCCGAAACCAGTGCCGTACACATGCCTACACCCGCACTAGGACCGTCTTTGGGCGTCGCCCCTTCCGGCATGTGGATGTGGGTGTCGCGCTTCTCGTGGAAGTCCAGCGGGATCCCCAGGCTTTTCGCGCGACTGCGAACGACCGTCAACGCAGCAGTGATCGATTCGACCATCACATCGCCCAGCGAACCGGTCTTGATCAGTTGACCTTTACCCGGCACCACCGCAGCTTCGATGGTCAGCAACTCGCCACCCACCTGAGTCCAGGCCAGGCCAGTCACCTGCCCCACCTGATCCTGCTGCTCGGCCAGGCCGTAGCGGAATTTGCGCACGCCAAGGAAGTGCTCAAGCATCTCGCCAGTGACTTTCACCGAGAAGCGTTTTTCCATCGCATGTTCTTTGACCGCCTTGCGGCAAACCTTGGCAATCTGGCGCTCAAGCCCACGCACACCAGCTTCACGGGTGTAGTAACGAATGATGTCGCGGATCGCCTCGGCGTCGAATTCCAGCTCGCCTTTTTTCAGGCCATTGGCCTGAATCTGCTTGGGCGCAAGGTATTTGACGGCGATGTTGATCTTCTCGTCTTCGGTGTAGCCCGGCAGACGAATCACTTCCATCCGGTCGAGCAGCGCCGGCGGAATGTTCATCGAGTTCGAGGTGCAAAGGAACATCACATCGGACAGGTCGTAGTCGACTTCCAGATAGTGATCGTTGAAATTGTGGTTTTGCTCGGGATCGAGCACTTCCAGCAAAGCCGATGCCGGATCGCCACGCATGTCGCTGCCCATCTTGTCGATTTCATCGAGCAGGAACAGCGGGTTGCGCACCCCCACCTTTGTCATCTTTTGTATCAATCTTCCTGGCATCGAACCGATATAAGTCCGGCGATGACCACGAATTTCCGCCTCATCGCGCACGCCGCCGAGGGCCATACGTACAAATTTGCGGTTTGTCGCGTGAGCAATCGACTCCGCCAGAGAGGTTTTACCCACACCAGGAGGACCGACCAGGCACAACACCGGACCGCGGATTTTCTTCACGCGTTTTTGTACGGCGAGGTACTCGAGAATCCGCTCTTTGACTTCTTCCAGACCATAATGGTCGGCATCAAGAATGTCTTCTGCGCGCGCAAGATCCAGGCGAACCTTGCTTTGCGCCTTCCACGGCACCTGAACCAGCCAGTCGAGGTAGGAGCGCACAACGGTCGCTTCAGCAGACATCGGCGACATTTGCTTGAGCTTGTTCAGCTCAGCCTGGGCCTTGATCAGCGCGTCCTTTGGCAAGCCAGCGGCATCGATGCGCTTTTTCAGCTCTTCGACTTCGTTATGGCCTTCTTCGCTATCGCCCAGTTCTTTCTGAATGGCCTTCATCTGCTCATTCAGGTAGTACTCGCGCTGGCTGCGTTCCATTTGTTTTTTGACGCGGCCACGAATGCGTTTCTCGACTTGCAGCAGATCGATTTCGGCGTCCAGCAATGCCAGAACGTGCTCGACCCGGGCCGACAAATCGATGATTTCAAGGATTTCCTGCTTCTGCTCGATCTTCAGCGCCATGTGTGCGGCCATGGTATCGACCAGGCGGCTTGGCTCATCGATGCTGTTGAGCGACGACAGGACTTCAGCCGGAACCTTCTTGCCCAGCTGAACGTATTGTTCAAATTGAGACAGCAAGCTGCGGACAAACACTTCCGACTCGCGCTCGGGAGCGTCGACTTCGTCAATCAGCGAAACCTCGGCACGGCAATGGCCGTCAACTTCGCTGAAACGCTCGACCGCGCCACGCTGCTCACCTTCAACCAGCACTTTGACCGTGCCGTCAGGCAGCTTGAGCAGCTGCAGAACCGTTGCGATCGTACCGACGCGATAAAGTGCATCTTCACCGGGATCGTCGTCGGCAGGGTTTCTCTGGGCCAGCAGAAGGATCTGCTTGTCGCCCGTCATCGCGGCCTCGAGGGCTTCGATAGATTTCTCGCGCCCCACGAACAGCGGGATAACCATGTGCGGATAAACCACAACATCACGCAATGGCAGGAGAGGCAATTCGATGGTTGTCTTCATGATTTCGCCTCTACGGCGGCCATAAGGCCGGAAACAGATGGAAGTAAGCTTGAAACCAAGATGGGGGCTGCTTTCGAAAAAAACAAGCTGATTAAAAGACCGCGGTAAAGATCGTCCGAACGCGGCCCAAACTTTCGGCAGTTCCTGCAAAAGCAAAGGGGCCCGAAGGCCCCTTCTTGAATCCGGCAGTGCGACGCTTACGCGTCTGGCGCTGCCTTGGCAGCCGGCTCACTGTTTTCGTAGAGATACAGTGGTTTGGACTTGCCTTCGATAACGCTTTCATCGATCACTACTTTACTCACCTCGGACTGCGAGGGAATTTCGTACATAGTGTCGAGCAGCACGCCTTCGAGGATCGAACGCAATCCACGAGCACCGGTTTTACGTTCCAGTGCGCGCTTGGCGACCGATTTCAGTGCATCGGCCCGGAACTCCAGGTCTACGCCTTCCATCTCGAACAGCTTGGCATACTGTTTGGTCAGAGCATTTTTCGGCTCGGTGAGGATTTGCATCAGCGCAGCCTCGTCGAGCTCGTCCAGCGTTGCAAGAACCGGCAGACGGCCGACGAATTCCGGGATCAGCCCGAACTTGACCAGATCGTCAGGCTCGACTTCACGCAGGGACTCACCCACCTTCTTGCCTTCTTCCTTGCTGCGAACTTCTGCGTTGAAACCAATGCCGCCACGGGTGGAACGGTTTTGAATAACCTTTTCCAGACCGGAGAACGCACCGCCGCAGATGAACAGGATGTTACGGGTGTCGACCTGAAGGAATTCCTGCTGCGGGTGCTTGCGACCACCTTGAGGCGGAACGGAAGCGACCGTACCTTCGATCAGCTTGAGCAGGGCCTGCTGCACGCCTTCACCGGAAACGTCCCGGGTGATGGACGGGTTGTCAGACTTGCGCGAAATCTTGTCGATTTCATCGATGTAGACAATGCCCATTTGAGCTTTTTCTACGTCGTAATCGCACTTCTGCAACAGTTTCTGAATGATGTTTTCAACGTCTTCACCCACGTAACCCGCCTCGGTGAGGGTGGTTGCGTCAGCGATGGTGAAAGGCACATTCAACAAACGGGCCAGTGTTTCAGCAAGCAGGGTTTTACCCGAGCCTGTAGGGCCGATCAGCAAGATGTTGCTTTTGCCGAGTTCGACATCGTCATTCTTTTTGTCACGCTGGTTGAGGCGTTTGTAGTGGTTGTACACCGCTACGGCCAAAACCTTTTTCGCACGTTCCTGACCAATCACGTACTGATCAAGGATGCCGCTGATTTCTTTAGGCGAAGGCAATTTATGCGCGCTGCTTTCGGCCTGTGCTTCCTGCACCTCCTCGCGGATGATGTCATTGCACAGGTCGACGCACTCGTCGCAGATAAAGACCGAGGGGCCGGCAATCAATTTGCGCACTTCATGCTGGCTTTTGCCACAGAAGGAGCAATAGAGCAGCTTGCCGTTGTCCTCGCCGTTGCGGGTGTCAGTCATTCGATCGATCCAAATCCGATAGGCTTGCAACACAAGATGAAGGCAATTGCGGGCTTTTTCAAGCCCGCTGGTGGCCAGTTAAACCAACCACCTGCATTTGAGCTGCTTAGGCGGGCATTTTACGTTTGTCGATCACCGAGTCGATCAGGCCGTATTCAGCCGCACGCTCTGCGCTCATGAAGTTGTCACGCTCGGTGTCGCGCTCAATGGTTTCGAGGCTTTGACCGGTGTGATAAGCCAACAACGAGTTCAGACGCGAACGGATATGGAGGATTTCCTTGGCATGGATGTCGATGTCCGACGCCTGACCCTGGAAACCGCCCAATGGCTGGTGAATCATCATGCGCGAGTTCGGCAGGCAGTAACGCTTGCCCGCAGCACCACCGGCAAGCAGGAAAGCACCCATGCTGCAGGCCTGACCGATACAGGTGGTGGAAACGTCAGGCTTGATGAACTGCATGGTGTCGTAGATCGACATGCCCGCAGTCACCGAACCGCCCGGTGAGTTGATGTAAAGATGGATGTCCTTGTCCGGGTTTTCCGCTTCAAGGAACAGCAGTTGCGCCGCGACCAGGTTGGCCATGTAGTCTTCTACCGGGCCAACCAGGAAGATCACTCGCTCCTTGAGGAGGCGCGAGTAGATGTCATAGGCACGTTCGCCACGGGCGGACTGCTCGATAACCATCGGGACCAGACCACCTGCGGCCTGGATGTCAGAGCTCTGCTGATAATAAGAATTGCGGGACATGTCTCGCAGTCACTCCCAAATAGTTATGTCTTGAATACGCATAAGCCAGCTCGAAAGCTGGCTTATGGTGTGTGCTTCTAACGCAAAAACAATCAGTCGGCTTGTGGAGCTTCTACCGGCTTGACCGCTTCTTCGTAAGAGACCGATTTGTCGGTCACGCTAGCTTTCTGAAGAACAGTATCCACAACTTGCTCTTCCAGCACAACCGAACGGACTTCGTTCAGTTGCTGGTCGTTCTTGTAGTACCAGGACACAACTTGCTCAGGCTCCTGATAAGCCGAAGCCATTTCCTGGATCAGCTCGCGAACGCGGGTTTCGTCAGGCTTGAGGTCGTATTGCTTGACCACTTCAGCCACTACCAGACCCAGCACTACGCGGCGCTTGGCTTGCTCTTCGAACAGCTCGGCCGGCAGTTGATCAGGCTTGATGTTGCCACCGAACTGCTGAACCGCCTGAACGCGCAGACGATCAACCTCGTTGGACAGCAGAGCCTTCGGCACTTCGATCGGATTGGCGGCCAGCAGACCGTCCATTACCTGATTCTTGACCTTGGATTTGATCGCCTGACGCAGCTCGCGCTCCATATTCTTACGAACTTCGGTGCGGAAACCGTCGATGCCAGACTCTTTGATACCGAACTGAGCGAAGAATTCTTCAGTCAATTCAGGCAGTTTCGGCTCGGAAACAGTGTTCACAGTGACGGTGAACTCAGCGGCCTTGTTAGCCAGGTCCAGGTTCTGATAGTTCTCAGGGAAGGTCAGGTTCAGAACGCGCTCTTCGCCCGCTTTAGCGCCAACCAGGCCTTCTTCGAAGCCAGGGATCATGCGGCCGGAACCCAGAACCAACTGGGTGCCCTTGGCGGAACCACCGGCGAACACTTCACCGTCAACCTTGCCAACGAAATCGATGTTCAGTTGGTCTTCGTTCTGAGCGGCACGATCGGCAACTTCAAAACGAACGTTCTGCTTGCGCAGGATTTCCAGCATTTTGTCCAGATCGGCGTCCGCCACGTCAGCACTCAGGCGCTCGACTGCGATGGATTCGAAACCGGCAACGGTGAACTCTGGGAACACTTCGAACGTTGCTACGAATTCCAGATCCTTGCCCTTCTCCAGGACTTTAGGCTCTACCGAAGGAGCGCCAGCCGGGTTCAGCTTTTGCTCGACAATAGCTTCGTAGAAAGAAGCCTGGATCACATCGCCTACAGCTTCCTGACGCGCATCAGCTTCATAACGCTGACGGATCACGCTCATTGGCACTTTGCCAGGACGGAAGCCTGCAATCTTGGCCTTTTGGGCAGTCTGCTGCAGACGCTTGTTGACTTGAGTCTCAATGCGCTCAGCTGGCACGGTGATGCTCATGCGGCGCTCAAGAGCAGAAGTATTTTCAACAGAAACTTGCATGGATATTCCTCGTTGCACAGACGTTAGCCGGCCGTTGTCCGACCCTAGAATCAAGGGCATGCATTCTAGTGGGTCAAACTCAAGAAGTCACCCTACTGAAAACGGGTAAAAACGCAGCAGGCAATTTATGGGTGCGAATGCACGAATGCACCTCGCCCCAGAGGCAAATACAGCCAATCACGCCAGGGCTCTGCGCCAACCCTTCTTATATAGAAGGAGTGCCAATCATCTCCCTGGCAGCCGACCTTGCAAGCAAAGCCGGCGGGCAAGGCGGCATCATCGAGTAACATGAATACGACGAAACGCCCTGCCCTTGCGACCCGGAACCTGCAGTCGCCGAACTTACAAACCGCTGAAACAAAAAAGGCGCCAGACTGTTAAATCTGGCGCCTTTCGAAATATGGGGTGGACGATGGGGATCGAACCCACGACAACGGGAGTCACAATCCCGTGCTCTACCAACTGAGCTACGCCCACCATATTGCGTAACAAAGAAGCCAAACAACTTCTTTGCTGAACTCCAACCCGCCCAACGGCCAGACTGAAGCTTTAATTGGTGCGGATGAAGAGACTCGAACTCTTACGCCTCGCGGCGCTGGAACCTAAATCCAGTGTGTCTACCAATTCCACCACATCCGCGGTTCGCTACTGTTAAAGCAAAGGCGCCAGACGGTTAAATCTGGCGCCTTTCGAAATATGGGGTGGACGATGGGGATCGAACCCACGACAACGGGAGTCACAATCCCGTGCTCTACCAACTGAGCTACGCCCACCATATCGCGTTACTTGTGCCAAAGCTGCCTAATGGCGCACCCGGCAGGACTCGAACCTGCGACCATCCGCTTAGAAGGCGGATGCTCTATCCAGCTGAGCTACGGGCGCCTTGTTAGCTGTACCCTTGAAGGACTACAAACTAAGTGCTTTTCAGCCTTGCAGAACCGTAATTCCGCCTGACCTTATCAACCAGTGCTAGGCTGTGCCCGACAAGTGCGACGAATAGTATAGGCACCCCTGGAGACCGTCAAATCCTTTTTGAAAAAAATTCATTTAATTAAAGGGCTTAGGGGAATTTGCGGACCAAGCGCCTTTGCCCTCACGTTCTGACATGCGAGAATGCGTTCTCTTTTCTTCCCCCTCTCGATGGTTAATCACGCGCAATGACTGCACAACTAATCGACGGCAAATCGATCGCCGCCAGCCTGCGCCAGCAGATCGCCAAACGTGTCGCCGAGCGTCGCCAGCAAGGCCTGCGCACGCCAGGCCTCGCGGTGATCCTGGTCGGCAGCGATCCCGCCTCTCAGGTTTATGTCTCGCACAAGCGTAAAGACTGTGAAGAGGTTGGCTTCCTCTCCCAAGCCTATGACCTGCCCTCCGACACCACCCAGCAGGCCCTGACCCAACTGATCGACCGTCTTAATGACGACCCGAACATCGACGGCGTGCTGCTGCAGCTTCCTCTGCCTGAGCACCTGGACGCCTCCAAACTGCTGGAGCGCATTCGTCCGGACAAAGACGTGGATGGTTTCCATCCTTATAACGTCGGCCGCCTGGCACAACGCATCCCTCTGCTGCGCCCGTGCACCCCTAAAGGCATCATGACCTTGCTGGAAAGCACCGGTGCCGATCTTTACGGGATGGATGCAGTGGTTGTTGGCGCCTCCAATATCGTCGGTCGCCCAATGGCGATGGAATTGCTGCTGGCCGGTTGCACTGTGACCGTCACCCACCGCTTCACCAAGGATCTGGCCGGCCACGTCGGTCGCGCCGATCTGGTCGTAGTCGCCGCCGGCAAACCGGGCCTGGTCAAAGGTGAGTGGATCAAGGAAGGCGCCATCGTCATCGACGTCGGCATCAACCGCCAGGAAGACGGCAAGCTGGTGGGCGATGTGGTTTATGAAACCGCCCTACCCCGCGCCGGCTGGATTACTCCAGTACCCGGCGGTGTCGGCCCGATGACGCGCGCCTGTCTGCTGGAAAACACGCTGTATGCAGCGGAAACCCTGCACGGCTGAGTCAGGCTTGTTCTGCAGCGCCAACCAGAACCCCGCCAATTGGCGGGGTTCTTTGTTTGATGCCAACAAGCCGTATCGTCGTACGCCAAAGCAACCGCATTACGGACCTCCCGAGCATCGGCGAAGCCCCTGAATCAGACCGTTACAGGGCCGATACACTATTAAATATATTTCATCTGAAGCACCGCTACAGCAGGCGTATAGCGCTTTCCTGTCTCATACTCATAAAATGTTACGTTTTATCTAGAAAGCCCGTTGCAGAACGGCATATCCACCCTTAGCGAGTCCGCCCGCGTGAAAATCCGTCTATCTATCCTGAGCCTATTTTTTGTACTTACAGGCCCTCTTGTCACCTCAAACGTCTACGCACGTGAAACCACCGCGGCACCTCGAGACACCTCACATCTTCGCATCGCTTCCGGCAGCGCAATGCTGATCGATCTGCAAACCGACAAAGTCATCTACGCCAGCAACCCGGACGTGATCGTGCCGATCGCCTCGGTGACCAAATTGATGACTGGGCTGGTCGTGCTGGACGCCAGGCAGAATATGGACGAATACATTTCCGTAACGATCAGCGAAACCCCGGAAATGAAAGGTGTGTTTTCCCGGGTCAAACTCAATAGCGAACTGTCGCGCAGGGAAATGCTGCAGATTGCACTGATGTCCTCGGAAAATCGCGCCGCCGCGAGTCTGGCCCACCACTACCCTGGCGGATACGCAGCCTTTATCGCCGCGATGAACGCCAAGGCCAAGGCGCTGGGCATGACCAGCACCCATTACGTCGAACCGACCGGCCTGTCAGTCCACAACGTTTCCACCGCCCGCGACCTGAGCAAATTGCTCCAGGCTGCACGCAAGTACCCGATGCTGAGCGAACTGAGCACAACCAAGGAAAAAACCGTGACGTTCCGCAGGCCCAGCTACTCCTTGGGCTTTCACAACACCGACCACCTGATCAACAAAGCAAACTGGGACATCAAGCTGACCAAAACCGGCTTTACCAACCAGGCTGGCCACTGCCTGGTATTGGTGACGAGCATGGGTAATCGCCCGGTTTCGCTGGTGATTCTCGATGCCTTCGGCAAGTACACCCACTTCGCGGACGCGGCGCGGATTCGTCAATGGGTTGAAACCGGCAAGAGCACTTCCGCGCCAAGTGTTGCCCTGCAATACAAAGCCGAGAAAAACCTGCAGCATCGCCAAGGTAGCGGCATGGCGCAGACCGGTAAATAAGCGCACGAAAAAAGGCCCGCGACGTAAGTCGGGGGCCTTTATCGAGAACGGCGCCTCCAGGCGCCGTTTTTATTCGGCTCGATTAATGGGCAGCCAGTGCTTTGGTCGCATTGGTTGCCGCCTGCTCCTGCCCAGCGCGAGCCAGTTCGTCAGCGGCTTTGAGCCAGCGCTGCGAGTCAACCTTGGCCGGAATCTGGGTCGGCCCCTGAATCAACACCGCCCAACCGCCAGCGTTCTGGAAGGCGGATTCAAACGAGTTGAAGCTCATCAGCAAATGTCGGTCCATTCCGGAGCGCAGCAGTACCGTCTGCTTGTGACGGTTGTAGCCGGCGAGAATCGCGTACCTCGGCTCTTTCCAGAATGCCGAGCCCTCACTTAAGCGCAGCAGCACCGGGTAACCCGCCGCGACCTGGGTCAACAGCGCCGGCAGATTGCTGTCCAGCGGATACACGACCATCCCGTATTCACGCGCCAGGTTCTGCATGTTCTGCTGCAACTGCGCCTCGGCGCCCGGCAAATGCAGCGGTTTGTCGAGCAGCCCAGGGGTAATCACGATGCCTTGCTGGGAAAGCATGCTCGCCAGGGATTGCGGCCCGCTCTGGTAGGCTTCGCCACGGTAAAACGGCATGCCACTGAGCTCGACGCGCTCAGGCAGACGCTGGATTTCAGGTTGCACGCTCCCGGCACAACCGGCCAGGCTCAAGACACAGGCCGCAGCCAGCAAGGCGCAGCGGATTCGGGGAAATACCGGCAACATCATCACTCACTTGTTCAGGCGCCAGGTAAACGGTCTCCCGGCTTCGCCCATGATCATAGCAGCGGTATAGCCTTTAACGGCAGTCACGTGCAGCTGATAGAGCGAACTGGTTGGAGACTCACGACCTTTGGTCAATTGCCTGCAACACATCAGCGACTAGACTGACCCTTGCACAGAGTGTGTGCCCGATGCAGGGCAAAGAGGAGGCACTGAATGAGCCTGACGATGATAATCCTGATGCTGATCGGTGGCTGGCTGGCCGTTGCCGCCGCCATGCTGTGGGGTGTGCTGCGCGTTACCCGCAGACACCATCATGCCTACGTTCCGCCTTCAGCACCTGCCAAAGCCGAGAAACCTGCCCGGCACCACGCGACAGCGCACTGATCGATTCGGTTTAAATCCCCCACAAATGAAAACGGTCGCCTGCACGCTTTCGAGCGCAGACGACCGTTGTGTTTTTACCTTACCGCTTACGCTTGTGCAGCGACCCGTTTCTCCCGGGCCCGACGCGACAGCATGTTCAGACCTTCAATCGTTGCCGAGAATGCCATGGCCGCATAGATGTAGCCTTTCGGTACGTGGGCACCGAAACCTTCGGCGATCAGGGTCATGCCGATCATGATCAGGAAGCCCAGGGCCAGCATCACCACTGTCGGGTTGTCGTTGATGAACTTGGCCAGAGGCTCGGCCGCCAGCAACATCACCATCACCGACACCAACACCGCGATGATCATGATCGGCAAATGCTCGGTCATGCCGACAGCGGTAATGATGCTGTCGATGGAGAACACCAGGTCGAGCATCAGGATCTGGCCGATTGCCGCGGCAAAACCCAGTGTCACGCCGGACGTTTTCGATGTCGGATCCTCGGCTGGCGGGTCCATGCTGTGATGGATTTCAGTGGTCGCCTTCCACAACAGGAACAGACCACCGGCGATCAGGATCATGTCTTTCCACGAAAACGCGTGGTTGAACAGTTCAATCACCGGCTCCGTCAGTTGCACGATGAACGCGATGGTACTCAGCAAGCCCAGACGCAGGACCAAGGCCATGCTGATACCGATACGGCGGGCCTTGGCACGGTGCTGCACGGGCAGCTTGTTGGTCAGGATCGAGATGAAGATCAGGTTGTCGATGCCGAGCACGATTTCCATCACGATCAATGTAGCCAGGGCGACCCAGGCTGTAGGGCTTGCTGCGAGTTGTAAAAGATAGTCCATGGGTCAGTCCTGACTCGGTGTTGAACGGGTTAGATTTCCTGCGATGTGCCAGGCGTTTTCTCTCTGTCGTCAGCGGGTTTTTCCTTGTGGCCAATGATGTTCCCGGTGGCGTCGCTCAATGCTTGTTCCGCCGCCTTGTGCGTATCGTCGATCGCCTGCTTGGCGGTTTCGGCGGCTTTGCCCATCAATTGCTGGGCACTTTTCTCGGCCTGGTCACAGCCCGTCAGCGCCAGTGCAGAGAGGGCCAGCAACGAAGCGGCGGCCAGGGAGTTGAGTTTCATCATGCTTTCCTCGATAGAGCAGACTTGGCCAAGGAAGTGGCCCGTCGATAGCGAGGCATTCTAAGGAGGCAAACACTTCAGGAAAATTCGTATTTTTAGCAGCTATACTTCGGTTTTTACGAATCGTCAGCGCACATGCTCAATTATCGGCAATTGCATTACTTCTGGGTCGTGGCCAAAACCGGCAGCATCGTGCGTGCCTGCGAACAACTGAACCTGACTCCGCAGACCATCAGCGGGCAGATCAGTCTGCTCGAGCAAACCTATGGGATAGAGCTGTTTCAGCGGGTCGGTCGGCAACTTGAATTGACCGAGGCCGGGCGACAGACACTGCCTTACGCCGAGCAGATGTTTCAGCTGGGTGGCGAGCTGGAGGCCATGCTCCGGGCGCAGCCCAACGAGCAACAGATTCTGTTTCGGGTGGGTGTCGCCGACGTGGTGCCCAAATCCATCGTCTATCGCCTGATCGCACCGACCATGGAGTTGACTGAGCCGCTACGCATCACCTGTCGCGAGGACAAACTGGAGCGCTTGCTGGCCGATCTGGCCATTCAGCGGCTGGACCTGGTGATCTCCGACAGCCCGATGCCGTCGCACCTGGACATCAAGGGTTACAGCCAGAGGCTCGGTGAATGCGGCATCAGTTTTTTCGCCACGAAGGAGCTTGCTCAACGCTATGGCAAAGACTTCCCGCACGGCCTGCACGGCGCGCCCCTGTTGATTCCAGGGCAGGAAACCGTGGTGCGCAGCCGCTTGCAGCGCTGGTTCGCCGAACAGCAGATTCAGCCACGCATTGTTGGTGAGTTCGATGACAGTGCCTTGATGCAGGCGTTCGGCCAATCCGGCAGCGGGATTTTCATCGGCCCGAGCGTGATTGCCGACGAGGTGAGACGCCAGTACGGCGTCGAGTTGATCGGGCAGACCGATGCGGTGACCGAATCGTTTTACGCGATCTCGGTGGAGCGCAAGGTCAAGCACCCCGGCATTGTCGCGATTACCGAAGGTGCCCGACGCGAACTGTTTACCGCGCTTTAACGCCTCAGGCGCAAACGGCCGGGGCTTTGATCTTCATCAGCAACAACGCCAATACAATCGACACCAGGATAAAACCGGCCGCCGCAAACCCCAGGCTGCCCAGGCCCAAGGTGTCGATCACGTGCCCACCGACCATCGCCCCCAGGCCAATTCCCAGATTGGCCCCGGCGATGTTCAGCGACGCAGCAAAGGCTGGCGCCTGCGGGGCGGCTTTCATCAAGCGCACGTGACTGACCAGGAACAGCGCGGCCTGAGTCACGCCCCAGATGCCCATCGCCGCGGCCAGTCCCAGTGTCGAATGGATACTCGGCACCAGCGCCACCATGCCGCCGATCATGAAGCCACAGAACACCATCGACGCGATCAACGGATGGCGATCGACCATGCGCCCGCCCAACGAGTTACCGATCAGCCCGACCGCACCAAAGCCCATCAGGCACCAGCCGACCACGGTGCCGTTGAAACCGGCCAGCCGCTCAAGGATGTCGGCCAAATAGGTGTAAGCGGTAAACATCCCGCTGAAGACCAGAATCGACAACAGAACATGCCCTTGCATCAGTGGGCTGCGCAAAATCTTGAACTGTGAACGCAAGCTCACCTGCTGGTTGTGCAGGTTGGTTTTCGGCAAATAGATAAACAGCAGCAGCGCCTTGGCAAAGGCAATGACCGCGAGAATGCCGAACGCCGTGCGCCAGCCGAACGCATCGGAAATCAACGTGCCGACGGGGATCCCGAACACGGTCGCGCAGACAATCCCGAAACCGATCTTGGCAATCGCCCGTCCGGCGTAGTCCGGCCCGACAATGTCCACTGCCGTTTCACTGGCCAGCGCCCAGAACACCGGCAAACCCAGCGCCGGTATCAGCCGCGCGATGGCCATCACGCCAATGTTCGGCGCCATGGCAGCCAGGGTGTTCGCCAGCCCGAACATGATCAGCACGCTGATAAACAGACGCCGACGTTCAAAACGCGCGAAGTACGCGGTCAGGAAGGGTCCGAAGGCGGCAACGGTAAACGCGAACAAGGTCACCAGCAGTCCCGCCTGGGAAACGCTGACATCGAGGTCGCGAGCAATCGACGGTAACAGACCGACAATGATGAATTCTGTGGTCAGCACGGTGAAACCGGCGGCTGACAACAACAGGATGGGCAACAGCATGGGGTAACTCCAGAAAACGACAACGCCAGCGACAGCCCAAGGGCTCACTGAGGGGAGATGAAAAAGTGGATGGCGAAGCTTAACAGAGTGTGTCCGACAGCGCTGGCGCAAACCTGACCTATCGGTTTAAACACTCTGGTGGCAGATCGTCACAGGTCTGAAGGATCGCGACTACGCTGTGATAAAGTCCGCGCCCGCAAAAAAATTCAACCTTGCTCATCCGCCACCGCAGATGACGCAATGTGCGCTTGCCCGGTCAGCCTGCCCGCTTTTTGCTGGCCGGGTTTCTCGATTCACGGCACCTTAAAAAAATCAGAGATACCGCTATGACTGCTGCTCCGCCTACTCTTTTGCAAAGACTCAAACACACCAGCCTGGTCACGCAAATCGTCATTGGCCTGATCGTCGGCATTGCCTTGGCGCTGTTTGCGCCTGAGGTGGCGAAATCCACCGCGTTCATCGGCAAAGTGTTTGTCTCGGCACTGAAAGCCGTCGCACCGATTCTGGTGTTCGTGCTGGTGATGGCCTCGATCGCCAACCACAAACACGGCCAGGAAACCCACATCAAGCCGATTCTGTTCCTGTACCTGCTGGGCACCTTTGCCGCAGCCGTAGTGGCAGTGGTGGCCAGCAGCCTGTTCCCTTCGAGCCTGGTGCTGTCCACCCACGACGTGGCGATCAGCGCGCCCGGCGGAATCTCCGAGGTCTTGCAAAGCCTGCTGCTGAGCGTGGTCGACAACCCGATCAGTGCGCTGATGAACGCCAATTTCATCGGCATTCTGGCGTGGGCAATCGGCATGGGCATCGCCATCCGGCATGCCGGCGAAACCACCCGCACCGTGCTCGGCGACCTGTCCAACGGCGTCACGGTGATCGTGCGCCTGGTGATTCGTTTTGCTCCGCTGGGGATCTTCGGCCTGGTCGCCTCCACCCTGGCCACCTCGGGTTTCGGCGCGCTGATCGGTTACCTGCATCTGCTGGCCGTACTGCTGGGTTGCATGCTGTTCGTGGCGTTGGTGATGAACCCGGTCATCGTCTTCTGGAAGCTGCGCCGCAACCCTTACCCACTGGTGCTGACCTGCCTGCGGGAAAGCGGAATCACCGCGTTCTTCACCCGCAGCTCGGCGGCTAATATTCCGGTCAACCTGGAACTGAGCAAGCGTTTGGGCCTGCATGAAGACACCTACTCGGTTTCGATCCCGCTGGGCGCGACCATCAACATGGCCGGTGCGGCGATCACCATCACGGTACTGACCCTGGCGGCCGTACACACGCTGGGGATTGCCGTGGACATCCCGACCGCCGTGCTGCTCAGCGTCGTCGCGGCGATCTGTGCCTGCGGTGCTTCGGGTGTGGCCGGTGGTTCGCTGCTGTTGATTCCGCTGGCGTGCAGCCTGTTTGGCATTCCGAGTGAAATCGCGATGCAAGTGGTGGCCGTCGGCTTCATCATCGGTGTGTTGCAGGACTCGGCAGAGACCGCGCTGAACTCCTCCACCGACGTGCTGTTTACCGCGGCGGCTTGCCTGGCCCAGGAAGAGAAAACCGTACAGACCGCGTAACAAACCGCCCTCATAAAAAAACCCGCCAAGGTTCACACCTTGGCGGGTTTTTTGTTACTGGCGGGTTTAGAACGCGCCCATGTAATCGCGCTTGCCGACTTCAACACCGTTGTGACGCAGGATCGCGTAGGCGGTGGTGACGTGGAAGAAGAACTGCGGCAAGCCGTAGGTCAGCAGGTAAGCCTGGCCACTGAAGCGTTTTTCTTTCGGGGTGCCTGGGCGGGTAACGATCTCGATACCTTCCTTGCCGTTGATTTGTTCAGGCTTGATGCCGTCGATGAAGGACAGCACTTTGGTGAGCAGTGCTTGCAGCTCGGCGAAGGTCACTTCGGTGTCGTCGTACTTCGGCAGTTCGACTTCGGCCAGACGGGCAGAAACGCCTTTGGCGAAATCAACAGCGATCTGCACCTGACGCACCAGCGGGAACATGTCCGGGTACAGACGCGCTTGCAGGAAGGCATTCGGGTCAATGTTTTTGGCGGTGGCGTGAGCTTCGGCCTTGTTCAGAACATCACTCAACGCGTTGAGCATTTGCTTGAAGACCGGAACGGAAGCAGCGTACAGAGAAATAGTCATGGCAGTCTCGTAGGGTGGAGGGTGTTGTGAAAGGAGTAAAACGTGGGCGCGATTATAGCCCTGCTTGCAGCGATGTGCGGCGTGGTCTTTGATCTCACAAAGGGAAATACCGGTTGTTGCCGGACGGCTCCAGGCGCAGATTGAAAATCGCTGAAACGAGCAGGCCAGCGGTTCATTTTGTCGGGTGTTTTTTGATCGGCATTGATTCAACGACACTGAGCAGGTTTCAACGATGAAGTTCTATCGCAGACACGCTGAATCCCATAGACATGAGCGAATCGGCTGGCTCCGGGCCTCGGTATTGGGTGCCAACGACGGCATTGTATCGACCGCCAGTCTGCTGATCGGCGTCGCCGCCGCCAATGCCACCCACAGCACGTTGCTCGTCACGGGTGTGGCCGGGCTGGTGGCGGGTGCGATGTCGATGGCGGCGGGCGAATACGTCTCTGTGCATTCCCAGGCCGATACCGAACGGGCTGATCTGTTGCGCGAACAAACCGAGCTTGAGACCGCGCCGCTTGCCGAACACCGGGAGTTAGCGGCCATCTATGTGGATCGCGGTGTCGAACCCGAGCTGGCCAGTAAAGTCGCCACGCAGCTCATGGCACACGACGCACTGGGCTCACATGCGCGCGACGAACTGGGCATTTCCGATGCGCTCAGCGCAAAACCGTTGCAAGCGGCAATGTCCTCGGCGGCCAGTTTTATTGTGGGCGCCGCACTGCCGCTGGGCGTAACCATGCTTGCACCGTCCGACAGTGTGATTGCCTGGATATCCGGCATGTCACTGGTATTCCTCGGCGCTTTAGGCGGCATTGCTGCCAAGGCAGGCGGCGCCAATCTGCTGATCGGCGCCTGGCGGGTGACGCTGTGGGGCGCGCTGGCGATGGCCATTACCGCGGTGGCAGGTATTTCATTTGGAGCCGTTGCTTAGCGTTTATATGGCATGTACTTGGGTGAAGCCCGTCAGATCGCCCCCGTCTATCCGCTTGCCCGTTCGAATGCCTGTTTTCTGATGTGGATCAGATTCTCCCTCTGACCAACTCCTATTCTCGAATTGACCCCACGGTATTGGGAGGAGCGGGAGATGAAGAAGTCAGGCGTGATAGCGGCGATCCTGATCGCCACGTGCCTTGCATTACCGGCCAACGCCGACCGACACGGAGGCGGTCGTGGCGGCGCTCCATTCTGGTGGGGCATTGGTCTTGGCTTGGGCCTGGGCTGGGAAGCCGCGTACCTTCGCGGTCCGTATTACTACCCTTCCTATCCGGTTTACTACTACCCGCCCCCTGTCTATTACTACCCGGCCAACCCGCCTGCGGTGGCCGTGCCCCCCAACACCCAGGCTGCGCCAAGCTGGTATTACTGCCCTTCAGCCAAAGGCTATTACCCCTATGTACGCCAATGCCCTGAAGCGTGGCGTTTGGTTCCGGGAACACCCTCCGGCCCCATACACTGATAAGCGCAGCTGATTTCGAAGAGGCGGCGCCGGGTATCCCACTCTTATGGGGATGACGCTCATGAGCTCAAC
Organism: Pseudomonas sp. 05N431; assembly: GCF_056397005.1. NCBI lineage: Bacteria > Pseudomonadati > Pseudomonadota > Gammaproteobacteria > Pseudomonadales > Pseudomonadaceae > Pseudomonas > Pseudomonas sp. 05N431. Next base: position 129,956 of record NZ_JBFTMN010000009.1, read on the forward strand.
GTCCCAACGCTTGCTGGAAAAACTGTACGGCCCACGCAGCACTGTTGCGAAGGCCTCTATTGCCCCTCTGCTACGTCACTATGCAGAACCGCTGCCGGAATTGAATTCAGGCGCCTTCGGTGAAATGTTCGACCGTTACGCCGATGCGCACGTGGTGATGATCGGTGAGGCCAGCCATGGCACCAGCGACTTCTACCGAACCCGGGCGGCGATTACCCAAAGGCTGATTGAACAGCACGGGTTCACGATTGTGGCGGTTGAAGCTGATTGGCCAGACGCCGAGCATGTTGACCGCTATGTACGCGGGCGGGCCCATTCGGCCTGGAAACGGCACATCTTCAGCCGATTCCCGACCTGGATGTGGCGCAACACCGATGTGAAAGCGTTCGCCCATTGGCTGCATCAATACAACCACAAGCACGCCCCCGAGCGTCGAGTCGAGTTTCGCGGGTTGGACGTTTACAGTTTGCGCAACTCCATTCACGAGGTCCTGAGTTATCTGGATCGGGTCGATCCGCAACTGGCACACGAAGCACGACGGCGCTATGGCTGTCTGACTCCCTGGCAGGATAAACCTGCGTTGTACGGCCGCTTTGTCGAAGACGGCGGCGTGATGCCCTGTGAACAAGCGGTGGTCGAGCAGCTCAATGCCATGCTGGCCGAGCAACTGGCCGGGCTTGTCCGCGACGACGAGGCGTTCTTCGATGCCACGCAAAACGCCCGGGTCGTTCGGGCGGCGGAACACTACTATCGAACGATCTATCGAGGCTCGACCGCCTCCTGGAACCTGCGTGACCAGCACATGTTCGACACGCTGCAGGCGTTGCTTGAGCACCGCGGCCCTCACGCCAAGGCCGTGGTGTGGGCGCACAACTCCCATATCGGCAATGCCGCTGCCACGAAAATGGGCTGGAAGGGGCAGTTCAATATCGGTCAGCTGTGCCGCAGCGCCTATGGACGCGATGTCGTTCTGCTCGGTATGAGCACCGACCGTGGCCAGGTGGCGGCAGCCGATGACTGGGACACCGACATGCTCATCAAGGACGTTCGGCCGTCTCGTGCAGACAGTTGGGAGCATCAGTTCCTCAAGGCCGGCGTCCCCGCGTCATTGACCGACTGGCGAGATCCCCAGCGCGAAGACCTGCGCAAGGCACTGTCCGAGCCTTTGCTGGAACGGGCCATCGGGGTGATTTACCGCCCCGAAAGCGAGCGCAGCAGCCACTACTTCGAGGCAGTGCTGGCCGAGCAATTTGACGCCATGGTGTGGATTGAACAGACACAAGCGGTGACGGCACTGCCGCTGCCGAAAAGCCAGGCACTGGAACCGGAAGACGAAACCTTTCCGTTTGGCGTGTGATGCCGGTCAAAGGCGGGCAGCGGTCTTTAGATGCCTCTCGAACCAGTCGCCAGCAAGTCTGGCGACTTCCTCGAGGGTGCCTGTTTCTTCAAACAGATGCGTAGCGCCCTCCACGATTTCCAGACGCTGGTCACACCGCAGAATCTGACTGCTCTGGACGTTCAGACGCACTACCACCGGGTCCTGAGCGCCGACAATTTGCAAGGTCGGAGCCCTTACCTGGGGCAGCGCCGCACCTGCCAGGTCGGTCCGCCCTCCTCGGCTGACCACCGCATGGACCACGTCCTGGCGCTCGGCCGCCGCCATCAGCGCTGCAGCAGCGCCGGTGCTTGCGCCAAACAACCCGATCCGCAGCGATTGCAGCTCAGCGTCCCGGCCAACCCAGTCGATCACCTGCACCAGGCGCCGGGAAAGCATCGCAATATCGAAACGCAATTCCCGGGTCTGGTTATCCAGACACTGCTCCGGCTCCGTGAGCAAATCGAACAACAACGTGCCCAGCCGCCGGCTGCCCAGAGACTCTGCAACCCGCTGGTTACGGGGGCTTGAACGACTGCTGCCGCTGCCATGGACAAAAACCACCAGACCGGCAGCGTTCATCGGCAGACGCAGGTCGGCTGACAGTTCAACGTCCTCAAGGTCCAGCTTTCGATAATGGGACTCAAGCATCGGAACCCTCCTGAGGGGCAGGGACAGTGCTGGATTCTCGTTGCCAGGCTCTTTGCAGAAGATCGATAACTTCCCCGTCCGTGGTCTGGGTGAAGTTCATGTACCAATAGCCGATCGACATCAGCCACTCGGGAATGAGCGGACACACCAGTTCATCCACTTCGGTGCGCAACGCCTCGACCGTCTCAAGCGGTGCCACCGGCACGGCAACGACAATGCGCGACGGTGCTTGCAGGCGCACGGCGTGGATCGCAGCCATCATCGAGGCTCCTGTCGCCAGGCCGTCATCGATCAGAATCACCACCTGGTCCTTGAGTTCTACCGGCGCACGCGTTGCCCGGTACAAATGCTCACGACGAGAGAGTTCCCGGGTTTCCCGTGCGACCACGGCATCGAACGTGTCCTGGTCAATCGGATGAGCCCGTAGCGCACCTTCATTGACGATTTGTACGCCGCCGCTGGCAATGGCGCCCATCGCGTATTCTGGCTGGGAAGGAACCCCCAGCTTGCGGACCAGCATCAGGTCCAGGCGAACCTCCAGGGCCGTGGCCACTTCAAAGGCCACCGGAACCCCGCCACGGGGCAAGGCCAGCACGATGACATCCGGTCGATGAGCGTATTTGAGCAGCGGTTCGACCAAGGTTCGACCGGCAGCAGTCCGGTCGCGCAAGGTGGTTTGCAGTAAGGGACTGTGTGTCATTTGAAAACCTCCTGAAGCCATCGGGCCAAATCCACACCGCCAGAACACTGCAAGGCGCCCGATACAGGACATGTTCAGGCGTACTGCCGAGCAGCTTTTCCAGGCCATGAACATGTGGGAGGTGCCCAGCCGTGCATCAAACCCGTTTTTATTCAGATTCCTCCCATGAAGTCTCCCCGGTCTTGATTTATATCAAGTCCCCGTCACCACCATCGGCAACACAGTCCCTGCGCTATGATTAATCCACCGGCTCCCGACGGTAGACCGCTATCCGCGCGTATCTGGCGCAACCCGGTGCTCGTCGGGTCTACACAGCAGTAGACCGTAAGCCGTCCAGGCGAGGCGTGTTCGATGAGTGCCTCGAAGGAGCCAACACATGCTCACCGAACGCCCGCTTCTGTTTGCCCTGCAAGGCAGTGAGCACTACGCGAGCCGCGTCGCGCAGCGGCTGGGCTGTCAACTGGCGCTCCACGAGGAGCGCGACTATGAAGATGGCGAGCATAAATGCCGCCCGCTGGAGTCAGTCAACGGGCGCGAGGTGGTGGTGTTCCATTCCTTGTATGGAGATGGCCTGCAGAGCGCAAACGACAAGCTGTGTCGCCTGCTGTTTTTTTGCGGCGCGCTCAAGGATGCCGGCGCTCGCCATGTGCAGGCCGTGACGCCCTACCTCTGCTATGGGCGCAAGGACCGTCGCACACAACCTCAGGACCCCACGATCACCCGCCACCTGGCAGCCATGATTGAAGCCTGCGGCGTGGATCGTCTGGTTGCCCTGGAGGTGCACAACCCGGCAGCGTTTGATAACGCCTTTCGCATTCCCACGTGGAACGTGGAGTGCGCAGAATTATTCGCCGGGCATTTCGCCGGGCTCGTCGGCGACGCCGAGGTGGTGTCGGTTTCCCCGGACACCGGTGGCGCCAAGCGGGCCGAGCAGTTTCGTCAGGCCCTGGAGCGGCAACTGGGACGCGCGGTGGGCGCTGCGCTGATGGAAAAGCACCGTGGTCAAGAGACGTTCAGCGGTACGCTGCTGGTTGGCGACGTCCTGGGCAAGACCGCGATTATTTTCGACGACCTGATCAGCACCGGTGCAACCCTGATGCATGCGGGCCTTGCCTGCCAGCAGGCCGGTGCCGCCCGGTTGTTCGCAGCCGCCACCCATGGTTTGTTCACCGGTGGCAGCGATCTGCTCGACAAGCCCCTGTTTGAACACCTGGCGGTCTCTGACAGCGTGCCTCCGTTTCGCCTGCCTGCCGACTGTGTCACGCGCCGTTTGCACGTACTCGACAGCACCGCCCTGGTGGCCACGCTACTGGCTGAATCCGCATCATTGAGCATCGTATGAACGTGTTCGGACCGGGCCCCTCTGAGCGCCCATACGCTGGATTGCTGATATGAACGGTTCGATCCGGCTGCTGGTGTGCGCCATGCTGGTGTGCATCTGCGGGCTGGCCAGGGGAACGGACGCAGCTGCACAAAACGCCGAACCGCGCGTCACGATCCTCGTTTACCACCGTTTTTCGCAGACACTGGACGACTCGATGACCGTGCGCATGAGCACCTTCGAAACCCAGTTACACGTCCTCCACGAGCATGGCTACCACATCGTGCCGCTGCGTGAGGTGGTCAATTGGTTGCAGGATCCAAGTGCGACGCTACCGCAGAAGCCGGTAGTGATCACCGTCGACGACGGGCATCGCTCGGTATTCGAAAAGCTGCTGCCCATCGTGCAGCGCGAGCGTTTTCCGGTCACGCTGTTCATCTATCCATCGGCGATCTCGAACGCCTCCTATGCAATGACCTGGGAACAATTGCGCAGCCTGAAACAAACCGGACTCTTTGACATCCAGGGGCATACGTACTGGCATCCCAATTTCAAGGTCGAGCGCAGACACCGTACGCCGGCAGATTTCCAGCAATTCGTGCGCATGCAACTCGACAAATCCCGTCAACGCCTCGAGGCGCAAACCGGTACGCATATCGACATGCTCGCGTGGCCGTTCGGGATCTACGATGACGAGTTGATCGCACTCGCCTCTGACGAGGGTTACGTCGTCGCCTTCACCCTGGACGCGCGCAAGGCGGACCGGCATGCGCGGCTGCTCGCGCTACCGCGCTTTCTGATGACCGATGCCTACGGCGCCAGCGCATTCGCGCACCTGCTTGGCGAACCGAACACCCCGGCGATACCCGCAACGGAGAGCACACGATGACCTTCATCAGCGCAGTGAGGCGCTATACGATCCCGACGCTGCTCGTCGTCTTTACTACCCTGTTGAGCCAGCGAGGCGCTCTGGCCGTCACGGGTGTCGTGCTCGACTCAAGCACACAGAATCCGATCGCCGACGCGATCATCACCACATCGGCGGGTGTGATGCGCACCGACGAACACGGTCGGTTCGAGACGGCTGAAGCGGTCAAGAGCATCGCGGCCCGCGCCCCTGGGTATCTGCGCACCGAGGCCAAGGTGTCCGGCGATTCGCCCGTGACGCTCGCGTTGACCCCGTTTCGCCCGAAAGCGCTGTATTTGTCGGTGTTCGGCGTGACCAACAAGGCGATGCGCAATAATGCCGTCAGCCTTGCCGCAAACACCTTGATCAATGCACTGGTGATCGACGTCAAGGGCGACCGCGGCCTGACGCCCTATCGCAGCGCGGCGCGCGAGGCGATCGGCGCAGCAGCGCACGTGACGGTGCACGCCCCGCAGGAACAGGACTTTGCGGCGCTGCTGGCCGAGCTGCATGCGCAACACCTGTATCTGATCGCGCGTATCGTGGTGTTCAAGGACGACCCACTCGCCACCGCGCATCCGGAGTGGAGCGTGCACACCACCGAAGGCGAGCCGTGGCGCGATGGCGAGAACCTGCAATGGATGGATCCGTTTTCGTACGCCGTACGGCAGCACAATCTCGACATCGCCGAGGAGGCGGCGAAGATGGGCTTCGACGAGGTGCAGTTCGACTATGTACGCTTTCCCGACAAGAGCGGGCTGCACTTTGTCCTCTCCAATACCCGGCGCAACCGGACCGCGGCGATCGTCGGTCTCCTGCAGGCCGCACGCACCCGGCTCGCGCCCTACAATGTATTCGTCTCCGCGGACATCTTCGGCTACGTTTGCTGGAACCTGGACGATACCGCGATCGGCCAGCAAATCGAATTGCTCGGCGAGCCACTCGACTATATTTCGCCAATGCTCTACCCGTCCGGTTTTACCTGGGGGCTGCCGGGCTTGACCGACCCGGTCACCGACCCCGGCCAGATCGTCAGGCGCTCCCTGACAGAGGCGATAAAACGCACCCATCTGCCGGGCGTGCGTTTTCGTCCATGGCTACAAGCCTTTCGCGACTATGCGTTCGATCGTCGCCTGTTTGACGCGGCGGCAATCAGTGCACAGGTCAACGCCGCCGATACAGCCGGCACCGATGGATGGATGTTATGGAACCCTCGCAATCACTACGACGCCGCCGATTTGCCACACCGTTGATCGGTGCGCTGCAACGCTGGGCGATGCTGGTTGGAATGGCGGCGGCGCAGATCGCGGGAGCCACCGATTTCGATACGGCGGCGCGCCTGCAAGCCGCACAGATCGTCGAGGGGCAGATTGCCGCCGGACGCGTTCCGGGGGCCGTCGTCCTGATCGGGGATGCCACGCACGTGTTCTATCGCCAGGCCTTTGGGCAACGCGCGACAACGCCTGACCCCGAACCGATGACGCTGAGCACCGAGTTCGATCTCGCGTCGCTGACCAAAGTCATTGCGACCACCACGGCGATCATGCAACTGGCCGAAGCGGGCCGCATCGACCTGGACGCACGCGTTGCACAGTATTGGCCAGCCTTTGCGGCTTTCGACAAAGACGCGGTGACGGTGCGCCATCTGCTGGCACACACCTCCGGGCTGTTGCCAGACCTGCCTGTGCGGCCACTGCATCCGGACCGCGAAGGCGTGCTGAGCGCGATTGCGGCGCAGCGTCTGCGTAGCGTGCCAGGTGAGCGCGTCATCTACAGTGACCTGAATTTCGTGGTACTGGGCGAACTGGTCGAGCGCCTCACGCACAGCACCCTCGACGCGTATTGCCAGGCTCACATCTTCGGCCCGCTCGGCATGCGCGACACGGTGTTTGTGCCGGACGCCGGGCGAGCGGCCCGCAGTGCGCCGACACTCGCCAACAAGGCCGGTATCCGTCGCGGCCGCGTGCACGATCCAACCGCCGAATGGATGGGCGGTGTCTCCGGCAACGCCGGGTTGTTTTCCACTGCGGATGACCTCGCCCGCTTCGCACAGATGATGCTCAACGAAGGGCGCGCTGGCGGCGTGCAGATTCTGCGGCCAGCAAGCATCGCCGCGCTCGCCAGTGCCGCCTCGCCGCTCGCGACTCCACCGTGGCGCGGACTCGGCTGGGACCTCGCCGCACCGTTTGCGTCGAACCATGACCGTCTGCCACCGATTGGCATGCTCGGTCACACCGGATACACCGGCACCGGCCTGTGGATCGACCCGGTAACGCGCCAGTTCATTGTTATCCTGACCAACCGCGTGTACCCGAACGACCGCGGTGACGTCCGCCCGCTTCGCGCGCAATTGCTTGCGCTGTTGGCAAGCCGGGCCCCGCCTGTGAGCGTCGCGCAAATCGGCCAATTACTGCCATCGACATTGCTGGCACTGAGTGCCGCCGATCGCCTGCCGATCTCGACGGGCCCGGTGCAGACCGGCATCGACGTGCTCGAGGCGCAGCGGTTTGCGCCGCTCGCTGGCAAGCGCGTGGGCTTGATCACCAATCGCAGCGGCTTCGACGCCGAGGGTCGGCGCACCGTCGACGTGCTCGCGCACGCGCCAGGCGTCAGGCTGGTAGCACTGTTCTCGCCGGAGCATGGGCTGAATATCGATATGGACGAGCGAGTCGGCGACACCCTCGACACCGCGACAGGCCTCACCGTACACAGCCTCTACGGCGCGGCGCGGCGCTTTCCGGCCGGCTCGCTCGCTGGACTGGATGCGCTGATATTCGACATTCAGGATGCCGGCGTGCGCTTTTTCACCTACGAGACGACGCTCGGCTACGCACTCGAGGCCGCTGCGGCGCGGCGCATTCCGCTGTTCGTGCTGGACCGGCCCGATCCGCTCGGTGCGCAGCAATTCGGCGGACCGGTGCTGGACAGCGGTCAAGAATCGTTCACCGGTTATTTCCCGGCGCCGCTGCAACCCGGCATGACGGTCGGCGAACTGGCGAGTCTGTTCAACCGCAACAAGCACATTGGTGCGGATCTGCGCGTGGTGCCAATGCAGGGCTACCGGCGCACGATGACCTTCGCCGACACCGGTCTCGGTTGGGTGCCGCTCTCGCCCAACCTGCGCACGCTGTCCCAGTTGGACCTCTACCCGGATGTCGGTTTACTCGAGGGCGCGAGACTGAGCGTGGGGCGCGGCACAGCGCATCCGTTCGAGTGGATCGGCGCGCCGTGGATCGACGCAACCCGGCTCGCCCATGCGCTGAATGCCCTTGACCTCGGCGCACATTTCGAGCCGATCGACTTCGTACCCACAGAGTCGACCTGGCATGGTCAGCTCTGTCATGGCGTGAGCATCACTCCCAACCCAGTGCCTGAGCAACGTCCCGTCGCGCGCCTGGGATTGGCGCTACTCTCCACACTGCATGCGCTCTATCCCGGCACGTTCGATATTGCAGCGACCCGTGGTTCAATTGGCTCGCAAGCCGTGTGGCAAGCCATTCGCGACGGCGTAGCGCCTGACGCCGCGCAAGCGCTCGATGCCGCAGCGCTTGAGCGCTTCGCGCGACTGCGGCAGGAGAACTTGCGCTATTGATCTCGTCGCAATACACCACAGCCCCTAGACCGCGAGAACGCTGCAAGGCACCTGATACAGGATATGTTCGGTCGTACTGCCGAGTAGTTTTTCCAGCCCATGGGACTGGACTCTGCCCATTACGATCACATCCACCTGCTGCTCGTCGGCAAACTCGCTCAACGCCGAGACTGGGCTCCCCATGATGAAATGTCGACGGTCAGAGGGCACACCGAACCGACCGGCCAACCTGAGAAATGACTTTTCCAGCTCTCTGCGCAGTTCCCGGGTAAGGTCCGCCAGCGTCAGCCCGTCGCCCATATCCCCGAGATAGGCCGCCGAAATGTCACAGGCATACAGCAGATGCAACTCGGCATTGCACTGCAGCGCAAGGCTGGTGGCCTGCTGGATGATCCGGTCATTCAGTTCGCTGTTCGAAGACTCGGTATCTGAAGCGTCAACCGCTGCCACCACCTTGCGCGGCAAGGCGTGGCCGCTCGCACCCACCAGATACATCGGTATCGGGCAGTGGCGCAGCAAGTGCCAATCCAGGGGGGTGAAGAATGCGCGCTTGAGCGCTGGCTCATGCTCCACTTGCTTGATCAACAGGTTGGGCTGCATTTCGCTGACGTGATCAAGGATCGCCTGCTGCATGTCGTCGGCCCATGCCACCTCGGTTGTCACCTCGACCCCTCTGCCGCGCATTTTTTGCGCCTGATCCTTGAGCCAATCGCTATGGTCCTGGAGGTAACTCTGCCGAGCCTTTTCCCGGACGCCTTCTTCAAGCAGTGCAAGAATATCCAGCGATTTGATTAAGGCGGCGATATGCAAGCTTGCCCCGCTGGCCTTGGCCAGGGCAGCGGCATGGTGTATCGCAGGGGAATGGCGCAGGACCGGGTTGATGATCAGTAATAACCGTTGATACTGGCTCATGCTCTGAACTCCAGACAGGTTGTACTTCGACGCCTGCCGCTGCCTTTTGCCGGTGGTCAGCCATTGCGTCCTCGCTGGATCAAGCACCAGCGTCCTCCCCTGATGCCTGCTTGATCTTGATTTATATCAAGTCACTGCGCACCCAGAGCTTCCTCGGGGTCTTGCAGGTGCCTGCATGTGGCGCGTTTTATCAGGACGGGACTAAACGCTGTCACAGTACACCGCCACCGCTAGACGCCATCAAGACGGCGGTTTGATGATCATCAGGCTGCAGGGAGCCCGGTTCAGGGTGTTCTCGGCGGTACTGCCGAGAAATATGTTCACGCCCCGATAGTGCACGGTGCCCATCACAATCATGTCGAATGCATTACTCGCCGCGAATTGTTCGATCATCTTGTGCGGGACTCCGGTCAACAGATGCCGTTTCGCCTCTGGAATCTCATAGCGTTCAGCAAGCGAATCAAAGGCTTCAATCTGGGCATCGCTGACGGCGTCTCTCAAGCTTTCCCGCATGGTCAGGTATTGCAGGTTCACGCCGGAGTCGCCGTTGACGATCCAGCCGCTGACATTGAGCAGGTGCAACTTCGCGCCGCAGGACAAGGCCAGCTTCGAAGCAATGTCGAGGATCTGGTCATTCAGCCCCTGCGTCAGCTCTTCAAGATGGGAAAGGTCGATCGCCGCCAGTATTTTCAAGGGCAACGGGTTTCTGGCATCGGTGACCAGGTGCAAGGGCGCCGGGCAGTCGCGCAGTAACAGCCAGTCCAGAGGCCTGTAGAAAACCCGTTGAAATGCCGATACGTGCTGCACATCCTTGATCACGATGTCTGCCCCGAAGTCATTCACGTACTCGAGCATCTCCTCGATACCCGGTTTGGCCCAGACCACTTCGGTGGTCACGTGCAGGCCTTTGCACTGCCCAAACCGGGCCTGCTGCTCAAGCCAGTGACGGTGCACCTGCAAATATCCCTCACGCGCCTGCACCATGGCCTGATGGTCAAACAGGCCAGCGACCGCCAGCGCTTCGACATAATCGAATGCCACGATGTGCAGCATCGCGCCTGTCGCTCTCGCCAGGGACTCCGCCCGATCAAACGCGGGGGTACGGGACATTTCGCTCGGAGCGATCAGCAGTAAACGGCGAATTTCGAACATCACACACCTCGTCGGCAGATGCTTGGTCAGTTGAACCTGATGGGCAGCACTCCTGTGCCGGCCTTCCATCAGCAAACGAATCGACGAACACCCTCTCTGGTTAATGTCGATAGTGAGCGGGCAGGTGCTGGCGGAGGTTGATAAAAATCACAAAAAATTGTCGTCATGCGCTCAAGACAAGAAGTCCCGGGACTGTCAGCCCAGAGGAAAGCGTAAAACCCGGCGTTCGAGCGGGTGGCGTCTAAAATTCTATTTATATGCCCATGGGGGTTAAGGATTGAATCGCCACGCATCGTGCCCCTTGAGCCAAGGCCATGAAGAAGAATCATCAGTGGAACCTTTCCTACTTCGCGATCACCTTTCTGGTCCTGGCGCTCGCTCAGCTTTTCTTGGTTGAACGCCATTCCGTGCAGAACATTCCTTACAGTCAGTTCCTGCAACTGTTGGACGAGCACAAGGTCAGCGAATTGCGGGTCGACAAGGAGCAGATCAGCGGCAAGCTGCAAGAGCCCATCGACGGCCACGACCTGTTCACCACCGTGCGGGTCGACCCCACGCTGGCAACTGAACTGGCCCAGTCAGGCGTCGGCTTTTCCGGCATCAGCGAAAACACGCTGTTGAACGCTCTGCTGGGTTGGCTGCTGCCCTTTGCCATGATCATGGTGCTCTGGAACTTCCTGTTCCGCGGCATGGCCGAAAAACAGGGCCTTGGCGGGCTGATGAATGTTGGCAAGTCGCGGGCCAAGGTCTTTGTCGAACGCGATACCGGGGTGACCTTCGCCGATGTCGCGGGCATCGATGAAGCCAAGGCCGAGCTGGTGGAAATCGTCTCGTTCCTGAAAGACAAGGCCAGATACGCACGCCTGGGAGCGCATATTCCCAAGGGCACCCTGCTGGTCGGCCCACCGGGCACCGGCAAGACCCTGGTGGCCAAGGCGATCGCCGGTGAAGCCGGCGTGCCGTTTTTTTCGATTTCCGGTTCCGAGTTCGTCGAAATGTTCGTCGGTGTCGGCGCCGCTCGAGTGCGCGACATGTTCGAGCAGGCACGGCAGGCGGCACCGTGCATTATCTTCATCGACGAACTCGACGCCCTGGGCAAAATGCGCGGTATCGGTGCGTTTGGCGGCAACGACGAAAAAGAACAGACCCTCAACCAGCTGCTGGCCGAACTGGACGGTTTCGACCCGCGCGAAGGTGTGGTCCTGCTGGCGGCGACCAATCGACCGGAGGTCCTCGATCCGGCGCTGCTAAGGGCCGGTCGCTTCGACCGTCAACTGGTGATCGACCGCCCCGATCGAAAAGGCCGACAGGCCATCCTCAAGGTCCATCTGAAAAAAATCACTGTAGCGCCCGACATCGACTCCGAACGCATCGCCGAAATCACCACCGGCTTCACCGGTGCGGACCTGGCAAACCTGATCAATGAAGCCGCCATCGTGGCCACCCGTCGGGGAGGCGAAACCGTCAGCCTCGACGACTTCACGGTCGCGGTGGAACGCATCGTCGCCGGGGTCGAACGCAAGAGCAGCCTGTTACGGCCTGACGAGCGCCTGGTGGTGGCCTATCACGAAATGGGCCATGCCCTGGCGGCGGGCACGTTGCCGGGGATGGACCCGGTCCACAAAGTCTCGATCATCCCCCGCTCCATCGGCTCGCTGGGTTATACCTTGCAGCGACCGACCGAGGATCACTTCCTGATCAGTTGTCAGATGCTCAAGGACCGAATCGCCGTGCTGATGGCCGGTCGGGCTGCCGAGTACATCGTCTATGGCCAGATTTCCACGGGTGCCGCCGACGACCTGACCCGGGCGACCGACATCGCCCGGCAGTTGATCACCCGTTTCGGCATGAGTGCCGAACTCGGTCAATCGGTACTGGAACGGCAAACCCCGACTTACTTGGGCGAACACATGGCCGGACTTGGCCAGAAAGACTATTCGGAACAAACCGCGCGGGAAATCGACCTGGGCATCCGCGCCTTGCTCGAAGAAGCCTATAACCGTGCCAAGGTGCTGCTCGACAGTCGTCGGGCCGACCTGGATGCCGGCGCTCATTTACTGCTGGAAAAGGAAACGCTGACACCAGAGGAGTTTGCGCCGCTGCTACCGCTCAAGGCCACCCCCGATGGATCGCCATGATTGAGGTCACGCTGATCAATACGCTGGTGGTCATCGTTGCCGTGGTGATTCACTACGAATGCCTGTCACGCCTGAACGACTGGCTCCCCAGGCTCAGGGCCTGGAGTCGATTCAGAATCGTCGTCGGTGTATTCGGCGCGATGCTGGCCCATGCGCTGGAAGTCTGGTGCTTTGCGCTGGCCTATTACCTGATGGTGCGCTCCGGCGACTGGGGCAGCCTGAACGGTAACTTTGATGGCTCGTTCATGGATTGCGTGTACTTTTCCTTCACCACCTTTACCACCATCGGTTTTGGCGATATCTCGCCTATGGGGAAACTCAAGTACCTGACCGGGTTGCAGGCACTGACCGGCCTGGTGCTCATCACCTGGACGGCGTCCTTTCTGTTCCTTGAGATGCAGAAATACTGGAAGAACAAATAGCAGCCTTGAGCGGATGACCGCTTTCAGAGGACCCGAGGTCCCTTCTCCGCTCGTCGTACAACCGCCCCCGTTTTACACATTAAGAGGGTGACCGGGCTCCCAACACCTATGCTTATTGCATTGATTGAGGGCCGCACCATGTCACAGTATGACCTCCGCCCCCTTCATGCCCATTACCTCAAGGCTGCATGTTCCAACTGCAGCGTGCTGGAGCTGTGCCTGCCGATTGGTCTGACCGAAAAGGAGTTGGAGCGGCTGGAGACCCTCATAATCCAGCGCGTGAAAGTCAAAAAGGGTTCAGCGCTGTACCGCACGGACGATCCACTGCGTTCGCTTTATTCGGTGCGCATCGGATCATTCAAGACCACGGTGTTGTCGCTCGACGGTCGCGAACAAGTCACCGGTTTTCAAATACCCGGCGAAATGCTCGGCCTGGACGCGATCAGCGCAGAGCGGCACACCTGCAGCGCGTTCGCCCTTGAGGACAGCGAAGTGTGCCCGATCCCGTTCACCCAGCTGGAGAAGCTCGCCGGCGAGGTGCCTTCGCTGCTGCACAACCTGACCAAACTCCTGAGCCGCGAGATCGTGCGCGATCACGACATGCTGATGCTGATGGGCAAAATGAACTCCGACGAACGTCTGGCGGCCTTCCTGCTGAACCTGTCGCAGCGGCTTAGCCTGCGCGGTTATTCGTCCAGGGAATTCGTGCTGAAGATGCGTCGCGAAGAGATCGGCTCCTACCTTGGGCTGCGTCTTGAAACCATCTGCCGAGGCATTGCCCACCTGCGGGACCAGGCACTGGTCGAGATTTCCGGTCGTAACGTCACAATCCTCGACATGGACAGGCTCAAGCGACTGGTCACCGGCTGTCATCGGGACGCGCCAGTTTGACAGCCTGAATGCCTTTGCCTCTGGAGAATCGTCATGCGCGCCATGGTGCTTACCCCCTGACACCCCAACCGGGTGACCTGACCGCCAGAATGCTGCCGGGCACCGAGTAAAGCGCCCGTTCGGTGGTGCTGCCGATCAACCGATCCAGCCCGACCCGGTGCACGGTGCCCATCACCACCACGTCGGCCAGGTACTCTTCGACAAACTCGGTCAATGCCCGAACCGGTTGGCCCATGACAAAGTGCCGGCGTTCGGGCGGTATAGCATAGCGGTCGGCCAGGGTCACAAATGCCAGGTGCAGGGATTCACGCAGCTCCTCCATGTAATCCATGCTCCAGCTGCCGCTGACCAACGGTGCATCGCCATTGAACGCTGGCGACAGGTCATAGGCGTACAGCAAATGCAGCGGTGCATCGCACTGCAGGGCCAGGGCGTTCGCGGTTTGAATGATGGTGTCGTTGAGGCCACTGATCGTGGTTTGCGGGTCGAAGGGGTCGACCGCCGCCACGATCCGGTGAGGCAAACTGTAACGGGCCTGGTTCACCAGGTGCACAGACACCGGGCATTCGCGCAGCAGGTGGCAATCGAGTGGCGTGATGAACACCCGTTTGAGCACCGGTTCCAAACTGGCGTCCTTGATCAGCAGGTCAGGCTTGAACTCCTCGACATGCCTCAGGATATCCAGCAGCGGATGGGTGGTGAAGACCACTTCCACCGAGACTTTCAGTCCCTCACCGCTCAGCCGCTGGATTTCCTCCGACATCCAGCGGCGATAGCGGCGCAGGTAGCTCTGAAACGCCGCCTCATCAACTTTTTCATCCCACAAATGAACGATCGGCACCGGCTCGACAAAGGCACATACGTGCAGGACCGCCCCACTCGCCTTGGCCAGGGCGACCGCGCGCAGCAAGGCTGGAGATTGATGCAAGGTTCGATCGGCGATCAGCAGTAACCGTTGATATTGACCCATCACACACCTCGGCTCGGCGCCGGTCGATCCCGCCGGCATGCTCCTAGACTGCACTCATTGTCCCCTCAGTCGGGTTGATTTACATCAAACCCGAACGTTTGAGGAAGCCGATGCCGAGTGTCTGATCCAGATCAGATTCGAGGGCCGTCAGCGGCGTAAAAAGTACAACAACACGCGTGAACTCATGCCACACGCGAGCTTTGTACGCCCAACGGAGGATCACACCATGCTTACCGTCAAAGACCACAACGAACGGGCGGCGGCCGTCTATGCCGCTGTCAGCGGGAACTACTGGATTGAAGCGCTCAGGGACGGTCGGCATGTACTGATCCGGCCATTGACGGAAAAAGACCGCGAGCGCGAATACGCGTTCATCAAGCGCCTGTCGCCGGAATCCCGTCATATGCGCTTTCTGGCGCAAATCAACGAGCCCGGTAAAGTCATGCTCGATCAGTTGATGGACATCGACGGCAAGCAGCGTATGGCCTACATCGCATTGGTCCACGAAGACGGCAAACTGATCGAAATCGGCATCAGTCGCTACGCTGCCACTGCCGAACATGAATGCGAATGCGCGATCACTGTTGCCGATGAATGGCAGCATCTGGGGCTGGGTACGCTGTTGATGGAGCATCTGATCAGGGCAGCCCGCAAGAACGGTTTTCATCAGATGTATTCCGTTGATGCCTCGAGTAATGCCCCCATGCGCGATTTGGCAAAAGCCCTGGGATTTGAAGTCCATAACGATCCTGACGATGCCCGCCAGGTCATTCACCGCCTCATGTTGTAAAAAAAACGCCCCTTGGAGCACCAGACATTGGCGCGCCAAGGGGCGATTCAACACTACTGCAGCGGCTCGCCCGGCTTGATCGCCAGCACACTGCACGGCGCCCGATGCAAGAGATGTTCGGCGGTGCTGCCCAAGAGTTTGCTCAAGCCCTTATGGTGCACCGTTCCCATGACGATGACATCGATCTGATGATCAGTCGCAAACTCGCAGATGCTCTGCAGGGGCGCCGCCTCAATGAAGTGACGACGATCTGCCGGCACGCCATGGCGTTCGGCCAGCGCCGCAAATACCTCGTGTTGAGCCTCTCCCAATGCTTCGTAGATGCCGGTCGCGAGAGGCAATGCACCAACGCCCATGTCCGTGGCGTACACCGCTGCCCAGTCATACACATGCACCAAATCAAGCTGGGCGTTGCACTGTTCGGCCAACTTCACTGCCGCGTCGATTATCTGATCGTTGAACAGCAGGTCCTGGTCTTCACTGCGCAACACATCGACGATCGCCAGAACCTTGTACGGCCGTGGGTTGCGGGCATTGGTGACCAGATGCACCGGCACCGGACAGTCGCGCAGCAACTGCCAGTCCAGCGGAGTAAAGAAGATCCGTTTCAACGCGAACTCCTCCTGGGCGTCCTTGATGATCAGGGCCAGGGGCATCTCGCTGACGAAGTGAAGGATCTCTTCATAAAGGTTATGGACCCAGACGACTTCACTGGTGACCTCGACCCCTTGTTTCTTCGCCAACCCGGCTTGCTGCTCAAGCCATTGTCGATGGTTTTCCAGGTAGCCATCACGGACTTGCCGGATTTGTTCGGGGGCGAACAGACCGGCCACCGCCAAGGCTTCGCTGTAATCGAACGCCACGATATGCAACGGTAGTTGCGCCGCCAGAGCCAACGCCGTAGCGCGCTCGAACGCCGGAGTACGGGTCATCGCAGGTGGGGCAATCAGCAATAAACGTTGAGTCTGAGACATAAGGCACCTCGGCGCTCGGCCATTTCAATGCAGTCGGTACGACGTTAGATTGAACGTTCCGGGTGCAGGCGACTTGATCTTTATCAGCTCCATGCGCTCTTTGCAGGACCTCGATTGATACGGCAAGCCATCGAACGCTTCAGTGCAGCAAGGTGCCCGCCCACATCGCCGCCGTCATCAATACCTGACCCGGGATGACATAGGTGGCGAACCGGCGACCGCCGCTGACCCACGCCACCACACATTTGCTCAGCGAATTGCTGCTCACCGCCATCAGCACGGGGCCGGCAATGGCATCGAAAGGCAACTGACCGGCCTTGGCCAGGGAAGCAATGGACGCCGTAGAAGAGTGGGCATCGGCAAATCCGCTGAGGGCCGCCGTCAGTATCACGCCCACCTGGCCAAAGTGACTCAACATCACAGAAGACAGGAAGGTAATGCCGGTCATGGCCAGCGTCACGATCAAGGCCAGCCGGAGATTGAACGCACCACCGACCTTGATCGGCTGGTTGGCGCCCCCCGCGGCTTTGGGGAACATCAAACAAACGCCATACAACGTTGTGGCGACAATGCCCAACAGCATCGGCCCCCACATACTGCGCAACAGGCCAGGATCGACCGTCCCGAGGATCAGGCCCATCTGAATCACGGTCGCCAGATTGGAAAGCACTGCGGCGGCGCTCAGGACCTTGATGTGCGCCGGCTCCTTGGCGTTGATATTTCCCATGGCTGCGATGGTTACGGTACCGGAAGCGAACCCTGAAGCGATTGCACTGATCGGATAACCGTAGCGGGTGCCCATGGCGCGAACCGCGATATGCCCCACCGCCCCTATCGCCATCAACAGTACGGTCAGGGTGCAAATGGTGCGCAAATTGATTGCGGCATAGGGTCCGATGAAACGATCCGGCGCCAGTGGCAGCACCACCAGTGCGGCGACCAACAGCACCAGGCCGTCGCGAATTTCCGCGTCGGTCAGCTGATGGTGCGCGAAGTGATGCAACCGCTGGCGATAAGTCAGCAACCCCGCCATCACCACACCAATTGCAATGGCCAGGTCTGGCGCGGTGCCACACAACGCCCCCAGTAGCAACACCGTGAGCAGCGCCACTTCACTGGTAATGCCAGGATCCTTTTCAAGGCTTCGCCAATAAGCCACGGTGAGCAGTAACGCCACACAGATCGCGATGATCCCCAGCAGCAGACCGCCGCCAACCTGCGGGGTGATGTAGCCCAATAGTGCGGTAATCGCGAATGTCCGCAATCCGGCACAGGCGCGGCTCTCGCCCCGTCCCTTATGGCGCTCGCGCTCAAGACCGACCAGCATGCCGATCCCCAGCGCAGCGGCGGCATTGGTCAGGGCGAAGGTTTCACTCATTGGCAACGCACCCGGTCATCCTCCCTGACCCCGGCGCTTATCTCGCGAGGTCAGCCAGCACCCTTTGCTCGACAGCCGGGTCGGATCGAGCGCCGGGGGGATGTCGGGTCAATGGCTTCGCGACAGTGGTTGCCGGCCAGGCATGAGGCGCATTGATGCGCGCCTTGAGTTGCCGGACGAACGCCTCTGCGTCATCCCGACTGTCGAAGCCCACCTCCCACACATCCATCTGTACGAGCCAACGGTGTCTTGCCAGTTGTTCTGTTATCTCAATAATCATAGCCGGCCTCGGATCAAGCCTCGCAATCGGGTCTGCGGGTAATGCGTCCTGGCGTCCAGACACGCCATCACGGCGTAATCGCGACCTTGCGTTGGTCGCTGAGCGTGATGGCAGATGATCTCTCCTGCGCTGTACGCAAGCGTGAAATGCGCACGAATTTCAGACTGCGCCGGGTTCGCAAGCGAGAGATTGATCATGGTCAATAATCAGGAGGTTGGAGGTGCAGCTAACGACCGTATGTCGGATCACAAGACCGGCCTCTCGCCGGTTTGACACAGATCAAGCTCGGGCACCCGGCCAGCGACACGATCAGGCCATGGTTTCAGGAACTGACAACTCATCGTGCCTACCGTACAGCCGCCGACTTTGTGTCGACTCAGGAGAGGTTTGTCATGTCTGGTCAATCACGCTTCATGCTGATCGTCTCACCGCTGATGCAGAACAGCCCGGCCTTCGACAGGGCCGCCGCACTGGCCAAGGCCGAAGGCGCGGCGCTGCACATCGTGGCTTTCGACTACCTGGAAGGCCTGGCGACTGCCAGCCTGGTCAACGACCAGGCCCGCGAAGAGATGCGCCTGGGTTACATCGAACGTCACCGCCTGTGGCTGGAGGAACAGGCCAGGCCCCTGCGCAAGATTGGCCTGGAAGTCACCACCGAAGTGGTCTGGGTCGAACGCCCGCTGCAGGAAATTCTGATCCACCTCAAAGAGCAGCCGATCGAGTTGCTGATCAAAGCGCTGCAACACGAGTCGCTGCTCTCGCGACTGATGTTCACGCCGCTCGACGTGCATTTGCTGCGCGAATGTCCAGTACCGCTGCATTTCGTCAGTAACGCCATTCATGCCTTGCCTCGCAAGGTGGTTGCAGCGGTCGATCCCTTCCATCGCGATAAACAGTACCAAGGCTTGAACGACCGGATACTCCACGAAGCGGTCAAACTGGCGAGTACCTGCAATGCCGAGATCGACGTCGTCTATGCCTATGACCTTTCCTCCATCAGTGCCGATGAATTCGATTTCAACAACGTTTCGACCTTCTTCTCTTCAGGCAAAGCCAAGACCCTGTTCGACGCTCAGGGGGAGGCATTCGACGAACTTGCCGAGCGCAACGGCATCCCGCCGCAACAGCGTCACATGATTATGGGCAACCCGGCCAAGGTCCTGGTCAACTATGCCGACGTCAATCAGGTCGATGTTATTGTCATGGGGCGGGTCAGCCATCGCGGGATAGACCGGCTGGTCGGCAGCACGGCAGAAAGCCTGTTGTACAAAATGCCCTGCAGCGTATGGATCGTGTCGCCCGAAGAATTTGATGAATGAGGCAAACAGCACGCTCAACGATCGCTATGCCGACGGCGAGAAGAACCGTGTCTGCGCCAGAAGATTGAGCAACAGTGCGCTAAGATTGCCGCACTCGCCCTCCCCACGAGGTTCTGAACGTCAAACAGAACGACGTGAACGGGGAGCGATCTGACCCACAAACACGGGTCTGTTGCTAAATCAG
This sequence comes from Pseudomonas sp. 05N431, assembly GCF_056397005.1. Taxonomy (NCBI): domain Bacteria; kingdom Pseudomonadati; phylum Pseudomonadota; class Gammaproteobacteria; order Pseudomonadales; family Pseudomonadaceae; genus Pseudomonas; species Pseudomonas sp. 05N431. The sequence continues at coordinate 149,912 of NZ_JBFTMN010000009.1, forward strand.
GGAGTCAACAATGGAAGAAACGGTCAGCAAGGGCCCAGAACGCATGAGCACAGAATTAGAGGCGTCCACCGATGCACTGCGGCTGAGCAGCACGGAGCTGCGCATTCTCGGCTCTTTGATCGAGAAACAGGCGACCAGCCCGGAGACCTATCCACTAACCCTTAATGCGCTGGTCATCGCCTGTAACCAGAAAACCAGCCGGGAACCGGTGATGAACCTCAGCCAGGGCCAGGTCGGGCAAAGTTTGCGCACCCTGGAAGGTCGAGGCTTCACCAAGCTGGTCATGGGCAGCCGCGCCGATCGCTGGGAGCATCGACTCGACAAGGCACTGGAGCTGGTGCCGGCCCAGGTAATTCTGGCCGGCTTGCTGTTTCTGCGTGGTCCGCAGACGGTCAACGAACTGCTGACACGCAGCGGCCGCATGCATGACTTCGAAGATGCCGAACAGGTTGTGCATCAGCTGGAACGCTTGATTGCCCGCGGTCTCGCGCTGTTGCTGCCACGCCAGTCGGGCCAGCGCGAAGACCGCTACATGCACGCACTGGGCGACCCGGCAGATATCGAAGCGATCCTCGCCGCCCGTCAGAACCCGGCGGAACGTGGCGCCAGCAGCGGCGTGTCGGTTGAGCGCATCGAAGAACTCGAAGCGCGGATTGCAGCCCTCGAAGAGCGCCTGGCGCGCCTCGAGTAACTCGCCCCCCTGCCCCGCAGCGCCTGATCAGCTGCGGGCGAACGCCACGGCCTTCTGGAACTGCTCTTCGCTGGGACGCACGCCGGTGTACAGCACAAACTGCTCAAGGGCTTGAATGGCGATGACTTCAAGCCCGGTGATGACCCGTTTTTCTGCGGCACGAGCGCGCACGATCAGCGGTGTTTCCGAGGGGATCGCCACCACATCGAAGACAGTTTCCGCACAATCGATGGCGTCAGCTTCAAAAGCCAGTTGCTCGGCCTCCGCGCCGCCGCTCATGCCAATCGGCGTGACATTGACCAGCATCTGCGGGCGCTCGCTGCCGAGTTCTGCCTGCCAGCGATAACCCAGCGAGTCGGCCAAGGCGCGCCCGGCACTTTCGTTACGGGCCACGATCAAACCGTTTTGAAAGCCTCCGTCGCGCAAGGCACTGGCCACCGCTTTGGCCATCCCGCCGCTGCCGCGCAAGGCGAACGTCGAGTCCTGCGGCACGGCATGGGTTTTCAGCAGTTGCTCGATGGCGATGTAATCGGTGTTGTAAGCCTTGAGGTGACCGTGGGTATTAACGATGGTGTTGATCGATTGAATGGCCTCGGCCGATGCATCCAGTTCATCGACCAGTGCGATGCAGGCTTCCTTGAAGGGCATCGACACGCCGCAGCCGCGAATCCCCAGGGCACGAATCCCGCCAATCGCCCCCGGCAGGTCCTGACTGCTGAACGCCTTGTAATAGAAGTTCAGGCCCAGTTGCTCATACAAATGATTGTGGAAACGCAGGCCGAAATTCCCGGGGCGCCCAGACAGTGACATACACAGTTGGGTGTCTTTATTCGGGTTCATCAGCATGTGGATCTCCTTCGAATTACACTTTCAGATGGACGGGATTGGCCAGCCCATCGGGTTTATCGGATCATAGCGAGGCCTCTGGCCCGGCTGGCATGTAAAGGTAAAGATGCCGGTACAGACCTTACACAATATTTACTCTGACGCGTCGCAGATTCGCCAAAAAACGCTGTCTTAGAGTTATCCCCGCAACTATCCTTGGATCTATTGAAGGCTCAAGCACGTTGGGGCGAAAACACGAGGAATTATCATGATCCGCAAACTCCCTGTAATAGCCTTGCTGATCGGTGCATTTGCTGTCGCAGGACAGGCGCAAGCCCATGGCTACTATTATGGTCATGGTCGTGGCGGCGGCTGGGGCTGGGGTGCACCGCTCGCCGTCGGCGCTGTGGTAGGCGCGGTGGTCGCGGGATCAGTCATGTCCAACGAGCGTCCGGTTTACGTACAACAACAACCGGTCTACGTTCAACCGCAGCCAGTCTACGTTCAACCGCAGCCGGTGTACGTCCAGCCAGCACCGGTTTACGTCCCGCCACAACCGGGGTACTACATTCAGCCTCGCTACTGAGGCAATCACTGCAGTTTACACAACACAGGCTCCGTCTCGACGGGGCCTGTTTTCGTTTCAGCCGTCGAACAATGTCTGAATAAATCTCGCCAAGGTCGCTGCCGGGACAGTGACTGCGGTTAAATTTGACATGATTGATCCGACGAATGCCCTGGCTTGCGCGCAACAACCGTCATATTTATGTCATGACAGTGCAGCAAGCTTTGAATTGTCCGTAATAAACAGTTCATAAAAACAAGGACGACCCGTATGCCCACGCAAAACCCGCACCGCATTGTTGGACTCTGTACCTCAAGCAAGGTCTATAACGCACTGACCGAGCTCAAACACCTGGAAGGCCATCGCAGCGCCAAGTTTCTCTCGCTGCTCGCCGAAAACCTGGTGCGTAAAGGCCTGCTCAATGATCATGAAGTGATGAACATGCTCGACCAGGTCGTCGACTGACAGCGGCCATTCGCCACGTTGTCGTCAATGTCCACTATCGAGCGCGTTGATTTTCCGTTGAACCGCCGGGTCAGTAAGGTAGCTCCATAGATTGATGGAGGTACTTATGCCCAAGGTTCAGATCATGTCCGTTATTGGTAGCGCCGTTCCTGCACCGCTGAGAGAGCTGGGATTGCTCGCCTGTTGGTATCTGGTTCAGGACGGCGTCGCGATCAGCGGCCCGCTCACTTCACTGCCCGCCGCCCAGGCCCTGTCGCAACGTATCGGCACCTACGCGCTGGACGCCTAAGGCAACTGCACGCGTGGCCTGGTTTCGATGTACAAGTCCCAACTCGACATGAACAGCGCGGCGATCAACGGCCCAATGACAAAACCATTGAGACCGAAGATCGCCAGACCGCCCAGGGTCGAGATCAGGACCAGATAGTCCGGCATCCTGGTGTCCTTGCCCACCAGGGTCGGACGCAGAATATTGTCTACCAGACCGATCACGAACACCCCGAACAGCCCCAGCACCACGCCCTGCCAGATCGCGCCGCTGAGCAGGAACCAGGCTGTCACCGGCACCCAGACAATCCCCGCCCCCACTGCCGGTAGCAGCGACAGAAACGCCATGATCACCGCCCAGAGCAATGCACTGGGAATGTCCAGAAACCAGAAAATCAACCCACCCAGCGCGCCTTGCGTGATCGCCATCAGCAGGTTGCCTTTGACCGTGGCTCGCACCACACGGTTGAACTTGAGCTGCAAGCGACGCTTTTGGTGTTCCGCCAATGGCACGGCCGCGCGGACCTTGCGCGACAGTTCGGCACCGTCACGCAGAAAGAAGAACAACAGGTAGAGCATGATGAAAAAACTCACCATGAACTCGAACGTGCCCTGGCCGAAGCTGAACGCCTGACTGGCAAAAAACTCGCTGCCCTGCATTGCGCTCTTGACGATCTTCTCGCGCAAAGTGCTCAGCTCACCCATGCCAAAGCGGTCCAGCAGGTGCTGAAAGTACGGCGGCAGGCTGTGCTTGAACTGCGCCAGATAGCCGGCGATGTCCAACTGGCCACTCTCGATATTCTTGTAGAGGGTCGCCCCCTCTTGTACCAAGAGGACGCTGGTTATGATCACCGGCAAAATGGCAATGACCAGGCAGATGCTCAGGGTACAGAGGGCCGTCAGGTTGCGGTGCCAGCCAAACTTCACTTGCAGCCGGCGCTGCAAGGGCGCGAAGACAATGCCGAGAATCACCGCCCAGAACACCGCGCCGTAGAACGGCAGCAGAATCCAGATGAAAGCGGCGGTCACCAATACCAGCAGCACCAGCAGCGATCTGTCTCGCACAACGGTTTGGTTCATGTCCGCACCCTGCCAGTAACACCCAGACACTGACTGCCTGTTCTAGGTTAGTCAGCCGCCACGCGCCCAAGTGCCCTGCTTTTTTTCACCCGGCATAGATCCAGATCAATAAACGCCTTGCGCGACTGCTCTACCCTCGCGAGCTTTTGTGATCGAGCCCCTCATGCCCCTCGCCACGCCCGAACTGCTCGCCCCTGCCGGCACCCTGAAAAACATGCGTTATGCCTTCGCCTATGGCGCCGATGCGGTCTACGCCGGCCAGCCGCGCTACAGCCTGCGCGTGCGCAATAACGAGTTCGATCATGCCAACCTGGCCCTCGGTATCCGCGAGGCCCAGGCGCAGGGCAAGCGTTTCTATGTGGTGGTGAACATCGCCCCGCACAACGCCAAGCTGAAAACCTTCCTCAAGGATATTGAGCCGGTCATCGCCATGGCCCCGGATGCGCTGATCATGTCCGACCCCGGATTGATCATGCTGGTGCGTCGGCATTTCCCGCAGATGCCGATTCACCTTTCGGTGCAAGCCAACACGGTGAACTGGGCCAGCGTCGAGTTCTGGCAGCAGCAAGGCCTGAGCCGGATCATCCTGTCGCGGGAGCTGTCGCTGGAAGAAATCGCCGAGATTCACCAGCAAGTCCCCGCCATGGAGCTGGAAGTGTTCGTTCACGGCGCGCTATGCATGGCCTATTCCGGGCGCTGCCTGCTGTCGGGTTACATGAACAGGCGTGATGCCAATCAGGGCACCTGCACCAACGCCTGTCGCTGGAAATACTCCGCTCAGCCGGCCACGGAAAACACTGTGGGCGAGATTGTTCAGGCGTTTATCCCGGAGCCAACGCTGGGTATCGGCACGCCCACCGACCAGGTGTTTTTGCTCCAGGAAGCCAACCGCCCCGATGAACTGATGCCGGCCTTCGAAGACGAACACGGCACCTACATCATGAACGCCAAGGATCTGCGCGCGGTGCAGCATGTCGCTCGCTTGACGCAGATGGGCGTCCACTCATTGAAGATCGAGGGCCGGACCAAATCGCACTTCTACTGCGCCCGGACCACTCAGGTCTATCGCCGCGCCATCGACGATGCCGTGGCCGGCCGCGAGTTCGATCGCAGCCTGATGACCGACCTCGAATCCCTGGCCCAGCGTGGCTACACCGAAGGTTTCCTGCGCCGCCATGTGCATGACGAATACCAGAACTACCAGAACGGCAGCTCGGTGTCGGAGCGTCAGCAGTTCGTCGGTGAACTGACTGGCGAGCGCCGTGATCGGCTGGCCGAGGTCAAGGTGAAGAACCGCTTTGGTTTGGGCGATCACATGGAATTGATGACGCCCAAAGGCAATTTCCACTTCGACCTGCATCAGTTGCAAAGCGCCAAAGGCGAAGCGATTGAAGTGGCGCCGGGGGACGGGCACACCGTGTACCTGCCGATTCCGGATGCGGTGGATTTGCGATTCGGGTTGTTGATGCGGGATGTGTGTGGGGATTAAACCGCAATTGAGGGGGCCTGGGCGGGCCTCATCGTCGGATCGCCGCCCGGAGCAAGCTCGCTCCCACATTTGATTGATGGTGTTGTCGCAATTTGCGGCAACGCACAAATCTACTGTGGGAGCGAGCTTGCTCGCGATAGCGGTAGGCGCTTAGATCCGAAACTGCCCTACCAGCTTACCCAACCGCTGCCCCAAATCCGCCAGGCTGCGGGAGGTTTGCGCGCCGAGCTGGGTTTCGTCGGCGACGCTGTCCACGGCGACGGCGATCTGATGCACGCTGCGGTTGATCTCTTCGGCCACAGCGGTTTGCTCTTCGGCGGCGCTGGCGATCTGTGCGTTCATCGAATTGATGGTGCCGATCAACTGGGCCATGGTGTCCAGCGAAGCGCCCGCCTGATTGGCCTGCGCCGAGGTGCCGTCACCGGCCTCGCTGGAGCGGCGCATGGCATCGACCGCCGACTGTGTGCCAGCCTGCAAGCGGTCGATCATGCCCTGAATTTCCTGAGTGCTTTGCTGCGTGCGACTGGCCAGCGCGCGCACCTCATCGGCGACTACCGCAAAGCCACGCCCGGCCTCACCGGCGCGAGCGGCTTCGATGGCGGCGTTCAGCGCCAGCAGGTTGGTCTGATCGGCAATCGAACGGATCACCCCCAGCACGCTGACAATCGACGACACGTCCTGCTGCAAACTGTCGAGTGAAACCCCGCTGCTGCGAATATCTTTCACCAGCGCATGGATCTGCGAAATGCTCCCTGCGACCACGCGTTTGGCCGCCTGACCTTCTTCGTCGGTTTGCTGGGCCGCCACCGCAGCGCCTTGGGCGCTTTTCGCCACTTCCTGCGCTGCCGCCGACATCTCGTTGATCGCCGTGGCCACCTGATCCGTCTCGTGACGTTGGCGCTCCATGGCCTGATCCGAACGCTGGGCCTGATCGGAGACCTGATTGACCAGCCCGGTCAACTGCGAGGTCATCTCGGTAATCTGCCGCACCAGGCTGTGAATCTTGTCGACAAAACGGTTGAACGAACCGGCCAGCTCGCCCAGTTCATCTTGAGAGGTAATCGCCAGCCGGCGCGTCAAATCGCCCTCGCCTGCCGCGATATCGTCGAGATTTGCCTTCATCAGGTGCAGCGGACGCAAAATGGTATTGGCTACAAACAGACCGACCGCCGCGATCACCAGCAGCACCACCGCCGCGATGCCGATGATGCTCAACAGCACGCCTTCCATGCGCTCGCGAACCTCGGCCTGGACCGTTGCGACCTGGGCTTCGACACCATCGAGATTCACCGAGGTACCGATGGCCATGTCCCACTTGGACAGGTATTCGGTGTAACCCAGCTTGGGCACCAGGACTTTGCTGTCGCCCGGTAACGGCGAGCTGTATTGCAGGTAGTGCGTCCCTTCCTTGGCGACTTTCACCAGGTCACGGTTGACGTACACACCGTTCGGATCGCGATTGTCCTTGAAGCTCTGGCCGACGCCTTCCGCGCTGTTGGCCTTGAACAGGCGCACGGTGTTGGAGTCGTAGCCGAAGAAGTAACCGTCCTTGCCGTAGCTGATGCTCGACAGCAACTTGATCACTTGCGCGCGAGCCGCCGCATCGCCAGGCGCTGCGGCGTCATACAGCGGCTTGATCGCCGTCATCGCCACCGCAACGTAACTTTGCAGGGTGGCCTTGGCGTCGTTCATCAACCGCTGACGGGTTTCTTCGACTTCTTTACGGGCCTGTTCTTGCAAGATGAAGGCAGTGGTCAGACTGATCACCAACGCAAAGAGCAAAACCGGGAGGACGGAGAGGGACAATACTTTGGCTTTAAGGCTCAGGCGCATGTGTTGTTCACTCTGGATAGTATTGGCGTAGTTAAAGCATTAACGGCCGGCCTGCGCAAAACTGTAGGCGCAGGCCTGTCGCTGATGAAAACCACACGGTCAATCCGTTACAACACCATTGCTGCCACCCAGCCAAACGCCAGCAGCGGCAGGTTGTAGTGCAGGAACGTCGGAACCACGGTGTCCCAGATATGGTGATGCTGGCCGTCGATATTCAGACCGGAGGTCGGGCCCAGGGTTGAATCGGACGCTGGCGAGCCGGCATCGCCCAAGGCGCCAGCAGTCCCGACGATGCAGACGATCGCCAACGGGCTGAAGCCCAGTTGCACGCACAACGGCACGAAGATCGCCGCAAGAATCGGCACCGTGGAAAACGATGAACCGATGCCCATGGTCACCAGCAATCCGACCAGCAACATCAGCAATGCACCGACACCTTTGCTGTGACCGATCCACGAAGCCGAGGCCTCGACCAGGGTTTTCACGTCGCCGGTGGCCTTCATGACCTCGGCGAACCCCGAGGCGGCGATCATGATGAAACCGATCATCGCCATCATCTTCATGCCTTCGGTGAACAGGTCGTCAGTTTCGCGCCAGCGCACGACGCCCGATACCGAGAAGATCAGAAACCCGGCCAATGCGCCGATAATCATCGAGTCCAGCAGCAACTGAATGATGAACGCAGCGGCAATCGCCAGGCCCGCTACCATCAAGGTCAGCGGGTTGTACTGCACCGCGACCTGCTCGACCCGCTCGATTTTCTCCAGGTCATACACGCGCTTCTTGCGGTAGCTGACAAACGCCATCAACAACCCGAACACCATGCCCAACGCAGGAATCCCCATGGCATGAGTGACGTTGACGCCACTGATGTCCACCCCGCTTCTACTGACGTTGGCCAGCAGGATTTCATTCAGGAAGATGTTGCCAAAGCCCACCGGCAAGAACATATACGGTGTGATCAGGCCAAAGGTCATGACACAGGCAATCAATCGGCGATCCATTTGCAGCTTGGTCAGTACATAGAGCAGTGGCGGCACCAGCAGCGGAATGAAGGCGATGTGGATCGGCAGGACGTTCTGCGAAGCGATGGCCACGACCCAGAGCAATGCGATCAGCAGCCATTTGACCTGCCCGCCACCCGCAGCGTCCTGTCGGTCGACCAGCAGCAAGGCTTTGTCCGCCAGGGCGTGGGCCAGGCCGGATTTGGCAATCGCCACCGCGAAAGCGCCGAGCAACGCATAGGACAAGGCCACGGTCGCACCGCCGCCCAGGCCACTGTTGAAGGCCTTGAGCGTGGCATCGATGCCCAGGCCGCCCGTCAAACCGCCCACCAGCGCGCCGACGATCAGCGCGATCACCACATGCACGCGGGACAGGCTAAGTACCAGCATGACGCCGACCGCGGCAATTACTGCATTAATCATCGTTACCTCAAAACAGGGCGACGGGTAAATCCGGCGCAAACAGGATGAGTCCGTCCAGCCAGCTGCATGAGCCGACGGCGGATTGAAGAGAGGGTTTTATTAGAGGGCACGCACTGTGCAACAGCAGGCCTGGCTTGTCAAAACCAACACCGATCCCTGTAGCAGCTGGCGCAGCCTGCGTTCGAGTGCGCAGCAGTCGTGAATCCAGGCGATGCGGTGTTTCAGGAATACCGTGCAGGCAGGGTTTACGACGGCTCCGCCGCCGAACGCAGGCTGCGCCAGCTGCGGGATTTGTGTGATTTCTTATTTATTCGAATGGATAAAGAAAGTCGAATTGCCGCCGCTACAGTGCAAAGTCTCAGATATTTATCGAATAAAAGGACGTTCCCATGTCGCTCAGACAACTTTCCATTCAATGGAAAATCACCCTGCTCGCCGGGCTGTGCCTGGCTGGCATCGTCACCTTGCTGGTCGGTCTTTCGCTGTATCGCATGGAGCACAGTTCGCAGCTGGTAAAAGCCTCGAGCATGGAGATGCTCACCGAAGCGGCTCAAGCACGCATCGAGGCACAGGGTGAAGTTCAGGCGCTGGGGATTCGCCAGCAGTTCATGGACGCCTACCAATATGGTCACGGCTTTGCGCGCCAGGTGTTGTTTTTGCGCGAGCAGGCCGAGAAGCGCTTCCTCGACGCCTTCGACCTGCGTGAAGACCTGACCCGTCAGGTCAAGTCGGCGCTGCAAGCCAACCCGCAATTGCTCGGCCTGTCGCTGGTGTTTGAAGCCAACGCACTGGACGGCAAGGACGAACTGTTCAGCGGCCAGAAAGAAATCGGCAGCAACGACAAGGGCCGCTTCGCCCTGTACTGGTCGCAACCGACCGCCGGCAAGCTGAACTCGATGGCGCTGCCGGAAAGCGACATGGCCGACACCAGCACCGGCCCCAGCGGCGAACCCGCCAATGCCTGGTTCACCTGCCCGCGCACCACCCTCAAGCCGTGCGTGATCGAACCCTATTTCTATGAGATCGACGGCCAGAACGTGCTGATGACCAGCATCGTCTTCCCGCTGCTGGTCGACGGTAAGGTCATTGCATCGCTGTCGGTCGACATCAACCTCAACAGCCTGCAAGCGGTCAGCCAGCAAGCGAGCAAAAAGCTCTATGACGGCCAGACCAGTGTCAGCATCCTCAGCCCGGTGGGTCTGCTCGCTGGTTACAGCCCGGACGCCAGCAAACTCAGCCAGCGTCTGGACAGCGTGGACAAGGACAACGGTGCCGAGCTGATCCGCCGGCTCGCCGCCAGCACTCAGACCCAGAGTCTGCACAACAATCAACTGCTCAAAGTGCTGTCGCCATTCCAGCCGATTCCCGGTGGCAAATCGTGGGGCGTGTTGCTCGACGTGCCGGAGAAAGTCCTGGTCGGTCCCGCCGAAACCCTGAAGCAGCAACTCGACGAGCGCAACACCGCTGGCACCCTGATCGAGCTGAGCCTCGGCGTTTTGGCGGCGGTCATCGGCTTGTTGCTGGTGTGGCTGATGGCACGCAGTGTGACCCGTCCGATTCTTGGCGTGGCGCGCATGCTGGAAGACATCGCCAGCGGCGAAGGCGACCTGACCCGCCGTTTGGCCTACGACAAACAAGACGAACTCGGGCAACTGGCCGGCTGGTTCAACCGTTTCCTCGACAAGCTGCAACCGATCATCGCGCAAGTGAAACGCTCGGTGCAGGACGCGCGCAGCACGGCGGATCAATCGTCAGCCATCGCCACCCAGACCAGCGCCGGCATGGAACAGCAATACCGTCAGGTCGATCAGGTGGCCACCGCGTCCCATGAAATGAGCGCCACCGCCCAGGACGTCGCCCGCAGCGCCGCCCAAGCAGCTCAAGCGGCACGCGATGCCGATCAGGCAACCCGTCAGGGCCTGACCGTGATCGACCGCACCACCGCCAGCATCGACAGCCTGGCGGCAGACATGAGCACGGCGATGACCCAGGTCGAAGGCCTGGCCGCTAACAGTGAGAAGATCGGTTCGGTGCTGGAGGTGATTCGCGCCATCGCCGAACAGACTAACTTGCTGGCGCTGAACGCCGCCATCGAAGCGGCTCGCGCCGGTGATGCCGGGCGTGGTTTTGCGGTGGTGGCCGACGAAGTGCGCAACCTGGCACGGCGTACGCAAGAGTCGGTGGAAGAAACCCGTCAGGTGATCGAGCAACTGCAAAGCGGCACGCAAGACGTGGTCGGCTCGATGAGCAACAGCCATCGCCAGGCCCAGGGCAGCGTCGAGCACGTCAGCCAGGCGGTCACCGCCCTGCGGCAGATCGGCGACGCAGTGACGGTGATTACCGACATGAACCTGCAAATCGCCAGCGCTGCCGAAGAGCAGAGCGCCGTGGCCGAGGAGATCAACAGCAACGTGGCGACCATTCGTGACGTGACGGAATCGCTGTCGGGGCAGGCCAATGAATCGGCGCGGGTCAGCCAGTCGTTGAACAGTCTGGCTAACCAGCAGCAGGGTTTGATGGATCAGTTCCGAGTGTGATGTAGCAGGTTCATGTGGGAGCGAGCTTGCTCGCGATGGCGGTATGACAGTCAACATCAATGTTGAATGTCACGGCCTCATCGCGAGCAAGCTCGCTCCCACAGGTTAATCGGGTGCGTCTGAGATCGGTGTCAGCGTCCAGGCAGCTTCACCACCACCTTCAACCCGCCCCACTCGCTCTCCTGCAACACCAACTCCCCGCCCCACGCCTCGACGATATCGCGCACGATCCCCAGCCCCAGGCCATGTCCGTCGGTCTGCTCATCCAGCCGCGTGCCACGACTGAATACCTGATCGCGCTGCGCTTCGGGAATCCCCGGCCCATCGTCTTCCACGGCCAACACAAACCCATCAGCCGTCTCGACGATGCTCAAGCGCACCTCGGCATCCGCCCACTTGCAGGCGTTATCCAGCAGATTGCCGAGCAGCTCCAGCACATCCTCACGATCCCAAGGCAAGTGCAAACCGGACGGTGCCGTGGAGCCCAGATGCAGGTGGTCGCCGTGGATCATGTTCAGGGTCGCCAGCAATCCCGGCAGCTCGGCAGCGCAATCGAACTGCGCGCCCGGCAAAGCATCGCCGGCCAGGCGCGCGCGATTCAGTTCGCGATTGAGTCGCTGCTGAACCTGTTCGAGTTGCTCGCGAAGGATCTTGCGCAGTTCGGGATGGGCGTCGAACTTTTCGCACGATGCCAGGCTCAACAGCACCGCCAGTGGCGTCTTCAGCGCATGACCAAGGTTGCCCAGGGCATTGCGCGAACGCTTGAGGCTGTCTTCGGTGTGCGCGAGCAAATGGTTGATCTGCGCCACCAAAGGCTCCAGCTCCAGCGGCACTTGAGCGTCCAGTTGCGAACGTTGCCCCTGCTGCAACTGGGCGATCTGCTCGCGGGCGTTTTCCAGCGGTCGCAAGGCACGCCGCACGGTGACCCGCTGCAACACCAGAATCAGCAGCAAACCTGTCAGCCCCAACCCGAGCCCGACCTGGCGCATACGCTGGAAGCTCTCGCGCACCGGCGTGTAATCCTGCGCCACGCTGATGGAAATGGACTGCCCCAATCGCCGATAGTCCGCACGCAGGACCAGCAATTGCTGGCCTTCCGGGCCCAGTTGCAGGTTGCTGTGCAGCCCGGGATGATCGAGCAGCGGTAATTCCTGATCCCACAGCGAACGTGAGCGCCAGTGGTTGTCGGCGAAGTCGATATGGAAGTAATGCCCGGAGAACGGTCGCTGGTAAGCCGGTGACAGGCGCCGTTCGTCCAGCTGCAAACCCTGCGGCCCACGCACCAACGCCATCAGCAGGTTTTCACTGTCATTGCGCAACCCGGCTTCCAGATAACGCTGCAAGCCCACTTCGAACAACCACAGACTGGTTTGGGCCAGCACCAGACCAACCACCACCATGACGCTGATCAGTCCCAGGCTCAAACGCCGTTGAATCGACCTCACCGGGTTTGCCCACCGAACAGGTAACCCTGACCGCGCCGGGTGTCGATCACGCTGCGCCCGAGTTTGCGGCGCAGGTGATTGACGTGAACTTCCAGCACGTTCGAGTCGCGTTCGGTTTCACCGTCGTAGAGGTGTTCGGCCAGGTGGCTTTTGGAAAGGATCTGCTCCGGGTGCAGCATGAAATAGCGCAACAGGCGGAACTCGGCAGCGGTCAGCTGAATGTCGGCGCCGTCGCGAATCACGCATTGACGGCCCTCGTCCAACTGCAACCCGGCCGCCTTGAGCGTCGGCTGATTGGCCTGGCCATGGGAGCGTCGCAGCAGCGCTTGAATCCGCAGGTGCAGTTCTTCCGGGTGAAACGGTTTGCTCAGGTAGTCGTCGGCGCCGGCCTTGAGCCCTTCGATACGTTCGGCCCAGGAGTCGCGCGCGGTCAGCACCAGCACTGGCGTGGCCAGGCCCGCCGCCCGCCATTGGCCGAGCACCTCAAGCCCCGGCAAGCCTGGCAGCCCGAGATCGAGAATGATCAGGTCGTAGGGTTCAGAACTGCCCTGATACACCGCATCGCGGCCATCGGCCAACCAGTCGACGGCGTAACCCTGGCGATCGAGCCCGGCCATCAATTCATCGGCCAGCGGTACGTGGTCTTCCACCAGCAGCAGGCGCATCAGTCATCGTCCTTGTCTTTGATCAAGCGCCCGGTGGCGGCTTCCAGGTCCAGCTCACGTACCACGCCGTCGGCGGTCAGCAACTCGACTTCGTAAATGTAGACGCCATGCTTTTCATCAAGCCCGGCTTCGAGCAATTTAGCGCCGGGGTGGCGGTCCATGGCCTGCTGCAACAGCTGTTCAAGCGGTAGAATCACGCCTTTCTGACGCAGGCGCAGGGCCTCGTCCTGGTCCAGGTCACGGGCAGCTACCACCGAGCAAAATGCCAGGAGCGTCAGGGTCGCCAGACCATACGCGCGCAGATTAGCCTTCATTACATATCCTGAGCATGGAGTGCCTGCGTATTCTTCATAAATTACCCGGGGAGTCACCCTAGCTGCGTCAACTTAACTGAAACTGAATTGCCATCATTGATGCGTTTACACTTCATTTCTGTGCACACACCCTGCAAAAAATCGAGACCGGTATGACCGCCATCCACATCAAATTCCCTGCCCTGACCCTCAAGGCCGGCCCACGAGCCTTTACGCGGATCCGCGAAAACGGCTTGAGCGCCCTGGAGGTCGGCACGCTGCCGGGTGCCGCCGGTGGACCGAAGGCCCTGGGGATTCAAGGTCTGGACCTGGCGTTGTTCGGGCAGTGGCTACCGGCCGCACCGCGCGAGCGCTCGTTGATCGGCGCTTCGGTCGGTTCCTGGCGCTTCGCCAGTGCCTGCTTGCCGGACGCTGCCGAAGGCATCAGACGTCTCGGTGAGCTGTACAACGCGCAGAGTTTTGCCAAGGGCGTGAGCATGGCGCAAATCAGCCAGAGCTCGCAGCGCATGCTGCATGACTTGCTCGGCGGGCACGATGCGCGGTTGCTGGACAACCCGCTCTATCGGTTGAACATCATGGTTGTGAAAAGCCACGGCCTGCTCGCCGACGACCATCGCGGGCGACTCGGGCTGGGCTTGTCATCGGTGATCGCCGACAACCTGCGCGGGCGCTCACGGTTGTCGCGGCACTTCGAACGGTTGATCGTGCATGACCCTCGGCTGGCACCACCGCTCAACGCGCTGCATGACTTCCCGTCGCGTTTCGTCCCGCTGAACGCCGGCAACTTGCGTCAGGCCTTGCTCGCATCGGGCTCGATCCCGATGGTCATGGAAGGGGTACGTGACTTGCCCGGTGCAGGCGCCGGGACTTATCGCGATGGCGGCTTGCTGGATTACCATCTCGACTTGCCGTACAGCGGTGACGACATCGTGCTTTACCCGCACTTCACCGATCGGGTGATTCCCGGCTGGTTCGACAAAACCCTGCCATGGCGACGCGGCAATTCCGGGCGTTTGCAGGATGTGCTGTTGGTGGCGCCGTCGAAAGCCTATCTGTCGCGCCTGCCCCACGGCAAATTGCCCGACCGGAACGACTTCAAGCGCTTCATGGGTGACCCGGCCAGCCGCCGGAAATACTGGAAAACCGCCATGGACGAGAGCCAGCGGCTCGGCGACGAGTTCCTCGAACTGACCGCCAGCGGGCGTTTGGGTGAGCAGCTGTTGACCCTTTAGTCAGTGTTTTCCCGCAACCCCGAACCCAAGCTGTTAAACTCGCGACCTGCCCCATCGCCGCGGGCGATAGCCACCTGACAGAGCTCAAACCACTGTGGAAATCTTCAAAGAGTTTACCTTCGAATCCGCCCACCGCCTGCCTCACGTCCCGGAAGGCCACAAGTGCGGCCGCCTGCACGGTCACTCGTTCAAAGTGGCGATTCACCTGAGCGGCGACCTCGATCCGCATACTGGCTGGATCCGCGACTTCTCGGAAATCAAGGCGATCTTCAAGCCGCTCTACGAGCGCCTGGACCACAACTACCTGAACGATATTCCAGGCCTGGAAAACCCGACCAGCGAAGTCCTGGCCAAGTGGATCTGGAACGAGCTGACGCCATTGCTGCCGGAACTCAGCGCCATTCGCATCCACGAAACCTGCACCAGCGGCTGCATCTACCACGGCGAATAAGCCGATGATGAAAAAAACCACCGATTGCGGTGGTTAATGAGCGCGTCACCCCACACCCTGCGAGGGCCAGGCTTTCGCAGGGTGTTTTGTTTTCGCAGGCCATCATCGTGAGCGAGTCGGCACTGAATAGGGATCGATTTCGGCTGGCACTGGATTCACCCGCATGGCCAGGTCAAATCGCACAGGTCCAAGGCTGGGCTGGTATCTCTTACCGGTGCGTTTTCTGATGCTTAATCATATTGTTTTTTTGAGTAAAGCCTCGTTCGCACACGGGACAGACGAAAGGCTTCTCGCCGGTATGCCTTCGCCTATGTACAGTCAGTTGGCTACTCTTCTTAAACGCTTTACCACAATCCGGCTCAGTGCAAAGGAAGGGCCTCTCGCCGGTATGCTCTAGCATATGTACATTCAGGTGGCTACTCTGCGTAAACGCTTGACCACAATCCGGCTCAGTGCAATGGAAGGGCCTCTCATCGGTATGCTTTCGCTGATGTACAGCCAGGCTGCAACGCTTTGTAAACGCTTTACCACAACCCGCCTCAGTGCAAGGGAAGGGCTTATCGCCGGTATGCGTTCGCTTATGCTTGGTTAAGTCGCTGCTCTGCGAAAACGCTTTGCCACATCCCTCCGCCGGGCAGACAAAAGGCCTCTCGCTGGTATGCGTTCGCCTATGTACAGTCAGATTCGACTTCGTCGTAAACGCTTTATTGCATGTAGGACAGGAATAGTCCTTGGCTGCCCCGGACGACACCGCTGACGAAGGACCGGCAACAGGCTCTGGTGTACTGCGCCGCAAATCCCCTCCCAGCTCTATTTCATCAATACCAGTAGGAGATACATTCCCTAGCACGGCAAAAGACGTCACACCGTCAATCGACCCCATGGAGCTGACTGACGCTTGCGAGTCAAAATCGTAACTCTCAATCATGGCCGACGACGTAACCGAAGCAACAACCGGCTGGATTTCGTCAGCGACATCCATCCACACCATTCGAGCAGCGTCAGCTGCCAATTGCTGCGGCGTACGCAGTTCCCTGCCGCTGGCCTGCACGGCGCTCGCGAGCTCCTTCATCCGCCCATCACCATCCACATGCCCCACCGGTGAATTCCCGACAAACACATACGGATTCAACCCATCCACCGCCCCCGCCGGGTCCGGGTTGATCCAGCGGCTCAGCCATGGCGCGAAATAGCGGTAACCGTAGTAATACAACCCGGTGACATCGCGCTCCTTGCCCGAGTAACGGATGGTTTTGTAAGCGCCGGTCTGATCGCGGTGATCTTCCGAGGCCGTGCCGCCGAACGGGTAATACACTTCGCGGCTCAGCACCTTGGCCTGTTCATCGAGTTCCAGCGTGCCGGAGCCCAGATGGTCGGTCAGGTGGTAACGCAGCTGACGCTCGCCGCTGGGCCATTGCAACCACTTCAGCCGGTTTCGCCCCGCCTCGAGGTCAAGCACCTGCCGCACCTCGACGCCGTTGCTGCGATAGATTTCCAGTCCCGGCAGGTAACGTACCTCAGCCGTCACGCGGCGGGCATTGGTCAGTTCGGTGCGGACCTTGCGCAGGCGTTTGCCCCCGCCGCCGTAGACATACTGTTCGCAGTCGTCGTCTTCGTCTTCGCGCACCACCGGCGAGACACCGGACAACTGGTTGCGCAGGTCCCAGTTCATGACCTGGCCACGGTGCAAACAGCGTAAATTGCCGTTGCCATCGAAAGCGTTATCGAAATCCGGCGGCTGGTCGTCCTCGAGCAAACTGCGGTTGCTGTCCGGGGCGATGATCCAACTGCGGGTGAACGGTTGCGCGCCGAGATGCCGCAGCTGCGTCATGTTGCCCGCCGCGTCGTAGTCGTATTCTTCGCGATAGTTGGTGAGCGCTTGAGGATCGTTCGCGGTGCGATACTGCCCCGTCAGCCCTGGACCGGAGGACGGTCTTTGCGCTTCCCAACCACTGGCACCGATCAACTGGTACAGGCTGTCGTAGCCGAAAGTGCTGACAGGGTCGATGCGCTGGTTCTTGAAATAACGGATCGGCAACGCCCGGTCTTCGATGTGCAGAATATTGCCGGCCGGATCAAAGCCATACCGCAGGTCTTGCAGCGGCGGCGCATTCGGCAGCCCGGCGGACAGCCGCAACAAGCGGCCATCGCTGAGCTGATACTGCGCCTCGGTCACCACCCCGTTACCCGCAGTTTCCCGCTCGACCTGCCCGACGGCGTTGTAACGGATATCCCGCACCAGGCACTGCCCCGGCGCCGGGTTGGCGGCCGGTTGCAGCCAGCCTTCCTTGAGTTGACCGGCCACCGTGTAGCTGAACTGCCGGCGATTGCCCTTGGCGTCGGTCAGGCTCAGCAATTCACCGACAGGGTTATAGGCCCAGCGACTCTCGACGCCGGGACCGGGTTCCAGCAAGGCGTCGCGTGCCGCGGGCAACTGCGGCCAGTCGGGCGGGCCCAGTGTGTCAAGAAAGTGGCTGATTTCAAGCTGTGCCAAGCCCTGCAGATCATAGGCCGGCATATGCCGGGTGCCGGCCGGATCGTCGTGACGAATCAACCGGCCACACGCGTTGCCCGATTCCGTGGCCGCGCCATATTCAAAACGCTCAACCACCCGCGCGACTTCACCCCGCGCCTGCTCTTTCACCGTCAGGGGACGCCGCGAGAGGTCGTACTCATAAGTGTGCTGACTGCCCCGACTGTCCCAGGCATTCACGGTTTCGCCGTCCTGCCCAAGCAACGACACACGCCAACCGGCATCCACGCTATCGGTGGATAACACCTGGCCGGGCAGGTTGTAGTGCGTGATCAACGCCGCAGCTGAACCCTCGCCCCACAAACGCGGGTCCCACTGCTCAGTCGCACGCCCTGCGGCATCAAAAGCCTGCCGTGTAACCCGCGCCTCGGGCACTTGCTCACGCGTCGAACGGCAGTACGCCACGCTGCGCACAGGCAGACCCCGAGCGTCCGTTACCCACAGGGTGGGTGTCGCGTGATGAAAGCCAAAGTCGTCCATGAACACTGGATAGCATTGGGTATCAGAAACTGTCTACTGTCAGAGTTGACAGGTGCCGCTGGCCGGTACGGTCACCGCTACGCTAACGTATAGCCATCGATCGATGCCCTCCGAATACAGCACTAGCCCAAAGGACCTGACCCCATGCACATCATCAATGCCCGCCTGCGCAACCATGAAGGCCTGCATGAATTGCACCTGGAAAACGGCCTGATCGCCAACATCGCCCGTCAGACCGAAGCGCCAACCCTCGGCCCCGAAGACCTCGATGCGGGTGGCAATCTGGTGGTGCCGCCCTTCGTCGAGCCGCACATCCACCTCGATGCGACGCTGACCGCCGGTGAACCGCGCTGGAACATGAGCGGCACGTTGTTCGAAGGCATCGAATGCTGGGGCGAACGCAAGGCGACCATCACGGCTGAAGACACTAAAACCCGCGCCAAAAAGACCATCAGCGCCCTCGCCGCCCACGGCATCCAGCATGTTCGCACCCACGTCGACGTTACTGACCCGCAGTTGACCGCGCTCAAGGCGATGCTTGAAGTGCGTGAAGAGAGTCGACACCTGATCGACCTGCAAATCGTCGCCTTCCCTCAGGAAGGCATCGAGTCCTATCGCAACGGCCGCGATTTGATGGAGGAAGCCATTCTGCTGGGCGCCGATGTGGTCGGTGGCATTCCGCATTTCGAGTACACCCGCGATCAAGGCGTCAGCTCGGTGAAATTCCTGATGGACCTGGCCGAGCGCACCGGCTGCCTGGTGGATGTGCATTGCGACGAAACCGACGACCCGCACTCGCGCTTTCTTGAAGTGCTGGCCGAAGAAGCCCGCAGCCGCGATATGGGTTCACGGGTGACCGCCAGCCACACCACGGCCATGGGCTCCTACGACAACGCTTACTGCGCCAAGCTCTTTCGCCTGCTCGGGCATTCGGGGATCAGTTTTGTTTCCTGCCCGACCGAAAGCATTCACCTGCAGGGGCGCTTCGACACGTTCCCGAAACGCCGTGGCGTCACCCGCGTCAACGAGTTGCTGGAAGCCGGGATGAACGTGTGTTTCGGTCAGGATTCGATTGTCGACCCGTGGTATCCGTTGGGCAACGGCAACATCCTGCGGGTGCTCGAAGCCGGCCTGCACATTTGCCACATGCTCGGTTACCGCAACCTGCAAACCGCGCTGGACCTGGTGACCGACAACAGCGCCAAGGCCATGGCCCTGGGTGATCGCTATGGGCTGGAGCCGGGACGGCCAGCGAATTTGCTGATTCTCTCGGCGGACAGCGATTACGAAGTGATCCGCAGCCAGGGCTTGCCGCTGTACTCGATTCGTGGCGGGAAAGTGTTGATGAAGCGGCAGTTGCCGGTGGTCGAGTTTTTCGGCTGACCGGGCTGACGCTATCGCGAGCAAGCTCGCTCCCACAGGTGAACTGCGATGACCACAACAATTGTGGACGACACAGATCCCGTGTGGGAGCGAGCTTGCTCGCGATAGCAATCTGACCGACACCGCAGAATCAGGACATCAACTGCGCCGTACCAAACAAACTGACCCGGCTCAGTTCACCATCGTGTTCTTCAAGAAGCACCGGCGCCGTACCGCCGGGCATAACCACCGCCACAGTCCCCGCCGTCACCCACCCCACACTCCACGCAGCGCAAGCCACCGCGCTGGCGCTGGTACCGGACGATGCGGTCGGCCCTTCCCCTCGCTCGAAGACCCGGGCAACAATGCGCCGCTCGGATTCCAGCCTCGCCCATTGCAGATTGACGCCCGCCGCACACGGCTCGCCAGCCCCGCTCGGTGGCGCAAAAGCGATACGCGTCAGGTCGTCCGACAACCCGGGCTCGCGCATCTGCTCATTGCTCGGCAACGCCTCGGTATCCGTCACCAGCGTCACACAATGGGGATTGCCGATCCGCACGAACTGACTGTAGGCCCACAGCGGATTCAGTCGCGCGAGCGGCGGCACATGGCTCAACTCACGTTGATTCAATGTCCGCGCCTCGACCGCCTGAGCCCCCACCGCATTCGCCCCTAAAGCCGGTTTGCCGAGGTCCAGCCAGAAACCCTGCACGCCGTCGACCTGCGCAGGCGTTACCAAGGTTTCGACAGGCGACACCGCATCACCTTTGTCATGGTGAACCTTGAGCAGGCATCGCCCCTGCGCCGGCATCAAGCCCTGCTCGGTCAGCGCCTGGGAAAAAATCGTCAGGCCATTGCCACTGCGCTCGGCCAGCGTGCCGTCGGTGTTGACGATCAACAGGTCAAACGGTGGCACAGCCTGAAACGGGCCGACCAACAAACCGTCCGAACGGTGCTCCTTGGCACCGGCCGGTTGGGTGCCGGGGGCCCAACTGCAAATGGCTTCCACCGCAGACAGCGCCCAGTCGGCACGGCGTTGCGCCGACTGGCTGGCGTCCTGCGGCAAATCGATACCACGCTGGCGCAGATCGTGTGGGCTGACAACGGCGTAGATATTCCCGCGGGCATCGAAAAGCGAGGTCATGGACAGGTCCTGGGTGAAGTCTGGAACACGACGCTACTGTAAGCGCTGGCGACTCGAATCACACCCACAGAACCTCAAGGTCGTCTGACGGTCGCTGATGTGCAAGGATGTGGCCCTGCTCACAGCCTCCTCCGAAGTACCAAGGATTTTCATGACCGCCATCATCCCTCCCGTCTCTGTCCGCCCCGGACGCCTCGAACAGATGTCGACGCGCATTGCCTTCTTTATTGCAGGCTTCGGCATCGCCGCGTGGGCGCCGCTGGTGCCTTACGCCAAGGCCCGGGCCGGGCTCGATGACGGTACGCTCGGTTTGTTGTTGCTGTGCCTGGGGGTCGGTTCGATTCTGGCGATGCCGATGGCCGGTGCGCTGGCCTCGCGCTTCGGCTGTCGGCGGGTGCTCAGTGGCGGCACGCTGCTGATCTGCCTGGCACTGCCGCTGCTGGCGACGGTGTCGTCGATCCCGCTGCTGATCGCCGCGCTGTTTCTGTTCGGGGCCGGGTTGGGTACGGTGGATTCGACGGTGAACCTGCAAGCGGTGATCGTCGAGCGAGCCAGCGGCAAGACCATGATGTCGGGCTTTCATGGCTTGTTCAGCCTCGGCGGGATAGTCGGCGCGGCGGGTGTCAGCGCCCTGCTCGGCCTGGGTGTTTCGCCGTTGGGCGCGACCTTGGTGGTGATCGTGTTTCTGCTGGTGTCGTTGCTCAAAGCTGCGCCCCATCTGTTGCCCTACGGCAGCGAAAGCTCGGGGCCGGCGTTCGCCATTCCCCACGGCATGGTGCTGTTTATCGGTAGCCTGTGTTTTATCGTGTTCCTGGCCGAAGGCGCGGTGCTGGACTGGAGCGCGGTGTTCCTGACCTCAGAGCGTGATCTCGACACCGCGTATGCCGGACTGGGCTATGCCGCGTTTGCCTTGACCATGACGGTCGGACGGCTGACGGGCGATGCCATCGTGCATAAGCTGGGGGCCACACGCGTGATTGTGTTTGGCGGTTTGACCGCGTCTGCCGGCCTGCTGCTGGCAACCTTGGCACCGGCCTGGGAAGCCGCGCTGATCGGGTATGCATTGGTCGGGGCCGGGTGTTCGAACATCGTGCCGGTGCTGTACACCGCCGTTGGCAAACAGAAAGTCATGCCCGAAAGCATCGCCGTTCCGGCCATCACGACCTTGGGGTATGCGGGGATTCTGGCGGGGCCTGCAGTGATCGGCTTTATCGCCCACGGCAGCAGCTTGAGTTTCGCCTTCGGATTGATCGCGGTGTTGCTGCTGGCCGTGGCGGTCAGTGGCAAGGCGTTGAAGGTTTGAATCACCCGCCACAAAGCGTTGGCGGGTGATACGGGGCTGAACAACGGGTGTTTAAAAACGCAACGTGGCACCGGTGGCGAGCCACTGTTCGCGGTCGTTATTCAGGTGGCGTCCTACCACCAGATCGATATCGACCTTTTTGCCCAGATGCAGACGAGGTCCGGCCTGCCAGCCCTGGTCGCCACCCTGCTGGCCGAAGCGTTCGGCAATCAGCGTCAGGGATTCGGCCAGCGCGTATTCAACGCCTGTGCCCCAGGTCCAGCTACGGCGTTGCTTGCCGTCGTCGTATTCGTGGGTCCAGCCGGTGCTGACGTTCAGACGCAACGACTCGACAGGCTGATACGTCATGGGCAGGGTCAGGTCGGCGCCATCGAAGGAGTGGCGGCGGTTGAGGGCAAAATGCGCGCCTGCGGCAAGGGCCACTTCCAGCCCCAGATCATCATCGCTGAACACCTGCGCCTTGATCTTCGGACTGACTTGGGTCTCCCTGTCGCCATCGTCGTGGCCGTGGGACACCGCGGCGCCGAACTGCACCGAGGGCAGCGCCTTGAACGTGCAGTCCTGGGACAGCTCCGTTTCATGGTTCGACTGTTGGTGGCGTTGGCTTTTGTACCAGACGTCGACGTTGCATTCGCCGGGGGCGTTGATCGAACCGTCGTCGACCACATAGGGGCCGCCGGCGGCGTGGGCTTTGGAAGACAGTGTCAGCAGAAGGGAGACGCCAACGGCCACACCGACAAACACCAGGTTTTGCCGCATGACCCCGCGTTTGTGGGGAGACAGATCTTGAAGAAAAGCAGTGAATGAAACGGCCTCAACGGCCTGCGCAGTGATTTTCGAGTGGGCGGTGCGGCAAGGTGTGTAGTTTGGCATGATCGACCTTGAATACTTGTTCACGCAAATGCTCCTCATGCCTATAACGAGGAGGGTTTGCGACGGCTAAGGTTAATGTCTTCAACAATAAGGCAGTGCTCAGGTGTTGAGAGTTACAACTAGGTTCTTCGGTCATCTTCGACGCTCCTGATCTTTCATTAATGGCCATAACGAGGCACGATCACCCAACTTGGCCGGACGGAATTCATTTCAATTTGTGACAAGTTTATTTCATCCAAAAACATCCACCACCGGCATCACACCTGCCTAGAAACCCATACAGGCCAACACCAACAGTGCTTATCATCAAGAAACAAGTTACACACACTGATACACATTACGAAACATCAGCACACTTGTTTCTGATAGCCGCGCGCACGAACAAACACTATTCAAGTGCTTGACCAGCGATATCTTCCAAACTAAATAATCGTTCTTCGGATGCGCCGAAGTATATCCACCGAGTTACTGACTTGTCCGCACTCAACAGAGAACACGCACTGTTTTCTGAATGATGTTCAGGTAGCCGACAGAAATAATAAGTGAACTTATTAGTTACCGCAGTCGAAAGCGAAGCCCCCCTCCTGTTGCCAGGAGAGGGGCTTTATTGTTTGCGCAAGGCCCGTGACACAGTCACTGGCCTGCCCCGGTTTAGCGGGTGTTCTCGTCGATACCGGCTTGCAGCACCTGGGTCTCGTAATGGCCACCGGCACTCAGTGGGCCGAGGTTGAACTTGCGATCCTTGGCCGTGGCGGCGTCAGGCGTTTGGGTGAGTTCGTCCTTGGCGCCGGTCGCCAGGTTGATCGCTGACTTGGACAGGTTGAGGCCAACATCGGCCCGGTAGTAGCTGCCGCTGAGGCTAGTACTGGTGACCCTGGAACCGCCCAGATCCACCGAACCTTCCTTGGCAGAAATCCGCGCACCGGTCAGTTGTGTTTCCCCGCCTACCCGAAGGTCGACGCCTTGGCTGCCGCTGATGCTGGACGCCTGGGTAACGTTGTTCTTGCTGGTGTGGCTGACGTCCAGGTACAGCGTCGGGGTGTATGAGGTTTCACCGCTCTTGTCGCCGAACAGCGCGCTTTGGGTCGCGTCGGCGACCTTGCTGCCGGCGGTGTCTTTCTCGTTGAGCGAGTAACTGCCGCTGCGGGTCAGTGAGTCCTTGGCCGAGGCCAGGCCTTCAACGCTTTTGTCGACCGCGGTTTCCAGCTTGTCGCGCTGGCTGTCGAAAGCTTCCTGGGCTTTGCCCTCAACCTTGTCCTTGAGCGGGCCGGTAGTCTTGGCCAGTTTGCCGACGGCGCCTGGCTGGTTCTTCTCCGCGTTCAAACGCAGGTCGATACCAACCTTGACGCTGCTCTCATGGTCTTGACGGCTTTCGACCGTGAGATCACCGCCAACCTGGCCGCTGACCTGTTTGGCATCGATCCGGGCACCGGCCAACCGGGTGTCGCTAGCGCTGTTCAGCACCACGCTGTCAGCCTGGATGTGGCTGTTTTTCTGGGTAGTGCTGTTGCGGTTGTCGACGTCGATTTTCGCCCGCGCGTCGAAGCCGTGGCCGCTCTTGGCAACGTCCTGATCGTTGGTCGCCGACGGCGTCGACTTGCTCGCGTTTCCACCGGCGCCGAGGGTCAGCCCCCAGTTGTTGATGGCCTGAGTCGATTGCGCCGACTCCTGATAGATCCCGCCTCGTTGTGCATCAAGGGTCACGCTCGGTGCGCTGACCTGAGTGCCTTGCAAGTGGATCGCGTCAGCAGCGCTGGAACCGCTGCTCAGCGAGACCGGGCCCTGACTGTTCAGGCTGCCACCCTTCAGGATTTGGCTGTTTTCGCCCACCCGACCGATGTTGAAATTGGCGCTCAGGTTGCCATTCAAGCCGCTGCTTTGCTCGGTGCTGCTTTTACCGCCCCCAACATTGAGACCGCCACCCAGATTGCTGCCAGTGGCGCTATGAGTATCCGTCGCAGCTTGCAGATTGAGCTTGCCGCCGGCGTTCAACGAGATGTCAGCCGCCTTGTTCACCACCGTGCCGATGGTGGTGCCTTGCAGCACTTGATCACCACCGCTGCTCAGTTGCACCGGACCTTTGCCCTGAATGCTCGCAACCCGGGCCTGGCTGTCTTCAGTCTGGTTGGCCTTGTGATCGAGTTGGAAACCGGCGCCCAGATTGACGTTGCTGCCTTCGGCGCCCGGGTTGGTGCCGACCGTCAGCGAGCCATCGCCACGCAGGCTGGAAGTGCTGCTGCTCTGATGGTCGTTGGCCTGATTCAGCGCCAGATCGCCGCCGCTCTTGATCGCCACACCGCCCTGCCCGCCGTTGAATTGACTGCCTTGGTACTGGCCGTCACCGCGCAGATCGATCTTCACGCCCTGATTCCCGGCATAGCCGCCGACCACCGCTTTGGAGCTGGTCTCGGAAGTCTGGCGGCTACCGCCCGCCCCGCTGCCGCGCACGTTCACGTCTTCGCCGGTGGTGGTGTAGACGCGAACGCCCACCTTGGCATCCACCGATTGATCGCTGCTGCTGTGAGTGTTGGCGGCCGCCGTCGCGACCTGCCTGTCAGCCTTGATCGTCAGCCCGCCATCGGTTGCACGGTACTGGCTGCCCTGATCCTTCAATTCACCGGCCACCCGAACATCAACCGCCCCGCCCTTGAACTGACTGACCACAGCGGTGCTGTTTTGCTCGGTGCGGCTGTTGTTCGAATGACCGACCTCGACGTCGATGCCGACATTCGGCTGCGTGAGGTTATCCAGCAAACCCGGTTGCTGAACCTTGCTCTGGGCCACACCTTCGATGGCTTTGGCGATGGGACGGGCAATGCCTTTGTACTCGACGTTGGCACCGACATCGGCCGACCAGTTGTTCTCCTTGTGGGAACTGCTGTCGGCGTTGTTGGCAGCCTGATTGTCAACCTGCCCGGCCGTGACCTGAAGCGTCGAGCCAGCGGCAACCTGTGCACCCTGGGTGGTCAGCGTGCCGTTGCCGGCGTTGATCTGCAGCTTGCCGCTGCTCTCGACACCCGTGGTGCGAGCAGTAGTTTTGGCGCTGCTGTCCTGACTGCTGCTGTGGGCGAAATCGACACCGCTACCGGCGCGGTCCAGACCACCGGTGTAGTAGAAGCCGCCGCCATTGCTAGTGGTATCCGTGGTGCTGGAGGTGCTGTCGTGTTCGGCCAACAGCGCAACGTTCTGCCCGCTGAGGCTGACGTCCCCAGCACTGGCTTTGACGTTGGCGCCTTTGAGCGTCAGGTCGCCGCCCGCCGTCAGTTCGACGTTGGCGCCAGTCAGGCTCGAGCCCTGCTGACGGGTTTCATTGGCGGTGGTGGTTTGTTGTTTGTCTTCATAGTGAATGCCGGCGCGGTACTGGCCGGCACCTGGCGCATTCTCTTTGGCATAGACGTCGAAACCACGGTTCTGGCTCGAGGTGTTACTGTCGGAAGTGTTCTGCGCCGAGCTGACCGTCAGCTTGCCCGTCGCGTCCGCACTGAGCGATCCACCGGCCGAGACAGTGGCGCCGACCACGTCGATGTCCTTGGCGCTCTTGAGCGCAAGGTTACTGTCGGAACTCAGCTGGCTGCTGACAGTGGTGCTGCCCTTGAGGTTCTGGCGGCTTTCATCCTTGGCGATGCCAAAGAATTTACTGTCCTTGTCATGGCTGTTGCTGTGGGAGGTGTTCTGCACGCCATCGATGGTCAACGAGCCTTTGTCGCTGATGACGCTGGCCTCGGTCCGGCCACGCACCTGGCTGCCGCTGATGCGCACATCGTCGGCCTTGACGATCAATTTGCCGTCGGCATTGATCTTGCTGCCCTGATTCAGGGTCTTGCCCTGATCGGCATCACCGGTCTTGCCGAAGAACCCGCCACCGACCAGATCTCCCGAGTACCCGTTCTTGCTGCTGCTTTGCGTACGGCTGGCGCTGCCGATCTCAAGCTGTTTGCCAGCCAGTTGAATGTCACCCTTGCTGCTCAGTTCCGCGCCTTGCGAGGACAACAACTCGCCGCTGCTGATCGCAATGTTCTTGCCGGCCTTCAACTGGCTGGTGACGCTGCGTTGCTCCTCGCTGCGGTCGTCCCAATCGGCTTTCCACAGGTGCTTGCGGTGCTTGCCCTGATCGGTCTGGGTACGGGTTTCGGTGGCTGCCGTCAGGCGCAGATCAGCACCGCTGTCGACCTTCAGGGTTTCGCCGGCCTCGACCTTGGCGGCCTTGAGTTCGGTGCTGGCGCCGGACGAGAGTTCGGCATTGCGACTGGCCACGACCTGGCTGCCATGCTGGCGTGAGTCGCTGTCGGTCTGGGTCCGCTCGTAGGTTTCCCACGTGATGCCGATGGTGTTGTTGTTCCAGTTCTCGCGTTTCTCCTGAAGCTTGCGCGCTTCAACGCTGCTCAGCGTGAGGTTGCGCCCGGCGTCGAGTTTGACGTTGCGGCCACTGACATCCGCCGCCGCCAACGTCAGGTCCTTGTCACTGCGCAACGCGACATCACCCTGGCTGCTGCGTACCGCGCTGCGGGTGACGTCGAGGCTGTTGGGCAGTGCCTGGCCGCTGATCTGCAAGTCACCGGCGGATTGAATCTTCACGCCGTCACGGCCTTCAACCTGGACCGGACCGACTCGCACACCCGCGCCTTCGGCGGTGCTGACAATGTTGATGCGCCCGGCCTGCATGGCACCGAACAGGCTGGCATCGATGCGTGAATCCTGAGTGGTGCCGGCCGGGTCGACGTTGCGCACCTGACCGCTCGCGTAATCCAGCTGATTGCGGCCGACCGTCACGCTCAACTGGTCGCGCGCATCGATGCGGCCCTGGCTGTCGATGCGCGGGGCGATCAGGTTGATGCCGCCTTCGCGGTTCGTCAGGCCCTGGCCCTGGATCTGCAATTGGCCGGTGGCGTCACGGGTGTTGAGCCCCTGCAATTTGCCGTCGTTCAGCTCGGGACGACCGACCACCAGGTTGGCATTCGGGGTGTTGATGAAGCTGCCGCCATTGACCGAAATACCGTTAGGGTTGGCCAGCACGTAGTTGGCCGAGCGCCCGAAAATCTCCTGCGCGCCATTGAGGGCCGAGGCGTTACGGCTGATCACTTCGTTGAGGATCACGCTCGCCGCCTGCCCCTGGAACTGCGGGTTGGCAGCCAATTGCCCGGCGAGTTGCGACTGCCCGGCTTGCAGGGCGTTGTTCAACACCAGCCCCTGACGGTCGACGTTGTAGTCGAGAAACTGGTTATGCGACAGACCGGCGCCATTGGGTGCAACGATATTGACGATCGGCACACCGGCCTGATTTTGCAGTTGCGGGGTGCCGCCCGGACCGGGTGCGACCGTCAAGCCACCGGCCAGCGCCTGAGGTAGTTGGGCAACGAAGAGCAGGCTGGCAATCGCCCAACGCAGTTTGCCCCGAGGGGAAAGGTGAAACGCGAACTTTTCTATCGGCATGAGAACCTCTCAATAAATGGGCTGAATCCAGTTGCGCGTTGGGGGGTACGCCGCTGCTGTCGCGCTCAGATGCCGCGGCTGTTTCAGGCTGTCGGGGATGGCGGTTTTCATATCTGCAGGCCCAGGCGCATCAGCCAGGCCTCGGGTTCATTCCCAAAACCTTTGGGTGTGTTGAGGCTGCGTTGGTAGTCGATGTCGACTTGCAGGTTTTTCCAGCTCAGGTTGAGCCCGACACTGGCACCGCTCAGCCGTTGGCCTTCAGCGCCGTGATCGGCCTTGAGCCAACCGTTGTCCAGCCCCAGACGCGGGGTTATTCGCACCGGCAGGCCGCTGTTTAGCGGCAAGCGCAAGGTGTTGCGCCAGATCGCTCCGGTGGCGCCGGATGCACTGTTTTCCCGGTAGCCGCGAACAGCGGAATCGTCGGTGCCCAGCAGTTGTTCGATGGCCGGCAGCGGGTCGGGGCTGTATTGCAGCGAGAGTTGGCTTTGCCATTGCCAGGCTTGCCCGGCGAACTGGCCATTGCGCCACTGGCTGAGGTTCGCGCGGTATTTGCGAAACTGCGCTTTCGGCAGGTTGCTGTTCTGGCGCTGGGCATCGTCGTCGACGCCCCACCACCGCAGCCCCTGGGCATAGTTGATATCGAGGTTCCACACCGCGCTGTTGAGCCAGAACAGGTTCAACCCGGCTTCGGCCACGGTCAGCGTCGGGCTCTGAATGCCGAGGCGAATGTTTTCCAGATAGCTGTCGACGTCCTTGTGCGCCAGTTGCAGGCTGGCACTGAGCTGATGCCCCTGATCACGCCACAACACGCGGTCGGCGCGCAGGCTGAGCTGGTCGGTCAGCCCGCGGCTGTACAACGTGGTGCTGCTGAGTTTGAACGGCGCGCGGTACTCGGCATGGCTGACGAACAGGCTGTAGGTCCAGTAACCGTAAGGAATGGCGTAATACAGGCTGGCGTTACGGCTGTAACGCGGGCCGTGGTTGAGGGTGTCGCTGAGATTGATGCTGAGCAGATCATTGAGCTGCAACGGGCTGTCCAGACTCAGGCTCAAGGTGTCGCGATCACGCCCGGTGCTCGCGCTGCCGAGGTTGTCCAGGCCCATTCCCAAGGCCCAGCGCGAGGCGGCGCTGCTGCGCGAACGCAAAATGATCCGCGAGGCGCCGGGTTGGCTGCCGGGGGCGATGTCGGCCGTCAGATCGAGTGAGCGCAAGCGGTTCAACTGATCCAGGCCCTGCTCCAGATCGCGCAGGTTCAGCGGCTTGCCGAGCATGCCGGGAAAGGCCCCGCCCAGTGCGACCGGCAAGCTCTGATCCTGCAGTTCGATGGACTCGACGTAACCTTCATCGACCCGGATATCCAGCGACTGGCCGGCCGCCGGAGCGCTGACCAGGTACGGCCGACTGGCGATGTAACCGGCATCCACATACAAGCGGGTGATGGTCGCCAGCAGATGGTTGATCTGGCCGACACCCATGCACGAAGCGATCTGCGGCTTGAGTTGCTCATTCAGTTCACGGCTGCTCAACAGCGTGACGCCGCCAATACGCGTCCCGCTCAAGGGCCAGCAACGTTCATCGGCAGTAACCTGCGCGGGCAACGCCGGAGTACTTGGCGCCGGTCCAAAGCTGCTGCGTTCCAATTGGCGGCGCCGCTGTTCCAGTTGCAGTTGTTGCAGGTCGCGTTGTTGCTGCTGTTGCTGACGCAGCCCTTCCTGGCCGAGTGCCGAGGGTTCTGCGGCCTGGAGCGGAGCGATGCTCAGGCTCAGCAGCGCGGCCAACAAACGTGGAAAGAATGGGGTGGAAAAACGCGGAACAACGGAAAGCGAAAACGGCACTCAACATCCTTGCATTCGATTAACTGGCCTAATGCCACGCTATCAATTGGCGTGATAGTCAAACCCTGACTACACAAATGCAAGACGTTGCCTACGTCGTATTTAATAATTAAACATCACTACAGTTTTTGCCGATCGGGTCGTACCGGCTCGCACGCCCGCTCAAAAACACCGCCTATCAAAAGCGTCCACCCAGGATGATCGGCAACCGACGAGCGGCCGGAAAAATCAATTGTCAGAAAATATTACCTGCGTCATATTACGTCCGTAATAACGACTGATATCCCATAGGGGATTGCCATGACCAGCCTGAATACCGTTGATCCTTCCCTTGCCGTGCAACCTGCGCGCACTCCTTTGCTCAAGCGCTTACTGCTCGCTGTTGCGGGCCTCATTGCTCTGGCGTTGATCGCCCTCTACGGTTCGCACTGGTGGACCAGCGGCCGCTTCATCGAAGAAACCGACGACGCCTACATCGGTGGCGATGTGACGGTGATCGGGCCGAAAGTCGCCGGTTATGTCGAAGAAGTGCTGGTGACCGACAACCAACGCGTCAAGGCTGGCGACCTGCTGGTACGCCTCGATTCACGCGACTATCGCGCCAGCCTGGCCAAGGCTGAAGGCGCCGTTGCGGCAGAGGAAGCGCTGCTGGCCAACCTCGATGCCACGGAGCAATTGCAGCATGCGGTGATCGGCCAGGCGCGCGCCGGGATTGATGCCGCCGGCGCGGAAACCGCCCGCTCGCGGGATGACAATGCCCGCTACAAAAAACTGGTCGGCAGTAATGCGGTGTCGGTGGAAAGTGCACAACGCGCCGATGCCACCTTCAAGACAGCTCAAGCGCAGAGTGCCCGGGCACAAGCCGAATTGCTCGCAACCCAACGGCAGCTGGACGTGATCGCCACTCGCAAGCAACAGGCCAAAGCGGCGTTGATGCAGGCACGCGCCGAACGTGATCTGGCGCAACTGAACCTCGGTTACACCGAACTGCGCGCACCGGTCGACGGTGTTATCGGCAACCGCCGGGCGCGGGTTGGCGCCTATGCCCAGGCCGGCTCGCAATTGCTCTCGGTGGTGCCCGCCAGCGGACTGTGGGTCGATGCCAACTTCAAGGAAGATCAACTGGCGCACATGGTGCCGGGGCAGCGCGTGAGCATTCATGCCGACGTGCTCTCGGGCCGCGAATTCCACGGTCATCTGGACAGCCTGGCGCCGGCCACTGGCGCGCAGTTCAGCGTGCTGCCACCAGAAAACGCCACCGGCAACTTCACCAAAATCGTCCAGCGGGTGCCGGTGCGGATCCTCCTCGATCCGGCCGACGGCGTACTCGGCCAATTGCGTCCGGGGCTGTCGGTGACCGCGTCGGTTGATACCAAAACCGCGCCCAAGGAAACCACCGTAGCCATAGCCCAGGCCAGCGCACCATGAGCCGCGCCCTCACCGCCCAGGCTCAACCGTTCAATGCCGCGAGCATGGCAACGGCGACCAAGGTGTTTGCCTTCGCCACGATGTGTATCGGCATGTTCATTGCGCTGCTGGATATCCAGATTGTTTCGGCCTCGCTGCGTGACATCGGCGGCGGGCTCTCGGCCGGTACCGACGAAACCGCTTGGGTGCAGACCAGCTACCTGATCGCTGAAATCATCGTGATTCCACTGTCAGGATGGTTGTCGCGGGTGTTTTCCACCCGTTGGCTGTTCTGCGCTTCGGCCGTCGGTTTCACCCTGGCCAGCCTGCTCTGCGGCGCGGCCTGGAACATCCAGAGCATGATCGCCTTCCGCGCGCTACAAGGATTTCTCGGCGGCTCGATGATCCCGCTGGTGTTCACCACCGCGTTCTTTTTCTTCAGCGGCAAACAACGGGTGATCGCCGCCGCGACCATTGGCGCGGTGGCCTCATTGGCGCCGACTCTGGGGCCAGTGATTGGCGGCTGGATCACCGACGTGTCGTCCTGGCACTGGCTGTTCTACATCAACCTGGTGCCGGGGATTTTCGTTGCCGTCGCGGTGCCGATGCTGGTGAAAATCGACCAGCCGGAATTGTCCCTGCTCAAGGGGGCGGATTACCTGAGCATGGTGTTCATGGCGCTGTTTCTCGGGTGCCTGGAATACACCCTGGAGGAAGGTCCGCGCTGGAACTGGTTCAGCGATCAGACGATTCTGACCACCGCGTGGATTTCCGGGCTGGCGGGCTTGGCGTTCATCGGTCGGAGCTTGCACGTGGCCCACCCGATCGTTGATCTGCGGGCGCTGAAAGACCGCAACTTTGCCCTCGGCTGCTTCTTTTCATTCGTCACCGGGATCGGCCTGTTCGCGACCATTTACCTGACGCCGTTGTTTCTTGGTCGGGTTCGCGGTTATGGGGCACTGGACATTGGTCTGGCGGTGTTTTCCACCGGGGTGTTCCAGATCATGGCGATTCCGCTGTATGCCTTTCTGGCCAACCGCGTCGACTTGCGCTGGATCATGATGACCGGCCTTGGGCTGTTCGCGTTATCGATGTGGGATTTCAGCCCGATCACCCATGACTGGGGCGCCAGGGAGTTGATACTGCCGCAAGCCTTGCGCGGGATTGCCCAGCAATTGGCGGTGCCGCCTGCGGTCACGCTGACCTTGGGCGGGTTGGCCCCGGCACGGCTGAAGCATGCGTCGGGGTTGTTCAATCTGATGCGCAACCTCGGTGGGGCGATCGGCATCGCTGCCTGCGCAACAATCCTCAATGACCGCACCAACCTGCACTTCACACGACTGGCCGAGCACCTGAACAGCAGCAATGAAGCCATGAACCAGTGGCTGTCACAGGTCGGCAGCAACTTCGCCGCACTGGGTCAGAGCGGCGACGCGGGCGTGACGGCCAGCCTGCACCAACTGTGGCTGCTGACCTACCGCGAAGCCCAGACGCAAACCTATGGCGACGCGTTCCTGACGATCATGGTCTGCTTCATCATCGCCACACTGATGGTGCCGTTGATGCGCAAGGTGCAACCGCCGGCTGCGCCATCAGCAGACGCCCATTAATCCTGGATCAGGCCTGCGGCATTTTGCGGAAACCCACCGCCAGTCGGTTCCAGGCGTTGATGGTGGTAATCGCCACGGTGAGGTCGACCATTTCCTTGGGCGTGAATTGCGCGGCGACCATTTCGTAGTCTTCGTCCGGGGCGTGGGTCAGGCTGAGCTGAGTCAGGGATTCGGTCCAGGCCAGGGCCGCACGCTCGCGGTCGCTGAAGAACGGGGCTTCGCGCCAGGCGGTCACGGCGAACAGGCGACGTGGGGTTTCACCATCCTTGATCGCATCGGCGGTGTGCATGTCGATGCAAAAGGCACAGCCGTTGATTTGCGAAGCACGCAGTTTGACCAGTTCGATCAGGGTCTTTTCCAGCGGCAGCTTGGAGACCGCGGTTTCCAGCGCGATCATGGCTTTGAGGGCATCGGGTGAAGCGGTGTAGAAATCGACACGAGATTGCATGGTCAGCTCCGTAGCAAGTGGGAATGCGCCATACGGTAGCGCTGTCGGCGATTGGCACAAATAGCCAATTGTTCAGAAGTCGAGGTAGCCAATGACCGGCCTGCCCGTCCTTTGGCGCGACCGTTTCTCCGGCCGAGTTGGCGGTGAATCGAGCACTGGATCACCTCGATCCACCGGAGTAACAGTAACCGTAGCAGCTGCCGAGCCCGCGAGGCTGCGTTCGAGGACGCAGTCCTCAAACCCTGCGTACGCGGTTTGCCTGAAAGAGCGTGTTGCCTGATTTTACGACTGCTTCGCAGCCGAACGCAGCCTCGCGAACTCGGCAGCTGCTACGGAGCGCGTGTAGCGGCTTAACGGGTCGGTAGACCCGGAACAATACAAAAAACCCACCTCTGTTTCATAAGGCTTCGTAACGGGCTACGTCCGACTACGCAACCACTGCAAGAAGCCCTTCTTCTCCACCACTTTCGGCACTTCCTGTGTCAGGGTTTGCGCAGTGTGCAAGCGGAAATCCAGCAGTGTCTGCATCGCTTCGTTGATGTCGTGGCGGGCGTCGAGACAGGGTTTGAGGTATTCCTTTTCGATCCGGTACAGGGTGCAGAAGGTCTTGGCCGAAAAGTCCGCCGGTACCGATTTATCCGAGAGAATCCCGGCCTCGCCGATCACCTCGCCCGGCCCCATGCGCCCGGCTTCGAACTTTTTGCCGCCACGGCTCAAGGCCACTGACACCACCCCGGATTCGATGATGAACAGGTGATCGCTGACCTCGCCGGCAGGCAGGATCATTTCCCCAGGGCGGAAGGTAATGAGCGTCATGTTCTGGCTGAAGGTGTCTTTCTCCTCCGAACGCAAGGTCGAGAAAATACTCGAGCTTTCGAGCAACGCCCTTGGCCGCGAAAGGTCCGGCGGTGTTGTGGTTTCTGCGGTCGACAACAGGCTCACGCCCGATGCGCGCAGATGCCGGAACGCCAGATCGAACAGCAGATTGCGCACTTCGCGCTTTTGCCCCATGGACGATACAAATCCGATGATCTCGTACTCCACGCCGCTGGCGCTGGAGTTTTTCAAGGAGACGCTCGGCGCCGGTTTGCTGAGCAGTTGCCGGCAACCCTGCATCGCCCGCTCCAGCGCTTCGATCACCGTGTGCGGGCGCGCATGGGGGCTCAGTTGCAGGCTGATGGTAATGCCGAAAATGTCGCTGGGCCGGCTGAAGTTGATGATCTTGGCCTTGGCTGCCAACGAGTTCGGAATCACCGCCATGCTGCCCTGTGAGGTTTGCAGCCGCGTGGCCCGCCAGTCGATGTCGGTGACCCGGCCTTCGGTGCCGTCGATGGAGATCCAGTCATCCAGTTGATAGGGTTTGGTGGTGTTGAGCACGATGCCGGAAAACACATCGCTGAGGGTGCTCTGCAATGCCAGGCCGACGATGATCGCCAGGGCACCGGAAGTCGCCAGCACACCTTTGACCGGCAAATCGAGCACATACGCCAGGGCGGCAATGATCGCGATCAGGAAAATCACCGCGCCGAGCAAATCCTGCAACAACCGGCCGGTATGTCCGACCCGTTGCATCATCACAGTGCCGAGCAATACCGTCAGGGTTCGCGCGCCGAACAGCCACCAACCGATCTGCAATCCGGTCGCGGCCAGGTGCAACGGCACATTCTCCGGCCAGGGCGCCACCTCCATCGGGTTCATGCCTTCATTGAACAGCACGGCACTGAACAACGAAAAAATCATCACCCGCATCGCCAGTTTCCAGTGACTGACACTGACCAACCGCCACAGCAGGATGTCGACCAGAATCAACGCCAAGGCGCAGAACATCGGGTGATCGGTGAGAAGTGACAACATCAAGCAGCTCCAGCAAGGCCAATGGCGTGAAGATCGCACAGATTGGGCACAGTGTAGGAGTGTTTGATTGCGAGGTGAACGCAACCTGCACCACACCACAAAACCAATGTGGGAGCGAGCTTGCTCGCGATGACGGTAGAACAGACACCGATGCAGTGACTGTCAGACCGCTATCGCGAGCAAGCTCGCTCCCACAGGTGGTGAGTGGCGCATGCAGAATCCGTGTACGCCACTCACCATCGCTTGAGCGCAAGGCTCCCTGGATTCGTGATTTTCAGTAAAGAGTGCTTTGCCGATACAGCGGTTTTTCTCAAGGATGCAGACCGGGATACTCGCGGCCATTCCTGTCACAACCCTTGGAGTCACACATGTCTGTTCCAGCTTTCGGCCTCGGTACGTTTCGCTTGCAAGGCCAGGTGGCCATCGATTCGGTGAGCACCGGCCTTGAACTCGGTTACCGGGTGATCGATACCGCGCAAATCTATGACAACGAAGCCGATGTCGGCCAGGCCATCGCCGCCAGCGGTATTGCTCGCGAAGAACTGTTCATCACCAGCAAGATCTGGATCGCCAATTTCGCCAAAGACCAACTGATCGCCAGCCTGAAAGACAGCCTGCGCAAATTGAAAACCGATTACCTCGACCTGACGCTGATTCACTGGCCGTCCCCGGAAAACCAGGTGCCGGTGCACGAATTCATGGGCGCCCTGCTGGAAGCCAAAGCCCTGGGCCTGACCCGACAGATCGGCGTGTCGAACTTCACCGTCGACCTCATGCAGCAAGCCATCGACGCGGTCGGTGCAGACAACATCGCGACCAATCAGATCGAGCTGCACCCTTACCTGCAAAACCGCACAGTGGTCGAGTTCGCCCAGAGCCAGGGTATTCAGATCACCTCCTACATGACCCTGGCCTACGGCGAAGTCCTGAAGGACCCGATCATCCAGCAGATCGCCGAGCGGCATCAGGCAACCCCGGCGCAAGTCACGCTGGCCTGGGCCATGCAGCAGGGTTACGCGGTGATCCCGTCTTCGACCCAACGGGCCAACCTCGACAGCAACCTGGCGGCCCGCAAGCTGACGCTGAGTGCAGCAGACATGGCGCTGATCGCCGGACTGGAACGCGGCCAACGCCTGACCAGCCCGAAAGGTATCGCTCCCGACTGGGATTGAGCAGCACCGCTCAGCGTTGCTCCAGGTGCAGAGCCAAACGTTCCATGGCGTCTTGCAAGGCCTGCACCGCCTGGCTCAGGAGATTGTTGTCGCGCTCGCCGCAGGCAGCTTCCAGCTGTTCGCAACAGTGGACCAGGCGCCGGGCCTTGACCATTTGCGCGCCGCCCTTGATCCGATGGGCCAGCTCCCGCAAGCCCATGCGGTCACGCTTGCAGTAAAAGCCCTGTAAGCGTGCCAGGTCCTTGGCGTTACTGGCGGCCAGCTCAGTCAATAATTTATTGATCAGGCTGCGGTCAGGGCCGGCCAGTTGTTCAAGGCTGCTCAGGTCGATTTCGGCAGCGCTGGTCGGCAGCGTTTCGAGCGGTTGTCGCGTGTTCGTGTCCGGTATCACCCCGGCCAGGCGAGCACTCAGGTCCTTCAGGCCGATGGGCTTGAACAGGCAATCGTCCATCCCGGCTTCCATGCAACGGATCTTTTCTTCGGGCTGGGCATTGGCGGTGAAACCGAGGATCAGGCAAGGCATGTCCCCATTGGCCCGCTCCTCGTCACGAATCGCCATGGCCAACTCGTAACCGCTGAGATTCGGCATGTTGCAATCGGTGATCACCACGTCGAACGTATGTTCACGCCAGCATTCGAGCCCCTGCTCACCGTCTTTGGCGTCACACACATGGTGCCCCAGATGGCTCAATTGCTGTAACAGCAGCAGGAGATTGGCCGGGTAGTCATCAACCACCAGAATGTTCAACGAATGCCCTTGCTCCGGCGGCGCGGTCTCGACCGTCGGCGGCTCGGCCAGCGGCTGCAACGCCAGCACATCAAGGCTGACTTCAACCTGAGTACCAGTGCCCAGCACGCTGCTCAAGTGCAATTGGCCGCCCATCATCTGACACAGCGAGCGACTGATGACCAGGCCCAGACCTGAACCACTGCGGCCATCCTGCGGGCTATTGCCGGCCTGCACAAACGGACTGAACAATCGCTGCAGGTCGAATTCGCTGATGCCAATCCCGCTGTCCTTGATACACAGGTTAACCGCCAGGTTCCCGTGAACGACAGCGGGCTCTACTTTCAGCGTCAGGCTGATCTGTCCGGTGCGGGTGAACTTGATCGCGTTACTCAGCAGGTTGGAAACGATTTGCTTGAAACGCATTGGATCGATCAACACATCGCGGTTACTACCGGCGCCCAGTTCGACCTGCCAAAGCAGGTTCTTTTGCCGCGCCAGACCTTCGAACACCTTGCTTACCGATTCGACTAGGGCCCGCAAATTCGCGCGCTCCGGAGTGAGGGACAAATGTCCCGATTCGATCCGCGAAATATCCAGAATGTCGCCAATCAGCTCCAGCAACTGCTGCGCTGCGTTCGATGCCACCTCAATCGAAAACTGGTCAGTGACGCCCTCCTCGGCACGCTTCTTCGCCAGCTCAAGCATACCGATCACTGCATTCATCGGCGTACGGATCTCATGACTCATGGTTGCCAGGAAGGTCGTCTTGGCCCGGTTGGCATCGTCTGCCGCGTCCCGGGCTTGCTGCACCTGTAGCAGTAATTGCTGACGCTTGCGGATCAGGCTGCGCTGGTAGGCAATCCAGCCCAGTGCCAACAGCAACAACAGTCCTGCGGCCAAAAAACCCTGAAGGATGGGGGTGCGGTAACGCGACCAGTAGCTGTCATCCACCAGCAGTTCATTGCGCCAGCGGCTGGCCAACTCGTCCATTTCTTCCGGGGGAATGCTTAGCAGGGCTTTATTGAGGATTGAGTAGAGCTCAAGGGCTCCACGGTGGGTCGCGAAGCTGATGTGTGCCGGTTCAGTGCCAACGGTACTGGTCACTTGAAGCAAGTCGCGGTAGTGCCGGGCAATCATGTACCGCGCACTGATCAACGAGTTCAAGGCTGCATCGGCCGCCCCGCTGGCCACCATTGCCATCGCCTGGGCGGGGCTTTCTACCTCGACGAAGCGCACACCCGGTGCATTGACCCGAATGAATTCGTGCAAAGCGTTACCGCGGACAATTGCCAGGCGTTTACCCTGCAAATCGTCCAGAGTTTTGGGGGCTCCGGCGCCCTTGGCACTGACCAGCACAAAAGGGTTGATCAGATAAGGTCGAGTAAAACGCAGCTCTGTCTGGCGTTCGATGCTGGGTGTCATGACCGCCAACAGGTCGACTTCGCCACGTTTGAGCTGATTGAGTTGCTCGCTCAACGATTCGCTGTGCAGCGGTTCGAATCTTAACCCGGTGAGCAGGCTGATTCTGTCTAGGACCTCGGCGCTGAGACCACTGAACCGGCCTTCCTTGTCATAAAACGAAAGTGGCTCAAAGTTGCCGATAACACCGACCCTGGCACGCGGATGCTGGTCCAGCCAACGTTGTTCGCTGGCGCTCAACTGCACGCGTTGCGGATTGCTGAAACTGCTGCCGGAGTTCCAGCGACGCAGGATGGTCATGCGCTCCTGCTCTGRAATCACCGCCAGAGCAGCATTGATGATGCGTTGCAAACGGGTGTTCTCGGCGCTCATGGAGAACCCGAATGCATTGACTTCCATTCTGGAAAATTGCGCCAACTGCACATTATTCAGGTAATTGTTGTTGATCAGGTAACGAGCACTGATGGAGTCGCCGAGGTAGGCATCCGCCTGCCGAAAGGCCACTGCGCCAATGGCGCTCAATGTCGAGGGATAGAGTGTTAACCGGGCTTCGGGGTAAATTGCCTGGACAGCCTCGGGCCGCAGGTAGTGATCTAGCATGGCTACCCGCAATCCTGAAAGGTCCGCTGTCAGCCTTGCGCTGTCGCCAACCTTCGCAACCAGAACGGGAGCATCTTCTGCATAGGCATTCGACATCAGAAGCTGCCGATCAGCCGCCTCAAAGTTGTTGGAGGTCCCCAGCAGATCAACCTCTCCCTGCTTCAATGCGTTAATGACAGCCTCGCGAGACTCGTAACGCGTCACCTCAACCTTGATGCGTAGCAATTGCGCGAGCAGGTCTGCAAAATCAGCCGTGATGCCCTCAAAATCGTAGTCGTTGATTTTGCTCTCGAACGGCGGGTAATCCGGCGCCGAAGCGCCCAATCGCAAGCGGCCCCTATCCCGTAACCAGCGCCAGTCGGCCGGTGCCAGTTCGACGCGGTAACCCTCAACGGTCGAGCGTCCCAGTAGATGCAAGGGTTCGGGGTCTTGTGCAAAGGTGTCCGCCGCGTACCACGGACTGAGCAACGTCAGTGCAACCAGCCATACACGCAGGCGCATGTGCATTCAGACCAGATGATTGCGTTTGGCGAATTCTCTCAAGTGAACCAGAGACTGCACATTGAGTTTTGCGATCAAACGGGTTTTGTAGGTACTGATGGTCTTGTGGCTGAGGTTCATGACTTCAGCGATTTCCTTGTTGCTAAAGCCAAGAGCCAAATATCGAAAGATGGTCAGCTCGCGGTTGGAGAGTTTCTCGATCATCTGCAGTTCGTTGAGTTGCCGTGAGTCCTGGCTCACTAAACTGGTGTTCAAACGAGGGAAATAGGTGTAACTGGACTTCACCGCCTGAACGGCTTTACGCAGTTCTTGCAGGTCATTGGTTTTCGAGACGAAACCCTGGGCCCCTGCCCTCATGCAGCGATCGACATAAAACCTCGGCTCATAGGAAGTGAAGACCACCACCCGCGAAGGTGACTGATCGCGCTGTAGACGATCCAGTAATTCCAACCCGCTAAGCTTGGGAATTTTCAGATCCAGCACCACCACATCAGGTTGCTTGCCCAGGATCTTTTGCAGAGCCTCAACACCATCGGATGACTCCAGAATGGTCTGGAACATCACCCTGTCGTTGGAATCCTTGAGGGTCCCAAGCAACATTTTGACGGCGGCCACAACAACCGGGTGATCGTCCACGATCAGCGCTGAACTCATGGCAACTCCTGTAGAAACGCCCAAAAACCCGGTGTGCCACCCATGGTATTTGCCAAGTGCTGACACAACGGCTGCGCAACGACTGTTGCACGAGAAGCGGGGCGAAACTACCTGTCAAAGTTGACAGTTCAGACCAACGGTCATGTGGCTCAGGCGCGTAAACCGCCCTGCTGTCGGGCGTGTCCACGCAGGGAACCGTGAGCCGGCATATCGACGCGACTCATCAACCCCTCGAGGGTTTCCTGGTCCGGTACGCGAGACTGGCTGATCCGGACGTTGTGCTGCTGGACAGCGAACAACGCGGGCAGTCCGGCTTTCTGGGCATCGTAGATCAATGTATGACAGATCTGCTGGTTGTCCTGGCAGAACGCAACCAGGTCCAGGCCGGTCCCGGTACACAAGGTTGCATTGATGATGACCAGGTCAAACGGCTCACAGCCGTATTCGACAACGCTGAGCAGCTCTACAAGGGAGTGCACGGGGGCAATTCGGTAGTAACCGAGCTGATTCAGCTTGCGCTCGATTTTCATGCGATGAAAATGCTGCTCATCGGCGATCAGGATACGTAACGCTTTATTCGGCATGGTTGATTGACCCTACAATGACGGTGCGGCTGTTTACGCCCACCCTTATCAAGAGCGCCTGAGACTAAGGGCAATGCCGCGGGGTTTCTGTAGGACCTTTCTGAAAGAAACAGTTCCCTCTACTTTTAATTTTTTTGTTGTGACGCCGATGACACCTGCGGGGAAATGTCCCAAGGCAGGCGTTATTCGGTCGTGCTCGGGCTCCAGAACGCCTGTTGCACCAAGGGTGAGAGGGAAATTCATGCCACGAGCGCATCCAGTTTGGCTTCGAGCAACGCAAACACAGCCTTTTGCCTTGAGCGCTGGGCGATGACGTAAACGATGTTCGCGACCTCGGCCGAGATCACGTCCAGTGGCTGGCGGTTGATGTTGTCGATGGCTTGCATAAGTTCATTCCTGAATCTTCATTTCCATTTGAAAAGATCGCAGCCTGCGGCAGCGCCTATGTGGGGTTGCGATCTTTGATAAAAACGATGATTAACCGACAGCGACCATTGCATGGCGCCGATGATGTATCTCCAGATGACTCTTGATCGCCCGCAGCACTGTGGCTTCATATTCATGAATGAAAAAGTGCCCGCCGGCCAGCATGTCCACCGAGAAGCTGCCCTGGGTTTCACGGTTCCAGCCGATCAATTGCTCGGTGCTGGCCCGGTCGGCCTTGCCGCCGAACACGTGCACCGGGCACTTGAGCGGTGCTCGCTCCCGGGGCTGAAAGAGCCCGCACAGCAAAAAGTCCGCCCGCAGGATCGGCAACGTCAGGCGCATCAGCTCTGCGTTGCCCAGCACTTCTTCGCTGGTGCCGCCGAGGGCGCGCAATTGCTCGATCAGTTGGGCGTCGGTCCGGGGTTCGGAAAAGCCCCGGTCATAGTCCGAACGCATCGTCGGTGCAGCCGTTCCGGACGCGAACAGCGCCACCGGTTCCGGCGCGCCCAGTGCCCGAAAAGCGTGGGCCATTTCATACGCCAGCAACGCCCCAAGGCTATGGCCGAACAAGGCATAAGGCGCCTTCAAGGACGAACGTTGTTCCCTGGCCAGTTGCAGCGCCAGTTCGCGCATGTCGGTCTGCAACGGCTCGTCAAAACGTGCGCCCCGCCCCGGCAACTCCACCGGTTTGACCTGCAACCATTCCGGCAGCTTGCGCCGCCAGCGGCTGTAAACCATGGCGCTCGCGCCCGAATAGGGCAGACACAGCAGTGTCAGCTGGGTCACCGCACTCCCCTCACTAAATTATCTGTTAGGGGAACGGATGACGCACAACACAAATTAATCGCAGTACGTGTGGGAGCGTGGCTTGCCCGCGATGAACGATAACGCGCAATACCTGAAAAATCGCGGTGTTCGCTTAGCCAGCCGGAACCGGCAGCGCCGATCGCCACGCCGATGCTCAGACCGGTGATCAGCCAGGTCAGGCCTTCCGTGAGTTTGGCCGGCGGCACGATGCGTTCCACCAAACCCATGGCAACAATCAGCGTCGGTGCAAAAAACAGCCCGGCAACAAACACCGCCAGCGACAGCCCGAGAATGTTCCCCGCCAACAACAACGGCAACGTGGTCAGCGCCGTCGCCACCCCGCCGTACAGAAACAATCGCGGCAACGGCGCATTGGGTTTCAACGCACCGAACGCCAACCCGGCCAGGCACGAACCGATGGCATACACCGACAGCACGATGCTCGCGGCCGCCGGCTGGCCTTGCTGCTGGGCGAACGCCACGCTGACCACATCCACCACCCCGACGATGACACCCATGGCGCCCATCAACAGCATCAACAGACGTATATCCTTCGAACCAACGACCGATCCCGGTTGATCGGCATCATGCGGATGCACCGGCGGCTCAGTGCTGCGCTGCAACACAAA
Source organism: Pseudomonas sp. 05N431 (assembly GCF_056397005.1). Classification (NCBI taxonomy): domain Bacteria; kingdom Pseudomonadati; phylum Pseudomonadota; class Gammaproteobacteria; order Pseudomonadales; family Pseudomonadaceae; genus Pseudomonas; species Pseudomonas sp. 05N431. The sequence goes on from NZ_JBFTMN010000009.1 coordinate 192,999, forward strand.
CGCCGTCACCCCGATCGCCAACATCAGCAACGCCGCCAACGGCCCGGCCTCGGGAAACACCACCACGCACAGCCCCACCGACAGCGGTGGCCCGACGATAAAACACACCTCATCCAGCACTGACTCCAGCGCATAGGCGGTTTGCAACTGCGGCTGACCGCGATACAGCTCGGTCCAGCGGGCCCGGACCATCGCCGACATGCTTGGCATGCAACCGGCCAGCGCAGCGAACACAAACAGTGTCCAGTTCGGCGCTTGCAATCGAGTACACAGCAACAGCAGCAACAACGCGCCACCGCCAACCAAGGCCGAAACCGGCAGCACCCGCCCCTGACCAAAACGGTCAACCATGCGCGACACCTGCGGCGCGCAAAATGCCGTGGCCAAGGCAAAGGTCGCCGCCACTGATCCGGCCAACGCGTAACCGCCCTGTAACTGCGAGAGCATGGTGATCAGGCCGATGCCGGTCATCGAGATCGGCATGCGCGCGACCATCCCCGCCAGCACGAAGGCGCGGCTGCCGGGGGCGTTGAATAGCGCTTGATAGGGGTTTGCCATCGGGTTCCATCCTCTGCGAGGCGTGCAACTTGCCATAAAGCGTCCCTGTAGTAAAAAACCTGGCGAGGCGCAACCACAAATAAACCTGCTCCACCATGAACTCAAGCCTTCGTGCGCCAGTCACTTGGTAAGGCCCTCCTTCTTAGCTGATTGACAGGGCATGTGTCTCTATCTGGAGTGACGCAGCAATGGCTGATCATCACAGCGAGCGACAAAGCGCCATCGACGCCCACGGCATCATCGGTGACATGCGCAGTGCCGCACTGATCAACGACAAGGGCAGCGTGGACTTTTTCTGCTGGCCGGAATTCGACAGCCCGTCGATCTTCTGCGCGTTGCTGGACACCCCGGACGCGGGGATTTTCCAACTGGCCCCTGACCTGCCCGATGCCCGACGCGAGCAAATCTACCTGCCCGACACCAACGTGCTGCAAACCCGCTGGCTGAGCGAGCGTGCGGTGGTGGAAATCACCGACCTGTTACCCGTCGGCGACAGTGACGACGCCCTGCCCCTGCTGATCCGTCGCGTACGGCTGGTCAGTGGCCATGCCACGTTCCACCTGCGTTGCGCGGTGCGCCATGACTACGCCCGAGTGCAGACCACGGCGCGGGCCGACGGTACAGACATCTGCTTCGAAGCCGCTCACCAGCCAGGTTTACGCCTGCACGCCAATCAGCCGATGCAGATTGTGAAAGACGCCGCCGTCGCCACGTTCAGCCTCAAACAGGGACAGAGCGCCGAATTCCTCCTCGGCGCCCTCGACGACCCACGCTTCAAGGATGAAAACAGCGACCTGTGCCTGCAACGCACGCTGAAATTCTGGCGCGACTGGATCGGGCAATCCAATTACCGTGGACGCTGGCGCGAAATGGTCAATCGCTCGGCACTGACCCTGAAACTGCTGACATCGCGCAAACACGGCGCGATCCTCGCCGCCGCCACCTTCGGCCTGCCGGAAACACCTGGCGGCACGCGCAACTGGGACTACCGCTACACCTGGATCCGCGATGCTTCCTTCACCGTCTATGCCTTCATGCGCCTGGGCTTTATCGATGAAGCCAACGCCTACATGCGCTGGTTGCGCGGACGGGTCAGCGACTGCCGGGGCAAACCGACGAAGCTCAACGTCCTCTATGCCATCGATGGTCGCCAGGAACTTCCGGAAACCGAACTCGCGCACCTGACCGGTCACGGCAATGCCAGACCGGTGCGCATCGGCAACCAGGCCTACGATCAGGTTCAGCTGGATATCTTCGGTGAATTGATGGACGCGGTGTACCTGGTGAACAAGCACGGCGAAGCGATTTCCCATGAGGGTTGGCTGCACACCGTCGAGGTGGTCGATCAGGTCTGCGGCAGCTGGCAGCAAGAGGATGTCGGCATCTGGGAAATGCGTGGCGAACAGCATCACTTCCTGCATTCGCGGCTGATGTGCTGGGTGGCGGTGGATCGGGCCATCCGCCTCGCATCGAAACGCTCGCTGCCCGCCCCGTTCGCCCGCTGGGACCAAACCCGCCAAGCGATCTACGCCGACATCTGGAACAATTTCTGGAATACCGAACATGGGCATTTCGTCCAGCACATCGGCGGCACCGCGCTCGACGGTTCGATGTTGCTGATGCCGCTGGTGCGCTTCGTCAGCGCCAAGGACCCGCGCTGGCTATCCACCCTGCAAGCGATCCAGAAAACCCTGGTGCGCGACGGCATGGTGTACCGCTACCACAACGACAGCCAGATCGACGGCCTCGCCGGTAGCGAGGGCGCCTTCGCCGCTTGCTCGTTCTGGTACGTCGAATGTCTGGCCCGCGCCGGCATGCTCGAAAAAGCGCATCTTGAGTTCGAACAACTGCTGCGCTACGCCAACCCGCTCGGACTCTACGCCGAAGAGTTCGACAGCCACGCACGGCACCTGGGCAACACGCCACAAGCACTGACCCATTTGGCACTGATCAGCGCGGCGAGTTTTCTCGACCGGAAGTTGAGTGGGGAAAAGAGTTACTGGCAGCCATGAGGTGCTGCTGAGAGACCTGACGCGGACTATCTGACAACAGACAATCCCTTGTGGCGAGGGGGCTTGCCCCCGTTCGGCTGCGCAGCAGTCGTAACCCCTGTCACTCGATCATCCAGCAAAACCGCATCGAATGGTGTTGGGACCGCTTCGCGTTCCAGCGGGAGCAAGCTCCCTCGCCACAGGTTGTGCTTTACGCGTCGGAGTCGTAGGGATCGAAATTATCCAGTGCCCGATTTACCAGCAACTCGCTCAGTACAATCATCTGCTGAATTGCCAACGCCACATGACGCCGCGAACCTTCCAGCTCGAAGGCCAGATCACTGGCCAGCACATTCACCGACGCCAGGGTTTCGCTGGCGTGGGCCAGCAGGGTTTCGTTATCGACATCGGGAATGACTACAAACATTTTGCCCGGCCGGGTATCGAGTTTCGGTGGCGGGGTGAACGGCGGCAAGTGGTAATCCAGCGCACGCTCGGCTGCTTCATGCAGTTTGCTGGAATCGAGGGAATCGTAAGGGGAAACGCTTGGGTTTTCGGGGGGATTGGGGGTGATTTTGACCATGGTTGAAACTCCATTCAGAAATTGGAGTTCGCCATTTCTGCGACCAAGCAGAAGGGTGGCGAACTGTACGCAGGTTGGTCGACCAGGGAATGGAAACCCGGCAGGGCCTAAGCCCTCCCACGCACAGTTTGCCAATAAGCAAAAAAACCGCTTACGCGGTTCTGTGCGCCATTCTAAACCCGGGCGACCAAACCCGGTCACTGATTTTGCAGCGACCCGCAAACACTAGTCCTCCACCCTTCCTAATCACAACCTGAAAACCTCGTCGGAGAATTCCCTGGCCAACGCTGCTTCTGTAGGAGCAAGGCTTGCCCGCGATGAACGATGACGCGGTCGCCCAGACGAAACGCGTTTAATGATGAATAACCTCAAAAGGTGGTAATCCAGCGCACGTTCGGCGGCTTCATGCAGCTTGCTGGAATCGAGGGGATCGTAAGGGGAAACGCTGGGGTTTTCGGGGGGATTGGGGGGGATTTTGACCATGGTTGAAACTTCTGACATTCATGAAGCTCACCAGCATCGCGACCAAACGATGGGTAGTGGGCGGTACGCAAGTTGGTCAACCGGGAAGTCAGGCACCCGGCGCACTCGAAAGTGCCCCGCGCACAGCACACCGCAAAGCATAACGACAAGTGCAGAAAAAAGGCTTTTCACGGAGTCCCGGAAAAAAACCCAAAAAAAAAGCCCGCTGGGGAGACGGGCTAATGGAATTGCTTTTTAACGGATGAGTTGAGCCTACGGATATGCTTGTGAAAGAAGCGTGAAAGAAACGCCCGGAAATCGATAAAGTTGATACCGCGCATGACACGTCACAAGCCCCCACTAACCTCCTGCACCAAGCCACACGCTGAGACACCCTCACAAAAAACCCCGCTCAATGGCGGGGTCTGTCTAATTTTCGATTACTTGCGTACAGGCACGGAAACCTTGGGCATGAACGGCTTTGCGGTGGTTTTTGTCACCGCTGGCAGCCTGGCCTTGCCCGGTTTGGTCGGTGTTTCACCAAACCCCGCCACATAATCCGTCTGGCCACATTGCACACAATTGTTGACCGGGTACTCAGCACCATCATCTTCAATGTAAGGAATGCTCATCTATCAGTCCCTCCAGACAGATCGATACCGGCAAGCAACTGATTGCCTAAAAAAGTACCGACCTTCAAGGCCTTTGAGACTAGCCGGTCATTCCCAGACCAATTATTCAATTGTCCAACACCCGACGAACGGCCAGGAAAAGCCCCTGACCTCATCGACCTGTTTCTGACAGATAAAACGTCAATCCGCCTATTTGAGCGTCACCGCCGTTCCGGTCACAAACACCACCAGCATGCTGCCCCTGCCCGAAGGCATGCTGATCTCGAAGTCGACCCCAACCACCGCATCCGCCCGAAGACTCTGCGCACGCTCCTTGAGCTCATCCGTTGCCTGGGCTCGCGCCTCCTTCAACGCCCTTTCCAATGTTTGAGAGCGCCCACCGAAGAAATCCCGCATCCCGGCAAACATATCCCGCACAACGTTGATGCCCTGCACGGATTCGGCGCTGACAATGTCCAGGTAGGCTGCGATCTGGCGACCTTCGATGGATTGGGTGGTGGTTATGATCACGTGGCATTCCTTTATTGACTGAGTATCAGCCATGTTGCTGGCTGAAGCCTGAGAGACATACATACTAAGGACTAAGTTCAGCCCGCGATTTCAATCCTGGGTGCACAGGAGGTTGTATGACGGTATTTTTACTGCTGTACCTATGCACTGACGCCTCCCGCACTGACTGCCAGGTGATACCCGTCGAACACTGGGTACGCGCTGACGCTTACAAACAATGCCTCGCAGCAGCAAAAAAGCTGACAATAGATCTCACGGCCAAGAATCGAAAGAGCAATTACTTTGTCTGCGAAACTCAAGTCAATCAGTGACCGTCAATGGAGACACCTGTTAGCGCTCATGCATCAGGAATAAGTCGCCAAGCCATCTTGTCGGATGCACCCCATGCCCAGCAACGCCGCTTCGACGGCCTCATCCAACGGCGTATGCGGCTCGCGTCCCAGCACCTCGATCAATCGCGCATTGTCCATCTGCACCGGAGTGCGCCACAAATAACGCATTTCCAGCGTTTCACGGAAGGTCACGACAAAAGGTGAAGCCAGTGTCAGCAACCACCACGGGAACGCTGCCACACGCGGCTCCAGGCCCGTGTGCCGATAAACAGCGCGCTGGATAGCACGGCTCATCCGCGTACCGTCAGTGTCCAGATGACCGGCCATATGAAAGCTTTCGAAGGCGCGGAGTGTGGTGCGGCGCTCCAGCAACTCGACCATGGTCCGCGCAACGTCAGGCAGATAGGCCCACTGGTGAGCAACGCCCTGCTCACCTGGATAACTCACTGCCTTGACGGGCCTCCCCGGCTTGATCATGCCCATGGAAAACCAGTTGCTACCGGCTCGCGGCCCGAAAAAATCCCCGGCGCGAACGATTAGCGCACGAGCGCCGTTGTCAGCAGCCTTGCGCAAGCGCTGCTCCATCTCCACCCGGATAGCGCCTTTTCGGGTAAGCGGCTGCTGTGGTGAGTCTTCATGCAATACCGGAAAAGCATCAGGGCCGAAGTTATAAACCGTGCCGGGCAGCACGATGGTTGCACCTTCGACCACGGCCGCAGCGATGGTGTTGTCGAGCATCGGCAACACCAGCTCCGACCATCGACGATAGCCTGGCGGATTGACCGCATGCACAATCACCGAGCAGCCCTTCGCTGCCTCGATAACCTCCTGCCGATTCAATGCATCGCCGCGCAACCAGGTGATGCCTGCGTGTTGATTGACGGCCTTTTCGAGATGACGTGTCAGCGCGCACACCTCCCAACCGTCGTCTTTCAATTGACGCGCCACCTCTCCGCCAATCCCGCCTGTCGCTCCCAGTACCAGCACTTTATTGCTGCTCATGCCCGACACCTCAAGGTTATAGAGGGCTTGATCCTGAGCAAATGGACGCTATAGATAAATTGCAGAAGATCAGCGTGACGCTATACATTTATGCATGGCATCGAATATTGGTTGGGAGCTCTATCGATCCTTCCTGGGTGTACTCAATGAAGGATCGCTGTCGGGCGCGGCGCGCTTGCTCGGCATCACACAGCCAACGGTCGGTCGGCATATCGCCGCGCTCGAAAAGGCGCTGGGTGTTGTGTTGTTTACGCGATCACAAACAGGGCTGATGCCCACCGAAGTGGCACTGACCCTGCGCGCCCACGCACAAACCATGGAAAATACAGCGGCCTCGATTGAGCGAGCTGCCTCAAGTCAGGGCGCGGCTGTACACGGGATTGTCCGTATTTCAGCCAGCGACGTGATTGGCGTCGAAGTGTTGCCGCCCATCATCACCCGGCTTCGCCAACAACACCCGGCGTTGAAAGTAGAACTCGTACTGACTAATCGTGTAGTCGATCTCTTGCAGCTCGAAGCCGACATCGCCGTGCGCATGATGCGCCCCCGCCAAGAGCAACTCGTGGCGCGTCGAATCGGTCAAATCGAACTTGGGCTGCATGCGCGCGCCGAGTACTTGAGCCAACATGGCATGCCGCGCGACCTCAACGAACTGGCTAGTCATTCAATCATCGGTTACGACCATCCGAACGCCTTTATCCGCAGTATCAGCAAGTCCATCAAAGGCATTGACCGCCAGCTCTTCTCACTGAGCAGCGACAGCGATCTGGCGCAGTTGGCATTGATACGCGCGGGGGCCGGTATCGGCTTCTGCCAGGTTCCGCTAGCCAAACGTGATGCAGCATTGCAACGCGTGCTGTCGACGTCGTTTTCGCTGGGATTGGAAACCTGGGTGACCATGCACGAGGACTTGCGCAATAGCCCGCGATGCCGCGCGACCTTCGACGCGTTGGTTGAAGGGTTGCAGCGGTATGCAAGTCCGGATGGGCTGGATGATTGAGATAGCGCCTTAGGCATCCACTCCAGTTACAATTTGATACCTATTCACTCCTGCAGACTCACAGCCATGACTGAAGACTTCGAAGTCCCCAGCCCCCACGAAAAGCATCTGGAACACGCTACCGAACACGCCCAGGCCCGCGGGGACAGTTTCGCCAGCAAGATAGCAGTGATGACGGCGATCATGGCAACCATCGGTGCCATGCTCAGTTATCAGGCGGGCTCCACGGAAAGCGAAGCGGCCATGGACAAGAACAACGCCGCCATCAAGAAAACCGAAGCCTCCAACGAGTGGAATTACTACCAGGCGAAATCCAGCCGACAAAACCTCTCTGAACTGGCGATTCACATCCCCGGCCTTGATGCCGCGCACTACACCGCCGAAGCGCAACGCTACAAGACCGAAAAAGAAGAAGTGCGCAAGAAAGCGGAAGCCCTCGAAGCAGAAGCCCGCGAGTGGGATGAAAAATCAGAATTGGCATTGCACCAGCATCACCGTTGGGCACAGGCAATGACGGCGATTCAGATTGCCATATCACTGGCAGCGATCACCTTGTTGACGCGCAAGGAATGGCTGAGACGGATGGCGTACAGCGCAGCGGGCATTAGCGTCGTGCTGGGTTCGCTGGCGTGGTTGCATCTATAAGTTTGTTGAGGGGGACGACATCGGGTCATCCCCTTCGACCTGGCTTTTTGGCGGGCAGGCAATCAATAAACAATCGTGACCAGAACAGACAGCCAAAGCAGTACAACGCCTAAGGCAAATGCCCGTCTGGCCGGCAAAACCCTTTCCTGCGTTTCGTCCTCAACCGGCGTCGTGGCTATCCAGGTCACCGATCCGAGCATTGCGAACCCACCCAGTGCCAACGCCACCACGAAGATTTCGTGCCAGCGCCACGGGTGCGGTTCATGCACTCCCCAGTAGCCGAGAAAGGCCATGCCCATGGCAAACATTGTCGCAGAGGCAGAGCAAAGTCCCACAATTGAACCTACTGGTGCGCGCATCCGGCATCACTCCAACGTCAATTCATCAGGCAGGAATTACAAACAGTCGTGCACCGCCTTCATCAGAGCGCGGGATTTGGCCCACGGCGGGCCTTGATACAGCGATATCCGGCTCCCATTCTTGTACTTCACGATATCCAGCGTCTCATCGGCCGTCACAACGCTTGGCGCAGTAATCCTGTAGCCGTTTGAAATCGTAGTCTGGGTGGTTTTAGGGATCTCGCGCTGCCAGACTGGCAGAACGCACTGGGCGTAATCCTTCGGAACCTTGGCAGTGATCTCGCTGACATTCGGTTCACCCGGCACCAAGGAGGCCGGTAAAGAGCACCCAGCCAACGCTGCAACAGCAAGCGCACCTATCAAAACTCGCATAATTGTTCTCTGCAATAAAATGTGGCAAATGTAACGCGAGGCCGGGTAGACATCCAGCGTAATTAAAGGAACGCACTGTTGCATTATTGAGAACAAACCTATCGAAAAGGAACACTTTCGCGCGTTTCTGAAAGTCGCCCTGCTCCTTTTCGCAACCCCCGCCACGCGTGGGTTTTCTGTCATCTGCCCTTCCCTCGCACGCCAATGTCTCAGCCTTGAGGATATTTGGCGTGCACTGCCGAACTCGACTTTACTTTTATTGATGCACCCAAGAGTTTCTTCACGACACTCACTTTCGGGAGCCCAGTCATGAACACCCCTCTATTCGCACTGGTCGTCGTGCTGTCTGCGGTGGCTGGATGCAGCTCCGAGACATCGGTCTATCGAGAGCAACCGCTGGTCGCAAAGGTAGAAATGGGCATGAGCAAGGATCAAGTCCAGCAAATCGGCGGCAAGCCTTTATCAATCAGTGATCGCACCGTCGAGCCCGGCACCTGTTTTGACTACATGCTCATGCAAGCCGGCCAAAAGCACACGTTCAATGTCAGTTTTGATGGTCGAGGCAAAGTCGACCACAAGAGCTTTATGACGTGTGCAGAATGGAGTCATATGCAGCAAAAGGCCAGAGAGCCATCCGGCACTACGGGCGGGATGGGTGGTGGCGGTTATTAGTGCAGCGGTCATGCCGGCCTATACCCGCGTAACGGCTGGCCGGCCAAGGAGACTGAAATGAAGTGTGCTCTTTTTACCCTGATGACTCTGCTGTTTTGCTCATCGGCCATGGCGTTACCGCCCGATGGGGAAGCGCTTTTCCAGGAGAACTGCAGTGCCTGCCATGGACCTCGAGGCATGGGAGGCTCGGCACCTAAATTGGCGGGAGATGCCAGCGAGTGGAAATCAAAGACATTTGAGCGGGCAGTATTGAACGGTATCGACGACCATGGAAAGCCCCTGAAAGCCCCCATGCCGCACTGGAGTGGCGCCAGCTTCAAAGCTGACAACGGCGCAAAACCCGGCAAGCTTGAAGTAGACGCAATACAGCAATATCTGCACAAACAAAAATAACGCATAACCTTCGGCCGGACGCTTGAGCGGCGCCGGCTTTTTACATTCTGGTCCTACCTGATCCTGTGCAATCCCTGCCGCTCATGGGTGGCCTTGAGGTCGTGCCGGATCTCGCCGATGAGCTTGGTTATTGCCAGATTGCCACTCAAGCTGGAAGCAGGAATCCCCGTCACCAACAACTCCACCCGGCCCGTGACTGGCTCGAAAATCTGAGCTCGCAGCGATCCGCCGGGGTCAATTTGACATTGGCAGGAAAGGGGCAGGAATGCTGATTCGATGAGGTGACGCAACTCGAGCGTAGATAACATGATGACCCCGTTCAGGGCAGGAGCCAGCCAAGGTGCTCTTGCTTAAGGGTGTTGATGGGTCCAGAAGCATTAACGCCTGAACACCGCCCCTCAAACCACTTGGCAGGGGTGACGGCAGTTTCAGTCTACGCCTTGAGTAGTCGTCTGTTAGACCGTTTCGGAGTGTGCGGTTGGGAAAACCGGCCTTGTAGGGCCCGGTAAGACGGTATATTTTTTTGAAGTGGGCAGGCGTCCGGGATGCTCGCAGCCCACCTCCGGTCATTACCAAGAGGAGAGGTGAAAATGGCCAACTCCGTGAAGAAAATGCCGATTCATACCGAAGACAAAGCCAGTCAGCCCCCGGTAACGACTGACCTTTGGCGCCCTCTGGAAAAACTGCGGCAACAGGTCGATCACCTGTTCGAGGACTTCAATCGAGGCTCGGGATTGTCGCCGTTCAGCCGCAGGCTGTTTGACGTCGAGCCGTTCTGGCGACGGGAATTTATCGGTCGCGGGCTACCTGCCGTCGATATTGCCGAGAAGGAAAAAAGCTTCGAGATCACTGCCGAATTACCCGGCATGGATCAGAAGGACATCGAGATCAAACTGTCCGACGGTAGCCTGATCATCAAAGGCGAAAAGAGGGAAGACAAGGAAGAGAATAGAAAGGGATATCACCTTTCCGAGCGTCACTATGGATCCTTCGAACGGGTGTTCAACCTGCCAAAAGGCGTCGATGCCGACAAGATTGAAGCCAAATTCAGCAACGGTGTGTTGAGCATATCGCTGCCGAAAAAACCTGAAGCCATAAAACCGGAAAAGATCGTGCCGATCAAAGGCGAATGAACCGGTGACAGCCCAGCCCCTTGCCGGGAAACCGGCAAGGGGCTTTTAGAGAAGCTTGATCAACACCGCGGTGACCGCAGCCACCGTACCGATCAGGCCAGTCGCAACGGCAACCGGATACCAAAAAGTTTCACGGGTCATCTTGCCCGCCTCGGCGTTCAGCTTGCGCTGCTCAGCCATCAGCTTGACGATTTCCACGTGAATCTTTTCCAGCTCGGCCTGTTGCATGGTCAGCTCCTGCATAACGTTCGTCCTTTCAGGTGGCAGATTGCGTCGGGGGCGCTGCGCTTGGATTCATTTTCTACCCTAAAGGTGTGAAATGAATACCCCTTCCGGACTTGTTTCGTGTGAAGCGCTGAACCAATGAAAACGCTCAAGCACCTGGCTTTGCAGCGTGGCTTCCCACACCGCCATCATTTGCCCTACAGCAATTTCGGAAGCTCCTGTAGCGATCAAATGAAAAAGCCCAGCACTAGGCTGGGCTTCGGAATCGAGGAAATATTGTTATACGGGTGCCTTCGACGATTTCCGCGTCTTTTTGATCGCTTCAGCCCTTTCTATGACTTCTAGCTGAGAAGCGATAGCCTTGCTGATCACTTCTTCAAACACTCCTCGCTTCGTTTCCGCAGAAGCGTTGGAGAAAAAATCAGCCAATGGGCTTCTTTTGCCGGCCTTAACGGCACTCATGATTGTTCCACCTCGGTTAATAGCTCAACGAGCTCTTTTTGATCATAGGTCTCAGGAATCAAAGCGTCAATTTGCTCTACGGAAACGTCGCCCTCGAAGGCCATAGCCGTACGATCCGTATTTTTTATGATCAAATCCACAGAAAAATGTTCACCGTAAGATCTCCTCAGCTCCACAATATTTCTGCGCGCAGCCAAATACTGGCTGACGAATGCATCCATTGGAATATTACGCCCCTCAGTGATCTCTCGAGCTTTAACAAACTGCCAAGCTAGCTCAGGCCGTTGATAAACATAGATCACCTGAGCTACTCGTTGATTTCTCAGGACCCTGTCGATGTTCCGTCTTGCCACGTCAATATTGGCTAAGGTCCCATCAAGAAGAAATGACAGGTGCTTGTTGAACGCCCGATCAAGCACCCTCTCCAGGATTTTGGTGACCGCACTCTGATAAAGAAATGAGTTACCGCCAGCATACCCAGGAATCAAGCACCTGAAATCGTCAGGATCAATGCGTAAAACTCTCTGCGCAGGCACACCTGGAATCCCTTCTTCCAAGGTTTCGACCATCGCCTTGGAAATCTCTGTTTTTCCCTGCCCCAGGTGATCCAGCCATGAAAACGGTGAGCGGAGAGGCTTCCGCTGCAAAAATATTCGTGTCAGCAATTGTTCTGGCAAGCGACGTCCGATTCGCTTTTGCAAACTCAAGGGCTGCCTCTTCAATGGCAATTTCTTCAGGGGTCATATGAAACTCGGTTTCATCGTGGCGTCATCTTAGGCTACAGCATGCTGACTTTACCGGTTGATAATCAGCCAGATCGGAACCAGTACCCGTAGCGATTCGAACGAACAAAGAAAGAGGACGGGGCAATCTCTAAAAATAGATCCGCCTTCTTTTCGCCACTCAACGGAAGTAAAAATAGTGATTTTGCCGTTCCTGCCCCCACATCAGCGTGCTCCTACATCACTGTCAGAAGTCTCGCCCCCTTCACACATTGCACCACTTTGAGCATGAAGCTTATAGTCCGCCCGTCGCCCACATGGCGGCTCGGGTTTGGCGACTCGACGACAAATGTGCAGAAGCCTCTCGGTTAGTTTGCAGAGCGCTTCTGCGCGCAATATGCTGCTCTATGGCGGCTGTGCGTGGGAGACCTTCGGGTCTGCCGGTTTTACCATTTGTCCCGGTTCGCCAACCTGCGTATAGCTGCCACCTTTTCGTTTGGCGACGATTGAGTGGCAGCTCTTCCTAATCAAATGGAGCTCCACGCATGAATCAATACATGGCACTCACCAGCAACGCAGACGACCAACCCACCCTCTTCGTCGATACCACGGCACCCTTGCACATTTTGCTCGACGCAGCCGGCTACCGAATCCGCGCCGTTACTCAAGTTCTTGAAAATCTAGCAATGCGCGGTGAAATCGCTAGCGACTCAGTGATCCTTAACGACTTCGCACTGCTTTGCGCTATTCCTCTGCGCGACGGTTGCGATGTGCTCGATGTCATTGGGCGGCGCTTGGATAAACTTCCGTCATAACGAAAAAGGCGACTTTGGGTCGCCTTTCTAACGGACAAATGAAAGGGGAAGATTATTAAGTCTTCCCCTCCTGTGAGTCTGCTGCGAAATCTAAACGCAATTCTCCCTGCGTTCCTTGTGCTCGTATTCCCACCCCTTACACGCCAGCCCCACATGCTTTGGAATCAGTGCTGCACCGCTGCTGTACGCGGTGATGGTTCGGCGAGTGAACCCCAGCTCAACAGCTGCCGCCGATAACGAGAGATTGTTACTCAGCATCCACCGTTTGAAATCACGGGTCGGCATAACCTCTCCAGATTGCTCCAGTGCCATGCGATGCAATGTTGTGGCGGAGAGCTCGATGTCATCACCCCACGTCACATCAAATCCCCACTCGCCTACTGCGACCCGACTGAATAGCGTCAGGTCCCGCAACGGCTTGAGCACTGGGAACGCCTGGATGTGTTCGGTGACATCAACCGTATGCCGCTTGCCGTTGCTCCACTCGATGTTAAGGGCATGTTTGCCGGCAACTGGTTGCACAGCAGAAATACGCAGCTTGCTGGTCATAAGTCAGTACCTCCGGTTTTGCTCATTCCATACTCGCCAGAGATCGGCAGTATGTGTTCTTGCCCAATGCAGGGCTGCTTTCAAGGCTTTGGATTCAGCTCCTTTGCCTAAAACCACGAGCCCTTCTATCTGAACCAATGACTCACCATCTGGCGTTTGCACGTGAAAGTGCGGCGGCGCGTGGTCGTCGGGATAGATTTTTATTTTCCAGTTTCGTTCGCTATGAAGGGTAGCCATAGCGGGATGCTAGAGAAATTTTTTCCCTGGCACAACTGACTTTTTCAGACGCCAGAAACCACAAAACCCCTGACTTCTTTCGAAATCAGGGGTTTTGTGTGTATCGAATTTGGCGGTGAAGGAGAGATTCGAAAGCGCCCGCCCCCCTGTTTCGCGCACCATCACCCCCGATTTACAAGGGCTCCAGCGCATCTGCCTGTGCGAGAACGTTCCCATCGCGTTCCCATGAATGTATGCGGGAAAAGTGGCGGCACCGGCCCTTAGGCGTTTCCGTGATTTTCGGGAGCGACATCGGAAACGAGTAATTTGGGTAATACGCTGCATCAATCGGCCTCAAGGGCTTGATTTCATTGGCTTTCGAAGACAACGAGCAAGGTAATTTTTAAGTAATGTAGAAGTAAGATAATTACTTTTTAGTAAGGTAATTTTTTCTTTCAATGCCCCCTTATAAGTCAACCACTTAAGCTCACATTACCCTTTTTATTACTCTAAATTACCTTCTGAAGTAATCCAGAAAAGCCAATAAATACGGGGCTTTTAGGGAAGCCGCTGCTCTCGAATTACTGCATTACCTTTTTCCGATTGCGTTCCTGAAAATCGGTACTCACTTGGTAGACCTGCACAGAGCTACCAGCTCCACCGTGGTGACCTCCACCGCTTTTACCTACCCCCTCGCAGGGATTCGCAGGCTTTTCACCTATCACGATCACCACGGCAGCGCCCCGCCTTGGCCGCGTTCAGCCTGGTGCAGCAATGCAGAAAAAAAGACCTATTTAGCCCGCAGGCGAGGTGGGGGGACGACGGCGCGCGCCAGGTGCACAGCGATGATGTATCTCTCCACCAAAGCAAAGCGAAAACAGCAGAGCCCGCTGCTGTAGGCGTGCCGCTTTTTGTTTGGAATGGTACATTCGTGATTAAGATTGTTGTGAGCAAGGAGCGCCGAATGCAGACTGAGCTAACCCATGCCCCTAAAAACGGAAATCGAGTAACTCCTAATCGTCAAGTGTGACGAGTCATTTAGCCTTGGTTTGGAGGAGTCGTCATATAAAACTAAATACCGTCTCCGCCCGCTGGCAAACGAACTTCATACAACCTTGAACACGGATTACCAAGAGAAAAAAACATGAAAATAAGCAGGCTCGTGATTGATGCAATTGGCGGCATACGAAATATCGAACTAACATTCAACCCAAACATGAATATAATATGCGGCCCAAACGGAGTAGGGAAAAGCACAATACTTGATTCAATTGCACTCTTATTTGCTCGCGGAGCAGGAAGTAGACTTACAAAACATGTTTCTTACGAATCAGGAAGCCTTAGAAGCACTTTAATCCATGATGGTATTGAGTTTGAAAGGGCGGCCACCGTTACTCGCTACGACCCCTCAGCGCAGCTTGATTTTTTTTGGGACAGCAAAGCCGAGCATACAAAATATCTATTATTCTCGAAAACAAATAGAATTTTTGATTACACAGCTTTAAACTCCATCGCCAGAGACGCCGTAAAAAACGACCAACAAATGTGGGAGGATAGTAAAAGTGGGGTCCCTACCCACGATATAAAAAACTGGTTCGTATTTCGTTTTTTATACTCAAAACATGAAAACACGCTATCACAAACACAACTTGATAACTACGCACTCGCAAAACAGTGTTTCTCCGCACTAAACAAAGACTATTCGTTCGCCAGAGTAGATGGCTCTAGCAATGATATCATGCTAAATACTCCAAACGGAGAAATTCACTACGAGTATTTATCATCCGGATTTAAGTCTTGCATTTCCATACTATTCGGAATAATAAAAGAAATCGAATACCGATTTACAGAGCCAAGAACTTCCGCAAAAGACTACAATGGAATTATATTAATAGACGAGCTTGAGCTTCACCTACACCCTGAATGGCAGTCTCTGATCGCCATTACACTTACATCAATATTCCCTTCAGCACAGTTCATTGTAACGACACACAGCCCGCACATTATTCAAGCAGCCGACAGCAGTCAGATAATTGCGTTAGAACATACCGACGGTGCTACACATCAAAGAGTTCTACCTTCCTCGAGTGAAGGTTTCAAAGGATGGACGCTTGACGAAGTTTTAACTGATCTGATGGGGATGAATGATACAAGATCACAATACTTTATAGATCTTATAGCTAATTTTGGTCAGGCTATAGACAATGATGATTTAGCATCTGCAAAAGAGCACTTCAAAAAACTAGACGCAGCCCTTCACCCTACAAACCCTAGCAGGAAGCTTTTGCGCATACAACTTGCGTCTATTAATGGGGGTGAAGATGATAAAGCTTGAACGCGCCTTCACTCCACTTTGCCTAACACCATCAGAAGTATCTAGACTTACAATCGAGTTTAAAAGCACCGGAAAAAATGTTTGGAATATCGACCCTTTAAAACTTGCTCTACTACAAACAAGCCACAACAAATGCGCATACTGCGAATGCAATCTAACCATCGAGTCAAAATATGTAGAGGTTGAGCACTTCTTAAATAAGGATCGTTACCCATCGGAAGTCCTATCTTGGAACAACCTACTTCCCTCTTGTAAAAGATGCAACGGTACAAAGGGCTCTCACGATGTTGTAGCAGATCCTATCATCAACCCTTATACCACGAATCCAACACATCATTTCAAGCTCAAGCACTACCGATTGCAGCCAAAATCAGAGCTAGCAAAAAACACAATACATGCCATCGACCTAAATAACTATACTCGAATAATCAAAGTCAGACTCGAAATTGGCGAAGACATACAGCAGTCCATCGAACTTGCGACTGAAAAGCTAGAGTCGTATTTAGCCAACCCAAGCACCCGCCGCCGCAACACGCTCATGTCACTTGTAACCCAACTCCTAACCGAGTGCCAACCTGAAGCATCTTACTCGGCAACAGCGTCAACCATTCTGCATGATTCAGAAGTCTACGCAGAATTGAAACAAGGGTTAGAGAACGCAACACTGTGGACCAACGAACTTAATAAATTACATACGACATCAAAACTACTATCATTAGAAACAACTTAAACCTCGCTTGCCTGCCGTTTTTTTAATCGTGCAGGCACTCCCCCAATCCAAACTAAAGGCACTTACAATCCGGCCAACTCATATTGTTTAAACTTAACAACTTCCTCCCCCACCCAGTCATTTAAGTGCAGCATCCGCGTCTGAATCGGCTCCAACTCGTTCGCCGCATAGATCTGCGCCGCCTCGCGGATCGATCCAAATCCCCCAGCGTTCTGCGGAACAATCCCCATAAACTGCGGCGGTATCCGCAGGCTGGCCAGAACGTCATCACGGGTCTGATTCTTGATCGAGTTGAATTCATCCTTCGCCGCCACCTCACTGACCGGAATCAATTGAATCCCGTCCTTCTTTCCAGTTGGCGAGTACACAAACAGATTGCGAAAATTCCCCGGCCCTTTGGAGTCCTTGAGCGCCTTGCGCAGCGCATCAATATCGGTCTCCGCCTGCGCGGCATCCGTCATGTGCAGGATGAAGCCGGCATGACTCCCGTTCTCGTAGTACTTGCGACGGAACAGCGTCGCGGACTCATTGAGCAAGGCCGACTGCAACGCACTGATCCACTCCGGCAGCCCGTAAATCTCCTGGTGCAGATCTGCCTCGCGCAGATGAAAGATGCTGCCCGGCTCAAAGACATGCTCATTTTTCCATCCTTGCACCTGGTAGTACTGACTGTCCGGCCCGACGCGCATGTACTTCGCCAGCGGCGGTACCAGTTGCCGGATGCCCCCCAGCATTGAGCGTCGCCCCTCAAGGTAACCATTGCTCAGGCACAGGAAATCCAGGGCGAACTGTTCGAACGCCGCCCGCGACAACAGCGGATGCGGGATGAAGGTCTTGCTCAAAAGGTTGCGCTTGAACATCAAGCCTGAGTGCAGATGCACACTCGCCCCAACCGAACGGGCCAGGCCATCCAGCGACAGCGGTGGTTCGTACCAGCGGCCGTTGAACCAGCACTCCAGGTAGTCGAACACCTCCCGGCCACCCAACACCGGCGACGGCTCACCGAGGCTGAACACCTACGTGCCCTGGCTAACTGGCGGTGTTTCGGTGGCTGCGGGCACCAGAGCCTGATTGGCGTGCTGTTCGGTCATGTAAAAATCTCCATCCGCCCGGTATTGGCAGCGGTCTGCCCCTCAAGCGGTTCGTTGTGCAATGCGTGAAAGAGCGCCCACGCCAGATCGGCGTGGCCGGTGTTGTCGTTGCGCCCTGCGGTGTAGGTGTACTGGCGTCCGCCAGCGGTGATTGTCTTGCGGATCGCCATCAGCGACTGTGCCATGTCGGTCCAGCCGACATCGAATTCCAGACGGCCTTTGTGGATCACGTCGTAAGCCTTGAGCACCAGGCGGGTTTTCACTTCAGGCGAATAGCTGAAGGTGGTGACGGCCGGGAAGAACTGGCGCACCAGCTGAGCCACGCCGCTGCCCAAGCCGGTGACATCGATCCCGATGTACGTCATCCAGTAGCGGTCGCAGACGCTTTTGATAAACGCGGCCTGCGCGGCGAAGTCCATGCCCCGGAACTGATGGCGCTCGAGCACGCGGAATTTGCCGCCCGGTACCAGCGGTGGCGCGACCACCACCGGCCCCGAACAGTCGCCCGTCTCGGCCGGGTCGTAGCCAATCCAAACCTGCCGGTCGCCGAACGGCCGCATAGCAAACGGTTTGTAGTCCTCGGCCCACTCGACCCAGCTGTCGACCATGCAGGACTGCAACAACGCCAGCGGGAAGATGCTCGCCCCATCGTCGACAAAATCGCACATCAGCAGGTTGGCGAACGCTTCGGGACTGTATGGGCCGGGCCACGGGTATCAGAAACCATTGCCCTGGCCTGGGAGGATGTCGACTTGCAGCAAGGAACGGTGACGTTCCGCCGATCCAAGGTGCGAGGGGCGTACCGGGTAACGAAAACCCGGCGTTCGACGCGAAAGGTGCGGCTACTGGCGCCGGCATGGGATGCATTACGCAAGATCAACGCGATCAACCAGGACAAGAACGCAGAGACGGTCGATATCGTTGAACGGGACAACAAGACAGTGCGGCAGCACAAACTGCACTTCGTCTTCCTGAATAGCCAAAGCGGTCTGCCGCATGTCAGTGATTTTGTCGTGCGGGACCGGTTTTTCAAGGCTCACTTGAACGCGGCTGGGGTGAGGTATCGGGGGCCGGGGCAGTGCCGGCATACGTACGCCAGTCAGCTATTGACGACGGGAGTGGCTTCGGTTGACTGGATTGCGGAGCAGATGGGGCATACGAATGGAAATATGATCCGACAGCATTATGGGACTTGGATTAATGAGGATGGGCCCGACGTCGTCGGAATCCTGCAACACGCCCTAAATCTGTAGCCCACTGCTACTGCACATAGAGCGGGGGGGGGGAACTCCTCGCAGAACGGTGACTAACCAAGCTCACCGGCGATTATCCCCTTCGCATTTTGCCCAAGTGATCGGCTAAAAAAGCCGTTGCTCCAAGTAGGGGTAACGGCTTTTTACATCGAGGATGGGCAAGTACGCGAACAAACTGCAACGTTAACTCAGCTCAAAAATCAATGGATCAGATAACGAATTACAATCTATTTTCCAGCATCCATAGCCCGGACAACAAGTTTCCACTCCATAGGTCCACGTTCGCAGTTACTGCAAGGTGGCAATGAATCGCACTCACGATTAATTACATCCTCAAACCCGCACTTTTGACACTTGTAGATCCCCGGATAATCAGGATTATTACCTGGTTTCCAGACCTGATCGTACTTGCCAGCGTACATTTCGTCCGTTCGCTTAACAATAGTGTTGTCCCGATACCATGCCATAACCACTTCCATATCAATTATGCGTAACAGCGAAATGCCATCAGCAACGCATTGAATAGGGGCATACCAAGCACTTTTCAAGGCGCACTCAAGTGTTTTTCGAGAAAGCTAACAGGGCAAAAAAAGCCACCCGCGTTCCCATATCGTTCCCATATCGACCTTTTTCAGACGCCAAAAACCACAAACCCCCAACTTTCTCTAGGAAAATCAGGGGTTTGTGTTTACTTAATGTGGCGGTGAAGGAGAGATTCGAACTCTCGATACAATTTCTTGTATACACACTTTCCAGGCGTGCTCCTTAAGCCACTCGGACACTTCACCGTATCTCTTCAAACATGTTCTGTCTGTCGAGGCGCGCTAATGTAGTCGAAAGCTTTTCCGATGGCAAATATTTTTTTCAGAATTTTCATGCGGTTAAGCGATTTGCGCATTCGGGCGGGTTTCGAAGCATGGCAAACCTGCCAATCTTCGGCCGGGTGAATGTTTCTATATAGAGGGCAATGCGCGGTACGTATGGCCGGCTACGCTGGGCGGGCGCGAATTGGCTGACTGGCCGGTCAGTCATGGCGCTTTACCTGGCCTACGGCGGTGGGTAACGTCTGCCCCACTTCAATACAAGGAATAGCGTCATGAGTGAGTTGATTTCCTACCACCTCGAAGACGGTATCGCGACCCTGACCTTGAGCAATGGCAAGGTCAATGCCATCTCGCCGGACGTGATTGCCGCGTTTAATGCTGCGCTGGATCAGGCGGTGACGGATCGTGCGGTAGTGATCATCACCGGTCAGCCGGGCATTCTGTCGGGCGGTTATGACTTGAAGGTGATGACGGCCGGCCCTAAAGAAGCAGTGAGCCTGGTGACTGCCGGTTCGACCCTCGCCCGTCGTCTGTTGTCGCACCCTTTCCCGGTGATCGTCGCGTGCCCTGGACATGCAGTGGCCAAGGGTGCGTTCATTCTGTTGTCGGCTGATTACCGGATTGGTGTCGACGGCCCGTTCAGCATTGGCCTGAACGAAGTGCAGATCGGCATGACCATGCACCACGCCGGCATCGAGCTGGCCCGTGATCGTCTGCGCAAGTCGGCGTTCCACCGTTCGGTGATCAACGCTGAGATGTTCGATCCGCAGAGCGCTGTGGATGCTGGCTTCCTCGACAAGGTCGTTTCTGCCGAAGAACTGCAAGGTGCAGCCCTGGCCATGGCGCGTCAGTTGAAGAAGATCAACATGACCGCGCACAAGAACACCAAGCTCAAAGTACGCAAGGCCCTGCTGGAGACGCTGGACAACGCGATCATCCAGGATCAGGAACACTTGGTTTAATCCCGAAAGCGCTGCGACGAAAAGCCCGACCGCCGAGTCGGGCTTTTTCTTGCCTGATCTGTTTAGAGTCCTTCAGCCGCTCTACTCCGCATCTGACGCTATCAGTCTGAAACATGCGCTTAAACATCGCCTATCTCCTACCTCTATAGCGGCAATTGCCGAAAACAGTGCACATCCGTACACTGCGCCACCTTTTGTCCCGGTGGGCCTGTAGATGCTGTATCTGTTCCGCATGTTATTGATGGGCCTGCATTTTGCTGTAGCGGGTTTGCTCGGTGTAGTGCTTGGCCTGTGCCGACCATTCAACCCGGATAACAGCCGTTTGTGCGCGCGCCTTTATGCCTGGCCGGCGATGTGCATTTTACGTTTGAGGGTGAAGACCGACGTCGATGGGCTGACAAACAAGACCCAAAGCTGTGTGGTGATCGCCAACCATCAGTCCAACTACGATCTGTTTGTGCTGGGCAATGTGGTGCCGCACCGCACCGTGTGCATCGGCAAGAAAAGCCTGAAGTGGGTGCCGTTGTTCGGACAGTTGTTCTGGCTGGCGGGTAATGTGCTGATCGACCGTGGCAATGCGCACAAGGCTCGACAGTCGATGCTCACCACCACCAACACCTTGCGGCACAAGGACACCTCGATTTGGGTGTTCCCGGAAGGCACGCGCAACCTGGGTGAAGAGTTGCTGCCATTCAAGAAAGGCGCGTTCCAGATGGCCATCGCCGCCGGGGTGCCGATCGTGCCTGTGTGCGTCAGCAGCTACATCAACCATATGCGCCTGAACCGCTGGCGCAGCGGCAAGATTCTGATCCGCTCGCTGCCGGCGATTCCTACCGCCGGTTTGAGCATGGACGACATGCCGATGCTGATCGCCCAGTGCCGCGAACAGATGCGCGAGTGCATCGAGTCAATGGATCGACAGCTGCAAGCTGCCTGAATCAAGCCCGCCTCGTGCGGGCTTCTTTTTGCTGGCGAACTTCGCCGATTTTGCTGACTCTCAAACCTAAGAGCAGGATAAGCTGAATACTGCTTTGTCACTGCCATTTGCCAAAAAGAAGTGGGTAAGAATCATGGGTAGAGTCGTTGCGTCTGCGGTCTACAGTGCCGGTAAGAGAGTCGCCAATATCACCCTCGATGAGGGCGCCGCCTGGGCTGCAAAACCCGGTCACTTTGTATGGATCGGCCTTGAAGAGCCGAACGCCCAGGAGCTGGCCAACCTGCAACGTCAGTTCGGCCTGCACGAACTGGCAATTGAAGACGCCCTGGATAAACACAGCCGATCGAAGCTGGAAACCTTTGGCGATGCGCTGTTCATCGTCACGTACTCACCGGTGCGCCATGAGGGCAAACTGGAGTTCATCGAAACCCACATCTTTGCCGGCAAGGGCTACATCATCACCTGCCGCAATGGCCACTCGGCGTCCTACGCCCATGTGCGCCAACGCTGTGAGGCGCGTCCGCTATTGCTTGAGCACGGCGAAGATTTCGTGCTCTACGCCCTGCTCGATTTCGTCATCGCAAACTATCAGCCAGTGGGCGAAGCGATCCATAACGAGATCGACGAACTGGAGCGTAACGTGCTGTGTAGCACGCTCAACGAAAAGGACATTCAGAACCTTCATGGATTGCGTCGCGACGTATTGCGCCTGCGCCGTTATGCGGCACCGATGGTGGAAATCAGCGAAGAGCTGCAGAAGCTGAGCTTCCCGTTTATCGACAAGAACATGCGCCCGTACTTTCGCGATGTGCAGATCCATGTCACGCGGCAGATGGAAGACCTGACGACGTTACGTGACATTGCCAGCCAGACCATCGAGATTGGCGTATTGCTGGAAGCGGCTCGACAAAGCGTGGTGCAGCGCAAGTTTGCAGCCTGGGCGGCAATTCTGGCGTTCCCGACGGCGGTGGCGGGGATCTACGGGATGAACTTTCAGAACATGCCGGAGCTGAGTTGGCACTACGGCTATCTTGG
Source organism: Pseudomonas sp. 05N431 (assembly GCF_056397005.1). NCBI lineage: Bacteria > Pseudomonadati > Pseudomonadota > Gammaproteobacteria > Pseudomonadales > Pseudomonadaceae > Pseudomonas > Pseudomonas sp. 05N431. Next base: position 215,799 of record NZ_JBFTMN010000009.1, read on the forward strand.
GGTAATGGTGTTTATTACCGTAGGGTGTTTCGCGTTGTGGGCGAGCTTCAAGCGGTCGGGCTGGTTATAACCGCAGGATGCATGGCGAGCGCTTCGCGCTCGATCGCGGGCAAGCCACGCTCCCACAGGGTTTAGGTGTACCTGTGGGAGCGTGGCTTGCCCGCAATGCTTTCAGGGTTTAAACGGATTTGGTCTCGGGTTTGTGGGCCACAAACCGCATCATCCACTCGGCAACGGTGGTGCCGTGGTGCTCCTGCGCCAGGCTTTCCATGCCTTTCTGATAGACCTGTTCGCCCAGGTGCTGCTGACGAATTTCCAGCAACGCCCGCGAGTAATCGTGAATGAACTCCGGGTGGCCCTGGAAGCACAGCACCTGATCGTTGATGTGATACGCGGCGTACGGGCAAAAATCGCTGGAAGCGATCACCGTAGCGTTTTCCGGTAGCGCGGTAACCTGATCCTGGTGGCTGATCAGCAGTGTCAGTTCTTCCCGCACCGGGCTCATCCATGGCGCTTTGGCGGCAAGCTTGTATTTGTGGGTGCCGACACCCCAGCCCTGGGTCGCGCGCTCGCTTTTTCCACCCAGCAGCAGCGCCAGCAATTGATGACCAAAGCACACGCCCAGCAGCTTGTCGCCGCGCTTATAGCGCGACAACAGGTAAGTCTTGAGGGTTTGAATCCACGGGTCGGTGCCGAACGAATCAGCCTTGCTGCCGGTCACCAGATAGGCATCGAAACTCAGGTCATCGCTTGGGTATTCGCCCTGCATGACGTTGTAGACAGTGAATTCGGCAGCGATGGGTTGCTGCGAAAACAGACGCTGGAACATCTGCCCGTAACCCTGATATTGATCGACCAGTTCTGGACGCAGGATGTCGGTTTCCAGAATGCAGATGCGTAACGACATAAAAAATACCTGACACGATAGAGGCGATAGTGCACACCCAGAGCCTGCCTTGAAACGCTGGGTCAAGGCAAGCCCGGTGCGCACCGCCAATCCGTCAGAGCGACTCCCTCAGAACAACGCGCCCTTCGCGGCTTTCTCCAGCAACAACGCCGGCGGTGTAAAGCGCTCGCCGTACTGCTCGGCCAGGTATTGGGCACGGGCGACAAAATCCTTCACGCCGTATTGGTTGATGAACTGCAACGCCCCGCCCGTCCAGGCGGCGAAGCCAATGCCGAAGATCGAACCGATGTTGGCGTCGGCCGTCGACAGCAGCACGCCCTCCTCCACACAGCGCACGGTTTCGATGGCTTGCACAAACAGCAAGCGATCGCGTACGTCCTGCGGCGATATCTGCCCGTCAGCTTTCTCGAAACGCATTTTCAACTCTGGCCACAAATGTTTCTGTCCACCGGCCGGGTATTCATAGAAACCGCCACCCGCGGCTTTGCCGGGACGCCGGCATTCATTGAGCAGCAGGTCGATCACCGCAAACGCCGGGTGCTCGGGCAGCGGTTTACCTTCCGCTTGCAGGTCCTTGGCGGCTTGCTGACGGATATGGCTCATCAGGCTCAGGGAAACTTCGTCGGAGATCGCCAGCGGACCAATCGGCATTCCGGCCTTACGCGCCTCGGTTTCGATCATCGGCGCCGAGATGCCTTCGCCGAGCATGGCGATACCTTCATTGGTAAAAGTGCCGAACACTCGCGAGGTGAAGAAGCCACGGCTGTCGTTGACCACAATCGGGGTTTTCTTGATTTGCAGGACGAAATCGAAACCACGGGCCAGGGTTTCATCACTGGTATTGGCGCCTTTGATGATTTCCACCAGCGGCATTTTGTCGACCGGGCTGAAGAAGTGCAGGCCGATGAATTTCGACTGATCCGGCACGGCGGTCGCCAGACCACTGATCGGCAAGGTCGAGGTGTTGGAAGCGATGACCGCGTCTGCACCGACGATTTTTTGCGCGGTGGACGAGACCCTGGCTTTCAGCTCGCGGTCTTCGAACACCGCTTCGATGATCAGGTCACAGCCCGCCAGATCGGCATCCTGCTCGCTGGTCTTGATCCGCGCCAGGGTGGCGTCACGCTGCTCCGGGCTTAGCTGGCCACGGGCGACTTTTTTGTCCAGCAGTGCTGCCGAATGAGCCTTGCCCTTCTCGGCTGCCGCCAGGTTGATGTCCTTGAGCACTACGTCGATACCGGCCACGGCACTGACATAGGCAATCCCGGCGCCCATCATGCCCGCGCCGAGCACTCCGAGTTTTTTCGTCACGTGCGGTGCGAAACCCGCAGGTCGCGAGCCGCCAGCGTTGATCTCGTTGAGCTGAAACCAGAAGGTGCCAATCATGTTCTTCGCCACCTGGCCGGTGGTCAACTCGGTGAAATAGCGGGTTTCGATCAACTGCGCCGTGTCGAACTCGACCTGAGCGCCCTCAACCGCAGCGCAGAGAATCTTCTCCGGCGCCGGCAGGCAACCCTGGGTTTTGCTGCGCAAAATCGACGGCGCGATGGCCAGCATTTGCGCGACTTTCGGGTTCGACGGTGTGCCGCCGGGAATCTGGTAACCGCTCACATCCCAAGGCTGTTTGACCGCTGGATTGGCAACAATCCAGGCTCGTGCCTTGGCCAGCAGTTCATCACGATCCGCCGCCAGCTCATCGACCAAACCAGCTTGCAGGGCTTGCTGCGGCCGGACTTTCTTGCCTTCGAGCAGATACGGCAGCGCCTTTTCCAGACCCAGCAGGCGCACCATGCGCACCACACCGCCGCCACCCGGCAGCAGCCCCAACGTGACTTCCGGCAAACCGATCTGCACCGACGAATTGTCCAGCGCAATGCGGTGATGGCAGGCCAGACAGATTTCCCAACCGCCACCCAGCGCTGCGCCATTGATTGCCGCAACCACAGGCTTGCCGAGCGTTTCCAGGGTCCGAAGCTGGCCCTTGAGTGTCAGCACCATGTCGTAAAACGCTTTAGTTTGAGGCTTGCCGACCTTGATCAGCTCATTGAGATCGCCGCCGGCAAAGAAGGTTTTTTTCGCGGAGGTGATGATCACTCCGGCAATCGAATCCTTGTCGGCCACCAGCCGCGCTACGCAATCAGCCATCGCCTCGCGGTACACCGCGTTCATGGTATTGGCGCTCTGGCCCGGCATGTCGATGGTCAGGACGACGATCTGGTCCTGGGCTTTTTCATAACGAATGGCATCGGTCATGGCAATTTTCCTTGAAGTCGGAGGCTCAGAGGCGTTCGATGATGGTGGCAATGCCCATGCCGCCGCCGACACAGAGGGTCGCCAGGCCGTAGCGCAACTGCCGCACTTCCAGCTCATCGAGCAAGGTGCCGAGAATCGCGCAACCGGTGGCGCCCAGCGGGTGGCCCATGGCGATGGAGCCGCCGTTGACGTTGACCTTGGCCGGATCGATGGCCATGTCCTTGATGAACTTGAGCACCACCGAGGCGAACGCTTCGTTGACCTCGAACAGATCGATGTCTTCGACCCGCAGCCCGGCCCTGGCCAAGGCCTTGCGAGTGGCCGGCGCCGGACCGGTGAGCATGATGGTCGGATCGGTGCTGGTGACCGCCGTGGCGACGATCCGCGCCCGTGGCTGCAAACCCAGTGCCCGACCTTTGGCTTCGGAGCCGATCAACATCAGCGCCGCGCCGTCGACAATTCCCGAACTGTTGCCGGGCGTGTGGACGTGATTGATTCGCTCCACATGGCTGTAGACCCGCAACGCGGTAGCGTCGAAGCCCATTTGCCCGATCATCTCGAAGCTCGGCTTGAGCTTGCCCAAACCTTCCAGCGTCGACTCGACGCGAATGAACTCATCATGATCCAGCAGGACGATACCGTTCTGGTCCTGCACCGCCACCAGGGACTTTTTGAACGAGCCGTCCGCCCGTGCTCGCGCAGCCTTCTGTTGAGAGTGCAGCGCGTACGTATCGACGTCTTGACGGCTGAAGCCCTCGATCGTGGCGATCAGGTCGGCGCCCACGCCTTGCGGGGTGAAATGGCTGTGCAGGTTGGTCTGCGGATCCAGCGCCCACGCGCCTCCGTCGCTGCCCATCGGCACCCGCGACATGGACTCGACGCCGCCGACCACGACCAGGTCCTCAAAGCCGGAACGGACTTTCATCGCCCCAAGATTCACCGCTTCCAGCCCGGATGCGCAGAAGCGGTTGATTTGCACACCCGCGACGCTAACGTCCCAGTCGGCCACCAGCGCTGCGGTTTTGGCGATATCGGCGCCCTGATCGCCAATCGGCGTGACGCAACCGATCACGATGTCATCGACCTCGCGGGTGTCGAGTTGCGTCCGCTGTTGCAGAGCACCGAGCAAGCCCGCCAGCAGGTTCACCGGTTTGACGCTGTGCAAGGCGCCATCAGCCTTGCCACGGCCACGGGGCGTACGTAACGCGTCGAAAATCAAAGCTTGGGTCATGACGTCCTCGTACCGCTGGGCAGGTGAATAGTTGGTGAGTTCTCACCTTAGGCTCAGCAGCGGCGGATTCAATGACCGAAGCGCTCAACGGCCTTGACGGTCACGCTCAGACGAACGGTAGTGAGCTATCGGATTAATCGATGCAGGTCACCGAACTGTCTAGCAAAAGGCCGGTAAAGCAGCTGGCAGTATGCCTCATAGCTTTTTAGAAGCAGCTTGCTCTTACTTGATACGAAATGGATCTAAAGCACAGCCTGCGGGGCCCCTAAGGTAAACCTTACGAGGTTGTCGTCGGGTTTTGCCGAGGCGCTCGTGAGAAAGGAACTACAGCGCTTTGCCGTCATGGAGAAATGCAGGCAAGCATTCGACGCTCAGGAAATAACAAAAAAAGGCAAACAGCCATGTTCAAACATTCGAAAGTGCGTCAAGCCGGGCTCATTTTATTCGCCACTACGCTGTTACTGATTTTGCCGAACCTCACCAAAGTGATCGGATAATCAAGCGTGGTTGTTGACGACGCCTCACTAAAAAACTGACTCGCTCGCTATCCGGGTCGGCGTGCGTGTGCCAACCTTTACGGCATACCTTCGACAGGATGGCGATCACTTGAAAGCTCTACTTTTGCTTGGGGCCTTGCTGCTCAGCACGCCCTCGTATGCCGCACAGCTGGTGCTCGACCTGGGCACCGGCAGCCGAACCTGGAAAACCGAGGAGTTGCTCAAGCATCCTCAGGTCCAGACGATTCAGATCACCGACGATGTTTCCTACAAAAGGAACATGAGTTATCGCGCGGTGCCGCTGGCGGCATTGTTGACCGGCATCAAGGCTGACGACCACTTGCAAGCCGTGGCCCTGGACGGTTTCGCTGCCGAACTGGCTGCCGCGCCGTTGCTCAACACGGTGGGCGCACAGGCGTGGCTGGCCATTGAAGACCCGGCCAACCCTTGGCCAGCGCTGGCGGAAGGCAAACCCGGCGCCGGACCGTTTTATCTGGTGTGGACCAACCCTCAAGCCGGCCATATCAGCCCTGAGCAATGGCCATTCCAGGTCGCCAGCATCAAACGCCTGGCGGCGGTCGGCGTACGCTTCCCTGCCCTGCTTCCAGACCCGGCACTCGCCGCCAATGACCCGGTGAATCTGGGCTATGCGTTGTTCCAGAAAAACTGCCTGGCGTGCCACCGTCTGAACGGCGCGGGCGATGCGCAGTTTGGTCCGGATTTGAACATCCCCTTCAGCCCTACCGAATACTTTGGCGCTGAATTCCTCAAGCGCTATATCCGCGACCCGCAAAGCTTGCGCCAATGGCCACAGGCAAAAATGCCGGGGTTCTCGACACAGGTATTGTCGGATGAGGAACTGACGTTGCTGGTGGGGTATTTGAAGCATATGGCGGGGCGTAAGCAGCAGCCCTGATGGTTTGAGCGGTGCGGTGTTAGTAAGGGCCTCATCGCGAGCAAGCTCGCTCCCACATTGGATCTCCTGTGTACCGGAAATCCTGTGGGAGCGAGCTTGCTCGCGATGCGGTATCCCCAATATTACTGCTGTTGCACCGAGATCACCGGGGTTGGCGCGACGAACACTTTGGCGTGCATCTGATCCCCGCCACCGCCACGGCGCATGCCACGTACCGGGCAGGCATCGAGATAGTCGAGGCCCACCGCCAGTTTCAGATGACGCTCCGGCCTGGCCAGTTCATTGGTGACATCGAAGCTGTACCACGCGTCGTCGAGCCAGGCTTCAGCCCAGGCGTGACTGGCCAGGTGTTCGCTGTTTTCGCTGTACAGATAACCCGACACATACCGCGCTGGAATCCCCAGGCTACGCGTGCAGGCAAGAAACGCGTGGGCGTGATCCTGGCAGACCCCGGCGCGCCCGGCGAACGCTTGAGCCGCGCTGGTGTCGACTTCGGTGGAGCCCGGCGTGTAGGTCATGTGCTGGTTGAGGCCATGCATCAAGTCGATCAACGCTGTGCGATCACGCCGTTGGCGACATTGCTTCTCGGCGAATGCACGTAACGCTTCATCCACCTCGGTCAGTCGAGTGAAACGCAAGAACGGCAGCGCCGACTGACTCTCATGCTCAGCCTCACGCAACTCATCGATGTCCACCTGCCCCCGCGCGCCGATGATGATCGCCTCATGGGGCTCGTCCATCGTCAGCACATGCAGGATGTTGCCAAACGGATCGAGTTGCGCGCGCACTGGCCGTGGCAAGTCGAGCTGCCAGCTCAGTACGTGCTGACGCTCGCTGTCGTGAGGCGTCAGTCGCAAATACTGGATGCTTGCCCGCACCTGATCTTCATAGCGATAGGTGGTCTCGTGGCTAATGGAAAGTCTCATGCAGCCTCCAGATAAGAACTGTGTATGGCGTTGCCCAACTGGCGCACCAGCGGGATGAACTCGATCAGCCAGGCGTGCAGGCCTTCGGCGAGAATTTCGTTGATGCCGGTGTAACGCAGCCGCGCATCCATTTCTGCCGCCAGACGTTGCGCGGGGCGGCCATTGACTCCCGGCAGACTGGCGAGGATCTGGTCGATTTCTTCAGTGCAGGCACGCAGCGAGCGCGGTACGTCGGCACGCAGCAGCAACAGCTCGGCGACGTGCCTCGCGCCAGGCGCGTCGCGGTAAATTTCGGTGTACGCCTCAAACGACGACAAGGCCCGCAGCAGTGCACTCCACTGGTAATACGCGTGGGCCGTACCGTCGCTGACCGCCTCGGCCTGATCGCCGGCCATTTCGTAGCGGGCATCGAGCAGGCGCAGCGTGTTGTCGGCCCTTTCGATGAAGGTCCCCAGGCGAATGAAGCGGAAGGCATCGTTACGCATGATGGTGCCGTAGCACGCGCCCCGGAACAGGTGGGAACGTTCTTTGATCCACTCGCAGAAACGGCTCATGCCATAGCGACTGAGGCCCTGTTCGGCGATACCGCGAATCTCCAGCCAGGTCGCGTTGATGTTTTCCCACATGTCGGCGGTGATCCGCCCACGTACTGCGTGAGCACTGGCCCGCGCGGCACCGAGACAACTGTAGATGCTGGCCGGGTTCGCTGCATCCAGGGCGAAAAAGTGCAGCAAGCGCTCGGCGTGCAATTGACCGTGGCGCTCCAGGTAATCGTCCAGCGTGCCGGTGATCAGCAAGGGCATCGCCAATTCGTGCAGACCATCGCCGCGCCCATCCTGCGGCATCAATGACAGCGAATAACTGATGTCGAGCATCCGTGCGAGGTTTTCCGCCCGCTCCAGGTAACGCGACATCCAGTACAAATCCGAGGCAGTTCTACTTAACATGGCAGGCTTCCTTCAATCCTCGACCACCCACGTGTCCTTGGTTCCGCCACCCTGGGACGAATTGACCACCAGGGATCCTTCGCGCAGGGCTACACGGGTAAGGCCACCGGGTACGACCCGGGTTTCGCGGCCAGACAGGACAAACGGGCGCAAGTCGATATGCCGTGGGGCGATGCCGTTTTCGACAAACGTCGGGCAGGTCGACAGGGACAACGTCGGTTGTGCGATGTACGCGTGGGGCTTGGCCTTGATGCGTGCACGGAACGATTCGATCTCCTCTGCCGTGGCAGCGGGTCCGACCAGCATTCCGTAACCACCGGAACCCTGGGTTTCCTTGACCACCAGCTCAGACAGGTTCGCCAGCACGTGAGAAAGCTCTGACGGGTTGCGACACTGCCAGGTCGGCACGTTTTTCAGGATCGGCTCTTCGTCCAGGTAGAAACGAATCATGTCGGTCACGAACGGATAAACCGACTTGTCGTCCGCGACACCGGTGCCGATGGCATTCGCCAGCACCACATTGCCGGAGCGATAGGACGACAGCAGTCCTGGAACGCCGAGCATTGAATCCGGGTTGAACGCCAATGGATCGAGGAAAGCATCGTCGAGGCGACGGTAGATCACGTCGACGGCTTTCGGCCCGTCGGTGGTGCGCATGAACACTTTGTCGTCACGTACGAACAGGTCCGCGCCTTCCACCAGCTCCACGCCCATCTCCCGCGCCAGAAACGCGTGCTCGAAGAACGCACTGTTGAAGCGCCCGGGAGTCAGTACCACGACACTCGGATTGTCCAGCGGGCTGGAGCTTTTCAGCGTGTCGAGCAACAGGTTCGGGTAATGATCGATGGGCGCGATGCGCTGGGCGGCGAACAACTCGGGGAAGAGCCGCATCATCATCTTGCGGTCTTCGAGCATGTAGCTGACGCCGCTGGGCGTACGCAAATTGTCTTCGAGCACGTAGTACGTGCCGTCGCCATCGCGCACCAGATCGACGCCAGAGATGTGCGAATAGATATCGCGATGCAGATCCAGCCCTTGCATGGCCAGCTGGTATTGCTCGTTGGCCAGCACTTGTTCGGCCGGGATGATGCCGGCCTTGATGATGCGCTGCTCGTGATACAGGTCGGCGAGGAACATGTTCAATGCCTTGACTCGCTGAATACAGCCGCGCTCGACGATCCGCCATTCACTGGCGGGGATGCTGCGGGGAATGGTGTCGAAGGGAATCAGGCGCTCTGTCCCCTGCTCATCGCCATAGAGCGTGAAGGTTATCCCGGCACGATGAAATAACAGATCGGCCTCGCGTCGCCGTTGTGCCAAAAGCTCGTCAGGCGTTTCAGCCAGCCAACGGGCGAACTCCCGATAGTGCGGGCGGACCTGGCCGCCAGCGTCGTACATTTCATCAAAATAGGTGCGGATCATGCCGTACTCCTTGTCACCCGGACACCTGGACTTCGCAAGGCCCGTGCCAGCGGCATAAACGCTTTACTATCAATCGGTTGGCTAATCACCGAAGACACGCCGCACCAATCCTGTGCGGCAAATGCCCCAACCTGTTCGCCCCCCGCTTCATTGCGAAGCAATGCTCATGGTCATTACCCGCATAGCCAGAGTTGATTTCACGGCCTGTGTGCGGTTGCGATCCTTTGATTTCTCAATGTCCGAAAACGAAAACGGCCAACCCTGAGGTCAGCCGTTGCTGAGTGTTGTCGCTGTTCATAGTGTTATGCGAGTAGCCCTCGTACCTCCTGCTTGACGCCCCATCCTTCGATAATCCCACCCAAAGGCTCGACCACCGCCTCAAAGTCCTGCTCGAAGTCGCCGATGCCGCCGTAAGTGGCGTACATCACCTTGCTCAACTCCAGATGCCAGGCACCGTCATCACGCACGCTGACCTGCGCATTCAAGGATTCACCGCGAAAATGCCCTGCCGCCCTGCGTGCCCGCTCCTCATCCGGAAAAATGGCGTAGAACTCGATGGGATGGAACCGTGAAAAGTCAAAGCCGCCTTCTTTCATGCGGCGCAACACACTGCTGCTGATGTCTTCTTGATAGGCTGTGCTCATGAAACGTCCTCCTCAAACTGATGGATAGACTTTCCGTACTCCCTGCGCCCGCAACCGAATGGTAAGGGCGATACGGCAATCAGATTGCCGCCGGGAAACAAGCATGTAGCTGACAAGACCAGACCTTAGCGATCCATTCGCTGATCTCGTTTGCAGAGTAGCCCCAACTCAGAGCTGCTGCCAAGGCCTGTTTGCGAGTCGCATCAAGTGGTTATGCAAGTGGAGTGATACTGAGAATTTCAATGCTGTTCTGATCTTTCAGGCTTTTGACGGTCGGATCATCGGTTCGACCCTCCAGATCATTGAGATCGAGCTCGGCCGGGACAGGGAGGAGTTTTGAGCGAATCAATTGCGCGGCCCGCTCCATCGTGGGTTTTTGTTCGCAATCGAATTGCTCCACGGTCTGCACACCGTGATCATCAACGAAGGTGACTTCCCACTTTTGCATCGGTGCCTCCTTGGTAAAACCCACAGATGGGCTTACAACATCTCGACCCCGAATACCGGAAAATCGTTCCTCCTGAATCCATCGGTTTGATATTAAAAAGGCCGCCGGTTGGCAGCCTTATTTGCAAAGAGCACGGAATTACTTCTCGGCGCGTGCTTTCAGGGCTTTCAAGGTATTGAAGGGCGCGTCGACCACAAACTTGTTGGCCAGCCAAGACGGCACGCTACCACCCGGCTCGGTGTGAACCTGATAGGTCACTTCGACCTGATCTGCACCTTTTGGAACAAACTTCCAGAAACCCTGGACCTGGGTGACACGAACAAAGCCTTTTTCTTCAGGAAGGTAGGTCGGTACACCTTCAAGCTTACGCGTCAGGCTGCCATCGGCGCCTTCGACAGTGGTCACGTGCAACACCGAGTCACGCGCCGTCACTGGCCACGGGGTGCTGAACTGAGTGTAGGTCCAGCTTTGATCGCCTTCGTGCTTGAGCAACTTCTGCACCTTGCACTCATGAATCCAGGCACATGCGCCGGGCACATCTTCCTGAAGCGCGCGCAACTTGGCCACGGAGGTCTTCATTACGGTCACACCGCGATAGGCCTTGTACTGGGACCCGGCGACTTCACTCAGGGAAACCTTGATACCGTCCTCATCCTTGGCAGTTTTCCAGTCTTCAGCCTGGGCTGTCGTGGCCAGCAAAACGGTCAAACCACACAACACAGCGATACGATGCAGCGAACCCATAGTCTTATTCCTTATTGTTGAAGTTCCGTTCGTTGAACACACTACGCCGCGGTCATTTGCTCCCACCAACCGATCAACTTGATGGCTTCTTCCCGACTGTTGCCGCACACCTCGACATCCGCCTGAAACGCGCTACAGACCGCCGGCCGTTCAGGCTTGCCGAAAATACTGCACAGATTATCGTCAGACAGTTGCACACAACGTTCTCCCGCCGCCTTGCCGTTTGGCATGCCAGGGATGGGTGTGCTGATGGAAGGGGCAATGCAACAGGCGCCACAGCCTTCACGGCAGTTCATGACGACACGCTCCTGGCGACGGGTAATGTGTTGAATAACGTGGACTAGAGTACCCGCTAAAACAGCCGTTTGAAATTGGCCGGACAGAGGTTTTTCGCTCAAACACGCGTGACTGACCAGTCTCCGACAAAGCGTCAGGTGCGCGGGTCACAGATCAATACGCAATTTTACTGTTTGAACTGGAATTCCAGCGCCGCACCTTCGACTTCCCGGTGCTCTTCTTTGCGCATTTGCAACTGCATTTCGTTGCTGAGCAGGCGACCGTTGAGCTGGAACGGGCTGTCATCCCTGGTTTTTTCACCAAACATGGGCGGAAGTAACGGAGCATGTTTGACCAGCGGAACGGTGCCAACAGGTTGCAACTGCTTGACCATGTCCGACGGCAGGCTCAAATCCAGTGTGGCCGGAGGCAAATACGTGGTTCTGACCACTTCGCTCGCGGATTTTGATTTTGAAGCAATCGGTGGGCGTTTTTTTGATGGCGTCAGCTTCTTTGCCACTTTGGTCTTTTTGACGGGCGTTTGGTTCTTCGTCGGCGCAACGGGCTTCACTTTTGCCTCAGACATACTGACGCCCCCCTTATCCAGAGCGGTCGCAGCCATAGCGCTGCCTGGCATGAAAACGCTCAAGAGGCACGCCAACATCAAACCAGCAGGGAAAATCGCTTTCATGAACACTACAGCGCTAACGGCAGAGGGCCATATGCTCGCTTGTTGTAAGGTCCCTGACAAGCTCGCATAACAATCCAGCCCCCCGATGTGCGTCAAAAGCCGCTTGCCGTCTCCTGACAAAGCTGAGTGGCCAGCATCCCGAGTGTCATCAGCGCCCGCTCGGCTTCACGATTCCACGGCGTGCCGCAGTTCAAGCGAATGCAGTGATTGAATTGCTCGGTGTTACTGAAAATCAACCCCGGCGCAATACTGATGCCCTGCTGCAACGCACGTACATGCAGTTCCTGCGTATTGACCCGCCCCGGCAGGCTGACCCACAGAATGAAGCCGCCTGTGGGCCGGGTTATCTGCGTTCCCTCAGGAAAGTACTGCTGCACCGCCAACTGGAAAGCGCTGAGATTCTTGCGGTACTCCTGGCGGATGTAGCGCAAATGGCGATCATAGCCGCCGTTCTCCAGATAGGCCGCAATCCCCATCTGCGTCACGCTGCACGCCGAATGGGTGCTGAAGGTCTGCAGGCGCTGGATTTCCTGCTGGTATTTGCCGGCAATCATCCAGCCGATGCGCACACCGGGTGACAGGGTCTTGGAAAAACTTGAGCAGTAGATGACCCGATCCAGTCGGTCATAGGCTTTCAGCGATTTGGTGCGGCCTTGCTCGAACATCAACTCGCCGTAAATATCGTCTTCGACAATCTGGATATCGAAGTCCGAAGCCAGGCGCAGCAGTTGTTTTTGCCGCTCTTCCGGCATGGTGCCGCCCAGCGGGTTGCTCAGGCGCGTGGTCAGCACCAACGCCTTGATCGACCACTGGTTGGCCGCCAGCTGCAAGGCTTCCAGGCTCATGCCTGTCGCCGGGTCACTGGGGATCTCGATGACTTTCAAACCCAACAAATCGGCGAGCTGCAACAAGCCGTAGTAGGTCGGCGACTCAGCCGCGATCAGATCGCCGGGACGCGTCAGGACGCGCAACGACATTTGCAGCGCATCGACGCAACCATGGGTGATGACCACTTCCGATGGGTCGACCACTACACCGGCATCACGCATGCGGATCGCCACTTGGCGACGCAACGGCTCAAACCCAGGGCTGAACATGTAACTGAACGCCCGCGGGCTGTGGAACCGCGTGACCTTGGCCAATTGCTGGTGCAGTGCCCGTACCGGCAGATAATCGACACTCGGCACCGCCGCGCCCAGCGGGAACACCCCTTCGCGACGCGACTCGACCAACACTTGCTGAATGATACTGCTGCGCGTGACCAGACCTGGACGTTCGACACGCGCGATATCCGGCGTCGGCGCGGTCAGTGCCGGGGTCTGGTGGACGTAGTAACCCGACTGTGGACGTGCGCGAATCAGCCCCTGATCTTCGAGGTTGGCATACGCCTGAAGCACCGTCGCGTGGCTGACATTGAGCTGCGAACTCATCTTGCGCACTGAAGGCACGCGTTCGCCGGGCTGATAGACACCACGCCGGATATCCTCAGCCAACTGCTGAGCAATACGTTGATAGAGCAAGAGATTGGTCATGACGCAGCACTCGATTTCACGGGCATTTTATTCTTGTGTGAAACATTACCGGAACAGTTTAGAAGTGTACTGGGACAGTTACCACAATAGTCGACCGTACAGTGCAGTGACAGCAAAAACTGTACTGTTTTGAGAGCCATTTCGCAGGTATAAAAAAACCCGGCACCACTGAGGGGCCGGGTTTTCCAGTAACGCTGACCTTAGCGGGCAGCGCCGAGCTGGCCTTTTTCGTCGGAGAACACAATTTCGACCCGGCGGTTCTGCGCACGCCCCCGCTCGGAAGCGTTGGCCTCTACCGGGTATTCGTCGCCGTAGCCTTCGACCTGAATGCGCTTATCTTCGATCCCCAGATCGATCAGCATGTCCGCCACCGACTGGGCGCGATCGCGAGACAGCTTGAGGTTGTCCTGCTTGCCGCCGGTGCTGTCGGTATAGCCTTCAATACGCACAACACGCTTGGGGTTGAGTTGCAGGAACTGGACAATTTTCAATACGGTGCGATTCGCCGAGTTTTTCAGCTCGGCTTCACCGGTGTCGAACAGAACATCCCCCAGGGTCATGACCAGACCGCGATCGGTCTGGGTCGTAGCCAGGTTGATGATTTGCTCTTCCAGCCATTTACCCTGTTGTTGCACGCTGAGCAGTTTGTTCTCGCGCAACGCCAGCTGCAAACGCTGACGCTCCAGTTCAAGCTTCACCCCGCGTTCGTCATTCAGCGCTTGCTCGGTGTGCTGACGGGCAATTGCGCTGTAACGCTGACTCAGGTAAGCGTAATGCTTAACATCCGGGCCGCTGCCCCAGTAGGTCGACAGGCGATCAGCCCGCGCAAGGGACTCACCTGCCCGAATCACGTCCTTGGGCGCGATGCGCAGCACATTCGAATCTTCCTTGACCTTCTGAAAATCAGCGCTGGCTTGTTGCAAAGCCGCTGCGCTGTGTTGACCTGCGCAGCCGGCAAGCCCCGCGCAACCCACCAGCAGCAAACCGCCCAGAATGGTGTTTTTCAGGCTCATTGGGCATCTCCCAGCTGCTTGCGCAGGCGAGTGATGCGGGTATTGAGCACGTTCAGTTTTTCCTGACTTTTCACTGTCAGAACCTTGGCCTCGGCCAGACGTGCGTCCAGCTCTGCCTGTTCGGCCTGCATGCGCGCATCCTTGAACGCTTGAGTGGTCATGTCGGCTTGAGCCTGAGCGAATTTGCCTTCGGCGAGTTTCAACTCTGGCACATCTTCAGTCGTTGCCCCGACAGCGGCGGCCTGTTCCAGGGCCCGTTCGGTCAAACGCAATTGTTCATTCGGCGCCGGATCGGCAGCACAACCCGCCAGGGCCATAACGGCCAGGGCAGCGAAAAGAGGTCGAAGAGTCACTAAAAATCCCTACTGTTTTGGGGTGCTGACGGGTTGCTGCAAGTGTGCTTTCCAGCGCTCCAGATTGCGCTGCAGCACGGCCTCCGTCAGGCCGGACGCGGGCAATTCTGTCATCTTTTTCGATAACTGTCCGCGTAACCATGGATCGTTGCAGGCAGAGTTGCGGGAAATGGCGAGGAACAGACCCGGCCGGTCGATTGGCTGCGGATACGCTTGCACATCGTTGGCCATGCCCAATGTCTGTGCCATGGCCATCCCGGTGTAACGCCCGGCGAGCACATAGTCCGCCTCACCCATTAGCAACTTCTGAAAAGCCTGTGTCAGGTTCGGCAGGCTCATCAAGGTCAATTGCTCTTGTGCGTACGCCTCGAACGGTTGTGTCAAACGAGCCTTTGCCGAGACGGCGCCGACATGCCCGCGCAAATCCTGTGCCTCGTTATAGACCCATGCCGAGCCCTTGCGAGTCCAGACCAGATAGTCGTTTTCCAGCAACGGCGGCTGGATGTAGTCCAGTGACTCGAGTTGATTGTCCATAAGAGGTGCATCGGCCAGCATGTCGATACGCCCGCTACGCACTTCATCCAGCGCCCGGGATCGATTGCCGGCGTACAGCAACTCGACCTTGATCCCCAACTCCCCCGCCATCTGCTGCAACAAGTCGGCACTGGTACCGATCAAGTGCGTCGGGTCTTGCGGGTCTTGCCACAGATACGGTGGGGCATCCGGACTGCCGGTCACCACCAGACGCTCGCATTTGCCCGCAGCGACTGACAGCGAGGGCAAAGCCAGCAGGCTCAGCAGCACCCAGAAGCCACTCAAGCAACGCAAATCCATGGCGTATTTCCCCACACTCAAATCGCAGACAATAAAAAGCCCGGCCAAAAGGCCGGGCTCTTTATAAGTCAAGCCGCTGGATTAGACCAGCTTCTCAAACTCTGGGATCGCTTCGAACAAGTCCGCCACCAGGCCGTAATCGGCCACCTGGAAGATCGGCGCTTCTTCGTCCTTGTTGATCGCAACGATCACTTTGGAGTCTTTCATGCCGGCCAGGTGCTGGATCGCGCCGGAGATACCGACGGCGATGTACAGCTGTGGCGCAACGATCTTGCCGGTCTGACCGACCTGCATGTCGTTCGGTACGAAACCTGCGTCGACCGCGGCGCGGGAAGCGCCAACAGCAGCGCCCAGCTTGTCGGCCAGAGCGTACAGGTGCTTGAAGTTGTCGCCGTTCTGCATGCCGCGACCGCCGGAAACGACGATCTTGGCAGCGGTCAGTTCCGGACGATCGGACTTGGCCAGTTCTTCGCCGACGAAGCTGGAAGTGCCAGCGTCGTGAGCAGCAGCAACCGCTTCAACGGCAGCCGAACCACCTTCGGCGGCAACCGGGTCGAAACCGGTAGCACGCACGGTGATGACTTTTACCGACGCGTTGGACTGAACGGTAGCGATGGCGTTACCGGCATAGATTGGGCGCTTGAAGGTGTCAGCGCTTTCAACCGAGATGATCTCGGAGATCTGGTCAACGTCCAGCTGAGCGGCAACGCGCGGCAGGATGTTTTTGCCGTTGGAGGTGGCGGCAGCCAGGATGTGGCTGTAGCCCTTGCCCAACTCCGCTACCAGCGGTGCAACGTTTTCTGGCAGTTGGTGTGCGTAGGCCGCGTTGTCGGCGACCAGCACTTTGGCCACGCCAGCGATTTTGGCGGCAGCTTCAGCTACAGCGCCAACGCCCTGACCGGCCACCAGAACGTGGATGTCACCACCGATTTTGGCGGCAGCCGCCACGGTGTTCAGCGTGGCCGGGGCCACTACTTTGTTGTCGTGTTCGGCGATTACCAAGATAGTCATGATCAGATTACCTTCGCTTCGTTTTTCAGTTTCTCGACCAGTTCAGCCACCGACTTGACCTTGATGCCTGCGCTGCGTGCAGCCGGCGCTTCGACTTTCAGGGTTTTGTTGGTAGAGGCGGTGGAAACGCCCAAAGCATCAGGAGTCAGCACTTCAAGCGGCTTCTTCTTGGCTTTCATGATGTTTGGCAGAGACGCATAGCGCGGCTCGTTCAAACGCAGGTCGGTGGTGACGATGGCCGGCAGTTTCAGGGAAACCGTTTGCGCGCCGCCGTCGATTTCGCGAGTCACGGCAACGTTGTCGCCAGTGACTTCGACTTTCGAGGCGAAGGTGCCCTGACCGTAGCCGCTCAGTGCAGCGAGCATCTGGCCAGTCTGGTTGTTGTCGCTGTCGATAGCTTGTTTGCCAAGGATCACCAGCTGAGGCTGTTCCTTGTCAACAACAGCCTTGAGCAGCTTGGCAACGGCCAGGGAAGTCAGGTCTTCGGCGGATTCGACGAGGATGGCGCGGTCGGCACCCAGAGCCAGCGCGGTGCGCAGTTGCTCTTGAGCGGTGGACGGGCCGATGGAGACGACGACGATTTCAGTCGCAACACCTTTCTCTTTCAGGCGTACGGCTTCTTCCACTGCGATTTCGCAGAAAGGGTTCATCGACATCTTGACGTTAGCGAGATCGACGCCGGAGTTGTCCGCTTTGACGCGAACCTTGACGTTATAGTCGACCACTCGTTTGACAGCTACAAGAACCTTCATGGATTCCTCGTTACTCTCCGGTGAAAAGAAAGTCGCCTAGGCGAACCTGGCGGTTGATGCTCATCGGGCACAAGGGCACCTCTAAAAACGCCGGCATTTGTAATGGGTGACCCAGCTCACGAAGCGTGATGACCGTTCGTCAGTGGTGACTAACGAGTCATTCTTTGTCGCGACGTGTAAACTTCGCGCCAAACCTGCGCTGCGCGTCACCTTGTACTGCCTTCGCCCTGTCTTTAGAGGTGCTCTTGAAACCAACAGTCAGCCTACGGCGAGCGCAAAACCGCCCGTATCTTGACCGGAACACCTATTCCGGTCAATACGCCAAAATGGCCAGTCATAAGCCGCGCTTCTTTGATTTCTCTGGGCTGGAGCAAATTCAAACAAACGTTTGTATTGGACGCTAAGAGTGGTGTAGATATAATGCGCCGCCTAGAGAGAAAGGTGGCTCATCGATTGTCCTCTCCCAGCGTTGTGCAGGGATTCATGGATGCGACACCAAACCTCCAATTAGAAAAAAAACTGTTGAGCCTTGAGTAGGAGATAACCTGTGGAACGCGAATACATGGAATTCGACGTGGTCATCGTCGGTGCCGGCCCCGCTGGTCTTTCCGCCGCCTGCCGATTGAAGCAGAAGGCCGCCGAAGCCGGTAAGGAAATTAGCGTCTGCGTGGTCGAAAAAGGCTCCGAAGTCGGCGCTCACATTCTGTCTGGCGCGGTGTTCGAACCTCGGGCGCTGAACGAACTGTTCCCGGACTGGAAAGAACTCGGCGCGCCGCTGAACACTCCGGTCACTCGCGATGACATCTTCGTTCTGAAGAATGCCGATGGCGCGATCAAGATTCCAGACCTCTTTGTGCCCAAGACCATGCACAACGAAGGCAACTACATCATCTCCCTGGGCAACCTGTGCCGCTGGCTGGCCCAGCAGGCCGAGAACCTGGGCGTAGAGATCTACCCAGGCTTCGCTGCTCAGGAAGCACTGTTCGACGAAAACGGCGTGGTACGCGGGATCATCACCGGCGACCTCGGCGTTGACCGTGAAGGCAATCCGAAAGAAGGCCTGTACACCCCCGGCATGGAACTGCGCGGCAAGTACACGCTGTTCGCCGAAGGCTGCCGTGGCCACATCGGCAAGCAACTGATCAAACGCTTCAACCTCGACACCGATGCCGACGCCCAGCACTACGGCATTGGCCTGAAAGAAATCTGGGAAATCGATCCGGCCAAGCACCAGCCAGGTCTGGTGGTACACACTGCCGGTTGGCCGCTGGACATCATGGGCACCGAAAACACCGGTGGTTCGTTCCTCTATCACCTGGAAAACAACCAGGTTGTAGTCGGCCTGATCGTTGACCTGTCCTACAGCAACACTTACCTGTCGCCGTTCGACGAGTTCCAGCGCCTCAAGCATCACCCGGTGCTCAAGCAGTATCTGGAAGGCGGCAAGCGCATCAGCTACGGCGCCCGCGCGATCTGCAAAGGTGGCCTGAACTCGCTGCCGAAGATGGTCTTCAAAGGCGGCGCGCTGATCGGTTGCGACCTCGGCACCCTGAACTTCGCCAAGATCAAAGGCAGCCACACCGCCATGAAGTCCGGCATGCTCGCCGCTGACGCCGTGGCCGACGCCCTGTTCGCAGGTTCCGAAGGCGCTGATGAACTGAACAGCTACGTTGAATCGTTCAAAGCCAGCTGGCTCTACGAAGAACTGTTCGCCAGCCGCAACTTCGGCCCCGCGATCCACAAGTACGGCGCTATCGTCGGCGGTGGTTTCAACTGGCTCGACCAGAACATCTTCGGCGGCAAACTACCGTTCACCTTGCACGACACCAAGCCGGACTACGCGTGCCTCAAGCTCGCGGCCGACAGCAAGAAGATCGACTACCCGAAACCAGACGGCAAACTCAGCTTCGACAAGCTCAGCTCGGTGTTCATCTCCGGTACCAACCACGAAGAAGAACAGCCTTGCCACCTGAAGCTGGCCGACGCGAGCATCCCGATCAGCAAGAACCTGCCGCTGTACGATGAGCCTGCTCAGCGCTACTGCCCGGCTGGCGTATATGAAGTGATCACCAAGGAAGACGGCGAAAAGCGCTTCCAGATCAACGCCCAGAACTGCGTGCACTGCAAGACCTGCGACATCAAGGACCCTGCGCAGAACATCACCTGGGTAACGCCGGAAGGTTCTGGCGGCCCGACTTACCCGAACATGTAAGTCAAATTGCCAAACATCAAGGCTCCCGAAATGGGGGCCTTTTTGTTGCCTGGAGAAAACCACACCACCCTCTGTAGCAGCTGGCGAAGCCTGCGTTCGGCCGCGCAGCGGTCGTGAAATCAACCACTTCGGTCTTCCAGATAAACCGCGTACGCCGGGTTTACGACCGCTGCGCGCTCGAACGCAGGCTTCGCCAGCTGCTACAGAGACCTCGCAGCGCCTGAAATCTAAGCCACCCGCTCATCCCCCGGATTACGCTCAAAGTAGCGTTTGTACTCACGACTGAATTGCGACGTGCTCTGATAACCCACTCGATGCGCAACCTGCGCCACTCCCAGCCCTTCCGACAGCAACAACTGCTGCGCCTTGAGCAATCGCAAGCGCTTCAAATACTGCACCGGCGACAACAAGGTGCTGCGCTTGAAATGCTCGTGAAAGGTCGACGTACTCATGTTCGCGCAACTGGCCAGCGTCTCGACGTTCAGCGGCTCGGTGAAGTGCGCATGCAAATGACTCAACGACGCCGCAACCCGGGCAAATTGTCCCTGTTGCTCGACCAACGCCCGCAGCACATCAGCCTGCGGACCGCGTAACGCCACGAACAACAACTCACGCAACCGCGCCTGCCCCATGACCTGACATTCCAGCGGATCGTGCAGACAGTGCAACAAGCGCTCGACACAGCCGCGCATGCCGTCATCGAGTACCGCCGAGGTCATGGATTCGGGGGTTTGCGCGGGCGTATTGCGCCCATGCACCAACCCCATGGCCAACACCAGTTCGCCCAAAAGCGCGCGATCGATGGCAATCGACACCCCGAGCAATGGCGCATCAGCCATGGCAAATGTTTCGCATTCGAAAGGCACCGGCAGCGCCTGAATCAGGTAATGCCCGGCACCGTACTCCAGCGTACGCGCGCCCAAATAGGCGACTTTGCTGCCTTGGGCAATGATCATCAGGCTCGGCTCATAGATCTGCGGGCCACGCGCCACATCGCAACTGGCTCTGAGTACGTGCACACCGGGCAAGCGTGTCGGCACGAAACCATCACGGGTCGCCAACGGCTGAATCAGCCCAACCAGCGCGGCATTGGCATCGAGATGACGGGTCAACAGCATGGCAAAAACTTCACGAAAAAAGGGATGAAAGCATCATCGCAGGTCTGAGCGCCAATGCGACCGTTCCACCGAGGATGCCGGAGGAATAGGCATAAGACGCGGAGGAATCGTCATGGTCGGTGAAGCGGACGGCGCGGAAAATCCCCCACCTCCCCCGTCACTGCTTTTACGAGGTTCACCATGTACACCGCCATCGGTTACGCCGCCCAGTCGGCCACCACTCCCCTCGCCCCGATGACCTTCGAACGTCGCAGCCCGCGGGCCGACGACGTAGCTATCGAGATTCTCTACTGCGGCGTCTGCCACTCCGACATCCATCAGGCCCGCAACGAATGGGGCATTGCCGTTTACCCGCTGATGCCAGGCCACGAAATTGTCGGCAAAGTCACCGCCATCGGCGCCAATGTCACCGCCCACAAGGTAGGTGATCTGGTCGGCGTCGGCTGCATGGTCGACTCGTGCCGCCACTGCGAAGCCTGCCATGCCGACCTCGAGCAATATTGCCTCGAAGGTCCGACCCTGACCTACGCGACCCCGGACCGGGTCGACGGCAGCAACACCATGGGCGGTTACTCCGACAGCATCGTGGTCAGCGAGCACTTCGTCGTACGCATCCCCGAGGCACTCGACCCGGCCAGCGCCGCACCGATCCTCTGCGCCGGCATCACCACCTACTCGCCGCTCAAGCACTATGGCGTGAAAGCCGGTGACAAAGTCGGGATTCTCGGTATGGGTGGCCTCGGCCACATGGGCATCAAGTTTGCCAAGGCCATGGGCGCTGAAGTGACGCTGTTCACCCGCTCGGCGAGCAAGGCCGAAGAAGGTCGCCGCCAGGGCGCGGACCACGTGATCGTCTCCACCGATGCCGAACAGATGAAGGCTGCTGCAGGACAGTTCGACTTTTTGCTCGACACCATTCCGGTGCAGCACGATCTGAACCCCTACCTCGATACGCTGCGCTTCGACGGCGTGCATATCCTGGTCGGTCTGATCGAACCGATCGATCCGCCCATCCACGCTGCCAAACTGGTGCTGGGTCGTCGAGTGCTGGCCGGCTCGTTGATCGGTGGTATCGCAGAAACCCAGGAAGTGCTGGATTTCTGCGCCGAGCACAACATCACCTGCGACATCGAAATGCTCGACATCCGCCAGATCAACGAGGCTTACAGCCGCATGATCGCCGGTGACGTGAAGTACCGCTTCGTCATCGATATGGCGACCTTGAAAGTCTGATCAGACTTTAGCGGCTTAGACCTTCAATCCGAGCGCCCCCGACAGCCGAGCCGTGCCCCCTTTGATCAGGGGAATCAGCTCGGCCATTTTTTCCAGCGGCATGTACGGCACAGTGCTGGCGGTGTTTTGAGGCTGCCCCAAACACCTAGACCCAACCACCATCGACGATGAAGTTTTGCGCCGAACACATGGAAGACGCCTCGGAGGCCAGGAAAAGCGCCATGTTTGCTATATGGAAAGGTTCCACGTTACCCGGCAGGCATTGGCTGCGGCTAATCAACTCCCTGGCGGCATCGTCAACCCAGAACGCGAGCTGCTTTTCTGTCATCACCCATCCTGGAACCAGGGTGTTGACCCTGATGCGCCATGGCCCCAACTCCCGTGCCAACGCCCTGGTCATGCCGTGGGTCGCCGCTTTACTGGCCGCGTAGACCGGGTATCCACTGGAGGCCATCATCCAGCCAATGGAACCCAGATTGATGATCGCGCCCTCCCCGGCGGCCTTCATCATGGGGACCACCGCCCGTGCGGCAAAAAAAGCATGCTTCAAATTGACGGAAATCAGTTTGTCGAAAGTCTCCGAGTCAACTTCATCCAAGGTGTGCCTGACATCATTGGCGGCATTGTTCACCAGGACATTCACAGGCCCCAGGGTCTGCGCAAAGCGTCCAATCGCCTCCTTATAAGCGCTCTCGTCAGTGATATCACAGTGAGCGAACTCGACCTTATGGCCCTCAGCCAACAATTGGGCCGCCAACTGCTCACCTTGGCTTTTGGCCATGTCCACGAATGCAACCTTTGCTCCCTGCCGGGCAAAAGCGCAAACCATGGCCTCACCGATCCCCGAGGCACCGCCGGAAATCAATACGGTTTTATCTTTGAGGTCGGTGTACACGGCCGGCACGCCGGCGCCCGTTTCATTACTCATATGACGCTTACTCCACAGTAGGCACTTCGATTCAGGCAGCGGGACTCAAGGTGCGCTCGGGCACTCATGGATCGCTTTCGCCAGCCACCAAATTAGTCTTACTTTATATTGCAAAATCGCCCTTTCAGACTATAAATTTACTGCTATTTCGACGATTTATCGCGAATTAGTAGAACTATTAAACTCAAAACAACAAAAGGACGTTCAACCATGCCGCAATCCCGACACCTGCTTTCCAGCCTTGGCCTTTCCCTGATGATGGCCAGCCTCGGCGTCCAGGCCGCTGGCCTGTCCAGCGAACACAAGGCGTTTGGCAAGACCCATGATGGAACTGCCATCGAGCAATATGTGTTGCGCAACAGCCATGGCATGCAAGCCACGGTCATTACCTACGGCGGCGTCTTGCAATCGTTGAAAGTGCCGGACAAGAACGGCAAGTTCGAAGACGTGGTACTGGGCTTTGACGATGTCCAGGGTTATCAGAGCGGCAAGGCATTCTTCGGCGCGACCATCGGACGCTATGGCAATCGCCTGGCCCAGGGTGCCTTCGAACTGGACGGCAAGCGTTACCAGATGCCGCTCAACGATGGCCCCAACTCGCTGCATGGTGGTGCGCTGGGTTTCGACAAGCGCGTCTGGAAAGCACAACCGCTCAACAGCAAGGACTCGGTCGGCGTGACCTTGAGCTACCTGTCGCCAGACGGTGAGATGGGCTTTCCCGGCAACCTGAAGGTCGAGGTCACCTACAGCCTTAACGACCATAACGAGCTGCGCATCGAGTACAAGGCCTCCACCGACAAACCCACGGTGCTGAACCTCACCAACCACAGTTACTTCAATCTCGCCGGGGCCGGTAACGGTGATGTGCTCAAACAGCTCGCCACCTTGCACGCCAGCCATTACACGCCGGTCAACGGCACCTTGATTCCAACCGGTGAACTGGCCCCGGTAGCCGGCACACCGATGGACTTTCGGCAACCGACCGCCATCGGCCAGCGCATCAAGGACGATCATCCGCAACTCAAATTCGCCGAGCCGAAACAAGGCGGTTTTGACTTCAACTGGGTCCTGGATGCCAAGGGTGATGTCAGCCAACTCGCCGCCGATGTGCGCGACCCGCAATCCGGTCGCCGCTTGCAGCTCTACACCAGCGAACCCGGGGTGCAGTTCTACACCAGCAACTTCCTCGACGGTTCGGTCAAGGGCAAGGCTGGCAAGGCCTACGGACACTGGAGCGCATTCACACTGGAGACCCAGCACTACCCCGACTCGCCGAACCAGCCGGGCTTCCCTAGCACACGGCTGGATCCAGGCAATACATATGCCCAGAACACCATCCTGAAGTTCTCGGCCGACTGAACCTGACCCAGAAGCTGTCGAGCCTTGGCGAGGCTCGACAGCTCCTACATTGAACGCATAGAACATCCCACATTGAACAACCGCGATCAGCGTTGTTTCATGCGGTCGATCACCACGGCCAGCAGCAGGATGGAACCCCGAATCACGTACTGGTAAAACGTGTCGATGTTTTTCAGGTTCATCGCATTCTCGATGATCGCCAGAATCAACACCCC
Organism: Pseudomonas sp. 05N431; assembly: GCF_056397005.1. Taxonomy (NCBI): domain Bacteria; kingdom Pseudomonadati; phylum Pseudomonadota; class Gammaproteobacteria; order Pseudomonadales; family Pseudomonadaceae; genus Pseudomonas; species Pseudomonas sp. 05N431. The sequence goes on from NZ_JBFTMN010000009.1 coordinate 240,261, forward strand.
GGCAATCACGTGCCGAATCATGCCGATCCCGCCGCTCAACGACACCCCACCCAGCACGCAGGCGGAAATCACCGTCAATTCGAAACCCTGGCCGATCATCGGCTGGCCGGAGGTCATGCGCGAAGCCAGGATCACCCCGGCCAAGGCACCGATAACCCCGTGCACGGCGAAGATGATGATCTTGGTCCGGTCGACGTTGACCCCGGCCAGCAGCGCCGCTTCCTGGTTGCCACCAATGGCCATGGTGTTGCGCCCATAGGTGGTGTAATTGAGCAGCCAACCAAAAAACAGGAAACAGCCAATGGTGATCAGGATTGGCACCGGCACGCCGAACAACTGGCCATTGCCATAGATGAAGAACTGATCCTGGGACACGCCGACTGCCTTGCCGTTGGCAAAGATATAGGCCAGGCCACGCACGATTTGCATGGTCGCTAACGTTGTGATCAGCGCGTTGATCCGCAGCTTGGCAATCACGATCCCGTTGATCAGCCCGACAAGCAGCCCCAGCAGCAGCGCCGCGCCGATACCGAGCAACACGCTGTCGGTGTCGCGCATCACCACCGCGGCAACGACCCCGGCACAGGCAATCACCGAGCCCACCGACAAGTCGAAATGCCCGGACGCCAGGCAATACAACATGGTGCACGCGGCGATGCCCGTAGTGGAAATCGCCAGCCCCAGACCACGCATGTTCAAGGGCGAGAGGAAGTTGTCGATGAGCAGGGTGCAGAGCACAAAGATCCCCAGCGCCGCCAACAGCATCGCCCAATTATCGAGCAGAGCGCGCACATCCAGGGGTTTGTGCGTCGTCGGCAACGCGTTGTTTTGGGTTGTCATAGTCACCTCTCAGTTCACCTGGCCGTCAGCGCGTTGGCGCGGCAAGGCCAGTTGCAGCAAGTTGGATTCATTGGCCTGTTCGCGGCTCTTCTCGCCGCGCATCACGCCTTCGCAAAGCACCAGGACGCGGTCCGAGACGCCCATCACTTCCATCAGGTCGCTGGACACGACGATCACCGCAATCCCGCTGGCGGCCAGGTTATGGATAATCTGGTAAATCTCGGCTTTCGCGCCGATATCGATACCGCGCGTCGGCTCGTCGAGCAGCAGCACCTTCATCGGCATCGACAGCCAGCGACCCAGAATGGCCTTCTGCTGATTGCCCCCCGACAGGTACATGATTTTCTGCGCCGCATGGGGCGTTTTCACTTTCAACGCCTTGATCTGCTTGTCGGCGTTGCTCTTCTCCCAACTGTCGTGCAACAGCCAGCCAAACCGGGAATGAGCGGTGCGTGCGCTGATGTTGATGTTCTCGGCAACGCTTGCAAGCGGAACGATGCCCTCCTTCTTGCGGTCCTCGGGACACAGCAGGACACCGGCGGCAATCGCGTCGCGCGGCGAGCGTAGTTTCAGTTCCTCACCGCACAGCTGCAGGCTTCCGGCCGTACTGCGCTCAAGACCGCCAAGCAGGCGCAGCAGCTCGGTGCGCCCGGCGCCGACCAGCCCGAACAGGCCGAGAATCTCGCCTTTATACGCCTCGAAACTCACCGCAGAGCGCAAGCCAGGCCCCAACAGACCATCGACCTTGAGCGCCACCTCGCCCCGTTGACGAGGGCGGTAGTCGTAGATGTCCTGAATGTCGCGACCGACCATGCAGGTGACCAACTGATCGTGGGTCAGCTCGCTCATGTCCTCGAACGTGCGCACGTAACGTCCGTCCTTGAACACGGTCACCGCATCGCAGATACGGAACACTTCCTCCATGCGATGGGAAACGTACAGCACCACTTTGCCCTCATCCCGCAGGCGCCCGATGATCGCCATCAAGCGCTCGATTTCCCGGGCCGACAGGCTGCTGGTGGGTTCGTCGAAGGCAATCACATGGGCGCCACGGGACAACGCCTTGGCGATCTCCACCAACTGCCGTTGCCCCAGGGACAGACGGCCGAGCTTTTCCAGCGGATCGATTTCATCGGCCAGGCCCTTGAGACAGGCCAGTGCCTGCTCGCGCAACGCACGGCGGTTGATCACACCGAAACGGGTCGGCAAATGCCCGAGAAACAGATTTTCCGCCACGGTCATTTCCGGCACCAGGTGCAACTCCTGGTGGATGACAGCCACGCCGCAGGCAATGCTGTCGGCGGCGCACTTGAAGACCATCGTCTGCTCGCCGATCTGCAGGCTTCCGCTGCTGGGGCTGTAGGCGCCGCCGAGGACTTTGAGCAAGGTCGACTTGCCAGCGCCGTTTTCGCCCATCAGGGCATGCACCCGCCCCGGGTGGGCAGTAAAGCTGATAGCGTCTAGCGCCTTGACCCCGGGAAAGGTTTTGCCAATGCCGTTGAAGCACAGACTGCCGCTGGCACCGTGCTGTTGTTTGTTCAATTGCGCATGCATAACCACCTCATCACACCGATCAGGCAGCCTTGTCACCAAGGCCGCCGAGGAAAACAACCGACCTCAGTTCCACAGACCGATCTTTTCCAGTTCCTGCTTGAAGTTGTCGCGCGTGATCAGTGTCACCTTGTCCATCGCGGTGTATTTCGCGGGTTCCTTGCCGGTGGTGACCCACTCGAACATCATGCTCGCGGTGTTGTAACCCTCAAGATGCGGACTGGGCAGCATCGAGCCGAAGAAGCCACTGTCGGGCTTCTTCAATTCGCCGATGGCGTCGGTGCCATTGATACCGATACCAATGACATTGGCTGCGGCAAAACCGGCGCTTTCGGTGGCGCGCACGGCGCCCAGCACACTGTTGTCGTTCATGCCGCCGACGATCAGTTTTTTCGCCGCACTCGGCAGTTTCACCAGTGCCGAGTTGGTGGCGTCCATGCTGCCCGGCACGTCGAGGGTCTTGAGCGGTGCAAACAGGATGTGGTCCTTCGGCAGGCCGGCGTCTTCAAGGGATTTGACTGACCCATCGATACGTTTCTTGCCGGTATCGAGTTCGTTGTAGGTAGTGATCACCGCGTAGGTGTCTTTCCAGTCCCAACCGCGCTTCTTCGCTTCGCCAGCCATGGCGGCGCCCTGCTGCTGGCCCACTTCGAAGGCGGCCATGCCGAGGTAAGGCACGTCCTCCATGAACTTGCCGCCGGCATCGACGAAGCGGTCATCCACCGCGATCACTTTCAAATCATTGGCCTTGGCCCTGGCCACGATCGCAGGGCCCAGGGACACATCCGGCGCGCAAATCACGAAGCCCTTGGCGCCGTTGGCGGCGAGGCTGTCGATGGCCGAGAGAGTTTTCTCGCCATCCGGCACGGCGATCTTGATCACGGTAAAGCCCTTGTCCTTACCGGCCTTTTCAGCGAAAGCCCATTCGGTCTGGAACCAGGGTTCCTCCGCTTGCTTGACCAGAAACCCGATCTTCGCGGGCTCGGCGGCGGCCAGCAGCAGGCTGCTCATGCTGACGGCCGATGCCGCCAGGGCGATACTGCACAGGGAACGGATTACACGATGACGACGATTCATAAGGTGACTCCTTGTTTTTGTTGTGAGTGCGAGCTGTGAACCAGTGCAGCCTGATGCTTGAAATTTATCCTGCAAATCGGTGACAGATTTTCCCGGCGATATCGACCTCAATGGCCAGCACCGCTCCGTCCAGCGGATGATTGAGCGGGCTTGCGGCGCTGGTGATGTACAAGGTTCGCAGATCCTTGCCACCGAACACGCAACTGGTGGGTCGGCTGACGGGGAGCTCGATCACGCGGTCGACCTCGCCATCGGGCGCCAACCTGAGCAAGCAACCGCCGTCCCAGCGGGCGTTCCAGAGATAGCCTTCGGCGTCCATGGCCGAACCGTCCGGGACGCCACGCGGGTGCGGCCCGAACCACTTCCGGGGCGAATCGAGCTGGCCGTCGATACCGATCGAATACCGATACAGCGTGCCGTCCAGGCTGTCGCCAAAATACACCTGCGTGGCGTCCTCGCTCCAAAGCAAGGTATTGGGAATACCCAGGCCATGCAGTAGCGGCGTGACTCGCGCATTGGCATCGATACGGAACAAACCACCGGAACGCCGCAGGACCGGCAGGTCTTCGCCCTGCTCCCCAATGTTGTTCTGCATGGTGCCCAGCCAGAGCCTGCCCCCGGCATCGCAACGGGCCTCGTTGGGACGATTGCCCGGTTGCGAATCGGCGACGCAGAGCAAGGTCAGGTGCGGTGCCGCTTGCGTGGAGCTCAGGTCAAGGCGATACACGCCGCTGCTCAGGGTCACCAACGCATCGCCGCTTTCGCAGGGAATGAACGCCGACACCGGCTCCGGCAATTGCCAGACCTGCAGATTTTCACCACTCAGGCGTAATGCCTGTTGGCCGGCAATATCGACCCAATACAGGGCCTGGCCGGGCGCGTCCCAAAACGGACCCTCGCCCAGTTGCGCACGGTGTTCGGTCACTGCGGTCCACACCATGAAGCCTCCTGGATAGTTACTGATTTTCGGGCGCTGACGAGCTTGCTCGCGTTACAGCCGGTCACGCGATGGCTGTCCATCCACCAGACGTTGAATGCGCAACGGGTTGGCATTTTTCAATGCGTCCGGGAGCAAACTGTCGGGGTAGTTTTGAAAGCACACCGGGCGCAGGAAACGGTCGATGGCCAGGGTACCCACCGACGTGCCACGGGCATCCGAGGTTGCCGGAAAAGGCCCGCCATGCACCATCGAATCACAGACCTCGACACCGGTCGGATAACCGTTGAGCAGGATGCGACCGACCTTCTGCTCCAGCAACGGCGTCAGCTCGCTGAACTGCTCGAAGTCCGCGGTTTCGCCAATGATCGTCGCCGTCAGTTGGCCGTGCAGCCCGTGCAATGCGGCACTGAGTTGCGCCTGATCGGCCACTTCAACGAACACGGTGGTCGGACCGAACACTTCTTCCTGAAGCACTTCATCGCCATTGACCAGCAAACTCGCATCAGCCTTGAACAACTGTGGCAGCGCCTGATTACCCGCTTGTGGATGGCCAGCCAGGTGCTCGATGCCAGGGTGCGCAAGGAGCCTTTGCAAGCCTTTGCCATAACTGCTCAAGGTGCCGGTGTTGAGCATGGTCTGGGCGGGCTGGTCGCCGATCAGTTGCGCGACCTGCCGAGTGAACGCAGTGAACTGCGGTGAACCGATGCCGATTACCAGGCCCGGGTTGGTACAGAACTGACCGCAGCCTTGCACCACCGAGGCGGTCAGGTCACGGGCAATGGTGTCAGCCCGCGCTTGCAGCGCCTGGGGTAACACGATCACCGGGTTGATGCTCGACATCTCGGCGAACACCGGGATCGGTTGCGGGCGTGCCGCCGCCATGTCGCACAGCGCTCGACCGCCCTTGAGCGAGCCGGTGAAACCGACCGCCTGGATTGCCGGATGCTTGACCAACGCCTCACCGACCCCGGCGCCATAGATCATGTTAAATACGCCGGCGGGCATTCCGTTTGCCTCGGCCGCCCGGATGATCGCATCGGCGACCCGTTCGGCGGTCGCCATGTGCCCGCTGTGCGCCTTGAAGACCACCGGGCAACCGGCCGCCAGCGCCGCAGCCGTGTCGCCGCCGGCAGTGGAAAACGCCAGCGGAAAATTGCTCGCGCCAAACACCGCCACCGGCCCCAGGCCAATGCGGTACTGACGCAGATCCGGGCGCGGCAACGGTTGGCGATCAGGCAGCGCCCGATCGATGCGCGCCCCGTAGAAATCGCCACGACGCAGCACGTCGGCGAACAGGCGCATCTGGCTACTGGTACGCTTGCGCTCGCCCTGGATGCGTGCAACAGGCAGCGCGGTTTCACGGCAAACCAGGGCGATGAACTCATCGTCCAGCGCATCCAGTTCATCGGCCACTGACGCCAGGAAATACGCGCGACGCTGCGCACTCAAGGCTCGATAGGCCGGGTAGGCCGTCGCGGCAGCATTGGCGGCGGCATCGACCTCCTGCGCCGTCGCCTGGTGGAAAGCATGGGGCAATGCTTCGCCAGTCTGCGCGTCGAAGCTTTGCAGGGTCACGCTGCCGGTCGCACTGCGCCGGCCGCCGATGTAGTTGTGACCAAGAATCCGAGTCATGCCTGTCTCCTTAAAGTGTGCCTACCTGACCGGGGGCCAGCTCCGCGTCGCCGCTGGCGATACCGTTGATCAAGGGCGCGCCGAACTCCGCCTGGCTGATTTCGAACACATCGCCCGGTTGCGTACGGATACCGTCCGCGAAAGACAGGGTCGCGGTGCCGAAGAAGTGAATGTGCACATCCCCCGGTCGCAGGAACTGACGGTATTTGAAGTGGTGGTATTCAAGGTTTTCCAGGCTGTGGCACATATTGGCTTCGCCACTGAGGAACTCGTTCTGCCACACGACCTTGCCATCACGCAAAATGCGACTGCTGCCGGCCAGGTGCTGGGGCAGTTCACCGACCCGCAGTTCAGGACCAAAGCTGCAATTGCGTAATTTGGAGTGGGCCAGGTACAGGTAATTCCTGCGCTCCATCACGTGATCGGAGAACTCGTTACCCACGGCAAACCCCAGGCGATAAGGCTTGCCGTCGTGGCCGATGACATACAGACCGCCGATTTCCGGCTCTTCGCCGGCGTCTTCGGCGAATGGCGGCAGCGCGAATGCCTGACCCGGACGCACGACAGTGCTGCCGTCGCCCTTGTAGAACCATTCCGGTTGCACACCGACCTGACCGGCAGCGGGTTTACCGCCTTCCACGCCCCACTTGAAGATCCGCATGGTGTCGGTCATCGCGCTGTCGTCACCGGCCTGCTGATGCATCTTGTCCCGTGCCGCCGCACTGCCCAGATGGGTCAGACCGGTTCCGCTGACCAGCATATGCGCCGGGTCCGGGTGATCCAGTGGCACCAGTATCCTGAGCTCGGTCAGCAATTGCGCATAATCGTGACTGCCACCCAGGCCGAGGCGCTGGACCTGTTGCCGCAGATCGACGCCCGTCTCGATGGCGGCCAGCGCCAGCTCGCGCACCGTGCGCGCGGATTGCACTTCACGGACCAGACCGTCCTCGACCACGCCGACCCGGCGCTCGCCGTTACTCAATTCGAACTGAACTAAACGCATGAACCTTCTCCTGATCGCGGGCTCAGGAAAAGCTTTGGTTTCAGCGTGATGCGACGAATCGGTCGCAGCTCCTGACCCATGGGATCGATCTCCAATTGTTGTTTTTATGGAAGCTCGGGGACGCCTCTCGCGGAAAACCGCCAGGGTCATACCTCAGTTGCAAACGACTATATAGTATTACTATTTACTCAACAAGACTTCCAAACCTGAGATTTTGCGCTTATGTTAGGGCCAGAAAAGAACAATATAGTCTTACTATAAGAGAACCAGTCATGTCTGATAAAAAACCCGACCTGCGCTCCGCCCAGTGGTTTGGTACCGCCGACAAGAACGGCTTCATGTACCGCAGCTGGATGAAGAACCAGGGCATTGCCGACCATCAGTTCCACGGCAAGCCCATCATCGGGATCTGCAACACCTGGTCGGAGCTGACCCCGTGCAACGCGCACTTCCGCCAGATTGCCGAGCATGTCAAACGCGGGGTGATCGAGGCCGGCGGCTTTCCCGTGGAGTTCCCGGTGTTCTCCAACGGTGAGTCGAACCTGCGCCCCACCGCCATGCTCACCCGCAACCTGGCGAGCATGGACGTCGAGGAAGCCATTCGCGGCAACCCGATCGACGGTGTGGTGCTGCTGACCGGCTGCGACAAGACCACGCCGGCGCTGCTGATGGGCGCCGCCAGTTGCGACGTCCCTGCCATCGTCGTCACCGGCGGGCCGATGCTCAACGGCAAGCACAAGGGCCAGGACATCGGCTCGGGTACCGTGGTGTGGCAACTCAGCGAACAGGTCAAGGCCGGCACCATCAGCATCGACGACTTCCTGGCGGCCGAGGGCGGAATGTCTCGCTCGGCGGGGACCTGCAACACCATGGGCACCGCCTCCACGATGGCCTGCATGGCCGAGGCACTGGGCACCTCCCTGCCCCACAACGCAGCGATTCCGGCGGTGGATGCGCGCCGTTATGTCCTGGCGCACATGTCCGGGATGCGCGCGGTGGAGATGGTTCGCGAAGACCTGAAACTGTCGAAGATCCTCACCAAGGAAGCCTTCGAAAATGCCATTCGCGTCAACGCCGCCATCGGCGGCTCGACCAACGCGGTGATTCACTTGAAAGCCATCGCCGGGCGCATCGGCGTCGAGCTTGAACTGGATGACTGGACCCGCATCGGTCGCGGCATGCCGACCATTGTCGACCTGCAACCGTCCGGGCGTTTCCTGATGGAAGAGTTCTACTATGCCGGGGGCCTGCCGGCCGTCCTGCGCCGCCTCGGCGAAGCCAACCTGATTCCCCATCCCGACGCCTTGACCGTCAATGGCAAGTCGATCGGCGACAACACCAGAGAGGCACCGATCTACGGCCAGGACGAAGTGATCCGCCCCCTCTCCAACCCGATCCGAGCGGACGGTGGCATCTGCGTGCTGCGTGGCAACCTGGCCCCTCTCGGTGCCGTGCTCAAGCCTTCCGCCGCCAGCGCCGAACTGATGCAGCATCGCGGCCGTGCGGTGGTGTTCGAGAACTTCGACATGTACAAGGCGCGGATCAACGACCCGGAGCTGGACGTCGATGCCGACTCGATCCTGGTGATGAAAAACTGCGGTCCCAAGGGTTATCCCGGCATGGCGGAAGTAGGCAACATGGGCTTGCCGGCCAAATTGCTGGCCCAGGGCGTCACCGACATGGTGCGGATTTCCGACGCGCGCATGAGCGGCACGGCGTACGGCACCGTGGTCTTGCACGTCGCCCCGGAAGCAGCTGCCGGCGGACCGTTGGCCGCCGTGAAAGAAGGCGACTGGATCGAACTCGATTGTGCCAATGGGCGTCTGCACCTGGATATCCCGGACGCTGAGCTGGCGGCGCGCATGGCCGACCTGCAAGCGCCACAGAACCTGATCGTGGGCGGCTATCGCCAGTTGTACATCGATCATGTGCTACAGGCGGACCAGGGCTGCGACTTCGACTTTCTGGTGGGTTGCCGCGGCGCCGAGGTGCCGCGTCATTCACACTGATAGTGAATCGGTTCAGGCGTACAGGAGCGCCTGATAGAGGCGGCAGCGATGTTATGATGCCGCGTATTTCGTCAGAGCAGCGCCCCTGTCATGGATCAGCAGTCCCCCAAGCCACGCAAGAGCATGCATGCCCAGATCGTCCAGGAACTGGGCATGCACATTGTCTCCGGACGCCTCAAGCCGGAAGAACGATTGCCCCAGGAAGCAACGCTGTGCGAGACCTATCAGGTCAGTCGGTCGGTGCTGCGCGAAGCCACCCGGGTGCTGAGCGCCAAGGGCCTGGTGTACTCCAAGCCACGGGTCGGCGCGGTAGTGCGCCCACGCTCGAAATGGCACTTGCTGGATCCCGACGTGCTGTCCTGGCTGATGCAGTCGACGCCTCACAGCGAGTTCTTCAATACTTTGTCGGGCGTGCGCCGAATCCTTGAACCAGAAATCGCCGCCATGGCCGCCACCACGGCGACCGACGCCGACATCGCGATCATCGAAAGAGCCTACCAGGCGATGGAAACGGCAACGACCCACGAGAACCTCTTGCAGGCGGACCTGGATTTTCACCATGCGATCGCCGACGCGACCCGCAACGACTTGCTCGCCTACATGTGCAACATGCTGTCGCTGCCGCTGCGCGAGTCAATCAGTATCACCAACCGGCGCCCCGACATTCAAAGGCTCAGCCTGCCCCGGCACAAGGCGATACTGACCGCCATCAAGAATCGTGACGCCCTCGGTGCCCGGCATGCCTCGCTGGTGCAACTTGACGATACCCGTGTCGCCCTGGATACCGTGATGAATGTCCTTACCCCGCTGTAACGCAGGCCCGGCTCAGGCCTTGGCCCCCAACTCGGCGGAAAGCCGGGCGGCGACCTGCTTGATCAGCGGAATCAGCTCGGCCATTTTCTCCAGCGGCATATAGGGTACGGTACTGGCGATGCTGATCCCGGCGACGATTTGCCGGCTGGCATCGCGTACCGGCGCCGCGACACAGCGGATCGACGGTTCATTATCTTCCAGGTCAAAGGCGTAGCCGCCCGCCACATACTCCAGCATGCGCTGCTGGAATTGCTCCCAGGATGGCTCCGGGCGCTGTGGCCATAACTGGTTTTGCCCGCCCGCCGGCAAGCTGATCCGATACAGGCGCAGCCACTCCTGCGGTGAGTCATCGAGCATCAGCGCCTTGCCGATCCCGGTGCGCGCCAAGGGCATGCGATGGCCGACCCGCGAACGCATTTCCGGACCATTGCGCCCGGGATTCTTGTGCAGGTACAGCACGTCGTCGTCTTCACGAATCGCCAGGTGAATGGTATCGCCGGTCAACACCGACAACTCGTCCAGATACGGTGTGGCCAGGGTCACCAGCGGCAGCGCTTCGCGCGCCTGGAAACCCAGCTCGATCAGCTTGGGCCCCAGCAGGTAACCGATTTGCGGCACGACCCGCAGATAGCGCTCCTCCACCAGGCAACTGGCCAGCCGATGGGTAGTGCTGCGGGTGGTACCGATCAGCCGGGCAATTTCCTTGAGGTCGCGAGCACCACTGGCCACGGCCTGAACCACCCCCAGGCCGCGTAGCAGCGTCTGGGTACCTGTCGGCGCGGCGTCCTTGGCGTTTTTTGCGACGTCTTCCTGCATATCTGGCCTTCAACAATCAGCGAGGGAACCGGCGGCATTATGGTCGCCCGGTCTTGCGCTTACTAGAGTTCGATCCGCGCTACCTTGCCTACCAGCAACACATAGGACAGGGCGCCAATCAACGCCAGCGCGGCGATGTAGGTGATTGCCGGGGCGAAGGAGTCGCCGCTGGCGAGAAAGCCGATCACGATCGGCGTGGCGATCGCCGCCAGATTGCCGATGCAGTTGAACACCCCGCCCGTCAGCCCCAACAAGCGTGCCGGTGCCAAGGTCGAGACCAGCGACCAGCTGATCGAAGCCAGCCCGTTGCCGAAAAACGCCAGCGCCAGGAAGGCGATCACCCACGGCGTCGATTCGACAAAGTTGGCACCGATGATCGAGGTGGAAATCAGCAGCCCGCCAATGATCGGCAACTTGCGGGCGAAACCGATCGTCGCGCCGCGGCGGATCAGCCAGTCAGAGAAAAACCCCGAGCAGAGCACGCCAATGAACGCCGCGAGAAACGGCAGCGACGCCAGCAGGCCGGACTTGATGAAGTCCATGCCGCGATATTTCACCAGATAGGTCGGAAACCAGGTCAGGAAAAACCATAACGTCGAATTGAGGCAGAACTGTCCGAGGTAGATGCCCCACAACTTGCGTTGGCTCAACACGGTGCCCAGGTCCGTCCAGCTGAACGGCGCCTTGCGCCGAGCCGTCTCGGCCTGGATATCGACCAGCCCGCCGCCCTCACGGATGAGCTCGACTTCGGCCAGATTGGTCCCCTTGAAATCCCGTGGCTCGCGATACACCGCGTACCAGACGGCCGCCCAGAGAATCCCCACCGCACCGGTGCTGACGAACACCATGTGCCAGCCGTATTGATGTTGCAGCCAGGCCAATACGGGCGTCAGAAAGGCCAGCCCGACGAACTGCCCGGAGGTATAGAAGCCGATAGCGGTCGCGCGCTCACGCTCGGGAAACCAGGTGGTCACCACCCGGCTGTTGATCGGGTAGGCAGGCGCTTCCAGAGCGCCCACGGCCATGCGCAAAACGAACAGCGCGATGAAGCTGGCGGCGAAACCGAGCATCACCGTGGCCACCGACCACAACAGCAGCGCGACGCTGTAGAGGATGCGCGGCGGCACCCGGTCCACCAGCCAGCCACCGGGGATCTGCATGGCGGCGTAGGTCCAGCCGAACGCCGAGAAGATCAGCCCGACATGAATCGGATCGATACCCAGTTCGCTGGTCAGCGCCGGGGCTGCAATCGACAGGTTACTGCGGTCCAGATAGTTGATCACTACGGTGATGAACAGCAGGACCATGATGAAAAAACGCTTGCGGCTCGGCGTCACCAACGACGCCTGCCCGGTGAAAGTCTCGGGATGCATGGGGTGCCTCTTCTTATGATTATTGAGGGCGATACAAAGACTTGTGTTGATACCTTGTGGGAGCGAGCTTGCTCGCGATTGGGCCGACGCGGTATGCCTGAACATCCTCGCTGCACATGCCGCCGTCTTCGCGAGCAAGCTCGCTCCCACAGGGGAACGGTGTTGGGTCAGACCACTATTACCACTCGGCAAAACTGCCATCGGCATGGCGCCAGATCGGGTTGCGCCAGCGGTGGCCGATGGCGGCGCGCTCAATCACGTATTCCTCGTTGATCTCGATGCCCAGGCCCGGGCCGTTCGGGATCTTCACGAAACCCTGGTCATAGTCGAACACCCGCGGATCCTTGACGTAATCCAGCAGGTCATTGCTTTCGTTGTAATGGATGCCCAGGCTCTGTTCCTGGATAAACGCGTTGTAGCAAACCGCGTCCAGTTGCAGGCACGCCGCCAGGGCAATCGGGCCTAACGGGCAATGCAATGCCAACGCCACGTCGTAGGCTTCGGCCATATTGGCGATCTTGCGGGTTTCGGTGATACCGCCGGCATGAGAGGCATCCGGCTGGATGATGTCGACATAGCCCTCGCTGAGCACCCGCTTGAAATCCCAACGGGAAAACAACCGCTCGCCCAGCGCAATCGGCGTGCTGGTCAGCGGCGCCAACTCTTTCAATGCTTCGTAGTTTTCGCTGAGTACTGGCTCTTCGATGAACATCAGCTTGTAGGCGTCGAGCTCCTTCATCAGCACCTTGGCCATGGGCTTGTGCACTCGGCCATGGAAGTCCACGCCGATGCCGACATTCGGTCCCACCGCATCACGCACGGCAGCGACGTTGGCCAGCGCCAGATCGACTTTTTCGAAGCTGTCGACGAATTGCAGCTCTTCGGTGCCGTTCATTTTCACTGCGGTGAAACCACGCTCGACGGCGTCCCTTGCAGCCCTGGCGGTGTCGGCCGGCCGGTCTCCGCCGATCCACGAATAGACGCGAATCTTGTCACGCACCTGGCCACCCAGCAGATCACTGACCGACACGCCGAGGGCTTTACCCTTGATGTCCCACAGCGCCTGATCGATCCCGGCCAGGGCACTCATGTGAATCGCGCCACCACGGTAGAAACCGCCGCGATAGAGCACGGTCCAGATGTCTTCGATATTGCGCGGGTCTTTACCGATCAAGTAATCCGAAAGTTCTTCCACCGCCGCAGCGACGGTATGGGCGCGACCCTCGACCACCGGCTCGCCCCAACCAGTCACGCCCTCGTCGGTTTCGACCTTGAGGAAGCACCAGCGCGGCGGAACGATGAAGGTCGTCAGTTTGGTGATTTTCATCTTCTGCTCTCTTTTTATTAATGCAGTCTTGATGGATGCAGCGCACGCGGCGCCAGACAAATCTCAGCGCAGCGCGTTCCAGGCCGCGACATACGCCCTGGCCCGAACGGCTACATCCTCAGGCGTGAGTCCCGGCTTGAACAACCCGGAACCCAGGCCAAAGCCTTTGACGCCTGCCTCGACAAACGCCTGCATGTTGTCTGGAGTAATCCCGCCTACCGGCAGCAGCACCGTCCCGGCCGGCAGCACTGCCAACCAGGCCTTGACCACCGCCGGGCCCATTTGCTCTGCCGGGAACATCTTCAAGACATCCGCGCCTTCGGCCAGTGCGGCAAAGGCTTCGGTCGGCGTGGCAACGCCAGGCGACAAGTACAAACCCGCCGCCCTGGCCGCACGCAACACGTTGGGATCACTGTGAGGCATGACGATCACCTGACCGCCGGCCGCCTTCACTTGCAGGACCTGTTCCGGGGTCAACACCGTACCGGCGCCGATCAGGCAATCGGCGGGCAAGATGCTGCGCAGGATGCGGATGCTTTCGTACGGTTCAGGGGAGTTGAGTGGTACTTCAATGACGCGAAAACCGGCCTGAAACAACACCTCCCCGATGGCCGCAGCCTCTTGCGGGCGCAGGCCGCGAAGGATTGCGATCAGACCGTTTTTCGCCAGTGCTTGCTTGAGCATGTCAGACCTCTAGTCGGGTTGAACGGAAGCAGTTTTACCGAGCAGCCCGGCCGCGACCGCCAGTTGCCACAAACCGCGTTCGGTGGCTTGTTCGGCCAAGGTCACATGAAAAAAACCGCAGGTTGCGAGGGCTTGTTGATAGCGGGCACAGAGTTGGGCATTGCCGATCAGAACGATCGAAGGAAGCTTTGCGCTGTGGCGGCGATGACGGTGCACCGTTGCCAGCGCGGACAACTCATGACCAATCAATAGGCCAGACAAATAGTCCGGTTGCGCTGTAGCACTGAGCTCGCCGGTCAGGCCAAGGCTGCGTGCACTGAACAACGTCGACAGCGGACCGATTTCACCGTCCGCCGACAACGCCACCTGCACGCCGCGATCAAAGACCTCGCTGTCGAAGGCTGCGCCGCGCTGTTGCGTGCGCCCGAGAATGCTGTGCTCGCTGAGCACTGCGAATAGCTCGCCAGTCATGAACGTGTCGAAATGAGTGATACAGCCTTCGACCACTTCGACCCATTTCGAATGGCTGCCTGGCAGGCCGATCAACAGGTTGTCCCCTGCCCCGGCTGGCAGGTTTTGCAGCACGCCAAGGACCTGGGTTTCCTCGCCACGCATCACATTCGGCAGCCGCGAGCGCTCAATCACGCCGGGCACGATATGCACATCGACACCGCGCAGGCTGCGCACGGTTTGCAGGGAAGTGCCGAGGTTGGCCACATTCGCCGGAGTATCGCAGTAAGCCGCTTCACGCCAGCCCTGCGCACTGCCGACCATGCCACAGGCAATCACCGGCAGGCCGGGCTGTGCATCGAGCCAGTCACCGCAGGCCTCGTCGAATGCCAGTTCAAATCCGTCGGTGCACAACTGGCCGGCGATCACCCGCGGCGCTTTCGGCAACTGCATGATCCCCGATGCGAGCGAACGCTGATCGAGGACGCCACCATTCGGGCCGAGCTTGTACGCACGAAGGGACGTCGTCCCCCAATCGAGCGCGATCAATTGCGCCAGCATCGCTTCACCTGTTTTGTTTTTGGTAGTGAGTGAGCTGGACTATAAACCTGGATACACACATATCTCAATATATAAATATCATTCCCATATATTGGGAATTTTTTGAATTCAAATATGGTTTTGAGCACTCTCGACCCAAAAAAAATCGCAGCCTTCGGCAGCTCCTACGAATCGGTGTAGGAGCCGCGAAGGCTGCGATCTCTGACAGATGCCGCTAGCGATCAATTGCCCTCGGCAAACTCCCGCAACACCGCCCCATCCATGCGATAACGCACCCACTCTTCCTGCGGCTGGGCGCCGAGGGATTTGTAGAAGTCGATGGCCGGGGTGTTCCATTCCAGCACGCTCCATTCGAAGCGGCCGCAGTCGTTGGCGCAGGCGATTTTTGCGAGGTGGCGTAGCAGTTGTTTGCCAGCGCCGCCACCGCGTTGTTCGGGAGTGATGTAGAGGTCTTCGAGGTACAGGCAGTTGCTGCCCAGCCAGGTCGAGTAGCTGAAGAAAAACACCGCGAAGCCAATCGGCAAACCGTCGCGCAGGCAGATCAGGCCATGGGCGGTAGCGCCTTCGCTGAACAGGCTGCGCTCGATGTCGGCGACACTGGCGATGACTTCATGCCGGGCGCGTTCGTAGTCGGCGAGTTCGGTGATGAACGCGAGAATTTGTGGCGCATCGCTGGGGGTGGCCGGACGGATTTCGATCGACATGGACGTGCCTTGTGAACAGTTGAAACCGCCATACTATGTCGGCGATCAGCGCTCGTCACATGTCACTTCAAAACTTAATCTACGGGCGTCGCCACAAAAGGATTGTTATGAGCCTCGTTGCCTTCGCCCCACTGCAAAATCTCGCCTCGACCTTGCTGCCCCACGCGCTGGAGCCATCCGAGGATGGCGCCCACGACCTGTCGCACTTGCAACGGGTATGGTGCAACGTTCAGCGGATTCAAACCGAAGAAGGCGGTGACCTTGAAGTGCTGCTGGCCGCGGTGTTGCTGCACGACTGTGTGGCGGTGGAAAAGAACTCGCCGCTGCGTTCTCGGGCATCGCGGCTGGCGGCGGAAAAAGCCTCGTCGATCCTCAACCAGCTGGATTGGCCTACGCATAAAAGCGCGGCAGTCGCTCACGCCATCGAGGCCCACAGTTTTTCAGCGAACATCGCACCGACCACGCTTGAAGCAAAAATACTCCAGGACGCCGATCGCCTCGACTCCCTTGGCATGCTCGGCGTTGCGCGCACGTTTTACATCGCCGGACGCATGGGCAGCACGCTCTATGATCCACAGGATCCCACGGCGACATCTCGAGAGTACGACGACAAGCGATTCTGCCTCGACCACTTCCAGACCAAGTTGTTGCACCTCGCCAACGGTTTCCAGACACCGACCGGCAAGCATTTGGCTCAGTTGCGTCATGAACGCCTGAAGCGCTTCATGGACGAATTCATCGAAGAAATCGGCTGACCGTCCAGCACGACCTGAAGTCATTGCCCCGCCCGGAGCAATTTGTACCATCGCGCTTTGTAAACTACGGTTAGCCGCGACAGATCAAGCAGTCAATAGCATCTGTTCCACTTGAATCCGCTATCGACAGGTATAAGCATGAACATGGATGCGTCTACGCAATACCCGATTGTTTTGGTTCACGGCCTTTTCGGCTTCGATACGATTGCCGGTTATCCGTACTTCTTCGATATCAAGGAAGCCTTGGAACACGCGGGCGCTCGAGTGTTTGCCGTCAATATCCCAGCCGTCAACGGCAATGAGGAGCGCGGTGAAAAACTGCTCGAACAGGTCAACCGCATTTTGCAGGAAACGGGCGCCGCCAAGGTCAATCTGATCGGCCATAGCCAAGGCCCCCTGGCCGCACGCTACGTAGCAGCGCTGCACCCGGAAAAGGTCGCGTCGGTCACCTCTGTCAGTTGCCCCAATCACGGCTCCGAGATTGCCGACCAATTGCACAAGGCACTGACACCCGGAGAGTTGCCCGAAGCGTTCGTGCTGGCCTTGTTGAGCGCGGTCGGCACGTTCATTTCGCTGATCAGCGGCCACCCGCAAAACCCTCAGGACCCTCAAGCGGCTTTCGAATCACTGACCAGTGCAGGATTGGCTGAATTCAATCGCAAGTACCCGCAAGGAGTACCGAAGGTCTGGGGCGGTGAAGGCAACGAAATCGAAAACGGTGTGTATTACTACTCCTGGAGCGGGATCCTGCAGAATTTCCAAACCCCGCAAATACTCGATCCAACCCACATCAACTGCATTGTGCTGTCGAAGTTATTTTATAAAGAGAAACACGCCAATGACGGGCTGGTCGGCCGATACAGCTCGCACTTGGGGAAAGTGATTCGCTCGGATTACCCCATGGACCATTTTGACGCGGTCAATCAAATGGCCGGGATCACCAGCTGGAACGTGAGCCCGGTCAGTCTCTATCTGGAACATGCCGCCCGGCTCAAGAGCAAGGGTTTGTAAGCCCATCAGCCATGGCCCGGTTTAAATACCGGGCCATTTTCCAGAGCACAGAAGCACTTCGCGTTACGGCTCAAGCCCGATAGGGAAAAACTCGCCGCCGCTCCAGACTCCCAACCAGCGCTGCCCGTCGATTTCGCGGGTCACGGCCAGTTCGACCAGTTGATAAAACACGTTGCGATGGATCAGCGCTTCTAGATTAGTGCGTACATGCACGTAAGGTGCAGGCTCCTGGGTCAGCGGATCGATCACTACCCGCAATGGGTGCTCGGCACCCGCCTCGGTTTGCTCATCAACATTGGTGGTGAAGCGCAACAGCTGGGCTTCGCCCTCGCCTTCAACCTCCAGCGTCACGGCAATGAAAGGCGCATCATCGACCTTGATCCCGACCTTCTCGACCGGAGTAATCAGGAAGTAATCATCGCCGTCGCGGCGAATGATGGTGGAGAACAGCTTGACCATCGGCTTGCGCCCGATCGGCGTGCCCAGGTAATACCAGGTGCCGTCGCGGGCGATGCGCATGTCGATATCGCCGCAGAAGTCGGGGTTCCACAAATGGACCGGTGGCAAGCCTTTGGACTTGGGGATTTGCCCCAACAGATCATTAGCTTTTTGCGGACCATTCATGTTGCTCTCCTGGTGAGTTACTGATCGCTCATGCCCAGCAGGCTACGAGCGTATTGCGCAAGCGGCTGAGCGATCAAGTCTTCTGGCTTGTTGTCGTGGAACGTCAGTAAACCGCCACGGCTCTTGATTCGTGCAGTATCGATCAAATACTGGGTGCTGGTCTCGATCAGCATGATCTGAATCACTCCACTGTCGATCCCCAGGCGATCCACGGCGCCCTGATCGAGCAATTCATCCGAGTTGCCGATACGGTCGTCGGCCTTGGCAAAACGGGTGTAAAGCAAGTAATGCGCGCCAGCCGCACGCGCCTCGCCCATGGCGGTGTCGAGACCTTCGGGGGCGCGAGCACGGCGAACCATCGGGAAATATTCGATGAAACCGTTGAAGGCTTCTTCAGCGACCACGTTCGGCCGCGGATAGGCACTGCCCGGCGGTGCAAAAGCGCCTTGGGCAATGTAGATAAACGAGTCTGGCTGAATGCGCAGATTATTCACACGACGGCTGTCGCTGTGATCAAGCAGACCAGAGTCGCTCATGTGGTAGCGAACCCCTTCGCCCATGTCGCTGACATTCATGCAGCCACCAAGCGCCAAAAAGGCCAGCAGCAAAACCAGGCTACGCATCCTACCCTCCAGAGGCCGGTGACGGAAAACCGGCGAATGTCGGCAGGATGCAGCTTCCGCGCCAGCTCATGAACTGTGGTGTGCCAGATGGTTTTCAGGGGATTAGGAGATCGCTATCGCGGGCAAGGCTTGCCCGCGATGAGGGCAGGCTAGCCGCCGATAATCTTCATGATTGTTGCGCCACCAGAGAACGCCACTTCCTGCTTGTCTCCCAGAGCTTTCACCAGCAGACGCTGGAGCGCCGGCAACGCTTGATGACGGGGTTTGTCCAGAAGGTCACCGACATAGTGGCGGTTACTCGACGACAGGCAGCCATGCAGCCAGCCAGTGGAGGACAGCCGCAAGCGTGAGCACGTGCGGCAGAACGGCACGCTTTCATTGGCGATCACGCCGAAATAGCCGCGCCCCGGAATTTCGTAGCGCACCGCCGTGGCATCCACCGGCGCGTCGGCCTGTAGGTACTCATAACGCTCACCGATCAGGCCCAGCAACTGCTTGAGGCTGACAAACTGCTGCAGGAATGCGTTCGAGTCGCTGGCCAGATGGCCCATACGCATCAGCTCGATGAAGCGCAATTCATAACCGCGTTCCAGGCAATAATCGAGCAACGGCATCACTTGATCGAGGTTCTGCCCGCGTAGCGGCACCATGTTGACCTTGATCTTCATGCCCGCTGCGCGGGCCTGGTCCATGCCGTTGAGCACCGTCGCCAGATCACCACCGCGCGCAATGCTGCGGAACGCATCGGCGTCCAGGGTATCGAGGGAAACGTTGATCCGCCGAATGCCGGCGTCCACCAGCAAGGGCAGTTTCTTCGCTAGCAGTTGACCGTTGGTGGTCAGGCTGATGTCGGCAAGGCCCATCTGCCCGACAGCCTTCATGAAGGTTTCCAGCTTCGGGCTCACCAGCGGCTCGCCGCCGGTGATGCGCAATCGCTCGATGCCCGCAGCTTCGATCAGGTAGGCAACGCCGCGCGCCATGGCCTCGGCCGACAGTTCATCCTGCGCAGCCACCAGTCGCTTGCCATTGGGCACGCAATAGGTACAGGCGTAGTTGCAGGCGGAGGTCAGACTGACCCGCAAATTGCGGAAACGCCTGCCTTGTCGATCAACGATCATGGATCACTCCGGCGGAAGTAGATTCGGAAGCGCTAAAACTTGACTCACAAATCAAGTTTTAGCAATACCTAAGCCTGAGTATATTCCTGGGGCACTGCGCCATACAGAGAAAACATGGCGCAATAAGGCATCTGAATGGTTCAGCTGCTCGGCGTGTCGGTATCGCGCTTGCGCTTGTTGCCCATGCGCACACCGATGTCCATCAGGAACTGGAAGAAACCTTCCTGATCTTCCAGCACATTGCTCCAGAACGGCGAGTGATACAGCGCGACAGCGCCGTGCACCAGCGCCCAGGATGCGCAGTAGTGGAAGTACGGCGGCACGTCTTCAAGCTTGCCTTCGCTGATGCGGCCCTTGATCAACAAGGTCAGGCGTTCGAAGTTGGAGGCGCGAATCTTGTGCAGCTCCTCGACCATCTCCGGCACCTGATTGCCCTTGACCACCTTCTCTTCCAGACGATCGAACAACCGGTAACGTTGTGGATCGCGCATGCGGAATTCGAAGTAGGCCCGGGACAGGGCTTCCTTATCCTTATCGACATCGGCAGAGTGCAGCAGCTCGTTCAGGTCACGCTCGTAATCGAGCATCAGGCGCAGATAGATCTCCGCCTTGGACTTGAAGTGCTTGTAGATGGTGCCTTTGCCGATACCCACGGCATCAGCGATCATCTCGACGGTGACACTGTCTTCACCTTGTTCGAGGAACAGCTTGAGCGCGGTGTCGAGAATTTCTTGCTCGCGGCGACGAAACTCACGGACCTTACGAGGTTCTTTATGCATAAGAAAAGGTCTGTAGGGGTCAAAATACGAAGCCGCGTATTATGCCTAAATTGCGCCAAATTGCACGGATCATCCGACCATGACTATGTTTCTTGATGAATTTGTACAGGCTCCGGGCCTGCGTTATTTGAATCATGCGGCCGTTGCACCCTGGCCAAATCGTGCCGCCGCCGCGGTGACACGCTTCGCTCAAGAGAACGTTTTACTGGGCGCGCGGGACTATTCGGACTGGATGGCACTTGAACAACGGCTGCGTGAACGGCTGACGCGCCTGCTTAACGCACCGTCGACGGATGACGTGGC
Organism: Pseudomonas sp. 05N431; assembly: GCF_056397005.1. NCBI lineage: Bacteria > Pseudomonadati > Pseudomonadota > Gammaproteobacteria > Pseudomonadales > Pseudomonadaceae > Pseudomonas > Pseudomonas sp. 05N431. The sequence continues at coordinate 261,254 of NZ_JBFTMN010000009.1, forward strand.
GCTGGTCAAAAATACTTCTGAAGCATTGTCTTTTGTCGCCTTCGGACTGCCATGGCAAAGCGGCGACCAGATCGTTATCAGCGATGAAGAATTCCCTTCCAATCGCATCGTCTGGGAAGCATTGGCGGCACAAGGCGTGGAAGTGGTGCAGGCCAGCCTCACAGGCGATGACCCGGAAGGTGCCCTGTTGGCAGCCTGCGGACCGCGCACCCGCTTGATGTCGGTGAGTGCAGTGCAATTCGCCAGCGGTCTGCGCCTCGACCTGCAACGCCTGGGTGCCGGCTGCAAACAACAGAACGTGCTGTTTTGCATCGACGCCATCCAGCAACTGGGTGCCCTGCCCTTCGACGTCCAGAGCTATCAATGCGACTTCGCCATGGCCGACGGCCACAAATGGCTGCTCGGACCAGAAGGCCTGGGGGTGTTCTATGTGCGCAGCGAACTGCGTGAACAACTGAAACTGCACGAATTCGGCTGGCACATGCTCGAACACATGGGCGATTACACTCGCACCGGGTGGGAACCGGCCAAGAGTGCACGACGCTTTGAATGCGGCAGCCCGAACATGCTCGGGGCAATGGCGCTGGAAGCCAGCCTGTCGTTATTGGAAGAAGTCGGCATGGAGCAAGTCGCCGCACTGATCGCCGAGCGAGTGAAATGGCTGCAGGACGGCCTGAGCGCAATTCCCGGCGTCAGACTGCATAGCCCGCTGAATCCGGCCCGGCGCGGGGGGATCTTTTCGTTCAGTATCGATGGCATCGATAATCAGGCCGTTTACGAGGCCCTGAAAGCCGAGCAGGTGGTCTGCATTCCGCGCGGCCCAGGCATTCGCTTTTCACCGCACTTCTACACCGAAAAACGCGTGATTGACGAAACTGTCGCCATTGTCGCGTCAATCGCCAAGCAGTGAGAACTCAAGCGAAGCGCCTGTATTCCAAATATGTTTAAGAAACAGCAGGGGCAAACTGGACTCGGCGCAATAGTGATCAATACTTGAACTGTCGGCGTGGCATCTCCCCCAAGTGTTGCGCCGATGAAGGTACCAAAGGACCGCGTACCTTTGTTTTACTCCTAATGGTCTTAACCCGGATTCACCCCCCAGAACCCGGGTTTTTTTTGCCTGCGATTTGAGCGATCAGTTCGATCCTGTCAAATCGGCTTGACGTGCGCCAACGGGAACAGTCGCTTGAAGTTCTCCGTAGTCTGCTCGGCAAAGCGCTCGTAGGATTCGCCCCGCAACATGGCCAGAAACTCCGCCACATCCCGCACGTATTGCGGAAGGTTCGGCTTGCCGCGATGAGGAATCGGCGCCAGGTACGGTGAATCGGTCTCCACCAGCAGGCGGTCTGCCGGCACTTGCCGGGCCACATCGCGCAAGGCGTCGGCATTGCGGAACGTCACGATCCCCGACAACGAAATATAGAACCCCAGATCCAGCGCAGCCTTGGCCATGTCCCAGTCTTCGGTGAAGCAATGCAACACCCCGGCCTGCGGCAATGCCGCCTCACGCAATAACGCCAGCGTATCGGCGCGGGCGCCACGGGTGTGGACAATCACCGGCTTGCCGGTCTGCCGGGCCGCTTGCAGGTGCAAACGGAAAGACTCCTGCTGCAATTCGGCCGCTTCTGGCTCGTAGTGGTAGTCCAGACCGGTTTCACCGATTGCCACCACCCGCGGGTGATTGAGTTCCTGCAGCAGCCAGTCCAGCGCCGGTGCGGCGCCCGGCTGAACATCCAGCGGGTGCACGCCCACCGAACAATCGACATCGTCGTAACGCTCGGCCAGGGCCTTGACGTCCTTGGCGTTGTCGACACTGACGCCGATACAAAGAAAGTGCCCTACCCCGCGCTGACGAGCAGCGGCAAGCGCCGCATCCAGCGAGCCGTCGTGTGCGGCGAGGTCGAGACGGTCAAGGTGACAATGGGAATCTACGAGCATAAAAGACGGCAACTACATCGTATGAGTGGGACGATCGGACTTCAGGGCTCCGACCAGGTAGGTTTCGATTCGGCTTCGGGCGGTGTCGTCGCCTTCATTGAACTGCACGCCGACACCGGCGGCGCGATTCCCCTGAGCACCTTTGGGGGTAATCCAGGTCACTGTACCGGCCACCGGAATTTTTTCCGGCTCATCCATCAAGTGCAGCAGCATGAATACCTCGTCGCCCAACTTGTAGCTTTTGTTGGTAGGGATAAACAGACCGCCGTTCTTGATGAACGGCATGTAGGCCGCATAAAGCACGGATTTGTCCTTGATGGCCAGGGACAGGATGCCGTTACGCGGGCCCGGGCTGACGAGTTCATTCATGCTGACCTCCATGGCTGATGATCAGAGTCTAGGCACAGATGCTCACTTCGGGGCAGGCAAGGACACCCATTGCACCAACAGCGCTTCCAGCAATAACGCCGGATTGAGGTTGGCCTTGCTCATCACTTTCTGCCGCTGGGCGAGAATCCAGTCCTGAATATTCAAGACTTTCTCCTGGGCGGCTTTCTGCGCAAGGTATTGAATCACTTTGCGCATGTCCGCCAGGCCGAGCCCGGCTTCGTCCTGAGTCAGCTGATAACGCAGAATCAGGCTCGACCAGTCGCAGAACCAGTCGAACAGCTGCAACATCGGAATGGATTTCCACTCTTCGGCCAGTTGCGTCGGCGACTGTTGCTGCTTGAGCAACTTCTTCACGCCCTCGACGACCAGCGCACGCTGCTCACGCACGCCCTGCCCTTGCAGCTTGACCGCCGCCAGCGGCGAACCTGCGGCCAGGGTCAACAGTTCGACACGCTCTTCTTCCGTGCAATCGGGCAAGGCCTTGGCCAGCCATTGCAGGCTCATGGCTTCACTCGGCAACGGACAGGCCTGTTGCACGCAACGACTCTTGATGGTCGGCAGCAGACGGCTGCTCTGGTGACTGACCAACAGCAACACGGTATCGCCCGAGGGTTCTTCGAGGCTTTTCAGCAAGGCGTTGGCGGCGTTGATGTTCATCGACTCGGTGGGCTCGATCAGCACGACTTTGCGCCCGCCCATCTGCGCGGTCTGGACCACGAAGCTGACCAGATCACGCACCTGATCGACCTTGATTGCCTTGTCGGCTTCTTCAGGTTCCAGGATGTAGTTATCGGGGTGGCTACCGGCCTTGAGCAGCAGGCAGGATTTGCACTCGCCGCAGGCGCCCTCTGCAGTTGGATGCTGGCAGAGCAAACTGGCCATCAGCCGCTCGGCCAGCGCACGCTTGCCGATTCCGGCCGGGCCATGCAGCAAATAGGCATGGGCGTGCTGGGGGCGACCGGCCAGTTGCTGCCAAAGGCTGTCTTGCCACGGATAGGCTTCAGCCACGGGCCAGCTCCAGCAGACGCGGCAGCAAGGCATCCAGCGACTGCTGAACCTGTGCCAACGGCTGCGAGGCGTCCACCAACAGGTAACGCGCCGGATCAGCCTCGGCACGCTTCAGGAACGCGCTGCGCACCGCCTCGAAAAACACTCGCCCCTCAAGCTCGAAACGGTCCAGTCGACCACGAGCACTGGCACGCGCCATGCCGATTTCAATCGGCAAGTCGAACACCAGCGTCAGGTCCGGGCGCAGATCGCCTTGTACGAAGGTTTCCAGGGTCGCAATACGCTCAAGCGACAATCCGCGACCACCGCCCTGATAGGCGTAAGTCGAATCGGTAAAGCGGTCGCACAACACCACCGCGCCCCGCGCCAGGGCCGGGCGAATGACCTCGGACAGATGCTGCGCTCGCGCCGCAAACACCAGCAACAGCTCGGTATCCGGGTTCATGACCTCATCGACCGGAGCCAGCAGCACGTCGCGGATCCGCTCGGCCAGCGGCGTGCCGCCAGGCTCGCGAGTCAATACGACTTCGATACCCTTGGCGCGCAGACGCTCGGCCAGGTATTCGCGATTGGTGCTCTTGCCCGCGCCTTCCGGGCCTTCCAGAGTAATAAACAAGCCAGTCACAGGCAGTCCTTAGTCAGAGTCATTGCGGGCTTTGCGGCTCATCGGCACTCGGTGCCGGAGTGGCAGCTGGAGCCGGTTGCGATGACGGTAATTGCGGTGTCGCCTCCGGTGCCGTCTCGGGCGATGCCGGAGGAGTCGGTGCCTGCGTATCAGGCGCCGCAGTTCCGTTGGCCGGCGCCGGGCTGGAACGGTAATCGGCGCGTCGTTTGATCTGGAACTCGCGCACAGCACTGTTGTGGGCATCGAGGTCGTCGGAGAACACGTGACTGCCATCACCGCGCGCCACGAAATATAAACTGGTGCCGGACACCGGATTCAGCGCCGCATGAATCGCCTCACGACCGACCATGGCAATCGGCGTTGGCGGCAACCCGGCGATCATATAGGTATTGTAGGGTGTCGGTTCTTTCAGATGGGCGCGGGTCAACTTGCCGTTGTAGCGATCACCCAGGCCATAGATCACCGTCGGATCGGTTTGCAGCAACATGCCGATCTGCATGCGCCGCACGAACACTCCGGCAATCTGCCCTCGCTCTTGCGGCACACCGGTTTCCTTCTCGACCAGCGAAGCCATGATCAGCGCTTGATAGGGTTCGGTATAGGGTGCGTCAGGGGAACGCTTGTTCCACTCTTTTGCGAGGACGTCGTCGAGGCGCTCGTACGCTTTCTCCAGCAGCTCGGCGTCGGTCATGCCCCGCACGAAACGATAGGTGTCCGGGAAAAACCGGCCCTCCGGAAACACTCCGGCGTGACCGAGCTTGTTCATCACGTCGCTGTCGCTCAGCCCCGCGAGGGTTTGTTCGAGCTTGTCATTTTTTGCCAGCGCCGCACGGACCTGATGGAAATTCCAGCCCTCGACCAGGGTCAGGCTGTATTGAACCACTTCACCGCGCTGCCAAAGACCGATCAAGCCTTGTGCGCTCATGCCCGGCAGCATGCGGTATTCACCGCTGTGCAGCGGCTGCGCGGCAAGGTTCAAACGCCAGTACAGGCGCAGCCAAAAGGCGTCCTGAAGCACGCCGTCGGTTTCGAGGCGATTGAAGGTCCCGGACGGTGTCGCACCGTTCGGTACATCCAGTAACTCTTCCTGAGTAATCTTGAGTGGCTGCTCCAGCGCCGAGTTGATCTTCCAGGCCGAAGTGCCCAGCAGTAGCCCCGCCAGAACCAGTCCGGTTTCCAGCAGCAGCAAGAATTTACGTCTCACGAATCAAGCATCCAGTAGCGCGCGGGCAATGCGTTGCAGTTTACGGGTGAGCGACCCAACCGGCCAGCTCAGTGCAGCATAAGCGCGTACCGGCCAGATGCCGTACACACTGTTGCAGACGAAAACTTCATCAGCCTGTTGCAACTGATCAAGGCTGATGTCAGTGACATGCGTGACAATCCCCAACCTCTCGGCCTGGGACAAGAGTTCGGCGCGCATCACTCCGGCAACGCCGCAACGACTCAGATCAGCCGTCAACAACGCGCCATCACGCACCAGGAACAGATTGCTGAAAACACCCTCGATCACCCGCCCCTGAAGATCCAGCATCAAGCCTTCGGCGTGCTCGGTATCCTGCCATTCGGAACGGGCAATGACTTGTTCAAGGCGATTGAGGTGCTTGAGGCCGGCAAGTAGCGGCTGCTCGGAAAGTCGGGTGGTGCAGGGAAACAGCCTGATACCTTGCTGCGCATGGACAGCAGGATAAGCGGCAGGAGGATTGCCTTGCAGAATACGGCGCGGCGACACCGAAGGATCGGCCGCGTAACCACGCTGGCTGTCGCCACGGGTCAGGATCAGCTTGAGCACACCTTCGCCAAGGGCGGTGGCGTAGGTCAGTAGCTCACTGCGAATCAATGCGTGATCCGCGTTAATTGCCAGACGCGAGCAGCCATCGGCCAGGCGACTCAAATGTCGATCCAGCAGCAATGGCTGCCCGCCTTTGACGGCGATGGTCTCGAACAGACCATCGCCATACGCCAGGCCGCGGTCTTTTAGCGACAGTGCGTCAGCCGGCTGACCGTCGACCCAGCTTTCCATCAATCAGCGAACCGGCGGAACACCAGCGAGCCATTGGTACCGCCAAAACCGAACGAGTTGGACAGCACCACATCGATGTTCATGTCGCGCGCAGCGTGCGGCACGAAGTCGAGGTCGCAGCCTTCATCCGGCTCATCAAGGTTGATGGTCGGTGGCGCCACCTGGCCGTTGATTGCCAGCACACTGAAAATCGCTTCGACCGCGCCCGCCGCACCCAGCAGGTGACCGGTCATGGACTTGGTCGAGCTGACCGCCAGCTTGTAGGCGTGATCGCCAAACACCGACTTGATGGCGCAGACTTCGGCGAGGTCGCCTGCCGAGGTCGACGTACCGTGGGCGTTGATGTACTGGATCTGGTCGACGTTCAGCTTGGCGTCACGCAGCGCGTTGACGATGCAACGTGCGGCGCCTGCGCCATCGGCCGGCGGCGAAGTCATGTGGTACGCATCGCCACTCATGCCAAAGCCGATCAGCTCGGCGTAAATGGTCGCACCACGCGCCTTGGCGTGCTCCAGTTCTTCAAGCACCAACGCACCGGCACCGTCGGACAACACGAAGCCATCACGGCCCTTGTCCCATGGACGGCTGGCGCGGGTCGGCTCGTCATTGCGGGTCGACAATGCACGAGCAGCGCCAAAGCCACCCATGCCAAGACCGCAAGCGGCCATCTCGGCACCACCGGCAATCATCACGTCGGCTTCGCCGTAGGCAATATTGCGCGCCGCCATACCGATGCAGTGCGTACCCGTGGTACAGGCTGTCGAAATGGCGTAGTTAGGCCCCTGCGCACCCAGATGGATGGACAGGAAACCGGAAATCATATTGATGATCGAGCCCGGCACGAAAAACGGAGAAATCCGCCGTGGTCCCGAATCATGCAGCGTGCGGCTGGTTTCTTCGATATTGGTCAGACCGCCAATACCCGAGCCCATGGCTACGCCGATGCGTTCACGATTGGCGTCGGTGACTTCCAGGCCAGCGTTACGCACTGCCTGAAACCCTGCTGCCAGACCGTATTGAATGAACAGGTCGAGTTTGCGAGCTTCCTTGACCGACAGGTATTCCTCGACATTGAAGCCCTTTACCGAGCCGCCAAAACGGGTGGAATAGGCAGAAAGGTCGGTGTGTTCGATCAGACCAATGCCACTGCGGCCAGCCAGAATGCCCTGCCAGCTGCTCGGCACATCCGTGCCCAGTGGCGACAACATACCCATACCGGTGACTACGACGCGTCTACGCGACACAGCACTCTCCTTTTTTCAAATGACGACTTTGCATCAGGCCTAAAGGAAAAAACCGCACGCCGTGATGGCAGTGCGGTTTTTCCATGACAGCTAACAACGGCTACAAACTATTACGCCTGGTGGCTAGTAACGTAGTCGATGGCAGCTTGTACAGTAGTGATCTTCTCAGCTTCTTCGTCAGGAATTTCGGTCTCGAATTCCTCTTCCAGAGCCATCACCAGCTCAACGGTGTCAAGGGAGTCGGCACCCAGGTCTTCAACGAAGGAAGCAGTGTTCACAACTTCTTCTTCTTTAACGCCCAGTTGCTCAGCAACGATTTTCTTGACGCGCTCTTCGATGGTGCTCATACCTTGTTTTCACTCCTAATGGACAAATTCAGGCAGCTGGCCAGTGGGTAAGTGTATAGAAAGGCTTTTCAGTTTTTCAACTGAAAGCTTCACTCCTCAAACCCTGACGACCCTCTGCCTATAAATAGATTGCAGCTTTATAACGGATTTTAGACAGCTCGTATGACATTTTTTTGAAGCAATCCGTCACATTTGAATTACATGTACATCCCGCCGTTCACCGGGATTGTAGCCCCAGTAACGTAAGCCGCACCGTCCGACGCAAGAAAAGCGACCACGGACGCGATCTCTTGAGCTTGCCCCAGACGGCCCAGCGGAATTTGCGTCTGCAAGGCTTCACGCTGCGCTTCTGGCAGTTCGCGGGTCATATCGGTATCGATGAACCCTGGAGCCACCGAGTTGACCGTAATCGAGCGCGAACCCACTTCACGCGCCAGAGCACGGCTGAAACCTTCCAGACCTGCCTTGGCGGCTGCATAGTTTACTTGGCCTGCGTTGCCCATGGCACCCACAACCGAACCAATACTGATAATTCGACCCCAACGCGCCTTGGTCATGCCACGCAAAACGCCCTTGGACAGGCGAAACAGGCTGTTCAGGTTGGTATCGACGACATCATGCCACTCGTCATCTTTCATGCGCATCATCAGGTTATCGCGGGTGATACCGGCATTATTCACCAGAATCGCCGGCGCACCGAACTGCTCCTGAATGCTCGCCAGCACGGCCGCTACGGACTCGTCGCTGGTGACATTGAGCTCAAGACCGGTGCCTTGAATACCGTTTTCTTTCAGCGTGGCCGCAATGCGCTCAGCGCCCGAAGCGGAAGTCGCGGTACCCACCACGATAGCGCCCTGACGACCCAGTTCCAGTGCGATAGCCTGGCCAATACCACGGCTCGCGCCGGTAACCAGTGCAACTTTACCTTGCAGACTCATGCAGGCTTCTCCTAAGTTCAGGCCAACGCTGCACGAGCAGCAGCGAAAGCATCCGGGGTGTTCAGATTAGAGGTCGACACGCCTTCGGCGCAGCGCTTGTTCAGGCCAGCCAGGACTTTGCCCGGACCGCATTCAACCAGTTGAGTAGCGCCTTTGGCGGCCAGCGCCTGGACCGACTCAACCCAGCGAACCGGCTTGTAGAGCTGCTCAAGCAGATCGCGCTTGAGGGTTTCCAGGTCCGGCGCCACATCAGCGCTGACGTTCTGCACCAACGGGATTTGCGGAGCCTGCCAGTTGATCGCAGCGATCGACTCGGCAAAGCGCTCGGCAGCCGGGCGCATCAGCTCACAGTGCGACGGCACGCTGACCGGAAGCGGCATGGCGCGCTTGGCACCACGCGCCTTGCAGCCTTCGATGGCGCGCTCGACAGCGGCCTTGGCACCAGCAATCACGACCTGACCCGGCGAGTTGAAGTTGACCGCGCTGACGACTTCGCCTTGCGCAGCTTCGGCACAGGCAGCCAGCACATCGGCGTCATCCAGGCCGAGAATGGCGGCCATACCGCCCTGCCCGGCCGGCACCGCTTCCTGCATCAGTTGACCGCGACGCTCTACCAGCTTCACCGCATCGCCCAGACTCAGGCTGCCGGCCGCGACCAGCGCGCTGTATTCACCCAGACTATGACCGGCAACGTACGCCGGACGTGCGCCGCCCTCAGCCAGCCACAGACGCCACAGGGCAATCGAAGCGGTAAGAATCGCCGGTTGGGTTTTGTCGGTTTGATTGAGCTGCTCTTCCGGCCCTTGCTGGGTCAGTGCCCACAGGTCGTAACCCAGGGCATCGGAAGCTTCTTTGAAAGTTTCGAGGATCAACGGATGTTGCGCGCCCAACTCGGCCAGCATGCCGAGGGACTGCGAACCCTGTCCTGGAAAGACGAATGCGAGGGATGCAGACATGTAACAAGCCCCTAATGATCTTGTCGTCGGAGAATTAACGTCCTGTACTGCTGGACGCAAGAAACTGACAGTTGGATGGCTAATTGAACTGAGCGGTCACATTTAAGCATTGTCGAGCGAAAATGCCTAAAGCAACAAATCCTCGAGTCGACCGTGAAGCCGCTGCGGCAGGTTCTCCTGAATCTCGATCAAGGCACGCTGAATGGCACTCTGAAAGCCCTGCACACCGGCCGAACCGTGACTTTTAACGACGATCCCCTGCAAACCGAGGAAGCTTGCGCCATTATGTCGCGCAGGCGCCAGATCGGCCTGCAAGCGCTTCATCAGCGGTAACGCCAGAGCCCCGACCATTCTCGAGGCCAGGTTTTGCTTGAACAACGCCTCGATCCGCCCGGCGATCATGGTCGCCAGCCCTTCGCTGGATTTGAGCAGGATATTGCCGACAAAACCGTCGCACACCACCACGTCAGCCTCGCCGCGGTACACGCCATCACCCTCGACGAAGCCGATGTAATTCAGCCCGCGAGCATTTTGTAGCAGCGTGGCCGCCAGCTTGACCTGTTGATTGCCCTTGATGTCTTCGGTGCCGATATTCAGCAACGCGACCTTCGGACGAACAATACCCAAGGTTTCCGCCGCCACCGAACCCATCACCGCGAACTGGAACAGGTGTTCGGCACTGCAATCGACATTCGCCCCCAGATCGAGCAACTGGCAATAACCACGTTGCGTCGGGATCGCCGCCACCATGGCCGGCCGATCGATACCCGGCAAGGTCTTGAGCACATAACGCGACAACGCCATCAGCGCACCGGTATTGCCGGCACTGACACACGCCTGAACCTTGCCCTCACGCAACAACTCAAGCGCCACCCGCATCGAGGAGTCCGGCTTGCCGCGCAGGGCCTGGGAAGGCTTTTCGTCCATGCCGATCACATCACTGGCCGGCACAATCGTCAGGCGCGCGCGATCCACAGCCGACTGGCTGGCGATCAATTCTTCTAAAAGGGAGGGTTGACCGACGAGGGTCAGGTGCAGCGAGGGCGTAGCAGACAGACAAGCAAGGCTTGCCTGAACAATGCTGCGGGGACCGAAGTCCCCGCCCATTGCGTCAATCGCGATGACTTGAGCGGACAAGGATTACTCGTCAGCGCCCTTGTCGATCACTTTACGGCCACGGTATACGCCTTCTGGCGATACGTGGTGACGCAGGTGAACTTCACCAGTGGTCTTTTCTACGGACAGAGTGCTTGCCTCGAGAGCATCGTGCGAACGACGCATGTCACGGGCGGAGCGGGATTTTTTGTTCTGCTGAACAGCCATAATTGATTAACTCCTAAACGTTTGGGTCACGCTTTAACTGCGCCAATACACTGAACGGGTTGGACCGCGTTACCTCGTCCTCGCTCGGTTCGGGCTCATCGAGACCCGCCGGCTGCTGGCATTCTTCCGGATGATGAGCAGGCACAATGGGCAAGGCGAGCAGAAGCTCCTCCTCGATCAGTGACTGCAGATCCAAAGGATCTTCGCCCAGTTCCAGCACGTCATAACCTTTCGGCAACGACTGGGTATTCGCACCCTCCTTTACCACAGCATAACTGCATTCGCTGTGAATCGGCAGGGTGACCAGCTCAAGACAACGCTGGCAAACCATTTTGACTTCAGTGTCGATAAAGCTGTGGATGACCACAGATTTACGTTCATCTCGTTCAAAAACGAATTTAGCCTGCACCGTACCGACAGTGTCGGAAAGCGGGTCGCAGAGTCTCTCCAAATCGGCCAGCAGCATTTCACCTTGAAGGGTGGTGCCACGATCAGCCAATTTGCGCGGGTCAACGTGAGGTGGAATCGGGTCATTCAACATAGGCGCAGCATTATAGGGATGCCCCCAGCCATGTCAAAGGAAATTCAGTCCTGTCCGTCACTTGGAAGCCCCGCTAGAATTTGCGACTGACTTTTGGAGAGCCGTATGCTGCCTTTATTACTTGCTTCAAGCTCGGTCTATCGCCGCGAATTGCTGACCCGCTTGCAACTGCCATTTACCTGCAGCTCACCGGATATCGACGAAAGCCATCAACCGGAAGAGTCAGCCATCGAACTGGTAAAACGCCTGGCCCGCGAAAAAGCCCAGGCACTGGCCGGCAGTCATCCCGCCCATTTGATTATCGGCTCGGACCAGGTCGCCGTGCTCGACGGGCGGATTATTGGCAAACCGCACACGTTCGAGAAGGCTCGCGATCAATTATTGGCCGCCAGCGGTGCCAGCGTGACCTTCCTGACCGGCCTGGCAGTGCTCAACAGCCAGACCGGCCATTGCCAGCTCGACTGCATCCCCTTCACCGTCCACATGCGCAAGCTGGATCAGGCGCGCATTGAACGCTACCTGCGCGCCGAACAGCCCTACGACTGCGCTGGCAGCTTCAAGGCCGAAGGACTGGGCGTGAGCCTGTTTCAAAGCACCGAAGGCCCGGACGCCACCAGCCTGGTCGGCCTGCCACTGATTCGCCTGGTGGACATGCTGCTGGCAGAAGGCGTGCAGATTCCCTAAAGATAAAAACCGGCCACGCAGACCTAATGCCGATCAGTTAAGCGAACACAAGGCTTGAAACAACAAAGATCGAATGTGGGAGCGAGCTTGCTCGCGATGGCGGTTTTACATTAGACATCAATGTTAACTATCCCACCGCTATCGCGAGCAAGCTCGCTCCCACACCAGATCTGCTTCGCCTTACGGAAGGTAGCCCTTAACTGACAAGCACTAGCCACGCGGGCCGGTTTTTTTTGTATTGCCCGAGAATCAGCGCAATGCCGGCCCATGAAAGCCCATCCACATGGCCAACTGCTCAGCCACGCTGGCGCCGAGTTTTTTCGAGAAGCGGTCGAACGCCGACTCTTGAATCGTGAAGTCGACCAGCTCTTTCTCGCCGATTACGTCACGCGCCACCGAACTGGCGCTGCCCAAACCATCGATCAAGCCCAATGGCAGCGCCTGCTCGCCCGACCAGACAAGCCCGGAGAACAGCTCCGGATGCTCTTTGTCTTTCAGGCGATCGCCGCGGCCCTTTTTGACACTGTTGATAAACTGCTGGTGAGTGGTATCCAGAACGCCCTGCCAGAACTTGATCTCATCCGGTTTTTCCGGCTGGAACGGATCGAGGAACGACTTATGCTCGCCCGACGTATAGGTCCGACGCTCGACTCCGAGTTTTTCCATGGTCCCGACAAACCCGTAACCGGCCGCCGTCACGCCAATCGAACCCACCAGGCTCGCCTTGTCGGCGTAGATCTGGTCCGCCGCGCTGGCGATGTAATACGCCCCCGAAGCCCCCAGATCGGAAATCACCGCATAGACCTTGATCGCCGGATGCAGGGCACGCAGACGACCGATTTCATCGTAGACATAACCCGACTGCACCGGACTGCCGCCCGGACTGTTGATTCGCAGCACGATGCCCTTGACCTTCGGATCCTCGAACGCGGCGCGCAAACCGCCGACAATGTTGTCGGCACTGGCCGACTCCTTGTCAGCGATCACCCCGGTCACTTCGATCAATGCGGTGTAGCTCGACCCGCGAGTCGCGCTTTTTTCAATATCCATCAATGGCGTGAAGAGGACCAACGCGATCAATAGATAAACAAAGGTCAGCAGCTTGAAGAAAATCCCCCAACGCCGTGAGCGACGCTGCTCTTGCACCCCGGCAAGCAGGGTTTTCTCGAGCAGCTTCCAGCTCTTGTCTTCGCCATCTTCGGCACTGGCCTTGGCTGGCGCCTTCCATTCGTCGGTCATTCCATCCACCCCAACAAAAACCTAATTGGCCCGCTGACCCAGCCAGGCGTGCAATTGCGAAAAATGATCAATCGCCAGGCGCGGTTCGAACACGCGCAAAGCTTCCATCGATTGAGCACCATAGCTGACGGCAACCGAATCCATCCCGGCATTGCGCGCCATCTGCAGATCGAACGACGAATCCCCCACCATCAACGCCTGCTCCGGGCGGACGTCGCAATGCGCCAGAATCTGTTCGAGCATCAGCGGATGCGGCTTGCTGGCGGTTTCATCGGCGGCGCGAGTGATATCGAAATAATTCTCCCAGCCGTGGGACTTCAGCACACGGTCCAGCCCGCGACGCGCTTTGCCGGTAGCCACCGCCAAGTGATAACCCTCGGCACGAAACGCCTCAAGCGACTCGGCGACACCGTCAAACAACGGCGAAGGCACGACCTCCGAGGCGATGTAGTGATCCGCATAGTGCTGACGGAACGCCACCAACTCGTCATCGCCAATCTCTGGATACAGCGTGCGTATCGCTTCCGGCAGCCCCAGGCCAATGATGCCTTTGACGGCAAGATCATCGCGTAACTGAAAACCGGATCGCTGCGATGCGACATGCATCGCCTCGACAATCCGACCAATGGAGTCGGCCAACGTGCCGTCCCAATCGAAAATCAGCAACTTGTAATCAGGGTGCACTCAAGCGCTCCACGGTCTTGGCCCACATTTCATCCACCGGTGCCTGAAGCTTGAGCTCACCGCCATCAGGCAGCGGCACGTTCAGCATGTAGGCATGGAGAAACAGGCGCTTGCCGCCCAGATCGCGAATCTCTTTGCTGAAGTCGTCATCGCCGTACTTGGTGTCGCCAGCAATGCAGTGCCCGGCGTGCAGGGTGTGGACGCGAATCTGGTGAGTCCGGCCGGTGATCGGTTTGGCTTCGACCAGGGTGGCAAAGTCGCCAAAGCGACGCAGGACCTTGAACACGGTCACGGACTCCTTGCCCTCCTCCTCGTCGACCTCGACCATGCGCTCGCCGGAGCGCAGATTGCTCTTGCCCAGCGGCGCACGGACTTGCTTGATCGAGGCAGCCCAGTTACCGCGGACCAGCGCCATATAGCGCTTATCGACGCCATCGCCGCGCAATGCCGTGTGCAAGTGACGCAGCATGCTGCGTTTTTTGGCAATCATCAGCAGGCCGGAGGTGTCGCGATCGAGACGGTGAACCAGCTCAAGCTCCTTGCAATCCGGACGCAACTGACGAAAGGCTTCGATCACGCCGTAATTCAAGCCGCTGCCGCCGTGAACAGCGATGCCGCAAGGCTTGTTGATCACGATCAGCGCCTTGTCTTCGAAGACAATCGAGGCCTCGAGGCGTTGCAGCAAGCCTTGCGCCAATGGCACCGGCTCGTCGCGTTCCGGCACACGCACCGGCGGCACGCGCACGATGTCGCCCGCCTGCAGCTTGTACTCGGGCTTGATCCGACCTTTGTTCACCCGCACTTCGCCTTTACGCAAAATGCGGTAAATCAAGGTCTTGGGCACGCCTTTGAGCCGAGCGAGAAGGAAGTTATCAATACGTTGGCCGGCATATTCCGGCGAGACCTCAAGCAGTTGTACGCCTGGGGTCGAGGGGGCAGTAGTCGTCATGTCGGGAATGATAACAATTTTTTATGGAATTGAAGCACTTAATCATTGCTGCTATAGTCGCGAACGCCGCCAAAAGCGGCCTGGACAGAGGACAAACGGCAGATTGCCGGCCCTGACCAACGCAATTCATCAGGACGCGAGGCCGTCCTACGGGGCTTTCGCAACGATTGGAAGGTTCGTGATTGTAACAAGCGCAGGTGACATGAGGCCTGAAGCGAGCGCAGCAACAGAGTAACCACTCGTCTGATGCGCCGATATTTACGGCCAGTTCACAAAGTGCAGTCAGTCCCGAACCAGCCCTTGAGCGAGTGCTTCGGAAACAACGCCTGTTACAAGCTGAGTGTTAGCCAAACAGCTCTCGCCCAGTCTTGTGTAGCCATGAGCGTGAACTCCCCATTGGAGAACACGGTAAATGTCAACCCGCTGCGGATTCTGCGCGCGGCAGCACCCGAATTATCAGGGATACGTGTAGGGTGGAGATGCACAACCGTCGGACTGTGTAGCACTAGGCTTATATTTAGACGCTTCATCTCGTCCACAGTCGCCGGTTGATTCCTCCTCCTGACTGAGTGCTTAAGTAGCCACAGCAAGCAGGACGCGTACGTCGCGACTCCGGCCCAATTGGTCGAACCTCGCTAGACACTGGAGTGGCCAACCACTCCTGACGCACCTGACACCGACCGTGAGAAGTCGTGTGTGCCGAACGCCGTTTCCGGCAGCCCGGAAACCGACGGTACTACATGAAAAGAATGCTGATTAACGCAACTCAACCCGAAGAGTTGCGTGTTGCACTGGTAGATGGCCAGCGCCTCTACGACCTGGACATCGAGTCCGGTGCACGCGAGCAGAAGAAGGCCAACATCTATAAAGGCCGGATTACTCGCATCGAACCAAGCCTTGAGGCTGCCTTTGTCGATTTCGGCTCTGAGCGCCACGGCTTCCTGCCCCTTAAAGAAATCTCCCGCGAATACTTCAAGAAAGCCCCTGAAGGTCGCGTCAACATCAAGGACGTCCTGAGCGAAGGCCAGGAAGTCATCGTTCAGGTCGAAAAAGAAGAACGTGGCAACAAGGGCGCCGCCCTGACCACCTTCATCAGCCTGGCCGGTCGTTACCTGGTATTGATGCCGAACAACCCGCGTGCCGGCGGTATCTCCCGTCGCATCGAAGGTGAAGAGCGCAACGAACTGCGTGAAGCCCTGAACGGCCTGGTTGCCCCGGCTGACATGGGTCTGATCGTGCGCACTGCCGGTCTTGGCCGCAGCAGCGAAGAAATGCAGTGGGACCTCGACTACCTGCTGCAACTGTGGACCGCCATCAAAGAAGCCTCGCTGGATCGTTCCGCGCCATTCCTGATCTACCAGGAAAGCAACGTGATCATCCGCGCGATCCGCGACTACCTGCGCCAGGACATCGGCGAAGTGCTGATCGACAGCGTTGAAGCCCAGGACGAAGCCCTGACCTTCATCCGCCAGGTGATGCCGCAGTACGCCAGCAAGATCAAGCTGTACGAAGACAGCGTTCCGCTGTTCAACCGTTTCCAGATCGAAAGCCAGATCGAGACCGCTTTCCAGCGCGTCGTTGAGCTGCCTTCCGGCGGCTCCATCGTTATCGATCCGACCGAAGCCCTGGTGTCCATCGACATCAACTCGGCGCGCGCCACCAAAGGCAGCGACATCGAAGAAACCGCCCTGCAGACCAACCTTGAAGCCGCCGAAGAAATCGCCCGTCAGTTGCGCCTGCGCGACATCGGCGGCCTGATCGTCATCGACTTCATCGACATGACCCCCGCCAAGAACCAGCGCGCCGTGGAAGAGAAAGTCCGCGAATGCCTGGAAGCCGACCGCGCTCGCGTGCAAGTCGGTCGCATCTCGCGCTTCGGCCTGCTGGAAATGTCCCGTCAGCGCCTGCGTCCATCGCTGGGCGAAAGCAGCGGCATCGTCTGCCCACGCTGCAACGGCACCGGCATCATCCGTGACGTTGAATCGCTGTCGCTGGCCATCCTGCGCCTGATCGAAGAAGAAGCCCTGAAAGACCGTACCGCCGAAGTTCGTGCACAAGTGCCGATCCCGGTCGCTGCGTTCCTGCTGAACGAAAAACGCAACTCGATCACCAAGATCGAACTGCGCACCCGTGCCCGCATCATCATCCTGCCGAACGATCACCTCGAAACGCCGCACTTCGAAGTTCAGCGTCTGCGCGATGACAGCCCGGAAGCCCACATCAACCAGTCCAGCTACGAAATCGCTGCTGCCGCTGCTGAAGTGGAAGAAGTTCAACCGGCCGCCGCCACCCGCACCCTGGTTCGCCAGGAAGCCGCCGTAAAAACTGCTCCAGCCCGTGCCAACGCTCCGGTTCCGACCGAAGTCGTTGCTACCCCGGTTGCCGCTCCGGTCGCTGCACCCGAGCCAAGCCTGTTCAAAGGCCTGGTGAAGTCGCTGGTCAGCCTGTTCGCCACCAAGGAAGAGCCTGCTGCTCCGGTTGTGGTTGAAAAACCAGCCGCCGAGCGTCCGGCACGCAACGAAGAGCGTCGTAACGGTCGTCAGCAGAGCCGCAACCGTAACGGTCGCCGCGATGAAGAACGCAAACCACGCGAAGAACGCGCGCCTCGTGAAGAACGTGCACCGCGCGAGCCTCGTGAAGAGCGTCAACCACGCGAAGCCCGCGAAGAGACTCCAGCAGTCGCTCGCGAAGAACGCGCACCGCGCCCTCCGCGTGAAGAGCGCGCACCACGTCCCCCTCGTGAAGATCGCAAGCCACGTGGCGAGCGTGAAGAGCGCCCGGTTCGTGAACTGCGTGAACCTCTGGATGCCGCGCCAGCCGCTGCCGCCGCTGTAACTGCTGTTGCTGAAGAGCGTCCGGCCCGTCAGCCACGTGAAGAGCGCGCTCCACGCCCACCGCGTGAAGAACGTCAACCACGTGCCGAACAAGCCGCTGCTGCCGTTGCTGAAGAAGAGCTGCCAACCAGCGAAGAGCAACTGCAGGAAGATGGCCAGGAAAACGCCGAAGGCGATCGTCCACGCCGCCGCTCCCGTGGCCAGCGTCGTCGCAGCAACCGTCGCGAGCGTCAACGCGATGCCAACGGCAACGTGATCGAAGGCTCGGAAGAGTCCGAAACCAGCGAAGAGCCAACAGGCGCTGAACTGGCTGCTGGCCTGGCCGTTACCGCCGCTGTTGCCAGCACCGTGATCAGCGCTCCTGCTGAAGCTCAGGCTCACCAGCAAGCTGAACGCGCTACTGCTGCCGTGACTGAAGAAGTTGCTCAGGTTGAAGCGCCTGTCGTGGAAGCCACCACCCCGGTTGAAGCGCCTGTCGCTCCTGCCGTCGAAGTAGCTCCAGTTCGTGAAGCACAGCCTGAAGTTCACGCTGCCGTTGAACCAGTAGTAGTTGCCGAACAGCCAGTAGTCGCTGCAGAGCCTGTGGTTGAAGCCCCGGTCGCTGAAAAGGCGCCTGAGGTTCGCGAAGAGCAAACTGCGTTCAACTGGGTTGCAGAAACTGCAGCTGTCGAAGCTCCAGCGCCAGTCGCTGAAGCCCCGGCTGTTGTTGCCGAGCCAGCTCCGGTGGTTGAAGCTCCGGTTGTCGCCGAAGTGGCTGCACCGGTTGTCGAAACCGCCCCTGTCAGCGCCCTGACGCCAAGTGGTCGCGCGCCAAACGACCCACGTGAAGTGCGTCGCCGCAAGCGTGAAGAGGAGCGCCTGCAGAAGGAAGCCGAACTGGCTGCCGCTGCTGCACCGGCTGTTGCTGCCGAGCCAGCCCCGGTTGTTGCTGAAGTCGTCGAGGCAGCCCCTGCCCCGGCCGCTGAAGTGACCGCCGAGCCTGCTGCCCCAGTCATCGACGAAAACCTGCGTTCCGTCGAAGAAGTGGTAGAGCACAAACCTGAGGCCCTGGAAAAAGAGCACGAGCCTAAACCCCTCGCCTGATTCCATCAGCCACTAAAAAGCCCCGCCTGGTAACCCAGGCGGGGCTTTTTTATGTCTTTAACATCACACCAATCCCCTGTGGGAGCGAGCTTGCTCGCGATAGCGGAGGATCAGCTTGCATCAATGTTGAATGTTAAATCGCTATCGCGAGCAAGCTCGCTCCCACATTGGATCTGTGCCGGGACTACTTGAAGACCAACGCCTCAGGCACATCCACATCCCACAACACTCCGGGATCATTCACCGCCACCTCAACCACTTTCGCCGAGGCAAACAACGGCTTGGCCCCGCGGTCGCCGGACAACGCCATCAGCGCTGCACCCAACGAACGCCCAAATCCCACTGGATGCCCAAACTCGCCACCTTGCACGGGCACACGGATGGTATCGACCGCTATCCCCTCAACAATCCGCTCGATACTCGACGGCAAGATAAACGGCATATCGCCCAACACCACCAGCCAGCCATCCAGCGCCGGACACGCAGCGACTGCCGCCGCAATGCTGTCTCCCATGCCCGCCGATGCCAGCAACAGCACCTGGCAACCATAAGCCCGGGCCAGCCGTGCAACCTCTGGACGATCCGGCGTCGTCACCAACAACCGGGTGTCCACGCCCTTCGGCAGATTGCGCAGCACCTGTTCGATCACCGGCCGCACAATGCCGTCGCGCCCTTCGCACTTCGCCAGCAACTTGTCCTGATCGGCACCCGCCACTTGTCGATAACGACTGCCCTGCCCCGCCGCGAGAATGATCGCGCCCAGCTTCAAACCCTGCTCGACGCTGCGCATCAGGCTTTGGTCTGCTGCCAGCCTTGCAGCTGATAGCGCACTGGCAAGCTGCGAATACGCTTGCCGGTGGCGGCGAAGATCGCATTGCACAACGCCGGAGCGATGGGCGGCACGCCCGGCTCACCGACACCGCCCAGCGGCACGTTGCCCGCCGGCGTGACCAAATGCACCGCCACCTCTTTCGGCGCCAGGGACATGCGCGCCACTTCGTACATATGGAAGTTGTCCTGCTGGACCTTGCCGTCCTTGAAGCTGATTTCACCCAGCACCGCGTTACCCAGGCCCATCACGCAGGCACCTTCGAACTGCGAGCGAATCCGTTCCGGGTTGATCTGCGGACCGCAATCGACCGCGATGTCGGCCTTGTGCACGATCAGCGTACCGTCGTCCTTGACTTCAACCTCGATGACCGCCGCCACATAGGTGACGAAGCTGTAATGCACCGCCAGGCCCAAACCACGGCCCTTGGGAAGTTTTCGCCCCCAACCGGCACCCTTGGCCGCCGTTTCCAGGACGCCACGCAGGCGCGCCGTATCGATGGGATAACGCTCAGGGGATTCGCCGTAGTTCCACTCTTCGCTCAGGGTTCGCGGATCGATCTGACGGTCCGGCCCCAAGAGCTTGATCTGGTACTTCAGCGGGTCTTGTCCGGCCTTGTGCGCCAACTCGTCGACAAAGCTCTGAATCGCAAAACCGTGAGGGATGTTCGACACTGAGCGATACCAACCAACCCGGGTATACGCCGCCGCGTCAGGGTTTTCCAGGCGCACATTGGGAATCGCGTAGGCCATGTTGGTAAAGCCCATGCCCAACTCGAAGGCCGCTTCGTGATTCATGCCTGGCGCGAACAACGCAGTGATGCTTGGCGCCACGGTGCGGTGCAACCAACCGGACGGCATACCGTCCTTGTTCAGGCTGGCCTTGAGGTATTCCGCAGAGACGGTATGGAAGTACGAACAATGGATGTCATCTTCACGGGTCCATTGCACGCGCACAGCCTTGCCGGGAAACTCCTTGGCCAGAATCGCTGCCTCCAGAATGAAGTCCGGCTTGGACTTGCGACCGAAACCGCCGCCCAACAAGGTGACGTTGACCGTGACCTTGTCGAATGCAATGCCCAAGCGCTCGGCAATGCGCTCGCGGGTCACTTGCGGGGCCTGACTCGGCGCCCAGGCTTCGCAATGGCCATCCTTGAAACGTGCAACGGCAACCATCGGCTCCATCGGCGACTGCGCCAGATGCGGCAGATAGTAGGCCGCCTCCAGACTGCTGTCGGCGCTGTTCATGGCCTCATCGATATTGCCGGTGCTGCGCACCACTTTGCCCGGCTTCAGGGCGGCGGCTTCCAGCTCCTTGCGGTAGGCAATCGAGTCGTAACCGGCATTGGCACCGTCATCCCACTCGATCTTCAGCGCTTCACGCCCCTTGATCGCCGCCCAGGTATTGCTGGCAATCACCGCCACCCCGCCCAACGGCTGGAATTCCGAGGGCAATGGGCGATTTTCAATCTGGATAACCTTGACCACTCCCGGGACTTTCAGCGCCGCGCTGGCATCGAAGGACTTGACCTTGCCGCCATACACCGCCGGCCGCGCCACGGTGGCGAAAAGCATGCCGTCAAAGTGCACATCGGCACCGTAGACCGCACGACCATTGACGATGTCTGCACCGTCGATCGCCCGGGTCGACTCTTTGCCGATATAGCGAAACTCTGAAGGCTGCTTGAGCCGCAGGCTTTCACGAGCCGGCACGGCCAGCGCACCCGCAGCGGCGGCGAGCGCACCGTAACCGAGTTCACGCCCGGTGGGCTGGTGGATAACTTTGTGCAATTGCGCTCGGCACTCGCCAACCGGGACTTTCCACTGATCGGCTGCGGCTTGTTCCAGCATGGTTCGTGCAGCGGCACCGCAACGGCGCATCGGCTCGTACCAATGACGCATGCTGCGCGAGCCGTCAGTGTCCTGATTGCCGAAGCGCACCTCATCACCCGGCGCCTGCCGGACCAAGACCCGCGCCCAATCGGCGTCCAGTTCATCGGCGACCACCATGCTCAAGCTGGTGCGCACACCCTGGCCCATTTCCGAACGGTTGCAGACCACCGTCACGCTGCCGTCGGCGGCAATGCTCACGTAGACCTTGGGATCATCGATCCAGCCGTTGGGCATACCGGCGGCACCGAACTTCTTCTCTTCGGCGAACGCGTCCTGCCAGCCCCAACTGGCGGCGAGCACCAGCGCACCAGTCGCACTCACGCCTTTGAGAAAACCGCGACGGCTGAGATTGCTCAGGGCGAAATCATTCGGTAGCTGGCTCATGCCTTGCGCTCCTGCAGATGAGTGGAGGCCTGGCGGATCGCGGTCTTGATGCGGTTGTACGTGCCGCAGCGGCAGATATTGCCGACCATCGCCTGTTCGATTTGATCATCGCTGGGATTGGGGTTGGTCTTGAGCAACGCAGTGGCCGACATGATCTGCCCACCCTGGCAAAAACCGCACTGGGCGACTGCCGTGTCGAGCCAGGCTTGCTGGACGACCTGGCCAACCGGATCGCTGTGCAGGTTATCGATGGTGCTGACGTCCTGCCCGATCACTGAACCAATAGGCGTGATGCAACTGCGCGCCGGGGCGCCGTCGATATGAATCGTGCAAGCGCCACACAGGCCCATGCCGCAACCGAATTTGGTGCCGTTGTAACCGGCCACATCGCGGATTGCCCAGAGCAGCGGCATGTCCTCGGAGACGTCGAGTTGATGATCTTGACCATTGAGCTTCAGGGTAATCATAGGCACGCCCGCATATAGGTAGAGTTATGGAGCAAATGATTGCATCGTTAGCAGGCTAAGTTAACTCAGCATTAACAAAAAAGCCCTGCAACCAAGGTAGGTGTGCAGGGCTCTGGATTCAGCGATCAAGCGTAGCTCAATACTGATTCGGCTCCATTTCCAGCTCGACATTGAAGCGCTCGGCGATGTCTCTCTGGATCCGCTGTGCCAGATGAAGCAGCTCAAGCCCGGTGGCCGTGCCGTAGTTGACCAGCACCAGCGACTGCAAGCGATGCACGCCGGCATCGCCGTCACGAAAGCCCTTCCAGCCCGCCTGCTCGATCAACCAGCCGGCCGCCAGCTTCACCCGGCCATCCGCTTGTGGATAACCAACCAGGCCCGGATGCTCAAGGCGAATTTGTTCCGCCAGCACGTTTGACACCAACGGGTTCTTGAAAAAGCTGCCGGCATTACCGAGCACCGCCGGGTCAGGGAGCTTCTCATTGCGAATGCTGCAAATCGCCTGGCTGACATCAGTCGCGGTGGGATGATCGATGCCTTGCTCGGTCAAACGCTGACGAACCGGGCCGTATTCCAGATGCAGATGCTCGACGCGATTCAGGGCAAACCGTACCCGCAGGATCAGCCAGCGACCGACCTGCTGCTTGAACAAGCTGTCGCGGTAGGCAAAGTTGCACTCGGCCAGCGTGAAGTCGCGCAGCTCGCCGGTCTGGCGGTCCAGCGCGGTCAGACCGGCGAACACATCCTTGATCTCGACCCCATAGGCCCCGATGTTCTGCATCGGCGCAGCACCGACAGTGCCGGGGATCAGGCTGAGGTTCTCAAGGCCCGACAGGCCCTGCGCCAGGGTCCATTGAACAAACGGGTGCCAGCTTTCGCCGGCCTCGGCTTCGATCACCACCTGACTGCCGTTGTCGCTCAACACCCGAATGCCACGGGTGGCCATGCGCAGCACCAGCGCGGCAATGTCCGCAGTCAGCAACAGGTTGCTGCCACCGCCAATCACCAGCAGCGGCACAGCGTGCGCGGCCGAATACGCCAGCGCCTCGCGTACATCGGCATCACTGTGGGCTTCGGCGAACAATTGCGCCCGCACGTCCACGCCAAAGGTGTTGTACGGCTTCAGCGAAACCTGCGATTGCAGGTGCAAAGTCATAAGCGTCCCTTCAATTCAATCACCAGCAAATCACTGGCGCGCTCGATCAGGTCCAGTACCTGCTCGAAACCTTGATCGCCGTCGTAATAAGGATCCGGCACTTCATCCACGCTCGACTCATAGCGGCGCAGGAACAAATCCAGCTCTGCCCTGCCCTTGGCCGGTTGCAGCGCCTTGAGGTTACGCAGGTTGCTGTGGTCCATGGCGAGGATCAGGTCATAACTGGAAAAGTCGGCGCGCGTGACCTGTTGGGCGCGTTGCGCGGACAGGTCATAACCACGGCGTAGCGCGGCAGCCTGGCTGCGCTTGTCCGGCGCCTTGCCGACGTGCCAGTCACCGGTGCCCGCAGAAGCCACTTCGACCTGATCGGCCAAACCGGCTTCACGCAGTTTGTGTCGCAGTACACCTTCAGCCGTGGGTGAACGGCAGATATTGCCCAGGCAGACGAACAGAACCCGCATCAGGCCTCCAGCAGGCGACGAACGCGTTCGAGGTCTTCCGCCGTGTCGACACCCGGTGGCGGTGCAATCAGTGCATCGGCAACGTGAATCCGCACACCGTGCCAGAGCGCACGCAGCTGCTCCAGACTCTCGGTGTTTTCCAGCCAGCACGGGCCCCAGCTGACGAAGTCATGCAGGAAACCGGCGCGGTAGGCATAGATCCCGATGTGCCGACGGTAAGGAACGCCAGCCGGCAATTGCTCGCGACTCTTGGCGAAGTCGTCCCGCGCCCACGGCAAGGTGGCGCGACTGAACGTCAGCGCCAGGCCATTCAGATCGCTGACGACCTTGACCACGCTGGGGTTGAACAGGGTTTCAATGTCTTCGATCGGCTCGGCGAGGGTCGCCATACGCGCTTCGGTATGAGCCGCCAGATTGGCCGCAACCTGATCGATCACACTCGGCGGAATCAACGGCTCGTCGCCCTGCACGTTGACCACGATAGCGTCCGGCGCCAGGCCCAATTGGGTGGCGACTTCAGCCAGACGATCGGTGCCGGAGTTGTGGTCCTCGCGGGTCATCACCACTTCAGCGCCAAAGGCCTTGCAGGCCTCGACAATGCGCGCATCGTCAGTGGCGACGACCACCCGCTGCGCGCTGCTTTTGCTCGCCTGTTCCCAAACGTGCTGGATCATCGGCTTGCCGGCGATCATTTGCAGAGGCTTGCCCGGCAGACGGGTGGAAGCAAAACGCGACGGAATCACGACGGTGAAGGCTGTGCTCATTTATCCAGACGCTCTTCTGCCGTCAGGGTGCGCGCTTCGCTTTCGAGCATCACCGGAATGCCATCACGAATCGGATAGGCCAGACCGGCGCCTTTGCTGATCAGCTCGGTTTTATCGGCGCTGAGCTTGAGCGGACCTTTGCAGATCGGGCAAGCGAGGATGTCGAGCAATTTGGTGTCCATGAGCATTCCCTGGATAAAAGCGTTTTAAGGCAAAAGACGTGCGGGCAACAGCCGCATCAACTGCGTGTCGAACCAGGCCACGAAGGCCGGCGATGGCGCAGCATCGACCGTCAGATACCACCAGTCAGCGGCCGCGAAGGTTCGGCATTTCACCGCATCCTTCTCGGTCATCACCAACGGTAGCGACGGTGTGAAATTCAAGGCCGCCGCGCTGTATTCGGCGTGATCGGCAAAAGCATGTGGAACAGGCTGCCAGTGTAGCGTTTCAAGGGTATTGAAGAAACGTTGCGGATTACCGATTCCAGCCACCGCGTGCAGGGCCTGACCGGCAGGGAAATGCTCAAGCGAGCGGCGTTCGCCCGTCAGCAGGTTGACCAGCGCGGTTGGCTGCAGCTGGAAGGCAAAGCCGTCGTCTCGATCTGTCGTGGCGCCGTTGTAGAGCAGCGCATCGACGCTTTGCAGGCGTTCGACCGGTTCACGCAGAGGGCCCGCCGGCAGGCAGCGTTTATTGCCCAGTCCGCGTGCGGCATCGATCAACACCAGCTCAAGATCGCGCGCCAGACGGTAATGCTGCATGCCATCGTCAGACAAGATCAGATCCAGCGGCTCAGCGGCCAGCAGTGCCTGCACGGCGCGACTGCGATCGGGGTCAATCATCAACGGCACGCCGGTGCGCTGGACGATCAACAGCGGTTCATCGCCAGCGACGGCTGCACTCTGTTCGGCTTCGACCCGCCAGGGCAGTTGCGGCGGTTTGGCGCCATAACCACGACTGACCACGCCCACCCGCAAACCACTACGCTGGCAGTGTTCAATCATCCACAGGATCAACGGCGTCTTGCCGGTACCGCCCACCGTAATGTTGCCGACCACGATCAGCGGCACCGGCGGTTGGTAGATCTCACCTTGGCCTGCCAGAAACCGTTCGCGCTTGGCCGTGACCACGCGCCGGTACAGCCACTCCAGTGGCTGCAACAGTTTCAGCGCCGGATGACCAGCGTACCAGGCGGCGAGCAAACGATCGGACATGGCCATCAGGGTGCCGGCGCCGCCTCGACGGTGGTCATGCGCAAGTGGGTGAAACCCAGCTTGCCCGCAGCATCCATCGCCGTGACGACGGCCTGATGCTGGGTTTTGCCATCGGCGCTGATGGACAGCGGTGCCTTGGTGTCGCCGTTGGACTCCCTCTTCAAGGCGTCGATCAGGCTGGCCAGATCGTTCTTCGGCAACAATTGATTGTTGACCGAAAACACTCCGTCGGCGCTGATGGCGATGTCCAGTGGCTTGATCTGCTGGTCTTCGGCAGGCGACCCGCTGACAGCTTCCGGCAGGTCGACGCGCAGCTGGGTTTCACGGGTAAAGGTGGTGGTCACGACGAAAAACAGCAGCAGGACAAACACCACGTCGATCAGCGACACGAGGTTGATGTCCACGTTCTCCCGTTGCTTGCGGCGGAATTTCACGCTTTGCCCTCAGCCAGATCGACGTCACGGTCGCCCTGCACCACTTCAACCAGCTTGATGGCTTCCTGCTCCATGCCCACGACGAGTTCATCGATGCGCCGTTGCAGGAACCGGTGGAAGAACACCGACGGGATACCGACGATCAGGCCCGAAGCCGTGGTGATCAAGGCTTTGGAAATACCGCCGGCCAGCACCGCAGCGTTGGTGGTCATGCCGGTGCTCATGAACGAACTGAAGATATCGATCATGCCCAACACCGTGCCGAGCAGGCCGAGCAACGGCGCCATGGCGGCGATGGTGCCCAGCGCGTTGATGTAGCGTTCCAGCTCGTGGATCACTCGGGCAGCGGCCTCTTCGATGCACTCTTTCATGATCTCGCGACCATGCTTGGAGTTGGCCAGGCCCGCCGCGAGGATCTCGCCCAACGGTGAGTTGGCGCGCAGTTCCTTGAGTTTTTCCTTGTTGAGTTGCTTGTCCTTGATCCAGACCCAGACCTGCCCGAGCAAATGCTCCGGGGTCACACGGCTGGCCCGCAAGGTCCAGAGACGCTCGGCAACGATCGCCATTGCCGCGATGGAACTCAGAATGATCGGCAGCATCATCCAGCCGCCGGATTTGACCAATTCCCACACAGTGACAGTCCCCTCGAAAAAGTCCGCCACTTTAACATACAGACTCGACAGAGAGACCCGACACGCCACAGACCGTGTGTCGCATGGCGCGCCGCGCTGATGACCGGTGGTTATTGGCTGACCAACGGCGGTGCACGCCAGAAACGTGGTTGCTGGCGCAGTGACTCGGGCGCCTCGAACGCCCCCAGACGCAAACGCAAGGCGCCCTGCTCGGCGCTGTCATAAACCTGCATACCCAGCTTGCGATAACGCGCCAGCACTTGCGGATGCGGATGACCGAACGAATTGTCGTGCCCACGAGAAATCAACACAGCTTTAGGCGCCAATGCCGTGAGGAAGGCCATCGACGATGAGCTGCGACTGCCGTGATGCGGCGCCTGTAGCCAGTCGGTCGCGACCGCCAGCGGACTTTCCAGCAACGCCTGTTCGGCCCGGGCGTCAATGTCGCCGGTCAACAACAGGCGCTCGCCGTTGGCTTCGATTTGCAGGACGCAGGATTTCTGGTTGCTTTCGCTCGCCCCGGACCATTGCCAAAGCGCAAAACCCACACCGTCCCACTCCCAGCGCTGACCGCTCTCGCAGGCTTGCGCGTGCAACTCGGCGGACAGTGCTTCGGGATCACCGCTGAGCACCTGCGCTACCGGCAATCCGCGTGCGACCGAGCGCGCGCCACCGGCGTGATCGGCATCGGCGTGACTGATCAGCATCACCTCCAGCTTGCGAACACCGAGCTTGCGCAACGACGGCAACACCACCCGCTCGCCCAGGTCGAAATCACCGAAACGCGGACCAGCGTCGTAGAGCAACGTGTGATGACGCGTGCGGACCACGATGGCCAGGCCTTGGCCGACGTCCAGTTGCCAGATTTCAGCCATGCCGTCAGGCACCGTTCTGAGTGGCGGGAACACCATCAACAGCAACATCGGCCAGCCCAACAACCGCATGGGCAGGCCCTTGGGCAACAACAGTAGAAAAGCGCCAAACGCACTTATCCCCCAGACCCAAAGGGGAATTGCCGGGGCAACCCATGCCGGTATCCGCCCGGCCACCAACGCCAGACCGTTGAACAGCACGTCGAGCAAGCCGCCGGCCAGCCACAACAGCCCTTCGCCGACATAAGGCAGCGGCAGCAACAATGTCCCCAGCAAGGCCGGGGGCAGCACCACCAGACTGATCCAGGGCACCGCCAGCAGATTGGTCAGCGGACCACTGAGGCTGATGGGCAAACCGAGTATCAGCAGAAACGGACACAAGCCTATCGCGATCAGCCATTGCGCCCGCGTCCAGGTTTGCCACCAGCGCCAGGCGCCCAAGCGGCCGCTGAAGGTGAAGATCAGCACCGCCACCGCTGCAAATGACAACCAGAATCCCGGCTGCAAACTGGCCAGCGGCTCAAGCAATAGCACTGCATTCAATGCCAACAGCAATGGCCACCAGGCACCCAAATGGCGAAACCGCAGGCGCCATAACAGCACCAGACCAATCATCACGCAGGCCCGGCGCACCGGCACCTCGAAACCCGCCAGCAATCCATAACCGAGCGCTGCCGCGAAGGCCATGCCGCAGGCCCACGGCAGCCAGGGCAATCTCCGTGGCCACAGTCCATAACGCGCCAATCCGGCAATCAGCAGATAAACCATTCCGGCCAGCAAACCGATGTGCTGCCCGGAAATCACCAGCAAATGCACGGTGCCGGTGTCTTGCAACACGCGCCAGTCTTCGCTGCTCAATCCAGAGCCGTCGCCCAGCACCAGCGCCGCCAACGCCCCCTCTCGCCCTTGAGCATCGACCGCCAGCAAACGCTGGCGAACAGCATCACGCCAGGCCCCTTGTGCAGGCCGAAGCAACTGCCCGTCCTTGACGCTTCCCGTAGCGCCGATGCGTTGTGCCAGCAACCAGGCGTCGTAATCAAAGGCCTGCGGATTGAGCAGCCCCGTGGGGCGCTTCAATTTCACCGCCAGTCGCCAGCGCTCGCCGCTGTTGACGGTCGGACCGGCGTACCAGGCCAACCGCATCAAACCGGGCAAGCGTGTGCGCCGCGATTCGCCATCGGCCAATTCGAAACGTGCCACGCCTTGCGCGTTCTGCGGCAAGCCGACGACTCGTCCTTCGACCCAACGGGTTTGCCCGTCGAGATCCGGCGCCAAACGATCTGCCAAAGCCCAGTGCGCACTGGCACACGCCCAGCTGAAACCGAACAGAAAAAACGCCAGTGGATACGTGCGAAACGGCAACAGCATCAATGCCAGTACGGGCAGCAACAGCAGCAGCCCGATCGGTGGCAACACCGGTAAAAATCGCAAGGCCAACAGACCCAACGCGAGCGCCAACATCCCTGTGCGCATTAGCCTGTCCTTGAGAGTCCCCTCTCTTGGATTAGCCGAGTGACCAAAGTCTGCGTTTATTAATTGTCACAAAGTCTGAACGGGCGCTCCGTAGAATCCGGGCATACTTGCCGCTTGAACCGACCGAGAAGCCTTATGCCCCGGCGCTTATTCAAACGTTACATGCCAGACCCGACCAGCATCCGGGAACACAAATCCTTACGCTTTCTCGGCACGCTGCTGCACGACCCGAATCTCTGGCACCTCAATCGGCATTCGGTTGCGCGCGCCATGGCCATCGGCGTGTTCGCCGCATTTCTACCGATTCCGTTGCAAATGCTGGTGGCGGCAATGCTTGCCATTTGGCTGCGCGGCAATATTCCGATTGCGGTGAGCCTGGTCTGGCTGACCAACCCGATCACCATGCCCGTGGTGTTTTACTGCACCTATCAGACCGGCGCCTGGCTGATGGATGTCCCCGCCCGCAGCCTGCCGGATGAGCTGACGTGGGAATGGATCAGCGGTGAGCTGTCGACTCTTTGGCAACCGTTTCTGCTGGGCTCGGTGGTGACTGGCCTGGTGCTCGGCGCGTTGGCCTATTGCCTGACCATGATCTACTGGCGCTGGTGGGTCGGCCGGCAATGGAAGCGGCGCAGGCAAAGTCGGATTCTGATCCAAAATCCCCCCTCACCCTAACCCTCTCCCTAGGGGGCGAGGGGACTGACCGAGGTGTTCTTGCGAATTACATCGACCTGAAAGTCCGAGTCGAACTCAGGTTTTGAAAGGCCTGGAGATCTGCTCCCTTTCCCCTCTCCCCCGTGGGGAGAGGGCTGGGGTGGGGGGTGGTTCTTGAGCCTGGCGAACAGCCCGAAGCATTCCTCGCAAAGGTGACGTTAACTAACCGGCATAAACCTCTGGGGTGCCGTTTTTGATGGGAATGCAGCCCGTGACGCTCCGCGTCACTGACCTCCCAAGAGGCGTTTCTTTGCGGCGCATGGAAACGATCAAACAGCCAATTACAGAGCCGCCGCCCCCGCCCGTAGCAGCTGTCGAGCTTGCGAGGCTGCGTTCGGCCGCGAAGCGGTCGTAAAATCATGCAACACGTTCTGTCAGGTAAACCGCGTACGCAGGATTTGCGAGGACTCTGTCCTCGAACGCAGCCTCGCGGGCTCGGCAGCTGCTACGACGGGTGTTTAAGCTTGCCTACACAGTGCCCATCAGAGGCTACAACGCCTTGCGTCACGGCCTACACCTACGCCAGAATCCGCCGGCTTGTGCGCTTTGGTCCTCGCTTCTATTGTTCTCCTGTCGCTGCCCATCAGCGATCGGGTTTAGCAGCTCGGAGGTTTCACGTAGGTGCACTGCACTTCAGAAATTCAGGTATTCCATCCCTGAACTCTATGGTGGCTGTGCGCAGGGCACCCTCGGGTGCGCCGGTTTTTCGTGATTCCTCCCGGTCTGCTAACCTGCGTACAGCCGCCACCCTTTCGTTTAGCAGCGAATCGGTGGTAGCTCCAAAGAGGAAATTACGACAATGTTCAAACCAACTCCAAATCCGCCCGAAACCGATCCAGTTTCTCCCTACGCCTCCCTCGACTCAAAAGAACTCCACGCCGCCGCACACCGTGCGCTCGATCATTACCTGGTGCTGCCGGAAACCAAGACGTTGTTAGCCGACCGACGCCCCGGCTGCATTTTTGTCATCGCCCCCGACGTCGACAGCGAAACCCTGCTGGCCCACGCCTGCGAGACCCTCGCCTCGGTCAATGTCATGGCCAGCGATCTGGCGTTTGAGCTTGAAGGCCCCAAACGCAATACCGCGCTGGCGATTCAGCAGATGATTTCTCTGGCCGAGTTGGCGGTGAATCGGGCGCTGGATCATCTCGATCCACCGGAGTAACGGATAAGAACGCGGCGCCCGTAGCAGCTGCCGAGCCTGCGAGGCTGCGTTCGGCCGCGAAGCGGTCGTGAAATCAGGCAGCGCGTTCTTTCAGGTAAACCACGTATGCAGGATTTGCGAGGACTACGTCCTCGAACGCAGCCTCGCAGGCTCGGCAGCTGCTACGAATTTTTGGTTCGTCTGGTAAACCGCGTTATCGTTCATCGCGGGCAAGCCTTGCTCGGTGAGGTTCAAGACGGTATCTACGGGGATGTGTGTTTACGTGCGCATCCCGCGTCCGCTGACCAGCAACCGCGCGCAACCGATGTACAGCACCACGGTTGCTACCAGCATGAAGGTAATGGCGATGCTGATCTTGATGTCCGAAACACCGAGGATGCCGTAACGGAAAGCGTTGACCATGTGCAGCACCGGGTTGGCCAGTGACACGGTCTGCCAGAACGGTGGCAGCAGGCTGATCGAGTAGAACACCCCGCCCAGGTAGGTCAACGGTGTCAGCACGAACGTCGGGATAATCGAGATATCATCGAAGTTGCGCGCAAACACCGCGTTGATGAAGCCCAGCAGCGAAAAGATCGTTGCCGTCAGCAACACCACCAGCAGGGTAATCCCCAAATGGTGAACTTGCAGATGAGTGAAGAACAGCGAAAGCAGCGTCACGATCACGCCCACCGCCAAGCCACGCAGCACTCCGCCCACGGTGTAGCCGATCAGAATGGTGTGCGGCGAAACCGGTGAAACCATCAGTTCCTCAATGGAGCGCTGGAATTTGCTGCCGAAGAAGCTCGAGACCACGTTGCCGTAGGCGTTGGTGATCACCGACATCATGATCAAGCCCGGCACGATGTATTCCATATAGGTGAAACCACCCATATCTCCGATTTGCCGGCCAATCAGATTACCGAAGATCACAAAGTACAGAACCATGGTGATCGCCGGCGGCAGCAGAGTCTGCGGCCAGATCCGGGTAAAACGCCGGACCTCACGGTAAACAATGGTATTGAGCGCAACGAGGTTGGGCTTCAGTTCAGAACTCATACGGCCACCTTCGCCAGATTTTTCTCCACCAGAGACACAAACAACTCCTCGAGGCGATTGGTTTTGTTGCGCAGGCTCAGCACTTCGATGTTCTGCATGGCCAACTGACCGAACAACGCGGTGATGCCGACGGACTTGTCGACCTGGACTTCCAGGGTGTGACTGTCGAGCAGGCGGGTCGGATAGCCATTCAGTTGCGGCGCGACCGTCATGGCGTTCTTCAGGTCCAGCAGGAACGTCTCGACATGCAGCTGGCTGAGCAGGTTACGCATGCTGGTGTTTTCGACAATCGTGCCGTGGTCGATGATGCCGATGTTGCGGCACAGCTGCTCAGCCTCTTCCAGGTAATGCGTGGTGAGGATGATGGTGATGCCTTTCTGGTTCAGCTCGGTGAGGAAGGTCCACATCGAGCGACGCAGTTCGATGTCCACGCCGGCAGTCGGTTCGTCGAGGATCAGCAGGCGCGGTTCATGCACCAATGCGCGCGCAATCATCAGTCGACGCTTCATGCCGCCCGACAATGAGCGTGACGGCACATCGCGCTTGTCCCACAGGCCGAGCTGAGTCAGGTATTGCTCAGCGCGCTCCTTGGCGACTTTGGGCGGGATACCGTAGTAACCGGCCTGAGTCACGACAATGTCGAAGGTCTTTTCGAACTGGTTGAAATTGAATTCCTGCGGCACCACACCGATGCAGCGCTTGAGCGCGGCCGGGTTGCGGTCCAGGTCGTGGCCAAAGATATTCACCGTCCCGCTGGTTTTGTTCACCAGGGTCGAGAGAATGCCGATGGTCGTGGATTTGCCGGCACCGTTGGGGCCGAGCAAGGCAAAAAAGTCACCTTCGGCGACATCCAGATCGATACCACTCAAGGCCTGGAAACCGTTGCCGTAGGTTTTGGTTAGCTGCCGGATGGACAGAGCAGAACTCATATCGGATTTACGCACCAAGAAGGGAAGTCAGGAATAAATAAGAGCGGGCGGCGACCCATGCAACCGCGGCGCATAGACGCAATGGTGCTTGGCGACGCCGCACAAGTACAGTCAAGTGTGTTGATAGTCAGTATTAAGTCAACGCGGTCATGACGGCTTTTTGATATGCCGGACGTTGCTTCAGTCGCGCATACCAGGCTTGCAGATGGGGCATTGGCGCTCGCTCGATGGGCATCTCGAACCAGGCATAGATGAAGCTGCCCAACGGAATATCGCCCGCGCCGATCTCGTCGCCGGACAAATAAGGCTTCTGCGCCAATGCCTGGTCGACCATCGAAAGCAATTGCTCACAGGTTTTCTGCGCCGCGTTGATCGCGACCCAATCCTGCTGATCCGCCGGGGTGCGCAATACACCCCAGAACACCTGGCGAAAAGGTTCGGCAAACGACGAAGTGGTCCAGTCCATCCACTTTTCTGCGCTCGCCCGGGCCTGCACATCGGCCGGGAACCACTTCGAACCCGCCGCGTGACGGGCAGCCAGGTAACGCACGATGGCGTTGGATTCCCACAGCACAAAACCGTCGTCTTCAATCACCGGTATGCGGCCATTGGGGTTCATCGCGCGATATTCCGGTGTGTCGACCACACCAAAAGCCCCGCCCGCATCCTGCGTTTCGTAGGCCAGCCCGAGCTCCTCGGCGCACCACAGTGCCTTTCTGACATTCGACGAATTTTTCCGACCCCAGATTTTCAGCATGACCGCTCCTCGATGGATGAATGCCGGAGCAGTCTACGCCCCGGATCAGGCGCGACTCAAATCACTCTGCATGTCGCCCAACAGGGCTGGCGACTGCTCACCGAACAAATGCGGGTAGAGTTTTTCCAGGTACTCGAAGAAGAATGCTTCGGGCACATCGGCGAACTGGCCATGGTCGACCAGGTACTCCATCGACTGCTGCCCCTGGCGATTGAACGGGTGGAAGATGCTGTCATTGATCCCATCGAACTCCAGCGCCGGCACATCGAACAGCTCACAGAGTTTCTGGTTGAACGCCGGTGTGGCCTTGACCCAGCGGCCCTGCAAATACAACTCGGTGTAACCGTGCATGGCGAACACGTCACTCTTGAGCAACTCGATCAAGCGCGGGGTCGACAGGTGATTGCGCACATCCGCGAGACCGATCCGCGCCGCGATTCCACAGTGCCGCGCGCAACCGGCCAGCAACGTGGCTTTAGGCACGCAGTAGCTCTCGCCGGCGGCCAGTGCATAACTGCCGCGCAAGGTCGCGGGATCACGGCTGAAGGTGTAGGGGTTGTAGCGCACCGCTTCACGCACGGCGTAATACAGGCTCACCGCCTGCTCGACCGGGTCACGGCTGTTGCCGCGATGCCGTTCAGCGAACTCCACCACCGCCGGGTGGTCACTATCGATGAAGCGGCCGGGGCTCAGATACTCGTGCATGAGAAAAATCTCCTGGGGAAGCCATGAGTCTATCGACAGACCTAGCACAGAGATAACGACGTTTCGGCCAAACATCAGAGCGTTGTCGCACGCTCGGCGAAGCTTTTTTATAGCGTTCGTCAACGCTTTCACTCACGAAAATCACCGCTGTTTCCCACGATTTCAAACACATTGCTCTGACCACCCCGTTTTGCAGATGCCGTCTAAGCTCTGAAGGTGGTTTTGACCCTGGCTTCACGGAGGATTGAATATGCTGTTGTTGTGGATACTGGTTCTGGTGGTCGGGATTGCCTGGCTGGCTCACCGCCGCATCGCGCCCCTGCCCGCTCTGGGTATCGTGGCGGTCTATCTGCTGGCGATGGGAGTCTTCAGCCACGCTCGAGGCTGGCTGCTGCTGATTTTCTGGATCGTGCTGGCCGTCGTCGCGGCGCCCCTGCTGCTGCCCGACCTGCGACGCAAATACTTCAGTGCCCCGCTGTTCAACTGGTTCCAGAAAACCCTGCCGCCGATGTCGCAAACCGAACGCGACGCCATCGATGCCGGCACCGTCTGGTGGGATGGGGAGCTGTTCAGCGGCCGTCCGGACTGGAACAAACTGCTGTCCTACCCCAAAGCGCAGTTGAGCGAAGAGGAACAGGCGTTCATCGACGGCCCGACCGAAGAACTCTGCGCCATGGTCAGCGACTGGCAGATCGGCCAGACGATGGACCTGCCGGCCGAGGCCTGGGCGCACATCAAGCAGAATGGTTTTTTTGCCCTGATTATCCCCAAGGAATTCGGTGGCAAGGGGTTTTCCGCCTACGCCCACTCACAAGTGGCGATGAAACTGGCCACCCGCAGCGGCGACCTGGCCTCAACCGTCATGGTGCCCAATTCCCTCGGCCCGGCCGAACTGTTGCTGCATTACGGCACCGATGAACAACGCAACCATTACCTGCCCCGCCTGGCGCGTGGCGACGACATCCCGTGTTTCGCGTTGACCGGCCCGCTGGCCGGCTCCGATGCGGGCGCCATGCCTGACACCGGGGTGATCTGCAAAGGTGAATGGGAAGGCCAGGAAGTCCTGGGTCTGCGGCTGAACTGGGAAAAGCGCTACATCACCCTGGGCCCGGTCGCCACCCTGCTCGGCCTGGCGTTCAAGGCGTATGACCCGGACCATCTGCTGGGTGACGAGGAAGACCTTGGCATCAGCCTCGCGTTGATCCCGACCGACACCGCCGGTGTGGACATCGGTCGACGCCACCTGCCCCTCGGTGCCGCCTTCATGAATGGCCCGAACTCCGGCACGGACGTATTCGTACCGCTGGACTTCCTCATCGGCGGCCAGGAGATGCTCGGCAAAGGCTGGATGATGCTGATGAATTGCCTGTCGGTCGGACGTTCCATTTCGCTGCCGGCAGTCGGCACCGGGGCGGCCAAGTTCACCAGCCTGGTGACCGGTCAATACGCTCAGGTTCGCGAGCAATTCAACGTGCCGCTGTCTGCCTTCGAAGGGATTCAGGAAGCGCTGGCACGTATCGGCGGCAACGCCTGGATGATGGACGCCGCGCGGATGCTCACCGCCAACGCGGTGGATCTCGGCGAGAAACCTTCAGTGCTCTCGGCGATTCTCAAGTATCACCTCACCGAACGTGGTCGTGAATGCATCAGCCACGCCATGGATGTGCATGGCGGCAAGGCGATCATCATGGGCCCCAACAATTACCTCGGGCGCAGTTGGCAAGGCGCACCGATCTTCATCACGGTGGAGGGCGCGAACATTCTTTCGCGCAACCTGATGATCTTTGGTCAAGGCGCGATCCGCTGCCATCCGTTCGTGCTCAAGGAAATGGCCCTCGCCAGCCGTGAAGACAAGGACCAGGCACTGAAGGAGTTCGACGGCCTGCTGCTCAAGCACATCGGTTTCGCCGTGAGCAACGCCGCCAGCACCCTGGTGCTGAACCTCGGCTTCGGGCATTTCGAACAGGTACCTGGAGACAAACTCAGCCAGGGCTACTTCCGTGCCCTCAACCGTCAGGCCGCGGCATTCGCCCTGCTCGCTGACCTGAGCATGATGTTGCTGGGCGGTGAACTGAAACGTCGCGAACGCCTGTCGGCCCGACTCGGCGACGTACTGAGCAACCTGTACCTGGCCTCCGCCGCCCTCAAGCGTTACCACGACCTCGATTCACCCGAGCACATGGCGCCGCTGTTTACCTGGGCCATGGAAGAGAGTCTCGGCCAGTCGGAACGGGCGCTGGATGAACTGCTGAGCAACTTCCCGAGCAAAGTGCTGGGTTGCCTGTTGCGAGTGATCGTGTTCCCGTTCGGCCGTTGTCATAAAGGGCCATCAGACACACTCGGTGCCGAAGTGGCTGCGGTCATTGGCCGGGCCAAGGGCGATCCGACGCTCGAAGAGTTGCTGGGAGGGTGTTACCGACCACAGTCGGTCGAGGACCCGGTCGGTGCCCTGCAACATGCCTGCGACCTGCTGAGCGCCGCGCAACCGCTGCAGAAAAAAATGCACTTTGCGCTCAAGAACGGGCAATTCAAACCAGAGGCCGGGGAACACGTCATCGACGCTGCCCTGGAGGCTGGTGTGCTGCAAGCCGCAGAAGCGCATACCCTGCATGAAGCCGAGGCGGCACGGCGCAAAGTGATCGACGTCGATGACTTTTCCAAAGAGCAACTTGAGCTGGCGCAGGGCAAGACCCGCTGACGCGGTGGCTCGTCCGGCGGGTCAATGATGAAAAGCGGGCGCTGGAGCTATATACTCCGGCGCCCGTTTTGCTTTTGATCTAGAGGACTCCCGTTATGCTCGACCAAATTCTCGTCCAGCTCGACCTACTGCGCAGTATCCTGGTCGCTGTCGGTGAAGCCGAGCAGGTTCCAGACGAAAGTCATGCCTTGTTCCTGGAGCGCTTCGACGAACTGCGTGCGTCGCTGCCAATCGATCCGATCGAAAGCCAATACCTGGGTCAGGACATTATTTGTCAGGTCATCACCCGTTATCCGCAAATTGCCCACATGGTCCCTCGCGACCTGTTGTGGTATTTCGCCGGCGACTGCCTGCATTACATGCCTGATGATGAAATCGCCCTGTATCAGGCACTGGAAGAACGTCGTTACGAAGCCGAACAGAACGACGAACCGTTCGACTGGAATCAGGAAAAACAACTGCTGGCCCTGTCGAACCAGGACAGCAAGCACTGATCCCAATCCACAAAGTAACTACACAACTTTGAAATACGGTCCCGGGCTGCACTCGTAGCAGCTGTCGAGCCTGCGAGGCTGCGTTCGAGGACGAAGTCCTCGCAAACTCGACAACGGAGGCAGTGCTTACTTCAGGTTGCCGCTGAGGAACTGCTTCAGGCGTTCGCTCTTCGGATTGCCCAGCACGTCTTCAGGCGCGCCCTCTTCCTCTACCCGCCCCTGGTGCAGGAACAGCACCTGATTCGAGACTTTGCGGGCGAAGCTCATTTCGTGGGTCACCATGATCATGGTCCGGCCTTCTTCGGCCAGGCCCTGGATCACCTTGAGCACTTCACCCACCAGCTCCGGGTCGAGCGCCGAAGTCGGTTCGTCGAACAGCATGACTTCCGGCTCCATCGCCAATGCGCGGGCAATCGCCACCCGCTGCTGCTGACCGCCCGACAGGAACGCCGGGTACTGCTCCGCCACGCGCGCCGGCAGGCCGACCTTGTCCAGATAACGACGAGCGCGATCTTCCGCGTCCTTCTTGCTGACTCCCAGCACCCGGCGCGGGGCCATGGTGATGTTTTCCAGCACGGTCATGTGGCCCCACAGGTTGAAGTGCTGGAACACCATTGCCAGACGGGTACGCAGTCGTTGCAGTTCGGCATCGTCGGCCACGCGCATGCCATGGTGGTCCTTGACCATGCGAATCTGCTTGCCGTCCAGGCTCATCGCGCCGTCATTGGGTGTTTCGAGAAAGTTGATGCAGCGCAAAAAGGTGCTTTTACCCGAGCCGCTGGCGCCGATCAGGCTGATCACGTCACCGGTTTTGGCCTTCAGGGAAACGCCCTTGAGCACTTCGTGGCTACCGTAACTTTTGTGTAGTTCTTCAACAGTCAATTTGTACATGTGCGCAAGCATCCTCTAAGGGAAAATGGGTCGCCGCTGCGTAGACGTCGCAAGCGGCGACAAAGCCCGTGGCCTGATGAGCGGCCGTACAGAGCGCTAAGTCCTAGTGAGCCGGGCCCAGAAAAGCCAGCCAGCGACGTTCGGCAATGCGGAACAGTCCGACCAGCGCAAAGGTCACCAACAGGTAGATCAGCGCGGTAATGCCGAACGATTGAAAGGTCAAAAAGGTCGCCGAGTTGGCGTCGCGAGCCACTTTCAAAATGTCCGGTACGGTGGCGGTGAACGCCACGGTGGTCGAGTGCAGCATCAGGATCACTTCGTTGCTGTAGTACGGCAACGAGCGACGCAGGGCCGACGGCATGATCACGTAGGCATAGAGCTTCCAGCCCGTCAGACCGTAGGCTTTCGCCGCTTCGACTTCGCCGTGGTTCATGCTGCGAATCGCCCCGGCGAAAATCTCCGTGGTGTAGGCGCAGGTGTTCAGGGCAAAGGCCAGGATGGTGCAGTTCATCGCATCGCGAAAGAACGCATCGAGCAGCGGTTGCGCGCGGACTGCGGCCAGGCTGTAGATCCCGGTGTAGCAAATCAGCAACTGGATATACAGCGGCGTACCGCGAAACAGGTAGGTGTAGAACTGCACCGGCCAGCGCACATAAAGTTTGTTGGATACCCGGGCAATCGACAGTGGAACCGACACCAGGAAACCGATGAAGATCGAGGCGCTGAGCAGCCACAGGGTCATGGCCAGGCCGGTGATGTGGTAACCGTCGCTATAGAGGAAAGGCTTCCAGTAGTCCTGCAGTAATTCGATCATCGTACAGCCTCCCGGGAACCTGCCGCGTAATGCCGTTCGAGCCAGCGCAGGACATAGTTCGACGCGCTGGTAATCACCAGATAGATCAGCGCTGCCAACACCAGAAAAAAGAACAGTTGATAGGAGCTTTTACCGGCGTCCTGAGCGGCTTTGACCAGGTCCGCCAGGCCGATGATCGACACCAGCGCGGTGGCCTTGAGAATCACCATCCAGTTATTGCCGATGCCCGGCAGGGCGAAGCGCATCATTTGCGGGAACACGACGAAGCGAAAGCGCTGGGCACGGCTCAAGCCATAGGCCGTGGCGGCTTCCATCTGTCCGCGGGGCACTGCGAGGATCGCGCCGCGAAAGGTCTCGGTGAAGTACGCGCCGTAGATGAAGCCCAGGGTGATGATCCCGGCGGCGAACGGATTGATCTCGATGTATTCCCAGCCCAGCGCCTCGGTGAAACTGGTCAGCCAGGTTTGCAGGCTGTAGAAAATCAGCAGCATCAGCACCAGGTCCGGCACCCCGCGAATCAGCGTGGTGTAGAGCTGGGCCGGAATCCGCAACAGTTTGACGCTGGAGAGTTTGGCACTGGCGCCGATCAGGCCGAGCAGAACGCTCAACAACAGCGACAGTATCGATAGCTTGACGGTCATCCAGGAGCCTTCCAGCAACAGAGGGCCGAACCCCTTCAAGCTGAATCCGGAGAGCCCGAGTGTCTGCAAAAGTGCTTCGAACATAATTCAGGAACCTATCGCGATAAAAAAGCGCCCGTCCCGAGGACGGGCACCGGGGCCTTACTTGCCGCTGTAGAGACTCAGGTCACCGAAGTGTTTCTTCTGGATCGAGTCGTAGGTGCCGTCATCGTGGATCGCCTTGATGCCTTTATCGAGAAGGGCCTTGAGTTCGGTGTTGCCTTTGGCGATACCCACCGCTGTTTTAGCGGGCAACAACTCGCTGTCGATCGGCTGGCTGACCTCGTAATCAGCCCCTTGCGGCGACTTCAAAAAGCTCAGCTTGGCTTGCAGCATGTCCTGGATCGTGGCGTCGAGGCGACCGGACATCAAGTCCGCGTAAACCTGGTCCTGGTTGGCGTAGGCCTTGGTTTCTACCCCGGCCTTGTCCAGTACGGCCTTGGCGTAGGCTTCCTGGATGGTGCCTTGCTCGTAGCCGACTTTTTTACCCTTGAGCGAGGCTACGTCAGAAACGCTGGAGCCTTTCTTGTAGACCAGAGCGGTCGGGCCGGAGAACAGCTCGCTGGAGAAATCGATGACTTTCTCACGGGCCGGAGTCACGGTCATGGAAGAGATCACGCCGTCGAACTTGTTGGCTTTCAGGCCTGGAATCGTGCCGTCGAAATCGCTCTCGACCCATTTGCACTTGACCTTCAGCTCGGCGCAGATCGCGTTGCCCAGATCGATATCGAAGCCCACCAGGCTGCCGTCAGCCGCTTTCGACTCGAACGGAGCGTAGGAAGGGTCAACACCAAAACGCAGCTCTTTGTACTCTTTAGCCGTGGCTACGCCTGCGGCCATGCACAGAGTCAAAGCAGAAAGGGTCAGCAATGTTCTTTTCATTATTATCAATTCCTAAAACCACTACGGGCGCTTGTGGCGCATGGGTGCTGTTACGGGAATGCGTGTGACGCTGTGAACCTGAACCGAAACCTCAAGGCAATGCTGCGCGTCACCGTTTGCAGGTGACTCTTACGCACACACATTTACTTGTACATACAAGCATATGCAATCAACCAGCCAACTCGCTGAACGGCAGCTGAAGAAAGCTTTTTAAACAACCGGAAGGCGTCTGGCACGGGGCTTTTGGAGTGTTCAAAAAAAGCTTGAGGGTGGCCGAGCCGCTTTCGTGGATGTTACCGGAGCCACGTTTTTGCGCCGTGTTGGTGCATCCGGTAACAATTTGAAAGGACACATTACGTGTGGAAATACCCCGTCGTGGGGCCAGCTCGCTGGTGAGTGCACCGCTCGCAAAACAGCAACGCACCCACATTTGCACAGAAGTTTTTCTTCTAAACAATGGCGCTTTGCCTCGGTTGAACTACCTTCAAGCAAAGAGCAAATCATACGGTTTTGAGTTGTCCACGTTTTGTTCAGCGATCAGATAGCGAATTGGCAGAAGGAGATACCTCACTATGATCCTGGCTGGCGTATTTCTGCTTTTTGGCCTGATTGCCAGTTGTTTTTTGGGGGAGTCACGTCGGTTAACAGCGCTGTTTATAGCCTCTGTTGCTGTCGAGCCCGTGCGAACCAGACAAGGTTGGCAAAAAACCTCGCGTGTCCCGAACCCAGGTATCTGGATCACTAACGACAGTTTTAGCGCAGGTCGCTCGCAGGTCAGTCAGCCCTGCGTATTGCACCTGCTAGCGCGCAGCACCCAGCAATATTGCCAGGACCACTAATGGTTAGTGGTCTGGTGAAGTGGAGGGCCGGCCCGGGCGCCTTGAAGCGATCCAGGGTAACCAGGTTAGCCCGCAGATGGCCTATTCAGCGAGGATGCACTTAATGAGCTATCGTACCGTGCCCGCTTTCAAACGAATTATCCATGGCCTGTTGTGGATGGGCCTTGGTGTAGATGCGGCTCAGGCCGCGGCAAACAATTGCTCGCAACTGGCCAGTCTGCCCGCCGTGTTCGAGGTCGGCCAAGGGCTTCAGGATGAGTTGCGCATGCCAGTCCCGATCAAGCAACTGGCAGTGGGTGACCCGAAGGTTGCCGACGTGCAAACCAGCAGCAGCAACTCCTTCATCCTCACGGGTGTAGCGCCCGGCGCCACCAGCCTGATGGTCTGGACCGCCTGCTCGCCCACCCCGCGCCAAAGCATGGTGTTCGTCAAAGGCAGGGCCACCGCAGCGCTGACCAGCGTGACGATGCCTTCTGCAGACCCACTGTTGCCGAGCCAGGTGCAGACCGATATTCGCTTCGTCGAAGTCAGCCGCACCAAGTTGAAAGAGGCCAGCACGTCGATCTTCGGCAAGAGCGGTAATTTTCTGTTCGGCTCGCCGGGCACTGTGCCCGGGGTGACGGTGACTCCCGGCCACATAGGTAGCCTGGCGCCAAACGTCCCACTGAATAACGGTACGTTCAATATCGGCTTTGGCGGCGGCAATGTGCTGGGGATGATCAATGCGCTGGAAGGCAGTGGCTTTGCCTACACCCTGGCGCGGCCGAGCCTTGTAGCACTCAGTGGACAAAGTGCGAGCTTCCTGGCCGGTGGTGAAGTGCCGATTCCGGTGCCCAGTTCAGGCAGCGACAACATCTCCATCGAGTACAAGGAGTTCGGTGTCCGCCTGACCCTGACCCCGACCATCATCGACAAAGGACGCATTGCCCTGAAGGTGGCACCCGAGGTCAGCGAGCTGGACTTCACCAAGGCCATACAGATCGCCGGCACGATCGTCCCGGCGTTTACCGTGCGCCGTACCGACACCAGCATTTCCCTGGCCGATGGCGAAAGCTTCGTCATCAGCGGCCTGATCAGCACCAGCAACAGCTCCCAGGTGAACAAGTTTCCGGGATTGGGCGATATCCCGATTCTCGGCGCGTTCTTCCGCAATAACTCCATCAACCGTGAAGAGCGCGAACTGTTGATGATCGTTACTCCGCACCTGGTTCAACCGCTGGCGGTCAATGCACAACTGCCGTCATTGCCGGGCGAACAACTGCGCAATTACGACCCGAACTTCTACCGCATGTACTTCCTCGACAACGGTGACTTCGACAGCCGCATGGGGCTCTCGCAATGAAAGCGCTCATAGCAATAACCGCGTCGGTGATGCTCGCAGGCTGTGCCACAAATGGCCTGTCTTCTCGACCGAGTAGCTGCTCGGCTCCTGGTTCGGATCAGCAGTTGTCGCTGAACCTGGCCGACGATATGACCAACGATGGCCGTTTGTATGCCAGCCTGGCGAATCTGGAAGGGCTGTCTGATGACCTGCCGCAGGTTCGCCTGCGCAAGGCCCGAGTACTGCGCCTGCTGGGCCGTAACGAGGCCGAACCGTTGTACAAGAG
Organism: Pseudomonas sp. 05N431; assembly: GCF_056397005.1. Taxonomy (NCBI): domain Bacteria; kingdom Pseudomonadati; phylum Pseudomonadota; class Gammaproteobacteria; order Pseudomonadales; family Pseudomonadaceae; genus Pseudomonas; species Pseudomonas sp. 05N431. The sequence goes on from NZ_JBFTMN010000009.1 coordinate 304,848, forward strand.
CCTGCTCGGCACGTGCCTGGCCGCTGAAGGCGAGCATGGTCTGGGTCAGATGGCCGTGGCCAAAAATGATAATGCGGCTGCCGCGGATCACCTTGAGCGTGCAATGAGGATGGCCCCCACCGACGATAAAATCCGTAATGACCTGGGGGTCGTCTACCTCAACCAGCATCGGCCTAATGAAGCACGCTTTCAGTTTATGACCGCCATGGAACTCAAGCCGTCAGATTCGCTGGCGGCACTCAATCTGGTGACACTGCTGATCTATCAGGATAACTGGAAGCAGGCTGCCGAACTCGCAAACCGCGCCAGCCTGAGCTCCAAGCAAGTCTCGGATGCCCAAGCTCGCGCGGAAAGACTCAAGGCCCCGGCCAAAAAAGTGGTGGCTACCGAGGGTAAAGGCATGACAGAGGTAGTCAATGCCTCAGCCAATGCGATCAAGTAGACAAGACGAGGAGTCGCAAATGAATACCAAGAGGCTGTTGATAGTGTGCATGGCTTGCCTGTCCACGACCGCCTGGGCTATTGAGCCGGGCCCCTCTTCGGTGCCGCAACAAGGCACCGAGCAATGGATGCAGCTACAGATTCGCGGCGTAGTGGCATCCCCTCGACTGCAGAGCGTTTCGGCCACCGAACGTGACCTTTCCATGCAACGCTGGCTGGATAGCTTCACCCACCCGATTCCTGAACATTTTGACCAGAAGGCATCGGGAAGCATGAGCAACGGCGGTAAATAAGACACGTCAGAGGCCGATCAGCCTCTGGCGTAGCCCAGAGATACCTGGCGAGAGCGCCGGGGCCAGTAACGTGCGTGGGTAAAAGTGTAAAGGGATAAAAAAAAGTGGATCAGGCACCGGGCCTGACCCACATAAGACTTGCTCCACCCTGTGCTCCGAAAGGAGCCGCCATTCTGCTCGGCAGCCCCTCCCCCTTATCTCACCCGAATGCTTTGAGTACTCCAAGCATGGCTGGCCCAATGGCGACCAGGAAGAAGCTCGGCCACAGACAGAAGATCAACGGGAATATCAGCTTGGTACCAATTTTCGCCCCCATCTCTTCGGCTGCCTGGGTACGCCGGTCGCGAAACTCATCGGCATAGATGCGCAGGGTATCGGCCACGCTGGTACCGAAGCGGATGCTCTGCCCCAACAGACTGACCAACCCTTGCACGTCTTCCAGCCCGGTGCGCACGGCCAGTTGCTTGAGCGCCTCGGTACTGGTGATGCCGGCACGGATTTGCGCATTGACCAACGCCAGTTCCTCCGCCAGCTCGACCTGACTGACCGCCATCTCTTCAGCCACCCGCTCGATGGTCGTGGGCAAGGCCAGACCCGACTCCACGCAGACCACCATCAGATCCAGGGCATCCGGAAACGCCGCACGCAGCCGGGCCTGACGCAGCTGTTTGCGCTTGCCGACATACATCGCTGGCAGCAGCCAACCGACAGCGGCCGCCATGAGCACCAGCAGCAGGCCCAGGGCCAGAGACAGTCGGGGAATCACCGGCAAAACCAGCAGCGCAACGCCAACCAATATCAGCGGCAACAGCAAGCGCACCGCCCAGTACATCTGCACCGCCGAAGATGAGCGGTACCCCGCGTGCATCAACAGAAGCTGGGTTTCTGAGCTCTGAGCAGTATCCGCCGAGCCAAAACGCTGGCCGACCCGCTCCAGCAACAGTTGCAGATTACCCGGTGCGTCCGGGCCCCCTGCACTCCCGTAATGCCCCCGTTTGATCAGCGCAAGGCGACGCTGCATCGGGTCCTGAAGCCCCAACACCAGCAACGTCACGGTAACGACCGCAAGCACCGTACTCAACCCTATCGCACTGACGAACAACAGGCGCGCCAGCACCTCATTACCCGTCACCCGACTCAACAACCCGAGCAAATAGTCCATGACCTGCACCTCCGCGTAGCGAATACCGCTTAAACCTGAATCCGGATGATTTTGCGGATCCAGACAATCCCGACCAACATCGCGCAGAAAGCCCCGATGATCAGCTTGTGGCCAATCGGATCATTGAGCAGCACAGGCAAGTAGGTGGGGGTTGTGATCAGGATCAACGCCGCCAACACGAAAGGAATGGCCACCAGCACCCAGGCCGACATCCGCCCTTCGGCCGACAGAGTCTTGACCTTGCGCTGAAAGCGGAAGCGCCCCCGAATCAAGCGACTCAAACGCTCGAGCACCTCGGTCAGATTGCCGCCGGTCTCGCGATGGATGAGGATCGACGTCACCAGCATCATCACCGTCATGCTCGGCATACGCTCCAACAGGCCGAGCATGGCGCGACGCACATCATTGCCATAGTTGATATCGGCGAAGGTCAGGCCGAATTCATGCGCCACCGGCCCCTTGTGTTCTTCGGCGACCAGACGCAGGGTTTCATTGAACGGGTGCCCGGCACGCAGGGCCCGGCACATGGCATCCAGCGCATCCGGCAAGCCCTCTTCGAACGCAGCAAAGCGTTTGTTGCGGTCACGGAGGATTTTCAGCAACGGCAACCAGGCCACCGCAAAACCTACTGCCAACGCCATCCACCAGGGTGACGAAAGCAACAACACCAATGCTCCTGCACCACCTCCCATGGCGAGCCCGAGGAATAGCACCCGATAGGCCCGATATTCATGTCCGGACTGCTCGATCAGCTGTGTCAGGTCCGCCATGAACGGCAGTTGCTCAAGCCTGGCCTCCAGTGGCGACAAGCGTGTCAGGTATTTCTGCCTCAATACCGTCTGCATATTGGGCAGATTGTTGGCTTTTTCCATGACATGCAGGCGGCCGCGAATGCGCTTGCGCATCTTGCCCGCCTCGCCGAACACCGGCACCACCACGCCCTGGGACAGGAGGAAGACGGCGATAAACACCATGCCGAGAAAGATCAGAATGAATTCACCAGGAATATTGTTCATGACTGCCGTGCCTCCATCCATTCAGGCCTGAACAGGTTCAGTGGCAACTCGATGCCACGTTTGGCCAATACGTCGCGAAAGGCCGGAATCATGCCGCTGGGCCGATAATCACCGAGCACTTCACCGTGTTCGCCAATGCCACTGCGCGCAAAAGAGAAAATCTCGGTCATGGTGATGATCTCGCCTTCCATGCCATTGATCTCTTGCACGCTGACCAGACGCCGCTTGCCGTCCTCCTGACGCTCCAGCTGGATCACCACATCAATGGCCGAAGCGATTTGCTGACGCATGGCCTTGATCGGGAACGTGGCACCGGTCATCGACACCATGTTCTCGATTCGCCCCAATGCATCGCGTGCGGTATTGGCGTGGATCGTGGTCAACGAACCGTCGTGACCGGTGTTCATGGCGGTCAGCATGTCCAGCGCCTCGGCGCCACGGACTTCGCCGATCACAATGCGGTCCGGGCGCATCCGCAGACTGTTGCGCACCAATTCGCGCTGGCTCACCTCGCCACGCCCCTCGATGTTCGAAGGACGGGTTTCCAGGCGCACCACGTGAGGCTGCTGCAGTTGCAGTTCGGCCGAGTCTTCGATGGTGACAATCCGTTCATTTTGCGGAATGAAACTGGACAGCACATTGAGCATGGTGGTCTTGCCGCTGCCGGTACCGCCGGAGATCAATACGTTCAAGCGTCCACGAACAATCGCCTTGAGCAGCAGGGCAATACCCGGGGTCAAGGTTCCCACCTGAATCAGGCTGTCGGTGTTGAGCAGGTCCACGGCAAAGCGGCGGATCGACACGCTCGGCCCGTCGATGGCCAGCGGCGGAATGATCGCGTTGACCCGCGAACCGTCCTTGAGCCGGGCGTCCACCAACGGCGAGGACTCGTCGATGCGCCGCCCGAGACTGGAAACGATGCGGTCGATGATATTCAGCAAATGCTGATCGTCGCGAAAACGCACATCGGTCCTTTGCAGCTTGCCGAAACGTTCGACATACACCGAGGCAAAGCCGTTGACCAGAATGTCAGACACGCTTTGATCCGCCAGTAACGGCTCCAGTGGACCAAGACCCAGCACCTCATCGGTGATCTGCTTGATGATCAACTGGCGGCTGACCGAACTCACGGGGGCCGAGTGCTCATCCAGCAAGCGCAGGCAAATATCGCGAATCTGCCGCGTGGCCTCGGCCGGCTCAAGTGAGTCGAGCAAGGACAGGTCCATGACTTTAAGCAATTGCTGATAGATCTTTTCCCGCCACTCGGCCTCCACCGGGGTGACCTGGCTGCGGGTCTCGTAAATAACGTCCGGAACCGAACGTTCCCACGCCATCAATTCCTCTGCCGGGTCCTGCAGGTCATCGCCCGGCTGACCAGACAACGATGCGGCGGGTTTGCCGGACTGTTTGCGCAAGCGGTTACGAAAGTCGCTGATCATGGGTTATCCCCCGAAAAAACGGTTGAAGGCGCGTTTGAACAAGCCTTTGTTCCCGGTCATCTGGTTACCGACCAACGCCTCGGACATCTCCCGTACAGCGACGGAGATCGGAGCCCGCGGCGCTTGCACTCCCAACGGCACACCAGAGTTCTGACTCTGGCTGACCAGGTTGAAGTCGTTGGGTAATTTCAACAGATTCGCGCAGCGCAGCGCCTCGCCGATATCCTTGAGGCTGATGGCTGCCGACTTGTCATAGCGGTTGACCACTACCTGCAATTGATCCCCGCGCACGCCCAGGTCTTCGCGAAGAATCCGCGTCAGCGAGCTGGCATCGCGCAGATGGCTGACACTTTGCTGTACCACGACGTACACCCGATCCGCCTGCTCCAGCACGGAGCCTGTGAGGTGGTCGATTTGCCGCGGCAGGTCGACCACCACCCAGTCATAGCTGGCACGGGCCAACTGCAACAGGGCATCGAGTTGCTCGGGCTGGGCATCCTGCGGCAGGCACAACTCACCGGCCCGGCCACCCAGCACATGCAAGGTCGGGCTGAAGTGGCTGCAAAAACCGCGTAGTGCAACGCTGTCCATGTCTTCGACCTGCTGCAACACCTCCAGATGGCTGTGCGACTGCGCCACATCGAGGTAATGCGTCACGCTGCCAAATTGCAGGTCCATGTCCAAAAGCAGGGTATTGCCGCCCTTGACGCTGAGCTGGTGAGCCAGGTTGCAGGCCAGCAAGGTGCTGCCGGAGCCGCCCTTGGCGCCCATCACGGCAATCAGCTTCCCTTCCGCCCCACTGTTGACCCGGACCTCTGTGACCAGACGACTCAAGGCTGAAACCAGTTCCGTCTCGGCTATCGGTTCCGGCAAGACATCACGGGCGCCGGCCTGCATCGCCAGGCGCATGGCGTCCTGCTCGTTCAACAGGCCGCACACCAAAAGCGGCGGACGTTCATGGGCCGGACGTTGTAACAGTGCCGCCAGCTCCTCGCGCCACAGATGGCTGACACGCACCAACAACAGATCGGGCATCCGCTCCAGACCATAGAGTGGGTCAACATGCCCGTTACTCACCAGGCGCGTGCTCACCTCCAGACTCGGCATGCGCTGGCAAACGCTTTGCAGATCACGCAACGCCGTGGCGTCACGGCTACTGATCAGCAATCGTAGCCCTGGTTTGCCGGTCGTAGTGCTTAGTGGAGTTTCCTTTATATTCAGCATGGAGTGACCTCCCCTGATTCGGAATGATGCCCAAGGGCTTCGCGTGGCAAGGTTGCCCTGATGGTGGGCAACGTGATGGGCACGCCAAACCCGGGGATAAACAGATTGAATACGTAGCCTTGCAGGCTTACCTGGACATAACGGATGGCACGGAACCCCGTGACGTTGACGGTATCGGTCGGATTGGCCACCAGCGCACCGTTCACGTCCAGGTACGTCAGCGTCAGGTTGCCAGTGCCCAAATTGGTGATCAGCTGGCTGGTGCCGGTGTTGCCCGCGGGATTGAAGATCGCCCGCTGCAACACGATCGGATCGCTGATATTGCACACCGCCGCCAGACGCGCACCGCGGCGCGCGGATTCATCGAGGGCATTGACCGTGAAGTACAGGCGGCCCATTTCCAGCACGCCGAATAACAGAATGAACACCAGCAAGCCTACGACGGCGAACTCCACCACATAGACGCCACGCATCTGTTTGCGATTCATCACAGCACCCTCATGACGGTTGTGGCGACCAGTGGAATGCTCAGCGCAATCGTATTGGCAAAGAGCCCGGTAATCGAACCGGTACAAGCACCCGCGCCAATCACCGGGCAGAAGGTATAGGTGATGGTGACCCGTACATGGTCGGTGCCCACGGCGGCGACCGCCACGTTGCCGGTCGTCAACCCCGACACTACCGGCGTCCCGGTGTTGGCAGGCACGCCATAGACCGCCACGTTTTGTGTATTGGTCAGCAGCGTGCCGCTCAGTGAGACAGTACCGAGCGTCGAGTTCCAGGCCTGACTGGCGACGTAACGGCTCGCATCACGGCTGGCCTGCAACAAGGTGTTGTACTGAAAGAGCATGCGGCCAAACTCGCCGAGGGCCAGCAACAGCAGCAGCATCAACGGCAGGACGAGGGTGAATTCCACCATTGCCATTCCGCGCTGCCCCTGCGGTTTTTTGAATGCGTGAAGTCTCATGACGCCTCCTAAGAGTCTGTGCTCGGAGTGCCGCTATTGCTGATATAGGTTTTGTAGAGCTGAATGATCTGCGGGCCGGAATCACCCGAAGGATTGGGGCCAGGCACGTTGTCGCCTTGGCACTCCTTCACGAACTGCCCGTAGATCTCCGAGGTACTCCCCGTGCTACCGGCCGGTTGCACCACGAAATAGCAGCCAAAACCCAGGACCGGAATCGAGGTTGCGCCATTATTCTTCCCGGTACAGTCGCCAATCACGATTTTCAGCATCCGTCGTTCGTAGACCCCGTTGTTCAGGCAACCCGTGCCTGAACCGGCAATACACGCCGCAGAACTCGCCAGCCAGTCGTTGTAGCCAAGCACCGCGTTGCCACCTGCGGTGAGTGTGCCGTTGTTCGAAACGATGGTCTGGCCCTTGTATTGCAGTGTGCCTGAGTTGTTGGTGATCACTGGCGTGCTGTAGCTGACGATCAGGTCTGGCGGATAATCCGTGTTTTTGACCCCTCCACTGTACTGGTTGAAGCGGGTGTTCAAACCTTGGGACACCGGGCCGACGTTATTACCCGGTTTGGTCGTGACATTTTGCCCAACGCTGCGACATACCGAGCCGCCTCCAGCCAGATCATCCCTGACCGTGCTGCCGCCCGAGCCAAAATCGAGCAGTTGAAAATTGCCTGGGCCAATGGCGGACGTAGTGCCAGAGCCCGTTTTCAAATCCTGCAAATCACCAAAGTGATAGCCCCAGAACACACCAGTGCTCGGACTGTATTTGGTCGGGTCACCACAGACCATCAATGGCGCGAGATCGCACGGGCTGGTGGGGCTGGGACCGGCAGTGGCCATCGCCGCCACTGACTTGCCGCCCAGACCGCCACCGCCCACTGTCTGGACGAAGCTCCAGAAAAAACCGGTCAGGCCATAGTTCGGTACCGTTACCCGAACATACGTAGCATTCGCCGGCCCAGGGTAGGAGAACGGTCCGTAAACACTGTTGGCCAGTTCTACCACCGCGAAAGTGCCCGCATTGTTGCCAATGGCCGTGTTCAATTCAGCATTGCCCGTGGCACTGGCATTCAGCGTCAGCGTATTCAGCGCGGCAGTGCGCGTTGTGCTGGCAATGTTGGTACCGCCAGTGACCTGACTCAGGGTTTTGGCGCCGCTCAGGGCCGCGGCGTCCACCGCATTTTGCAGGCGGGTCTTGTTCAGCAGCAGGTGGCCGCCGTCCAGCGCCAATGCCGCCATCATGCCGATCGCGGCCAACGCGATCACCATCATTACGGTCACCGATCCCCGCTGGCGCCTTGGCGTTACCGGAAACGGCCGTTGAATTCGAGAATTCATCATCAAGCCCTCATTTACCGATACGGACCCGGATCGGCTCCGCCACTACCTTGCTACCCATTGCACCTTGTCAGTGCACATTGACGACATGGGATTCGATGCCACGAATAACGGTGACAGCCCCGCCGTTACCGCCGCCACGGTGTACCACGCGCCTTGGCGCTGTTTCGGTGGCCATGGCAATGGCTTGCGTAACCGGCGCAGGAGGTACTACAGGCGCGGGGGCCGGTTTTTTCGTGAGGTTCAGCGGGTTGCGCAGAGTCAGTTGCAACTTCCCTTCCGTCTGCGCCGTGACCAGGGTTTCTGCCTCAGTGGTCGTCATCTCCAGCGTCACTGCACGCACCACCACCGGTTGAGTCTTGTCGGTACCCGCCGTCTGATCCACCGCCAACACGCGCAGGTTTTCGAGGATGGTCCGGGACACGGCGTTGTTGCTGCTGCCATCGGTGTGCTTGGTTGCCAGCACATCGACCCGGTTACCCGGCAACAGGAACCCGCCGACCCCGACCACGTCGTCCACCCGTACCGAAATGGCACGTTTGTCAGGTGCAATCAAAGAAGCCAGGGTGCTGCCACCCAGGTGTTCACTGAGGCGTGCGCCGCGCACGATGTCGCCGCGCAGGATGTCGAACGTGGCGATCTTGCCCACGGCCTTGTCGCTGGAATCGAACGCATCGTCCGGGATCGTATCCATGGGCATGCGCACGGTCGTGACCTGCTGGGCCTCGACCATCTGCCCGAACGGAATCTCGACCGTGGCGACTACCACGCTTCGAAGGTGATCATCGGGGCTGGCATTGAGCCGTGCGCTCAACCAGGAGTTGGCCATCCATGCGGCGCCGAGGCCCATGACCAACGAAATACCAATCAGCGTTGCAGTACGAGAGCTCATGTCTGTATCTCCTACTCAAAGAAAGTCGAGCTGGACGAAGTAGTTGCTCCACGCCCATTCAAGCTCCTGCGGCGACAGTGGCCCGGAACCGCCCAGGTAACGCTGGCGATCGAGCGCCATGTTCAGGAGATCGCGGGGATGGCAAGGCACCAACGGCATGCCTTCGACGGCGTAAAGTTTCTGTAGTGCAAAGCGCACCAGCAGCGGGTCATGACGAATGCCCAAACGCTCGGACTCCTGCTGCCAGATCCGTTCGTACTCTTCAGGCTTCAGGTAACCGAATTGCAGCTTGTAGCCAATCCGGCGGAGGAAGGCCTCGTCGGCCAACTCCAGGGGATTGAGGTTGGTGGAGAACACCAGGATCAGATCGAACGGCAGCTCGCAATGCCGCCCGCCGCCTAGGTTGAGGAAGTCGCGCTTCTCTTCCATCGGCACGATCCAGCGATTGAGCAGATCGGCGGGCGGCATGCGCTGGCGCCCCATATCGTCGATGATGAACAGGCCATTGCTGGCCTTGAGCTGCAAGGCAGCCTGGTACTGACGGGTAAAGGGGTCATAGCGAATGTCCAGCTGTTCCATGCTCAACTCACCGCCGGTAATGACGATCGGGCGTTTGCAGCACAGCAGCCGACGGTCGATCCCTTCGTTGAGCATCAGATTGTTCTGTGGGCTGCCATCATCCAGCCGCTGGTGCACCTGCGGGTCATAGATCTCGATCACCGACTCGTTGATCACGATGGCATGAGGCACCCAGATGGCCTCGGCGAACAGGCGGATCAGCCGACTGCTGACATAGGTCTTGCCGGTCCCCGCCGGGCCATAAATCATGATCGCGCGCCCTGAGTTCAGCGCCACGCCCAACTGATCGAGCATCCCTTCCGTGAGCACTACGCCGTTCAGCGCCGTGCGCATATCATTCGCACTGATGCGACCGTGGTGAATGGTCTGCACCTTGAGCAGGGAGCGGTAGGAACTCACCGGGAACGGCGCCGCGCCGATATAGCCACTACGCGACAGGGCATCGCGGGCGGCACTGCGACCGCGTTCGGTCAGGCCATAACGCAGCGGCTGCCCGCCTCCGACTTGCGCGCCCATCTGCCCAAGCACTTCGACACGACCATCCTTGCGCAGAAAAGCCAGGACCTCTTCCATCACGGCGCCGGTCAGCGCCAGGCGCTCTACCAGCCGCGACATGTCCAGCACGCCGGCATCATACAAATGCTTGCACACCAACTCGCCGAGAAAACTGTCGGTCAGACCCGTCTCGCTGATAGTGCACGGCTGGGGAGCCAGGCGCTGCACCGCTTCTCGCTCATTGCGGTAGGCATCACTCTCGACAATGACGTGCATGACTAACCTCCCAACCCACTGGCAAAGAGCTGCCAGTGAATGGTGTTTAAAGTGCCGAGCAAAATGGCAATCGAATAAGGGAAAGGCTTGCCGGCTACTTCGTCTGAAGTCGGCGCCAGATAGGCCTGTGCCCTAAGCATCAGCCAATAGCGCCCCAGGGTCTGCAACAACTGACCGCGAACCAGCACTATCAGGAAACCGCACACGCCACCGGCTATCAGGCTGAATAAGGCAGCCCACAATGCGTAATGGAACGGTAGAAAACTGCCGACCACGGCCATCAACTTGACGTCGCCGGCAGCCATGCCACCCAAGGCGTACATAGGCAGAAACAGTGCAAAACAGATCAAGAGGCCCAGCAGGCCATCCTCCAATCCGCTGACACCCCCTGAATAAGTCTGACTAGCCAATCCCAGGGCAAGACCCAACAGAATCAGCGGGTTGGGAATACGGTGGCGAAGCAGATCGCTCACCACCGCCACGCCCAAAAGTCCTATCAGTAAAACAGTCGATACCATCAGTTCCGTGGACATGGCGCGTCTCCCGACTGGGTATTATCGTTATCAGCAAGCAGCACCGTTAACCGCAGCGCAGAGTGCTGTGATCCTGGTGTTCACTGCACCGCCAAGTAGAGTGAACGCAACGACAACAGCGATCGTAATCAACCCACCTGCCACTGCGTATTCCACAATGGTCAGACCATCCTCGTCTTTGGCGAACTTTTGCACCGAAGTTCTTATTAATTGCAGAGTCATTTTGCGTACCTCACTACTGCAGTCATGTAGGTCAGTACCTACCTTGGTAGAGACGGCACGATGTCCATTGAGTTATCCGGTAGCTCTATCAGCAAAACAGTAACAACCGGTTGCTCCATGGACGTCGCGCGTCCCCCCCACGGCAAGTTGTCATTATCAGCAGGCAGCACCTTTGACCGCGGCGCACAGCGCTGTGATCCTGGTATTCACTGCGCCGCCCAAAAGAGTGAACATGGCGGCAACTGCCACGGTGATCAGCCCACCCGCTACCGCATACTCCACGATGGTCAGGCCGTCTTCGTCTTTGGCGAACTTCAGTACCGAAGCCTTGATAGTTTGAAGAGTCATTTTGCGCACCTCATTTTTGAATGTTGTTCTTCCGGGGGAGCAGCACTTTTTGCACTGCTTGTAGCTACCTTAGTCAGGGCATCCCCAAGGGGGTTAGGAGGATTTTGCGCATCGCTAGGACTTTTTTGCGGGCACTACCAATCACTGGATAATTGGCGTCTGCAGAAGGAAAAGAAGGGAAAGGAAAGGCTCTAAACAAGGAACGGCGGGCAAAGGCTATTGCCCTTGATTCACAAGCGACGAACGGTTGATCCTGTATCCGCCGCCAACACGCCAATAAATAACCGCCCGACACTGACTGACAGGCAAACCATAGAGCGCATAGAACTAAATTCGGGTTTTCTTATAAGGATTTAGTCTGCAAAGCGATATCACATTGACAATACTACTCAGCGGAGAGAGGCACGAAGAACCTCAGAAGCCAGAGCCAAACACATGACGTCAAACGTGATCAGGAAGCCATCACTACTCTGGTTCGATCGGACCCACGATCGGTCCACCCCGGAACTCATGGCGCAGTTCGAACAAGCCTGCGACTGCAAACTGGCGAAAGGCTCCGCATTTTCCAGCGGGATGCAGGCCGACATGATCTGCATCCATTTTGATCGCCCCGACACACCCGGCCTGAGGATGCTGCTGGAGATCAAGCGCACCGCCCCCACCATTCCAATCACCATGTTCACCGTGCAGCACTCCGAAGAGCTGGCCGTATGGGCGATGCGTTCCTGTGTCTGGGAATACATGGTGCTGCCCCTTTCAGCCGCCGAAAAGAATCGCTACCTCACAGCTGTCATTCAGTTGCACGAGCTACGCCGCAATGTTCGCGACCAACGCAAGACGTTGCAGATCGACCACTCCCCGACCCTTCCGGGCAGTATCCGGATGACGCCGGAACACCAAAAACACCAGGCGTTGAGCAATGTGCTGCTGTACATCGATCAGCACTTTCGGGACAACATCGATCAGCGGGATGTGGCCAAACGCTGCGGCATGACTACCTTTCGCTTCAGCCGCCTGTTCAAGGAAGCCTACGGTCTTGGCTTCATGGATTACATCTTGAACAAGCGCATGAACTTCGCGAAGGAATTGCTCGGCAACAGCCAGATGCCTATCACCAGCATTGGCTATGAAGCCGGTTTCAAGGACCCTTCCTACTTCGCTCGAGCCTTCAAGCATTCCGCCAACTGCACACCCAGCGAATACCGCTTGGCGCACCAGCTTAGAGCGTCGGTAGTTGCAGAGCTGGATGAAACAACCGCCGAAGTGCTGGATAGCCTGATCCATAGCCTGGGAGGCTGAGGCACTTTTATGACGCGCACACAAAAACGCCGCTCAGTGAGCGGCGTTTTTGTTAAATATGGAGCGGGAAACGAGACTCGAACTCGCGACCCCGACCTTGGCAAGGTCGTGCTCTACCAACTGAGCTATTCCCGCAAATGGCGTCCCCTAGGGGACTCGAACCCCTGTTACCGCCGTGAAAGGGCGGTGTCCTAGGCCACTAGACGAAGGGGACACGCTGCCCGGAACACATGGTGTGTGTTTCGGTGCCCAGACCCGCATCCGAAGACTTGGTTCTGGTTTCACTCAGCCTTGCCCGAAAGCAAAGCCGTTTAAAATTGGAGCGGGAAACGAGACTCGAACTCGCGACCCCGACCTTGGCAAGGTCGTGCTCTACCAACTGAGCTATTCCCGCATTGGCGTCCCCTAGGGGACTCGAACCCCTGTTACCGCCGTGAAAGGGCGGTGTCCTAGGCCACTAGACGAAGGGGACACACGTACAACATTCACTCCCTACCGCGTTTCGCTGTGTGCTTTCCGCTGTAAGTGGCGCGCATTCTATGGATGGATTGAGGGGTCGTCAACCCCCAACTATAAATTTATTTAAATCAATGACTTCGCCCCCCTTTGAGGGGCAATTCCGGGTTTTCGTCCGACCGGGGTTTGACGCCTATATTCTGTCACTCGCCAAGGCGCTATAGTCCTCTCCAGCAGATGATGGCAATGTGCACCCATCCACACATTGCCTATATAGACAGCGCAAAGGCTCGACTCAACTCGTCGCGCCACCCTATGCGCTCCCAGGCTTAGCCACTACACTCGCATGCAAACCCTATAAAGAGGTCTTCACGGTGACACCACTCATGATCACCCTGCTAGTAATAGTCGGGATCGCAATATTGATCGCCATTGGCTACATGAACCATGTGGTGGAAAACAATAAACTGGAAAAGGCCCGCACCAAGGTCGAACTCAATGATCGACTGCGCCGCTGTGGCGAAATCACCGAGACCTTCCCTGGCCAGCTGATGACTCCGGCGCTCAAGCTGCTGCTGACGCGACTGGAACTCAACGTCTGCCAGCGCCTGCTCAATCTGGATAAAACCAATTCGTCGGCCAAGGCCCGCATCGAGGAACTGAGTGCGCTGGTCGCACAAGGCGAGTCGATTCCGGTCAACAACCCACCGGCACCGATCCAGACCGAAGCCAAGGCCAAGGACGTACGCTTTTTGCTTGAAGCCTTGCATGGCCAGATCACTCGCGCGGCACAGGACGGTTTCCTGCCAGCCAACGAAGCCAAGCGCTGGATTCGTGAAGTTCGCCACATCCTGGTATTGCTGCACATCGAGTTCTTCAACAACCTCGGCCAACATGCACTGCAACAGGAACAACCCGGGCAAGCCCGCCTGGCGTTCGAGCGTGGCGTGCAGTACTTGCGTAAACAGCAGGACCCTCAGGTTTACAGTGAGCAGTTGCAGTACCTGGAAAAACTGCTGGCGCGCGCCAACTCCATGGTGCTGACCAACATTGCACCGGTGGAAGGTGAAGTTAACGAGTTGACCGAAGGCCTCAAGGAAGTAGAAGCCGACGCAGACTGGAAGAAGAAAGTTATCTACGACTGATAGTGGTGATGTGCAAAGCCGCACAACACCCGTGGCGAGGGAGCTTGCTCCCGCTGGGTCGCGAAGCGACCCTCCCCTTCGCTCAGTTCAGTCAGACCGCGAGTACTGCTCTACGACTGCCGCACCCGAGCGCGAGCCGCGCTGACGGGAGCAAGCTCCCTCGCCACACACGCTTACAACCTGAAATGCCCTACCATCCCCTTCAGCTCAACCCCCAACTGCGCCAGCTCGATACTCGACGCGGCATTGCCTTGCATGGCCACCGAGGATTGATCGGCACTGGCACGGATGCTGGTCACGCTGCGATTGATCTCTTCGGCAACCGAACTCTGTTGTTCGGCCGCAGCAGCGATCTGCTGGTTCATCTGCTGAATCAGCGACACCGCCGCAGCGATACTGCCCAGCGCACTCTCAGTCTGTAGCGCATCACTGACGGCGAGCTTGACCAGCTCCCCGCTGCTCTGGATTTGCTGCACCGAAGCCTGAGCGGCTGAACGCAAGGCACTCACCAGACGCTCGATTTCCTCTGTGGATTGCTGGGTACGCTTGGCCAGGGCACGGACCTCATCGGCAACCACGGCAAAGCCCCTGCCCTGCTCACCCGCTCGCGCGGCTTCGATGGCCGCATTGAGTGCCAGCAGGTTGGTTTGCTCGGCGACGCTCTTGATCACGCTGAGGACAGTGCCAATGTTCTGGATTTCCGCACTGAGGCTTTCGATGCTGGAACTGGCCGATGTCGCCGAGTCAGCCAGTTGCTCGATACGCTGCATGCTCTGACGAACGACCTGCTGTCCGGTTTCGACCTTGCCGTCTGCGGTCTGCGCCGCCAGTGCCGCTTCCTCGGCGTTGCGCGCAACGTCGTGCACGGTCGCGGTCATCTGATTCATCGCAGTGGCGACTTGTTCGGTTTCTTCCTTCTGGCTGCTGACTTCCAGGTTGGTCTGCTCGGTCACCGCCGAAAGCGATTGCGCGGAATTCGCAAGCTGCTCGATACCTGCCTGCAAGCCACTGACAATATTGCTCAACCCTGCGCCCATTTGCTGCATGGCCTGCATCAACTGGCCGATTTCATCACGCCGAGTCACCTGCACGGTCGCGCTCAGATCGCCCGCGGCAATTTTCTGGGCGACGAGAATCACACTGCGCAGTGGCGCAACGATCAAGCGGGTAATCACCCACGCGGCAATCAGCCCGACCAGCAGCGCAAGCGCCGAGGACGCAATGATCAGCGCCGAATTCTTCTTCAACTCTGCCTGCATCGACCGGTCCTCGGCCGCGTAGGCCTGATCGACCCGCTGCACCACTTCGGCGGCGCGTTCATGCAACTGCTGATAGACCTTTTTCTCCTGACTCAGCAGTCCTGTGTATTCGGCAAGTTTTTCACTGAAACTGGCGATATGCCCGGCCACTTCGTTGAGCACAGTCTGGTAGCCCGCGTCCTTGACCGTGCTCTTCAATGCCTCAGCCTGGGTCAGTGCCTGGTCGGCCTGTTCAATCTTGCCTTGCCCGGCACTTTCGTCGCTGGCCTTACGGCTTTGATCCAGGCGCACTCGTGCCTCATTCATTGCCTGCAACATCAGCTTCGATACCTGACTGACCTGATTGGCCTGCTCGATAAACTCCGCGCCCTCCTTGCCTTGCGTATCCTTGAGCGCATAAGCGCCATCGTCGGAAAGACCGGCCTGCAGCACATCGAGGTTATTGGCCACGCTGGACACCGACCAACTGGCCATTTCCAGCGCCAGTTCCTTGGACTGGGTCAACTCGACGAACTCATCGAAGGCTTTGCGGTACGCCCCCAGTGACTGTTCGACATCATTCATCACCGGGACGTTAGCTGCCGACTGAGCCTTGAGTTGCGTTGCGAGGGCGACCAACCCGTCAACCCCCTTGTGCAAGGCATCGACGGTTTTCGGGTCACTGTGCAAGGCGTATTCCTGCTCAAGCAAACGCACCTTGAGCAAACCACTGTTGAGCGACGACATCTGCTTGAGCCCGTCGAAGCGCTGGCTGATGGTTTGCAAGGACCAGACGCCGATAGCGGCCACCACGGCCGTCAACATCAGGACCAGAACAAAACCGACACCCAGTTTTTTTGCCATACCGAGGTTGGCAAAACGTCCTTGCACGGCCGAAATCATTGCTCGTAACCCCCTTCCCGTACTCAATGGCAACACGACCATTTTCTGTTGTTGCAGATTCGCAATGGGGGTGCACCCAGCACAAGTCTTTGGCGCCGCAATAATGGCAAAAAGCTACGCGCGAGTCGTTTTCAGAACGGTCGAAGTCGATCCGGTAAGGAGCAGGCCTGAAAAAACGCCTGCGCCCGAGGATCGCTGGCATAGGCCACATTGATGCGCAGCCAGTCGCCGGTTTCGCCACTGGGGCTGAAGGCCGTCCCCGAGGACAGCACGATACCGAATGAGTGAGCCAGTGTGCGCACCCGCACCGGTTCGTGCTCTCGTGGTCGGGCCCATATGTACAACCCGCCTGCAGGCTTGCCGAACACCTCCCAATCGGCGTCTTCAAGCACCAGCAATGTCGCGGCCATATCCCGCTTCAATCGCTGACGCTGGCGCTGTACCAGTTTGCGATAGGCACCATTGGCCAACAGACTGCTCACCACCGACTCGCAAAACCGCGAAGCCCCCAGGCTGGTAATCATCTTCATGTCTGCCAGGCGCGCAATGATTTCGGCGCTGGCCACGACATAACCGACCCGCAGCGAACTGCTGAGGGTTTTCGAAAAGCTGCCGACATAGACCACGTTCTGACCCGCATCCATTGCCGCCAGACGGCTACCGGCACTGCCCTGAAAGTCAGCGTAGACGTCATCCTCGACAATGATTAACTCATGACGCTTGGCCAATTGAAGAATCCGTTGCGCAACGGCGGGTGCCAGGCTACTGCCGGTCGGATTGTGGAACAGGCTATTGATGAACAACGCACGGGGATTGTTCGCGCTCAACAAGGCCTCAAGTACTTCAATGTCCGGGCCGCGAGGGGTCCGTGGCACTTCCAGTAATCTGACGCCATGCAACCTGAGCAGCTGGAACAGATTCGAATACCCCGGACTTTCGACCACCACGCAATCACCCGGCTTGAGCAGCGTCCGTACGATCAGATCAAGCCCGTGAGTGGCCCCAGTCGTGGTAAGAACCTGGCTCTCATCGACGGCAATATTCATCTGTTGCAGACGCTTGAGAATCTGTTGGCGCAAGACCGGCAACCCGTATGAAGGGCTGTAGTTGAACAGTCCGGCCATGTCGGTACGCGAAACCTGGCGAATGGCATAACTGAGATCGTCGCTCTCGCGCCAGCTTTCGGGCATACCACCTCGCCCCAGCGGCAACATGCCCAATGGGTCGTCGACCACCCCGACACTGTTTGCATCAGCCGCCGCGGAGCCCGATGGGTCAGCGCAACGATGTGACGCGCCCAAAGGCCCGGCAACGAAAAACCCCGAACCATGACGCGATGCCAGCACGCCTTGGGCGACCATGCGCTCATACGCCTCGATGACACTGGACTGACTGAGCAGGTTTTCCCGGGCCAGCTGTCGAATGGACGGCAAACGCGTTCCAGGCTCAACGGCACTTTGGCGAATCCAGCCAGCAATGGCGTCAACAATTTGCTGCACGACGGGCACCAGCGCCTGTCGATCGATTCTCAATTCCATGAGAGACCCACTCCAACTGTTTTTCTGGAGCCAGTTAAGCACAGGCGCTCTCATGAAGCTGTGCGACAACGCCGCTAAAACACCCTCCTCTAACCCTTTGAAACACAATGCCCGGCGCTACGTCGCAGGCACTCCATCAGAACGCCGTCACCCCACCATCCACTGCCAGCGAGTGACCGGTGGTGAACGCCGCCCCATCACTGCACAGATACAGCACCGCACTGGCAATTTCCTCGACCTTGCCGATACGCCCAACCGGGTGCATGGCGGCGGCGAAATCGGCTTTCTTCGGATCGGCTTCATAGGCGCGGCGGAACATGTCGGTGTCGATAACCGCCGGACAGACTGCATTCACGCGGATTTTCTTCTTCGCGTATTCGATGGCTGCCGATTTGGTCAGGCCGATGACCGCGTGCTTGGACGCCGCGTAGATGCTCATCTTCGGCGCCGCGCCAAGCCCGGCCACCGAAGCGGTATTGACGATCGCGCCGCCACCTTGCGCCAGCATCAGCGGCAGTTGGTACTTCATGCACAACCAGACGCCTTTGACGTTGACGCTCATGATCGCGTCGAACTCATCGAGCGTGCCGTCGGCGAGCTTGCCCTTTTCGATTTCGATCCCGGCATTGTTGAAGGCGTAGTCGACGCGGCCATACGTGCTCACCGCCTTCGCCATCAGATTCTGTACATCGTTCTCCAGGGTCACGTTGCACTGCACGAAAACCGCGTCGCCACCGGCAGCCCGAATCAGCTCGACGGTCCCTTCGCCGCCAGCCACATCAAGGTCCGCAACCACCACTTTCAAGCCTTCGGCGGCAAACGCCTGGGCGGTCGCGCGGCCAATACCGGCGGCGGCCCCTGTCACCAACGCTACCTGGCCGGAAAACGTCATGCTCATTGTTATGTCCTCGAAAAATGTGGGTGATCGCGTTTTAGCAGTCTAGGCACCCTGCCCCGTCACACGGCAGCACTATCAGAGGGCCGGTTGATTACTTATGAGTTACGGTGATGAAGATCCCCGCCCAACTATCACTCCTTTGGATCGGGTTGTATTCGCTGCATCAGCAAACCTTGCGAGAACCACCATGAGGGTCTATCAATCAGACTTCATTCAACATTGAGTGCCCGCCATGACTGCCCAGATCAACCGTCAATTCCTGCTCGCCAAACGCCCGGTGGGAGCTGCGACCCGCGAGACCTTCACCTATCAGCAAGTCCCTGTCGGCGAGCCGGTGGCGGGCCAGATTCTGGTCAAGAACGAGTACCTGTCGCTGGACCCGGCGATGCGTGGCTGGATGAACGAAGGCAAGTCCTACATCCCGCCCGTGGGCATCGGCGAAGTCATGCGCGCCCTCGGCGTGGGCAAGGTGATTGCCTCGAACAACCCGGGCTTTGCCGTGGGCGACTACGTCAACGGTGCGCTGGGCGTGCAGGATTATTTCCTCGGTGAGCCACGAGGTTTCTACAAGGTCGACCCGACACTGGCGCCATTGCCGCGTTATTTGTCAGCACTGGGCATGACCGGCATGACCGCTTACTTCGCGCTGCTCGACGTCGGTGCGCCGAAGGCCGGTGACACCGTAGTGCTGTCGGGTGCGGCCGGTGCGGTGGGCAGCATTGCCGGGCAGATTGCCAAGATCAAAGGCTGCCGCGTGGTGGGCATCGCCGGTGGCGCGGACAAGTGCCGGTTCCTGATCGACGAACTGGGCTTCGACGGCGCCATCGACTACAAGCACGAAGACGTGGTTGCCGGCCTCAAGCGCGAATGTCCGAATGGGGTGGACGTGTATTTCGATAACGTCGGCGGGGACATTCTCGACGCCGTGCTCAGCCGCCTGAACATGAAGGCGCGCGTGGTGATCTGCGGCGCCATCAGCCAGTACAACAACAAGGAAGCGGTCAAAGGCCCGGCCAATTATCTATCGCTGCTGGTCAACCGCGCGCGGATGGAAGGTTTTGTGGTGATGGATTACGCCGCGAAGTTCGCCGCCGCCGGGCAGGAAATGGCCGGGTGGATGGCCAAGGGGCAGCTCAAGAGCAAGGAAGACATCGTCGAAGGACTGGAGACATTCCCGGAAACGCTGATGAAGCTGTTCAGCGGCGAGAACTTCGGGAAGCTGGTTCTAAAGGTTTAACCCAAACCAATGTGGGAGCGAGCTTGCTCGCGATGACGGACTGACATTCAACATGGATGCTGACTGTTATGGCCCCATCGCGAGCAAGCTCGCTCCCACATTTGGATTTTCAGTGTTTGATCAGGCCAGTTCGGCTACCACTGCCGCCAAGGCCTTGGCCGGATCGGCTGCCTGGCTGATCGGACGGCCAATCACCAGATAGTCGGAACCGGCATCCAGTGCCTGGCGCGGGGTCAGGATGCGACGCTGATCGTCCTGGGCGCTGCCCGCCGGACGGATTCCCGGGGTCACCAGTTGCAGCGACGGATGCGCCGTTTTCAACGCCGTAGCTTCCAGTGCCGAGCACACCAGGCCATCCATCCCGGCTTTTTCTGCCAGTGCCGCCAGACGCAATACCTGCTCCTGCGGTTCGATGTCCAGGCCAATCCCGGCCAGATCCTCACGCTCCATGCTGGTCAGCACGGTCACGCCGATCAACAGCGGTTTTGGACCGCTGCGCTGGTCGAGCACTTCGCGACAGGCCGCCATCATGCGCAGGCCGCCGGAGCAATGCACGTTGACCATCCACACGCCCATTTCCGCAGCCGCCTTGACGGCCATCGCGGTGGTGTTCGGAATGTCGTGGAATTTAAGGTCGAGGAATACCTCAAAGCCCTTGTCACGCAAGGTCCCGACGATTTCCGAAGCGCAGCTGGTGAACAGCTCTTTACCGACTTTGACCCGGCACAGTTTCGGGTCCAACTGGTCGGCCAGCTTCAGTGCGGCGTCACGGGTAGGGAAATCCAGGGCGACGATGATAGGAGTCTGGCAGGCGGACATGAGTGGGCTCTCAGGCAAGTCGAAATCGGCGCGCATTGTAGCGGAACGCGAGCCCGTCCGGGACCCGATGATCGGTAAATCATCTTCAACAGTGCCGGTTGGCGGATGATAAACCCCGCGCGCCCGGCAATTGTGTCGAAACAGATACACTCACGACACGCCCTCAACACCGCCCAAGGCTACCCTCGCCAACCGCAAGACTTCCTACAGCACTTCCCGCCTCACGGCCGGACGCCTATGCTGAAGCCACAACCTCGCAGCCCATCTTTTGTGGTTGGCAGCCTCTCTGGCAGATGAACGTACGCATGCATAATAGCCCCGCTCCTCTGAACGACGATCAAAAAGCCCCCGCAGCCGGCGAAGACAAACGCTGGAACACCCGAGCGCTGATCGTTGACGATGACGTTCCGATCCGCGAACTGCTGATCGACTACCTGGCCCGCTTCAATATCCACGCCAGCGGCGTTACCGACGGCGCCGCCATGCGCCTGGCGCTGCAAGCGGAGCATTACGACGTGGTGGTGCTGGACCTGATGCTGCCCGGCGAAGACGGTCTGTCGCTGTGCCGCTGGCTGCGCGCCGAGTCAGACATCCCGATCCTGATGCTCACTGCCCGCTGCGAACCCACCGACCGCATCATCGGCCTGGAACTGGGGGCCGACGATTACATGGCCAAGCCGTTCGAGCCACGAGAGCTGGTCGCGCGAATTCAAACCATCTTGCGCCGCGTGCGCGATGACCGTACCGAACAACGCGCCAACATTCGCTTCGACAACTGGCGCCTCAACAGCGTGTTGCGTCAGTTGATCTCTGTCGATGGCCTGGTGGTGCCGCTGTCGAACGCCGAATTCCGTTTGCTCTGGGTATTCATCGAACGCCCGCGACGAGTACTCAGCCGCGAGCAATTACTGGACGCCGCCCGTGGACGCTCGATCGAAGCGTTCGATCGCAGTATCGATCTGCTGGTCTCGCGCCTGCGACAAAAGCTCGGTGACGACCCCAAATCGCCTCAGTTGATCAAAACCGTTCGCGGCGAAGGTTACCTGTTCGACGCCCGAGACATCGGCTGATGCGTGCGCGCTTCGATACGCTGTTCGGCCGCCTGTTTGGCGTGCTGTTGCTGGCGATTATCCTGGCGCACCTTCTGGCGTTCTTCTGGTTCCACCATTACGGCCATCCCCCGCCCCCTCCACCGCCAGAGTTTTCCGCCGGGTTCAACGGGCAACCGCCTCCGCCCTTCAAACACAGACCGCCGCGGCCCTGGTTTGGTGGCCCGATCGTACCGCTGACCTTTCAACTTATCTCGCTGGTGATTGCCGCCTGGTACGGCGCAAAACTGCTGTCCCGGCCGATCCAACGCTTGAGCGCGGCCGCCGAGAGCCTCAGCGAAAACCTCGACAGCCCACCGCTTGATGAGTCCGGCCCCCGAGAATCACGGCAGGCGGCGCACACCTTCAACCTGATGCAGAAGCGTATCCGTGAGCAGGTGCAGCAGCGCTCGCGGATGCTCGGCGCCGTTTCCCATGACCTGCGTACGCCACTGTCGCGGCTCAAGTTGCGCCTGGAGCAGATCGACGACATCAAGCTGCAAGGGCAGATGCGTCAGGACCTCGACGACATGATTCGTATGCTCGATGCGACCCTCAGCTACCTGCACGAACAACGCACCAGCGAAGCGCTGCAATGGATGGACGTGCAGGCGCTGATCGAATCGCTCTGCGAAAACGCCCAGGACCAGGGCGCTGACGTGCAGGCCAGCGGGCACTGTGCACCGTTGCAGGTTCAACCGATGGCCCTGCGGTCGTGCATCAACAACTTGCTGGACAATGCCTTGCGTTACGCCGGCCAGGCACTGATTACCCTTGAAGACAGCCGTGAACAGCTGATCATTCGAGTGATCGATCATGGCCCCGGCATCGCTGCCGACAAACGTGAAGCGGTGTTCGAACCCTTCTATCGCCTCGAAGGCTCACGCAATCGCAACTCCGGCGGCGTAGGCCTGGGCATGACCATCGCACGCGAAGCTGCCGAACGGCTTGGCGGTGCGTTAAGCCTGGAAGAAACCCCGGGCGGCGGCCTGACTGCCGTGGTATGCCTGCCACGAGTCTGAACAGACTCTGTGTGCTGATTCGTACAAATTCCACATACCCACGACAACTGCTCCCCCGAGGCTGCATGGGCCGGTGCCTTCACCGGTTTTATCCATCCAGGGAGTGAGCCCATGATCGGCAGTGTCAGCAGTAACTCCAGCTATACCAGCGCCACCAGTGCGGCCTATGCCGCCCGACTCCAGCAGCGTCAGAAAGAGTTGTTCGCCAAGCTCGACACCAATGGCGACGGAACCGTTTCCAAGGATGAGCTGAACAGCGCCTTGGCAAAGAAAAGCGACAGCCGTGTACTGAACAGCCTGAGCCAGCAATTCAGCAGCCTGGACTCTGACAACAGTGGAGGTCTGAGCAGCCAGGAAATGGCCGCCATGACGCCATCGTCCTGCCAAGCCCATAATGATCAGCCACCCAGCACGGAACTGGCCGACACCATGCTCAGTCTTCTGGACAGCAACAGTAATGGCAGTATCAGTAGCGACGAGCTGAGCGCGGGTCTGACGAAAGCCGGCAGTACTGCCGACAGCAAGAGCCTGTTCGCAGCGCTGGACACTAACAACGACGGGAGCGTGAGCAAGGACGAGCTGATTGCCGCCCTCACGCCGCCTCAGCCGCCACAACAACTGTCCAGCCAGTCGCTGTTTGGCCAGCTCGACACGAATGGTGATGGCAGCATCAGCGCCAGCGAACTGAACAGCGCCCTGGCCGCAACCTCCTCCACCAGCAGCACCGACAACGGTGCGGCCCTGCTCACGGAGCTGCAAACGGGCAGCAGCCAGAACAGCGGGACCATTGATCAAAGCGCAGTGGCCGAGGCCTTGAGCAAGTTGATCGTCAGCATGAATCAGCAGTACTCGCAGGCCAACACCCTGAGTTCAAGCAAAAACCTGAGCGCCGCAGCCTGAGATCAGGCGGATGGTCCCTGTGGCGAGTAAGCATGCTTGCTCGCCACAGGGACATAAGTATCTACACGTCTTTTCGTTCTAACCCTTGTAGCAGCTGCCGAGCCTGCGAGGCTGCGTTCGAGGACGAAGTCCTCGCAAATCCTGAATCGACGTTTACCGGAAAGATCGCGTAACCTGACTCACGACTGCTTCGCAGCCGAACGCAGCCTCGCAGGCTCGGCAGCTGCTACAGGAGCAATCCTGCGCCACATTTCAACGCTGTGTAGATATCTATGCTCAGAGGGATTCACGGCAGCAACAAATCAGCGCTTTTCCTCAACCCGCGCCTGACTGTTGCTCCAGTCGATCAACAGGCTGTACGCCACGGCCAACAAGGTCGGACCGATGAACAAGCCGATAAAGCCAAAGGCGATCAATCCGCCAAACACCCCAAGCAGCACGATCACCAACGGCAAGTTGCCGCCACGGCTGATCAGATAAGGTTTGAGTACGTTGTCGACGCCGCTGATGATGAACGTGCCCCAAATACCGAGGAACACCGCCATGCCGTACTCGCCCTTCCAGGCCAGCCAGGCAGTCGCCGGAATCCACACCAGCGGCGGGCCCATGGGGATCAGGCTGAGCAGGAAGGTGACAATCCCCAGCACCAGCGCGCCGGGCACACCGGCAATCAGGAAGCCGATCAACGCCAGGACCGCCTGGGCGGCGGCAGTGCCGATGACGCCGTTGACCACCCGCTGCACCGTTCCGGCCACCAGTTCGATGTAGTAACCGGCACGCTCGCCGATCAGCCGCTCCAGCAGACGATGCACGAACATCGCCAGCCGCGGGCCATCCCGATAGAAAAAGAACACGAAAACGATGCTCAAGGTCAGCTCGAGAATCCCTCCGCCGATCTGCGCACTGCGCGCCAGCAACCAGTTGCCGACCTGTCCCAGATAGGGTTTGACCGCCAGCATCAGCGCCGCGCCTTGCTGGTCAATGCTGTTCCATATTCCTACCAGCCGCTCACCCACCACCGGAACCCCGGCCAGCCACACCGGTGCTTCCGGCAAACCTTCAACCTGCACGTCCTTGATGAACGCAACGGCATCGCGCACATGATCGGCCAGGTTAAAACCGAGCCACACCAACGGCACTGCCACCAGCACCATCCAGCCCAGCGTCAGTAACGCCGCCGCAAGGGATTCGCGCCCGTGGAGCCAGCGGGTCAGCAAGCGCATCAGCGGCCAGCTGGCGAACGCCAGCACCGCGCCCCAGAACAGCGCCGACCAGAAAGGCGCCATCACCCAGAAGCTGGCACCGAACAACACCAGGAGCAGGATCTGCACCAACAGGCGATCGTTATTGATCATGAAAAATCTCGAGCAAGTTCAATCAACAAAGAGTAGGCGAACGGCCAATGGCACGTTCGCCGAGGGAAAATCTTATCGCAGGAACTCGATGTGCAAGCCGCTTGCCGGCACGTTGCCGAGCTCCATCCGCGCCGCACGCACGCCCTGCCCGACCAGCGCCTGACGCCAGGCTTCGGCATTGGCTCCGGAAACACTGACGCGCAAGGTCGTATCGAGGTTCAAGCCACGCGACAGCAATGTCAGCCAGACCGGTTGCGGATCGCCCGTCAGCCGCGGCAGGTCCAGCACGCCGGTGTCCTTGAGCTGACGCAACAGGGTCGCCGAGGTCGGCAACAACTCGCCCAATGGCGTACTGGCGTCGAACTGCTCGACGTGCAGATAGGCTTTTCGATTGCCGCGAGTGATGCTGTAGAGCGCCAACAGCGAGTTGTCCTGTGGTGCCGCGAGTCGCAGCAGCAGATAAGCCTGTTGATCGTCGGCACCATAGAGTTTGGCGTTGCCGAACACTTGATTGGCCCACAGGCTGCTTTCGCCGCAATCGCGGGCCTGGCACCAGAACAACAGTTCGGCGCCCTGTTTCTGCAAGGCTTCGCGAGCGAGGGTGAAGGCCTCGGTGGACGAATGCTCCGGCGGCAACTCGTAGGTCACCGAGGTCACTTTTCCGCGGGCACTGACCTGGCCATCGAAACGCAATTGGCCGCTGATTTTGCGGATCGAGCCCATGGGATAGATCCGTTCAAGCTCGGCAGCCGGGCGATAGTCGACGATCTGCGCATCGGCCAGACGCGGCACCAGCGGCAAATCGTGACTTCCCGGTACATCGGCGGCAAACACCAGCGAACTGAAACACCCCAGCCCCAACAAACCGATCAAACGCATGCTTTTCAACCTTGAAGGCACTCTCATCGGATCAGCATGGCCTGAGCGCCTTTGACGACATTCGCGTCGTCGTTACGCGGCGGGATCTGCAAGCCACGCTGCACCGCCGGGCGAGCTTCCATTGCCGCCATCCAGCGTTGCAGGGCGGGTAAACCGTCTACCGAAACACCCGACCATTCATAGCCACGGACCCACGGATAGGTGGCGATGTCGGCAATGCTGTAGTCATCGGCCAGGAACTCGACAGTTTCCAGGCGTGTGTTCAGCACTTCATACAAGCGCCGGGTTTCATGCTGATAGCGATCGATGGCGCCCTGGAGCTTTTCCGGGAAGTAACGGAAAAACACGTTGGCCTGCCCTTGCATCGGGCCGATGCCGCCCATCTGGAACATCAGCCACTGGATCACCAGCGAACGTCCTTTCGGGTCCTTGGGCAGCAGTTTTCCGCTTAGCTCAGCCAGGTAGATGAGAATCGCGCCGGATTCGAACACGGCGAAATCACCGTTATCCCGATCGACAATCGCCGGAATCCGGCCATTGGGATTGATCTTGAGAAACGCTGGAGCCTTTTGTTCCTTTTTGTCGAAACTCAGGACATGCACCGTGTAGGGCATGCCGAGTTCCTCGAGCACGATAGAGACCTTGTGGCCATTCGGAGTCGCAGCAGTGTAGAGATCTATCATGGTTGTCTCCCATTTCAACCCGCCCAGCCTCGACAGTTGCCCGCTGCAAGTCAAGGAACGGCGAAGAACCGATTGAAACAGTCTGCAACAAGGGCGGCGCCGGGCTCGTCATTCAGGTGCAAATGATGGCCGCCGGGCAGCTGTTCACGGCTAAAGGGTAGACGCTCCAGCAATTCCGGATGTTTGGCGAGCATGCCATCCGCGGCGACCACCAGTTGCGCAGGACAACTGATTCGCTGAACGAAGGACATCGCTTGTTCATCGGTCAGGCGCAGTGGCGACGCCAGCGTCAGGCGACTGTCAGTGCGCCAGGTGTAGCCCCCCGGCACCGGCATCAAACCCCGCTGAGCGAGTAATTCGGCAGCTTCCCGACTGACCGCGACCAGGCCTTTCATACGGGCCTCGATGGCGCGATCCAGGGTGTTGTAGACCGGCTTGCGCTTTTCTTGCAGATCCAGCTGCGCTTGCAGGGCCATGCCCATGCGTTCGGCGGCGTTGTCATGAGCGGCAGTAGGCGGAATCACCCCGTCGATCAGCGCCAGGTGCGTCACGCGCTCGGGCAAGGCACCGGCAAGTACCACCGAAACGATTGCGCCCAAGGAATGGCCCAGCAGCGCAAACCGCTTCCAGCCCAACTGTTCGGCGACTCGCAACACGTCGTGAGCGTAATCCCACAGCGCATAACCGGCGCCCAATGGCCGATGCCCGGAATGCCCGTGGCCGGCCATGTCCAGCGCGACAATGCGTAGACCTTCAAGCTTCGGCGCCAGGCGCGCAAAGCTGTTGGCGTTGTCGAGCCAACCGTGCAAGGCAATCACCGGCAGGCCGTCTTCGGGGCCGAACAGGTGTGCGGCCAATTCGATGTGCGGCAGGCTCAGGCGGACTTCTTCGACGCTGCTCATGCGCAACTCCGCTCGTTGCGCCCTTGCCAACGGCTGAACAGGTTTTTCAGCAAGGTCGCGGTGTCTTGCGGGCGTTCAAGGGGAAACATGTGACCGCCGGGCATCGTCAGCGACTCGCCCTGCGGCATACGGCCGACGAAGCTTGCGTGATGGCGCATGACCACCCGGCTCTGCCGGCCTCGAACCACCGCCAGCGGTACTTTCAACTGGCGAGGACGGCCCGGGCTGGTGTGCGGAACGCCACGGTAGATGCTGATCTCGGTGGCCGGATCAAAGCGCAGGCGCAGGCGATCACCGACCTTGTGCAGGCCGTGTTGCAAGTACGCATCGAGGCAGTCCGGATCGAAACCGCGAAACAGGGTTTTACCGGCGAAATAGCTGCGCGCCGATTCCAGGTCGGCGAACTCCTCGCGACGCCCCAAGGTGCGACCGGCCGGGGTCAAGCGGTCGATAAAGCCAAAACGCTTGGCGGCGCGGATCACCCATTGATCGGGGCGGGTCAGCACCGGTGAATCCAGCATCACCACGCCGCGATACAGCTCCGGGCAACGCAGGGCCGCGTGCAGGTGCAAGACGCCACCAAAGGAATGACCAACGCCCCACACCGGCTCGGGTTGCTGTTTCAGGTGGTGGATCAGCTCGTCCACCAGGTTGTGCCAGTTATCGTCGGCCGGGAACCGCGGGTCATGGGCGTGCTGCTGCAGATGCGCGACCTGATACTCCGGCGCCAGCGCGGCAAACAACTTGCCGTAGGTGCCTGAAGGAAAGCCATTGGCATGGGCGAAAAAGATCTGCTGCGGCATAACGGCGCGTCCATAAACGAAATCAGGTGTTGATTGTCCGTAAGACGCAAGCCTACAGCAATGACCGTAACTGCCAGGAATGATGACAGTCAGGCCAAGGCTATACAGGAACCCGCAATCTCGATGCGCGCCTTTGTTGCAGCTGGCGAAGCCTGCGTTCGAGGATGAAATCCTCGCAAATCCTGATAGTGCGGTTTGCCTGTAGGATCGATGCGTCAGGTTTACGACTGCTACGCAGCCGAACGCCGGCTTCGCCAGCTGCTACAGAGATCGTCGTTAGCGAGCCGGTGGCGTTTCACCCAGCGGCACCACCGCCATGGTCAACCGCGACACGCAGCTGGCCTTGCCTTCATCGCTGCTCAAGCGAATATCCCAGACGTGCGTGGTGCGGCCGATGTGGATCGGTTTGGCCACCGCCGTTACCCGACCGCTGCGCAGACCGCGCAGGTGGTTGGCGTTGATTTCCAGGCCCACGCAATAGAATTTGCTGGTGTCGATGCACAGGAAGCTGGCCATGGAGCCGACAGTTTCAGCCAGTACCACCGAGGCGCCGCCATGCAGCAAACCATAAGGTTGATGGGTGCGATGATCGATGACCATGCTGGCGGTCAGCGACTCGTCATCAAACGCCTCGAAGCGTATATCCAGCACTTCGCCGATGGTGTTTTTCTGAATCGAGTTCAACTGTTCAATGTTGGGAACGGTACGCCACAGACTCATCGCTACATCCTCTGTTGGTTTTATTTCGGGTCAATCCTGCCACAGCACCGCTTCGCTGCGCGCACTCCATTCTTCAAACCGCGCGCCATACACGGCCTCGATCACGTTGCGCTTGATCTTCAGTGTCGGCGTGAGAAAGCCGTTTTCCACCGCCCAGCTGTCCTTGACCACCACCAACTGGCGCAGGCGTTCGTGTTTATCAAGGGCACCGTTGACCTCGTCGAGCAAGCTTTCCAGGCTCGACTGCAAGGCATTGCGCGCCACGCTGGCGGCGTCCTGCTGGCCCACTGCCGAGAGCACGCACAGCCCCAGTGGCGCACTCAGGCCGTCACCGACCACGCATACCTGCTCGATATGTGAATGTACTGCCAGACGGTTTTCGATCGGCGCCGGTGCGACGTACTTGCCCTTGCTGGTCTTGAAGATTTCCTTGAGCCGCCCGGTCAAGCGCAAGTTGCCGTCGGCGTCTTGCTCGCCCTTGTCACCGGTGTGCAGAAAGCCGTCCTCGGTGATCGTCTCGGCGGTTTTCTGCGGCTCCTTGAAATAGCCGAGCATGGTCGCGCCACTGCGCACCAGCACCTCGCCCGAATCCGCGATCCGCACCTCCACCTCCGGGCACGGCTGGCCGATCCAGCCAGGCTTGTTCTGGCCCTGCCGGCAAATATGGGAATAGCCGCAATTTTCGGTCATGCCATAGACCTCAAGCACCTCCAGTCCAAGACGCTGGTACCAGTGCAACAAGGCCGGCGGCACCGGCGCGGCGCCCGACAAGGCGATGCGCAAGGCATCCAGCCCAAGACCTGCGAGTACCTTGTGCCCGACCCGCTTACCGATGATCGGCAAGCCAAGGAGAAAATCCAGGCGTTTTGCCGGAATCCTGCTGTACACGCCCATCTGGAATTTGCTCCAGATGCGCGGCACGCCGAACAGCGCCGTGGGCCGCGCGCGCTGCAAATCAGTCAGAAACGTGTCGAGGCTTTCAGCAAAAAATACCGTTTGCCCGGTGTAGATCGACGCCAGCTCGACAAACATCCGCTCGGCGACGTGGCACAGCGGCAGGTACGACAGCAATCGGTCCGACTCATTGAGACCAAATAACTGCGTGCCGTGAGTCGTGGCGAAACCCAGGTTACCGAAACTATGCATCACGCCTTTGGGCAAGCCGGTGGTGCCGGAGGTGTAGATGATGGTCGCCAACTGGTTGGCGTCGGGCGTTGGGTCGTCCTGAATCGGTGAGCTGTGTTGCAGATCGGCCCAACTGAAATCGAAGTCACCCGCGGGACACAATGGAAGGCTGATGGTCGGCAGATCGGCGCTGACGCCTCTGGACATGCCCGGCCAATCGTCCAGCTTGCCGATGAACACCAGCGCGGCTTCGGAATGTTCGAGCACCTGGGCCACCGAATCGGCAGTGAGGTTGGGGTACAACGGAACGGAGACATGCCCGGCCATCCAGATCGCCAGGTCGGCAATGATCCAGTGCGCGCAGTTTTTCGAGATCAGTGCAATGTGGCTGCCTTGAGGCAGCTCCCGGGCGCGTAGCCAGTGAGCGGCGCACCGCGCCTGGTGGCCGACGTCGGCCCAGGTCAGCGTCTCGACCTGACCACCGCCCATCGGCTGAACCAGAAAGCGCTGGCGGGGATGGCGAGCTTCACGCTCGTAGAACACTTGCAGCGGCAAACGAAAAGCGGCGGGCATGCGATGCGCTCCTTTTTGTTCGATGTGGCGGCAAGCGTAGTCCAACCAAGCAGTTGCTTGGTTGGCTATTTCATACAAAAAATCGAGAGCAACTCCTTACCTGTGGGAGCGTGGCTTGCCCGCGATGCAGGCACCGCGGTGCATCAGGTATGCCGTGTTGATGCCATCGCGGGCAAGCCACGCTCGCACAAAACCCGGATTACGGGTTCTTGACGCTATTGAGCGTCATGCCCCCGGCCAACGGTAAATCAGCTTCAAGCTCGGCCAGGCTGGCCGTGCTCATCGGCTGCGGTGCACGCAAATGGCCGTGCTGCAAGTAGCCGATCAAACTCCCCACCAACGGGTTATGGCTGACCAGCAGGACGTTATCCTCCGTGTCGAGCTGATCGACAACGGTCAACGGATTGCTGTCTGGCGCCAGCCAGGCCTCGGTGCGGATCTCCGGCTCAAAACCCAGCACCTCACGCACCAACTGTGCGGTTTGCTGCGCCCGCATATACGGGCTGGCGATGATTGCCTGAATCGGCTGGCCGATCAGTTGCGCGGCACTGCGCAGCACTTCTTCGCGGCCATGTGCAGTCAACTCCCGCTCAGCATCGCTACGGGCGTGAGACTCGGCTTCACCGTGACGCAACACCCAGAGTTTCATAGCTTTGGCTCCTCATCACGGGCCGGATGCGGCGCTGGCGGTACGGCGTGCGGAGCCTCGCCTTCCGGTGTCCGCGGGGCAGGCCAATCGGCGAATGGCCACGGTTTCTGGTCGCTGTGGAAACTGCCGAAGCGGCCGATCTGCGCCAGGAACTGGCTGAGGCTGTCACCAAAATTCATCAGGCCGGCGTTTGGTGCCCCATAGATCAACCGATAGATGAGCTGCACCAGCACCACGGCGCCGAGGATCAATTGCGCGACTTGCCAGACCAGCACATACACCAGCATCCACAGCACGCGCAGCAGGATGGATTCGTACTTGGCTGCTACTTTTGGATCGTTCATGTCTCGCTCCCTGCCCCTGTAAATGGGGGACTCAGTTGAAACCGCTGGTGGAGATAAAATCGACATCGGTTTTCGGCTCGCCACGCATCAACAGCTCAATCACCTGATTGAGCGTGCGTCCTTCAAACAGGATCGCATGCAAACCGGCGACCAACGGCATGTAAACCCCGACTTCCTGGGACTTGGCCTTGAGTACCTTGAGGGTGTTGACGCCTTCGGCGACTTCACCAAGGCTCGTCACCGCCTCTTCCAGGCTCATGCCCTGTCCGAGGGCAAAACCGACCTGATAGTTGCGGCTTTTCGGTGACGAACAGGTGACGATCAAATCGCCCACCCCGGCCAGCCCCAGGAACGTCATCGGGTTGGCACCCTGATTCACCGCAAAGCGGGTCATTTCCGCCAATGCCCGGGTGATCAGCATGCTCTTGGTGTTTTCACCCATGCCCAGCGCCACCGCCATGCCGGCGATGATCGCGTAGACGTTTTTCAGTGCCCCACCCAGCTCCACACCATAACGGTCAGCACTGGCGTACACGCGAAAGGTCCGACCGTGCAATGCCGCCTGAACCCGCTGACAGAGCTCTTCGTCTTCACTGGCGACCACTGTGGCGGTCAGCGCGTGTTCGGCCACTTCACGGGCCAGGTTCGGCCCGGACAGCACGCCAATGCGCGCTTGTGGTGCGATTTCCTGAAGAATTTCGCTCATCAGCTTGAAGGTGTGCGCCTCGATGCCTTTGGTCAGGCTCACCAGCAACTTGCCGCTCAGGCGCTCGGCAAAGGGGGCGAGCACCGAACGCAGGGCATTGGAAGGCAGCGCGACGAAACACAGGTCGCACTCGTTGAGGGTGGCGAGCAAGTCGGTGACCGGCTCCACCGCAGGGTGAACCTTGATACCCTTGAGGTAGCGTGGATTCTCGCGGTTGACCCGAATGGCCTCGGCCTGTTCAGGATCGCGCATCCACTGCCGGACCTGATGACCGTTCTCGGCCAGCAAATTAGCCACGGCGGTACCAAAACTTCCGCCTCCCAGGACCGCAATCGGGCGCTGTTCAGTCATATGCAATCCGTTAATCCATACCAGTGGCGATAGCCGCATTATACGGGGCGGTCCAGCGTCGGCCAGCCCCTCTATCAATTAGCGGCACTTGTAGGAAGCAGACCTCCAAAACCTGGGAAAATGCCGGTAACGTGACTGGAAAACTCGAACAGCTCGGTTAACATGCGCGGCAATCAACTGCGATCAAGGCTGTACCGTGTCTGCTGGCCCTCCTCACCTTCGCTCCTCGCTGGTTCTGGCGCTGATGCTCAGCGACCCGTTATTGGCCGATGACCTGTTTCTCGACAACGCCGCGCTGCCCCAGGTCTTGACCGCCACCCGACTGAAACAGTCGCCGGCCGCCGTGCCCGGGAGCATGACGGTGATCGACAGCGAACTGATCAAGGCCAGCGGTGCCCGCGACATCAGCGAGTTGCTGCGGCTGGTGCCGGGAATGATGGTCGGTAGCATCAACGGCAACCAGGCCGCGGTGAACTATCACGGCACCAACGCCAGCGAAGCGCGACGCATGCAAGTGTTGATCGACGGCCGTTCGGTGTACCGCGCAGGTCTGGCGACGGTGGACTGGAGCGACATTCCGGTGGCCATGGAAGACATCGAGCGCATCGAGGTGTTCCGTGGCCCGAATACCGTCAGCTATGGCGCCAACGCGCTGATGGCAGTCGTCAACATCATCACCCGCGCACCGGCCAACAGCCACGGCACGCGGCTGAAAGTCACTCGCGGTGAGCGCGGCATCAACGACTGGTACGCCAGCCAGGGCACCGGTTGGGAAACCGGCGACCTGCGCTTGTCGCTGTCCGGCCAGGAAGACCACGGTTTCGACTCGAACCGCCTGGGAGCGGACTACCGCGACAGTCGCCGCTTGAACCGCATCAACCTGGCCGTCAGCCAGACGCTCAACGAGCAGCAAAGCATCGATTGGCAACTGAATGCCAAAGACGGCACCAACCAGCGGCCTTATACCTACCGCCCGGTGTTTTCCGGGATTACCTCGGCGGGCGACAACTCTGACGTGATCGCCAAGGATTACGCCGCTTCGTTGCGCTGGAACCTGGAGCTCAACCCGGATCACAGCCTTTACGTCCAGGGGTCGGCGCAGCACTGGGATCGTCAGCAGGTCTGGCGCGCCTGCGACGCCGAAGTGTCGTTCAGCCCGCAGCTCACCCAACTCTGGCAGCTCAATCCCAACTATGCCGAGCGCCTGGCGCGGCACATGGAAAGCTATACCGGTACCGGTGCACCGCAGGGCTCGCCGGCCGAGCAGGCACTGGCCAACCAGGTCCTCGATCAATGGAAAGGTGGCGCCAAACGTACCGTCTGCGGTGACATCGACCAGAGCGCCCGCGAGTCGCGCTACGACCTGGAATTGCAGGACACCCTGAGTCTCTCCGACAGCCTGCGGCTGGTCAGCGGCATGAACTATCGATACGACCGGGCCGACTCTGAAACGTACTTCAATGGCACCCTCGATGACTCCATCTGGCGGCTGTTCGGCCAACTGGAGTGGCGCGCCAGCGAGCACTGGCTGTTGCAAGGCGGTGCGATGTATGAAAAGACCCAATTGATTGGCGACTCGCTCACCCCGCGCGTAGCAATCAACTACCTGATCAACCCGCGCCACGGCCTGCGCGCGGTGTATTCGGAGGCCATCCGCTCGCCCGACATGTTCGAGAACAACGTCAACTGGAGCTATCAGGTGACCAACCTCAGCCCCGCTGCCTACGGTCAGTCCAGTGCCCGTTACTTCGTCAAGACCCGTGGCCCCGGCAACCTCGATCAAGAACACATGCGTTCGCGGGAACTGGGGTATAACGGCTTCTTCGCTGACCTTGGGCTGAACGTCGACGTGAAACTGTTCTACGACGAAATCACCGACATGATCAGCGAGCCGCTGCGCAACAATCAGTACATCGCCAGCAACAGCAATGCGTCGCGCTTCAGCGGCACTGAAACCCAGCTTGACTGGCGAGTCAGCGCCGCCGACCGGCTGCGCCTGACCTACGCCTATGTCGATGCCACGGCCAGTAACCCTCTGGACGAACAATTCAGCGCACGCAACAGCGGTTCCGCCGGTTGGCTGCACGACTGGGGCAATGGCTGGAACAGCGCGCTGTTCTACTATGGTGACGATGCACTGAATGGCTACCGCTTCGAACGTGTCGACACACGCATCGCCAAACGCATCGCGCTGGGCAAGGCCAACCTCGAACTGGCCGGCATCCTGCAACAACGCCTCGACAACCAGCCGACCACCTTCGTCGACAACAACTATGACTCGCGCCATGTGCTCTATTTCAGCGCCGAGTTAGAGTTCTGACATGGGCCTCATCCAGACACGCACCTACTCCCCCCGAAGCCGCCGGCCTTGGGTTTGGGGACTGTTGCTTGTCTGCCTGGGCAGTCTGCCCGTGCGCGCGGCCGACGTGTTGCTGACCGGCGCCGAAGACAGCCCCGGCGTGCAGGCTTTTACCCGCGCCCTGGCCGAACAGCGACCCGAAGACACGGTGCGCTTCGCACGCCTTGCCGACCTCCCCGCGCCGTCCCGGCTACCCGACGCAACCCGACTGATCTTGCTTGACCTGCCGAGCCTCGACTGGCGCCTGCAAGACAGCGAGGGGCCGGCGACGCTGGTGCTGCGCATCAGCCGCCTGCAAGCCAGTCAACGCTTGGGTAACGCCCTGCCCTTGCACCTGAGTCTGCTGTGGAGTGATCCACCGCTGAGCCGCCAACTTCGCCTGATCCAGGCCCTGTTGCCGCAAGTACGACGGGTCGGCGTGCTGTACGGGGCGAACAGCGAATTCCTGCTCAAGGAGCTGCACCACGCCGCGCACCGGCTAGGGCTGGAGATCGTCGCTGAACGTTGGGATAACACCAATGACAGCCGACCTCTGCAAACCTTGTTGAAGAACAGCGACGTATTGCTGGGGCTCGACGACCCCGACCTGTACAACCCGAAAACCGCCAAGAATCTGCTGCTCAGCAGCTATGCCCGACAGCTTGCGTTGATCGGTCCCAACGCCGGGTTCGTCAAGGCTGGCAGCCTGGCCAGCACCTACAGCGATCAGGGCGATTGGCTGGCCATTCTTGATAACTTGCTTGACCGTCCACCGGCCAGCTGGCCGCGCACCCTCTATCCGCAGCGCTTCAAGGTATTAAGTAACCCGCAAGTCGCTCGTTCCTTAGGCATCGAACAGATTGACCCCACGGCTGTTGCAACGCAGTTGGCCGAAGGAGAAAACCGCCCATGAACCTGCGCCGCCATTGGGGCATCAATACCCGCACCCAGATCATCAGCCTCGGCCCGGCGCTGCTGCTGACGTTGCTGCTGATCAGTTTCTTTACCATCGTGCGAATCCAGGACTTGCGCCAGGAGCTCAACCACACCGGCCAACTGATCGCCAATCAACTGGCCCCGGCCACCGAGTACGGCGTGATCTCCGGCAACAATGACGTGCTCGAAAGCCTGATGAAGGCCTCGCTGACAACGCCGCACGTACGTTTTCTGGAGGTGCAGGACAACGCCAACAAGGTGTTGGTGCACGTCGAGCAGCCCTCAGAAAACCGCCAGCGCTCGCAACAGATCGAAGTGTTTCAAGCACCGGTGCGCTTGCAACGAATCAGGCTCAGCGACGATTTCCTGCAGGGGCCGCCACCGGCCATCGGCCCTTCCGAAGACTATCTGGGGCGCGTCGTCGTCGGCATGTCCAACGATGCCTTCAGCCAGCGGCAACAGGAGATCCTGCTCAAGGCCGCGATCCTCGCACTGTTCGCCCTGCTCTTTACCTTTCTGCTGGCCCGGCGCCTGGCCGCCAGCCTGTCGGAGCCCATCAGCGCCATGGGCAATGCGGTGAAAGCGATTCAGCAAGGCGACTACAAAAAACCGCTGCCGATCGTCGACGATTCCGAACTGGGCGACCTGTCGCGCCACATCAACAACCTCGCCGATGGCCTTGAGCTCGCCAGCCGCGAGCAGCATCAGGCCATGGCACAACTGATCCAGACCCGCGAAGAAGCGGAAAAGGCCAACAGCGCCAAGTCCGACTTCCTGGCGATGATGAGCCATGAATTGCGCACACCGATGAATGGCGTGCTGGGCATGCTGCAGCTGCTCGAAACCACCGACATGACCGAGGAACAGATCGAGTACGCCGCGCTGGCGTCGGAGTCTACCGAGCACTTGCTCAAGGTCATCAACGACATTCTCGACTTCTCGCGGATCGAACGCTCGGCCTTGGAGCTGGAGCACATCCCGTTCAACCTCGCCGAGCTGATCAACAGCTGCGCCCAGGCTTTCCAGCACAGCGCGGTGCAACGCGGCCTGAGCCTGGAGCTGCAGATCCCGGACGACATGCACGCTTTGCAGGTACAAGGCGACCCGACGCGGATCCGGCAGATCCTGGTCAACCTGATCGGCAATGCCTTGAAGTTCACCGAGAAAGGCCGGGTAACGATCGAGCCGCAATGGCAATCGCTGGACCACGAACTGCTGTGGTTCACCTGCACCGTGCGCGATAGCGGGATTGGTATTTCGGCCGAAAGCCTGGAGCTGATGTTCAACGCTTTCCAGCAGGCCGACAGCTCGATCTCCCGGCGCTACGGCGGCACCGGCCTGGGCCTGCCGATTGCGCGCACGCTGGCGGAGCGGATGGGTGGCACACTGCGCGCCCAGAGCGAGGAAGGCCGAGGCTCGGTATTCACCCTGGAAATTCCGCTGGCGCTGTCCAGGCAAAAGATGCCGACCCTGACACCACGCACATCTGTCGGCGACGACCACGGCGAGGGACGCAATGTGTTGCTGGTGGAAGACAAACCGGTGAATCGGACCGTTATCGAAGCAATGCTGCGCAGCCTGGGCTTTACTGTCAGCGTCGCCACCGACGGTGCGCAGGCGGTACGCAGTGCCGAGAGCCTGATTTTCGAGGCGATTCTGATGGATTGCAGGTTGCCGGTCATCGATGGTTACGAAGCCACCCGGCAGATCCGTCAACTGCCCGGCTGCACCGATCTGCCCATCATCGCCCTGACCGCCAACGCGTTGCAGGGTGACCGCGAGGCCTGCCTGTCGGCGGGGATGAATGATTATCTGGCCAAACCTTTCAAACGCACTGATCTGCAGCAAATTCTGCAACGTTGGGTACGGTAGTGGGGAGCGATCGACCATCTGCGACTGGCGTGAAAGGCGAAAGTGCGGCAGTCTTAGGCACCTTGACAGCTCGGAATCGGGCTTGAAAAATAATTTCAGTGCACAAGTGTACATTCATGTCCCTTGTGCTGTGACTTTCACCACAACGCAATAGTCTATGAGTAGGCTGCCGGTTCGAAGCATGAACGCTTCGATCGGCCGGGAAGATTTGCCCCACCTGCCGCATGGGACTATTGAGGAGCTCGCATGACCAAACAAAACGCCTTTACCCGGGAAGACCTGCTGCGCTGCAGTCGCGGTGAGCTGTTCGGCCCTGGTAACGCGCAACTGCCCGCCCCGAACATGCTGATGGTGGATCGCATCACTCATATCAGCGAAGAGGGTGGCAAGTACGGCAAAGGTGAATTGGTCGCCGAGCTGGATATCACTCCGGACCTGTGGTTCTTCGCCTGCCACTTCGAAGGTGACCCGGTGATGCCAGGCTGCCTGGGCCTCGACGCCATGTGGCAGCTGGTCGGTTTCTTCCTCGGCTGGCAAGGCCTGCCGGGCCGCGGCCGCGCCCTGGGTTCGGGCGAAGTGAAATTCTTTGGCCAGGTTCTGCCGACCGCCAAAAAAGTTACCTATAACATCCAGATCAAACGCGTCCTGAAAGGCAAGCTGAACCTGGCCATCGCCGATGGTTCGGTCAGCGTCGACGGCCGCGAGATCTACACCGCCGAAGGCCTTCGGGTCGGCGTATTCACATCCACTGACAACTTCTAAGGGTTATCCGCATGCGCCGCGTCGTTATCACTGGTCTGGGCATCGTTTCGTGCCTGGGCAATGACAAAGAGACCGTCTCCGCTAACCTGCGTGCAAGCCGCCCTGGCATCCGGTTCAACCCGGAATATGCCGAAATGGGTCTGCGTAGCCAGGTTTCCGGCTCCATTGACCTGCCACTCGAAGAGTTGATCGATCGCAAGATCTATCGCTTCGTCGGCCACGCGGCGGCTTACGCCTACCTGGCCATGAAAGACGCCATCACTGACTCCGGCCTGACCGAAGAGCAGGTTTCCAACCCGCGCACCGGCCTGATCGCCGGTTCCGGTGGCGCATCGACCCTGAACCAGATGGAAGCGCTGGACATCCTGCGCGAAAAAGGCGTCAAGCGCGTCGGCCCATACCGCGTAACGCGGACCATGAGCAGCACGGTTTCCGCTTGCCTGGCCACTCCATTCAAGATCAAGGGCCTGAACTACTCCATCGCTTCTGCCTGCGCCACCAGTGCTCACTGCATCGGTACTGCCATGGAACAGATCCAGATGGGCAAGCAGGACATCGTGTTTGCCGGCGGTGGTGAAGAAGAGCATTGGAGCCAATCGTTCCTGTTCGACGCCATGGGCGCACTGTCCAGCCAGTACAACGAGACACCGGACAAAGCTTCCCGTGCCTACGACGCCAAGCGTGACGGTTTTGTCATCGCCGGTGGTGGCGGCATGGTCGTGGTCGAAGAGCTGGAACACGCTCTGGCCCGTGGCGCGAAGATCTACGCGGAAATCGTTGGCTACGGCGCGACTTCCGACGGCTACGACATGGTCGCTCCAAGCGGCGAAGGCGCCATCCGCTGCATGCAGATGGCCATGTCCACCGTTGACGCACCGATCGACTACCTGAACACCCACGGCACCTCGACTCCGGTCGGCGACGTGATGGAAATGAAAGGTGTGCGTGAAGTGTTCGGCGACAAGGCTCCAGCCATCAGCTCCACCAAGAGCCTGT
The DNA here is from genome assembly GCF_056397005.1 of Pseudomonas sp. 05N431. Taxonomy (NCBI): domain Bacteria; kingdom Pseudomonadati; phylum Pseudomonadota; class Gammaproteobacteria; order Pseudomonadales; family Pseudomonadaceae; genus Pseudomonas; species Pseudomonas sp. 05N431. The sequence goes on from NZ_JBFTMN010000009.1 coordinate 344,612, forward strand.
CGGGTCACTCCCTGGGCGCCGCCGGCGTTCACGAAGCGATCTACTGCATGCTGATGATGGAAGGCAACTTCATGGCAGGTTCTGCCAACATCGACGAACTGGACCCGGAAGTGGCTGACATGCCAATCCTGACCAAGACTCGCGAAGACGCCACCATCAACACCGTGATGAGCAACAGCTTCGGCTTCGGCGGCACTAACGCCACCCTGGTCCTGAAGCGCTGGCAGGGCAAGTAAGCCCCGCTGCTTCGCTGCACAAGAAAACGCCCCGACTGGTTCGGGGCGTTTTTTATTGGGCGATCGATAAGCCAGTGGAACACCTGAATCGCTGGATGCTCTATAACTGCAAGGTCTTTTCCTGACGCACACTCTTTCTTACTGCCCATGAGGTTTGTCATGACCATTACCGTCAATACCGAATCCAGCGAAGGTTTTCGTCACAGCATCCAGATCGACGACCATCAACTCTTCGCCGACGTGCCCAAAGCCTTCGGCGGCGAAGGCTCCGCGCCAGAACCCCACGATTACTTCGATGCAGCCCTGGGGGCTTGCAAGGCTCTGACCCTCAAGCTCTACGCGCAGAAGAAGGAAATCCCGCTGACCGGCGTCACAGTCGAGGTCAAACACGACAACAGCCAGGAGCAGAAAGGCAAATACGCCCTGCACGTCAAACTGACCCTCAAAGGCGTACTCACCGACGCCCAGCGTGAAGAGCTGCACCGCGTGGCCGACCGCTGCCCGATCCACAAGCTGATGACCACCAGCGAAGTGACCATCGAAACCCACCTGTCTGAAGGCGCCTTCAGCCAATAGCGGCAAACACGGGCTGTGCGGGTTATGCTCAGCGGCATCACTCGTACAGCCTGGAATGCACCATGATCAGCCCGCTCGTGATCCGCCCACGCACCGAAGATGTCGAAGGCCAACCAATCCTGCGCCCGCTGCCGTCAGCTCAATGCCGCAGTGTCGGGCCTTTCGTGTTTTTCGATCACATGCTTGAAACCCGCTATCCGGCAGGCCAGGGCATGAACATCCGCCAGCATCCGCACATCGGCCTGTCCACCCTCACCTACCTGTTCGAAGGCGAACTCCAGCACAAGGACAGCCTGGGTTCCGACCAGATCGTGAAACCGGGTGACGTCAGCTGGATGACCGCAGGCAGTGCGATTGCGCACGTCGAGCGCACACCGAAAGCCCTGTGGGATACCGACTTCAAGATGCACGGCCTGCAAATCTGGCTGGCCTCCCCCAAAGCGCACGAACAAGGTCCCGGCCATTACAGCCATCACCCGGCCGCCAGCCTGCCGGTCAGCGATAACCTCGGGGTGAAGATCAGGATGATTGCCGGCAAAGGCTTTTGCCTGGAGTCACCGGTGCCGGTGCTTTCCCCTACGTTGTACGCAGAGCTTGAGCTGAAAACGGCGACGACCTTGCTGATCCCCACCGAGTATGAAGAACGCGCGCTGTACGTGCTGGACGGTGACGCCCAACTCAATGGCGAGCCGATTGAACCGCACTCGCTGGTGGTGCTGCCTGCCGGGGAAGAAATGGACCTGTTCGCCGAAAGCGATTGCCACGCCATGCTGTTCGGCGGCGCGCCCATGGACGGACCGCGCCGGATCAACTGGAATTTCGTCGCCAGCGATCCCGCGGTGATCGATGAAGCCCGCCGACGCTGGGCGGCCGGGGATTGGCCAACCGTACCGGGCGAGAGCGAGCGGATCGAGTTGCCCTGAGATCTTCGGCGCCAGTTATACCGTCATCGCGAGCAAGCTCGCTCCCACATTTGACCGAGTCGTACACAATATTAATGGTCGACTCCAAACCACTGTGGGAGCGAGCTTGCTCGCGATGAGGCCAGCCCTGACACCGTCGGTGCCAGGGCTAGAAACAGCACTCAGCCGTTGAACACTTCATCCAGCAAGTTATGCATCGACACAAAGGCCCGCTTCGCGGTCTTGGTGTCGTACATCATCATGCCCGGTACATTGGCGTGCGGGTCGGTAAAGGAATGCACCGCGCCGCCGTAGCTGAGCAATTGCCAATCCACACCCGCAGCATTCATTTCAGCCTCGAAGGCCGGCAGCTGCTCTTTCGCAACCAATGGATCGGATGCGCCGTGCAACACCAGCACCGAGCCTTTGATGTTTTTCGCATCGGCCGGGTTCGGTGTGTCCAGCGTACCGTGGAACGACACGGCAGCCTTGAGCGGTGCGCCGGTACGGGCCAGCTCCAGAGCACAGCAACCGCCGAAGCAGAAACCGAACGCTGCCAGTTTCGAAGTATCGACCGCTGCTTCACCCTGGCTCTGCAAGGCAGCAAATGCGGCCTGCATGCGCTTGCGCAACAACGCACGATCATTCTTCAGCGGCATCATCGCCGCGCCCGCCTCGTCGCCATTCTGCGGACGAATCGCCTGCCCATACAGGTCGGCAATCAACACCACATAACCCTTGGCGGCAACCTCCTGGGCAATTTTCTCGGCCCCGGCGCTGACACCCATCCAGTTCGGTGCCATCAACAAGCCCGGACGCGGGCCTGTGTGGCCGGCGTCGAACGCCAGACGACCTTCGTAAGACTGACCATCAATCTGATAGACCACGGAACGCACAGTAACTTGGCTCATGACTCACTCCCGTAAAGAAACGCCAGAATGAAAAAACCCGCCGAAGCGGGTTTTTCTACAACTCGGTTAAACCGACAGTTCAACCAGCAGCTTGTTCAGACGGCGCACATAGGCGGCCGGGTCTTTCAAGCTGTCGCCGGCAGCCAGGGCTGCCTGATCGAAGAGGATGTGCGACAGGTCGCCAAAACGCTCTTCGCTCTGCTCACCATCGAGTTTTTCGATCAGCGGGTGAGCCGGGTTGAATTCGAAGATCGGCTTGGAATCCGGAACCTTCTGACCGCTGGCTTCGAGGATCTGACGCATTTGCAGGCCCAGGTCCTGCTCACCGATCGCCAGAATCGCCGGCGAATCGGTCAGACGGTGGGAAACCCGCACTTCGCTGACGGTTTCACCCAAAGCAGTCTTGATCCGCTCAACCAGGCCTTCTTTGCTCTTGGCGACTTCTTCTGCGGCTTTCTTGTCCTCTGCCGAGTCCAGGTTGCCCAGGTCCAGGTCACCGCGCGCCACGTCGACAAAGCTCTTGCCGTCGAAATCGCTGAGGTAGCTCATCAGCCACTCGTCGATACGGTCGGTCAGCAGCAGCACTTCGATGCCTTTCTTGCGGAAGACTTCCAGGTGCGGGCTGTTCTTGACCTGCGCGTAGGTTTCGCCGGTCAGGTAGTAGATCTTGTCCTGACCTTCCTTGGCGCGAGCCAGGTATTCGGCCAGCGAGACCACTTGCTCGCCCTCTTCACCCTGGGTGGAGGCGAAGCGCAGCAGGCCGGCGATTTTCTCTTTGTTGGCGAAATCTTCAGCCGGGCCTTCTTTCATGACCTGACCGAAGTTTTTCCAGAAGCCCTTGTATTGCTCAGGCTCGTTCTTCGCCAGTTTTTCCAGCATGTCCAGAACGCGCTTGGTCAGCGCCGACTTCATCGAATCGATGATCGGGTCTTTCTGCAGGATTTCCCGCGAGACGTTCAGCGACAGGTCGTTGGAGTCGACCACGCCTTTGATGAAGCGCAGGTACAACGGCAGGAACGACTCAGCCTGGTCCATGACGAACACGCGCTGCACGTACAGCTTCAGGCCACGTGGCGCTTCACGCTGATACAGGTCGAACGGAGCACGGGCCGGCACGTAAAGCAGCGAGTTGTACTCCAGCTTGCCTTCAACCTTGTTGTGACTCCAGCTCAGCGGGTTCTCGAAATCGTGAGCGATGTGCTTGTAGAACTCCTGGTATTCCTCGTCCTTTACTTCAGTACGCGGACGGGTCCACAGAGCGCTGGCGCGGTTGACGGTTTCCCATTCAACGGCCGGCTTCTCTTCGCCTTCGGCCGCTGTCACTTCTTTCGGCAGCTCGATTGGCAAAGCGATGTGATCGGAGTACTTCTTGATGATGTTGCGCAGACGCCAGCCATCGGCGAACTCGTCTTCAGCGGACTTCAGGTGCAGGACGATACGCGTACCGCGGTCTTCCTTGTCGATGGTGGCGACGTCGAATTCGCCCTCGCCTTTGGACGACCAATGCACGCCTTCGCTGGCAGCGAGGCCGGCACGGCGGCTGAATACGTCGACTTTATCGGCCACGATAAAGGCAGAGTAGAAACCCACGCCGAACTGACCGATCAGGTGCGAATCTTTCTTCTGATCGCCGGACAGGTGTTTCATGAAATCGGCAGTGCCGGATTTGGCGATGGTGCCCAGGTGGGTCACGACATCGTCACGGCTCATGCCGATACCGTTGTCTTCGAGGGTGACGGTTTTCGCGTCCTTGTCGAAGCTCACACGGATTTTCAGTTCGGCGCCACCTTCCAGCAACTCAGGCTTGGACAGGGCTTCGAAACGTAATTTGTCGACAGCGTCGGAGGCGTTGGAGATCAGTTCGCGAAGGAAAATTTCCTTGTTGGAATACAGCGAATGGATCATCAGGTGCAGCAGTTGCTTCACCTCGGTCTGGAAGCCCAGGGTTTCCTTTTGAGTTTCCACGCTCATGGTCATCAAACTCCGATTGGATGGCAATGGCCGCGCCCAGAGGGGGTGGCGGCGGGATGTCATCAGAGTTGGGGGCTATGACGGGGATTTCAAGGGCTGGGGGTCTCTTCAATCTTGAAATGCGCACGCGCCGTGGCAATCGGCTCGGATTGAGTGCTCTGCCACGCGGTTATCGCAACGTTGGCGACCCGCCGCCCCTGACGGCACACCTGGCATTTGGCGTAGGTGTCGCGAAACTGCCCGGCACGCAGATAATCGAGGGAGAAGTCGATGATCTTCGGCACACCGGGGGAACCGGTGAAGATCAGCAGATGCAGGGCCGCCGCCAGCTCCATGAACCCGGCTATCACCCCGCCATGAATCGCTGGCAGCAAAGGGTTGCCAATATTGTCCTTGTTCGCCGGCAAACGAAAAAGCAGTTCGTCACCCAGTCGCGAGCACTCGACGCCAATCAGCTTGGCGTAGGGAATCAGCTGCAGCAGCGAGGCGTAATTTCCACGCTCGTGGGCCTGCTGCAATTGTTCTTTGAAGTTATCAGTCATTTCGTCCCCCCACTGATGACGCCACCAAAACCTTTGGTGCCTTTGACACCTTTGCCCATGCGCATAAAGGTCCCGACCACATGGGCGATCGGTTTTTGCGGATCATCCTGGTAAGCAAACCCGCGGGTGAAGATCACGTCAGTTGTCACCCGGTAGCACTGGGCAAAACCATGCACCTCTTTATGCGGCTCGGCCGGGTGCATGTAGTCGATCCGCAGATCCAGGGTCGGGCAAACCTCGAACTCCGGCAAAACGCAGAGCGTTGCCATGCCGCACGCGGTGTCCATCAACGAGGTAATGGCACCGCCATGAATCACGCCGGTTTGCGGATTACCGACGATCTGCGGGCTGTACGGCAACGTGATTGTCAGCCCGTCATTACTCGCGCTGTGCACACGTAACCCGAGCACCTGGCAATGCCGCAGCGCCGATAAAAATCGTGTTGCACGCTCGAAAATGGGGTTGTTGGTCATTCGATAAAGGCTCTTTTTAGTGTCGTTGCATAGCAGCATAGGGACTAAGAAAAAGTTCCCTCCAAGATAAATCTTATATATCTGTAGGAAACATGGAACTTAACCCATGGCGGTGCGTTCGAAAGGGCAAGTAGATACTTTCCACCAGGAGAAACACCCCATGCGTAAGACTTTAGCTATTGCCTTGATGTTGACCGCTTCCCTCGGCATCGCTGCCTGCGGTAAAAAACCCGAGGACAAAGCTCAAGAAGCCACCCAGAAAATTGAACAAGTCCAGCAAAAAATTGGCGAAGCTCAGGATAAAGTGAACGACGCTGCGAAAGAAGCCGCCGATGCTGCCAAAGCTCAGGTTGATTCGAGCAAAACTGCTGCTGAAGAAGCCGCTCCTAAAACCAACTAATCGGTTTTAGAGCAGCAAAAATAAAGCCCGCCAAGTGCGGGCTTTATTGTGTTCGCCGCTAAAGTGTTAGAGCAACACCGTGCGCAGGGTCGGACTAAGCATCAGCAAAAACGAACAGACCAGGCCGACAAACCACACCAGACTTCGTTGCCAGGCCAAGTCTGTCCAGTAACACAGCAAGTAGATCACCCGGGTAATCACAAAGATGATTGCCAGCCAGTCAACCAGCCACCCCGCCGTTTGCGTGGTGTGCGCCATCAACACCCCGACCGCAAACAACAGGAAGGCCTCGAAACTGTTCTGATGCGCGGACAGAGCGCGAGCGCCGAAGCCTGTGAGCTGTGCTTGCTGCACACGTGGCAGATAATTGTTGTAACCACCCTGCTCTTTCATGGCCTTGGCCACCGGTACGCGGGCGACGTAAATCAGCACGGCACTGATAAACACGCACCAGAACGGGATACTCATCAGGCCACCTCTTTGATCGCCTCAGGCAATGGCGCCTCTGTAGGGGTATAGACCATTACGTCGAGCACGTCGGAGTGAAACTCCCGGCGATACAACACCAGCACCACACCCGCGCTCATCAACATGAACAGCCATGGGCTAACGAACCAGGCGAGCATGGTCATGCCGAAGTAATAAGAACGCAGGCCGAAGTTGAACTGGTTGGCCGCCATCGAGATCACTCGTGCAGCGCGCGAAGCGAAAGCCTTGCGCTCCTGCTCGGACACGTGGCGCTCACCGATCATCGGCGCCGAGCCGATCAGGATCGCCGCGAAGTTGTATTGGCGCATGCACCAACTGAAGGTGAAAAAGGCGTAGACGAACACCAGCGCCAGGCACAGCAGCTTGATCTCCGACATGCCTTGGGAAGCCTGTTGAACCATCGGAATGTCCGCCAGCAACGACAGCGCCCGCTCGGAGGAGCCCAGCACCGTAAGAATACCGGCGAGGATGATCAAGGTGCTCGAGGCAAAGAACGAGGCGTTACGCTCCAGGTTGCCCACCACACTGGCGTCAGCGATGCGGTTGTCACGCAGCAGCATGCGGCGCATCCAGTCTTCGCGATACAAGTGCAGCACGCTGGCCAGGCACGCGGTATCGCGGCCCTTCCAGATAGCGTAACGGGTATAACCGCCCCAGCAGATAACAAACCAGAGCGCGGCAAGAATGTGGATCAGATTGGTGTGGATGAACGACATGCATGTCCTTGTGGTGTGTGAGCGGTATACCGAAAACCTGTGGGAGCGAGCTTGCTCGCGATAGCGGACTTTCAGTCAGCACGCCTATTGAATGTTATGCCCTCTTCGCGAGCAAGCTCGCTCCCACATTAGATTTTCGCTCGACCATAAAAAATGCCCCGTATCGATTGATACGGGGCATTTCTGTTGTTGCTCAAGGCCCGCTTGTGGCGGGCCTTGAGGCGTTAAGCCAGGGCTTCGCTGCGCTTGCCCAGCAAGCGGTCGCACGCAAATGCAACCACCAGGGTAAAGAAGCAAGGCACCAGCCAAGCCAGACCTTGCTCGGCCAGCGGCAAGTGTGCCAATTGAGTCGGCATCCAGTCCGCCAGACCCGCGCCCTTGAGTGCGTCGATCATGCCGAACAGGAACGACACCAGCATTACCGGGCCAACGATGCGACCTTGCTCCAGCCAGAAATCCTTGCAGAAGCTCAGCGCCACCAAGACGATGCAAGGCGGGTAAATCGCGGTCAGTACCGGGATCGAGAACGCGATCAGCTTGGTCAGGCCCAGGTTGGACACCAGCAGCGAGAACGCTGCCAGGATGATCACCAGTGTCTTGTAGGACAGTGGCAGCACGCGACTGAAGTATTCGGCACAAGCACAGGTCAGACCGACTGCCGTCACCAGGCAGGCCAGGGAGATCAGCACCGCGAGGAAGCCGCTGCCCAAGGAACCGAAAGTGTGTTGCACATACGCGTGCAATACCGCTGCGCCATTGGTAGCGCCGACGGCCACTTCATGGCTGCCCGAACCCAGACGGAACAGACTCACGTACACCAGCGCCAGACCGACGCCGGCAATCAGCCCGGCGATGATCGCGTAACGCGTGATCAGGGCTGGAGACTCGACGCCGCGAGAACGAATGGCGTTGACGATCACGATGCCGAACACCAGTGCGCCGAGGGTATCCATGGTCAGGTAACCATTGATGAACCCCTGGGAGAACGGTGCCGCAACGTATTCAGGTGTGGCGGTGCCGATGTCACCCGCCGGCAAGGCGAACGCGGCAATACCGAGTACGGCCAGCGCGATGATCTTCAGTGGCGCGAGGAAACGGCCCACGGTGTCCAGCAGACGGCCCGGGTACAGCGAGATGAAGAACACCAGCAGGAAGTAAACCGAGCTATAGAGCAGCAGCGCCAGCGGGCTTTCGCCGGTCAGCGGCGCCAGGCCCACTTCGAAGGACACGGTCGCGGTCCGCGGGGTCGCAAACAGCGGACCCACAGCGAGGTAGCACGCGGCCGCGAGCACGCCACCGGCGATTTTACCGATCGGACTGCTCAAAGAGTCCATGGCACCACCGACCTTGGCCAGCGCGACAACGGTGATCACCGGCAGACCGACGGCAGTGATCAGAAAGCCCAGCGCCGCCATCCAGACATTAGGCCCGGACTGCAAACCGACGATAGGCGGGAAGATGATGTTACCGGCCCCGACGAACAGGGCAAACGTCATGAAGCCGAGTGCCAGGATGTCCTGGCCTTTCAACACTTTCATTAAGGAAATACCACACTACTGAATCGGAATTTAGAGAGGGATTTCCCTTATGGGTGAGGGAAATGCTGTCGGTCCGTATAGGACTGACCCGTTTAGCGCGCAGCGTCCTTGTGGGCAGCAAACGCAAAATGGCGGCTAGCGTAACTAATTTGTCTGACAAACGCACTATTACAGGGCGAACTATCCGATGCGCGACATATCCATGTCGTGTTTTTGCATCTAAATGGTTGTCGACTGTAAGTAAGCCATCGCGAGCAAGCTCGCTCCCACATTGAATCTCAGTGTTCATAAAACCTGTGGGAGCGAGCTTGCTCGCGATGGGGCCCTGCCTGACAACACACCCCGGAAACGACAAAGGCCACCCGAAGGTGGCCTTTGTTTGGTGGAGCGTCAGTTAAGCGCGAGGCTTACTTGACAGCCCAGCCAGTCAGCTCGGCCAGGGCCTTGCCGATGTCTGCCAGCGAACGCACGGTTTTAACGCCTGCGTCTTGCAGAGCAGCGAATTTCTCGTCTGCAGTGCCTTTGCCGCCAGAGATGATTGCGCCAGCATGGCCCATGCGCTTGCCCGGAGGAGCAGTCACACCAGCGATGTAGGAAACAACCGGCTTGGTCACGTGTGCCTTGATGTAGGCAGCCGCTTCTTCTTCAGCCGAACCGCCGATCTCACCGATCATCACGATCGCTTCGGTCTTCGGGTCTTCCTGGAACAGTTTCAGGATGTCGATGAAGTTCGAACCCGGGATCGGGTCACCACCGATGCCGACGCAAGTCGACTGACCGAAACCGGCGTCAGTAGTTTGCTTCACAGCTTCGTAGGTCAGGGTGCCGGAACGCGAAACGATACCGACCTTGCCTGGCAAGTGAATGTGACCTGGCATGATGCCGATCTTGCATTCGCCAGGAGTGATCACGCCTGGGCAGTTAGGGCCGATCAGGATCACGCCCAGCTCGTCGCACTTGACCTTGGCATCCAGCATGTCCAGGGTAGGAATGCCTTCAGTGATGCAAACGATCAGCTTGATGCCGCCGAATGCTGCTTCCAGGATCGAGTCCTTGCAGAAAGGAGCTGGAACGTAGATCACGCTGGCGGTGGCGCCAGTGGCTGCTACAGCGTCTTTCACGGTGTTGAACACTGGCAGACCCAGGTGCTCGGTGCCGCCTTTGCCTGGCGTTACGCCGCCAACCATCTTGGTGCCGTATTCGATGGCTTGCTGGGTGTGGAAACTACCTTGCGAACCGGTAATACCCTGGCAGATAACTTTGGTGTCTTTATTGATCAGGACGCTCATTATTTGCCCTCCGCAGCTTTAACGACTTGTTGAGCAGCGTCGGTCAGGCTGGTAGCAGCGATGATGTTCAAACCGCTTTCTGCCAGTACTTTAGCGCCCAGCTCAGCGTTGTTGCCTTCAAGGCGAACAACAACCGGGATTTTCACGCCGACTTCTTTCACAGCGCCGATGATGCCTTCGGCAATCATGTCGCAGCGAACGATGCCGCCGAAGATGTTGACCAATACTGCAGCGACGTTAGTGTCGGACAGGATGATCTTGAACGCTTCGGTAACGCGTTCTTTGGTAGCACCGCCGCCCACGTCGAGGAAGTTGGCTGGTTTGCCGCCATGCAGGTTGACGATGTCCATGGTACCCATGGCCAGGCCAGCACCGTTGACCATGCAACCGATGTTGCCTTCCAGCGCTACGTAGTTCAGTTCGAACTTGGCAGCGTGCGCTTCGCGCGGATCGTCTTGCGACGGATCGTGGAAAGTCTTCAGCTTAGGCTGACGGTACATGGCGTTGGCGTCGATGTTGATCTTCGCGTCCAGGCAGTGCAGATCGCCGTCAGCCTTGATCACCAGCGGGTTCACTTCCAGCAGAGCCAGGTCGTGATCCTTGAACAGCTTGGCCAGACCTACGAAGATCTTGGCGAACTGAGCAACTTGCTTGCCTTCCAGACCCAGCTGGAATGCCAGCTCGCGACCCTGGAATGGCTGAGCGCCAACCAGTGGATCGATAGTGGCCTTGAGGATTTTCTCAGGGGTGTCGTGAGCGATTTTCTCGATGTCCACGCCACCTTCGGTGGAAGCCATGAACACGATGCGACGGCTCGAACGGTCAACGACAGCGCCCAGGTACAGCTCTTTAGCGATATCAGTGCACGATTCAACCAGGATCTTGGTGACTGGCTGACCATTGGCATCAGTCTGGTAAGTCACCAGACGCTTGCCCAACCACTGTTGAGCGAATGCTTTAGCGTCTTCTTTGCTGCGAACCAGCTTGACGCCGCCCGCTTTACCGCGACCACCGGCGTGAACCTGGGCTTTGACAACCCACTCGCTGCCGCCGATTTTGTCGCAAGCTTCTGCTGCTGCTTCCGGGGTGTCTACCGCGTAACCGGTCGATACTGGCAGGCCGTACTCAGCGAACAGCTGCTTACCCTGATACTCGTGAAGATTCATGCTTATTACCGTCTTCGTTAGGTACTGCGCATTCGGTGCTGCACTCATTCAAGTGCCGCACCACCTGTGACTGCTGCTTGCGTAGCCTTTCCGGATACCCGGTGCAGCTACGCAAGACTGCGTCCAGCGGATATTCCGCGGTGAGTCTTGCAGGCAAGGCTCACGACGGGCCATTCCGCCGTGGTTTCTTATTGTCTTAACGCTTCTTGCGGTTGGCGATGTGAATGGCGCCGCCATTCACTGCCAGAGCTGCTTCGTGCAAGGCTTCGGACAGGGTCGGATGGGAGAAAACCATCATGCCCAGGTCTTCGGCGCTAGTGCCGAATTCCATGCCGATTGCGCCCTGCTGTACCAGTTCTGCTGCGCTCGGGCCAATCACGTGGACGCCCAATACGCGGTCAGTCTTGGCATCGGCGATCACTTTGACGAAACCGCCGGTATCGTTGGCTGCCATGGCACGGCCAGAGGCTGCGAACGGGAAAGTGCCGACGTTAACTTCAACGCCTTCAGCTTTCAAGGCCTGCTCGGTTTTACCAACCCATGCAATTTCCGGGTGAGTATAAATAACCGAAGGGATCAGGTCATAGTTCATCTGGGCTTTGTGGCCCTTGATGCGCTCGACAACCATGATGCCCTCTTCCGAGGCCTTGTGTGCCAGCATCATGCCGCGAACCACGTCACCGATCGCATAAACGCCTGGAACGCTGGTCGCGCACTGGTCGTCAACGAAGATGAAGCCACGCTCGTCGATGGTCACGCCGCTATCGGCAGCCAGCAGATCGGTGGTCACTGGACGGCGACCAACGGCTACGATCAGCTTGTCGAACGTGATGGTCTGTTCGCCGTTGGCGTCGGTGTAGGTCACCACGACTTCTTCGCCGTTGACTTTGGAACCGGTAACGCGCGCGCCCAGCTTGATGTCCAGACCTTGTTTGGTCAGGGTTTTCAGCGCTTCTTTGGAAACGGCGGTGTCAGCAGCCATCAGGAACGTGTCCAGGGCTTCCAGGACAGTCACTTGAGCGCCGAGACGGGACCATACCGAACCCAGTTCCAGACCGATCACGCCAGCGCCGATCACGCCCAGGCGTTTTGGAACCGATTGGAATTCCAGAGCACCAGTCGAATCGACGATGACTTTCTGGTCAACCGGAGCCGGTGGAATGTCGATCGGACGCGAGCCCGAAGCGAGAATCACGTTCTCGGCTTCGATGATTTCGACGCTGCCGTCAGGCTTGGTCAGTTCGACTTTCTTGCCGGCCAGCAGTTTGCCGTGGCCTTGCAGGGAGGTCACGCCGTTGGCTTTGAACAGGGTAGCAACGCCAGAGGTCAGGCCTTTGACGATGTTGGCCTTGCGGCCGACCATTGCTGGCACGTCCATGGTCACGCCAGCGTGGTTGATACCGTGGATCGCGAAGCCGTCTTGAGCTTCGTGAAACTTCCAGGAGCTGTCCAGCAGCGCCTTGGACGGAATGCAGCCGACGTTCAGGCAAGTACCGCCGAGGGCCAGTTTGCCCTCTTTGTCGGTGTATTTCTCGATGCAGGCAGTCGAAAGGCCCAGTTGCGCTGCTTTAATGGCAGCTACGTAGCCGCCAGGGCCCGCACCGATCACTACCACGTCGAATTTCTGAGTCATGTGTCATTCCTTCTCGAATCAAACCGGACGATCCCTTTCAGGGGACCGTCGTGGGACGAAGCTGGTCATTACAGATGGGCCGCTCATCGCTGAGCGGCCCGTGCAACGAAATCAGATATCCAGCAGCAGACGAGCCGGGTCTTCCAGCAGGTTCTTGATGGTAACCAGGAAGGTCACAGCTTCTTTGCCGTCGATCAAACGGTGATCGTAGGACAGAGCCAGGTACATCATCGGACGGATAACAACCTGACCGTTGATCGCCATCGGGCGCTGCAGAATGTTGTGCATGCCCAGGATAGCCGCTTGCGGCGGGTTGACGATCGGGGTCGACATCATCGAGCCGAAGGTACCACCGTTGGTGATGGTGAACGTACCACCAGTCATTTCGTCGATGGTCAGCTTGCCGTCGCGAGCTTTCTTGCCGAAGTTGGCAATGCCGCCTTCGATTTCAGCCAGGCTCATCAGTTCGGCGTTACGCAGAACCGGCACCACCAGGCCACGGTCGCTGGACACGGCAACGCCGACGTCAGCATAGCCGTGGTACACGATGTCGCCGCCGTCGATGGAAGCGTTGACTGCCGGGAAGCGTTTCAGCGCTTCGGTGGCCGCTTTCACGAAGAACGACATGAAGCCCAGGCGCACGCCGTTGTGGGACTTCTCGAACAGGTCCTTGTACTTCGAACGCAGAGCCATGACTTCAGTCATGTCGACTTCGTTGAAAGTAGTCAGCATCGCCATGTTCGACTGGGCTTCAACCAGGCGCTTGGCCACGGTTGCACGCACGCGGGTCATCGGTACGCGCTTCTCGGTGCGGTCGCCAGCGGCGAACACAGGAGCAGCGGCAGCCGGGGCAGCAGCCTTGGCAGGTGCGGCAGCCGGAGCAGCGGCCTTGGCAGCAACTGCTGCAACCACGTCTTCCTTGGTCACACGACCGCCTTTGCCAGTACCGGCAACGGAAGCGATGTTGATGCCGTTTTCTTCAGCCAGCTTGCGAGCAGCCGGTGCAGCAACAGGATCGTCTTCGCCAACAGCGGCCGAAGCAGCAGCCTGTGCAGGCGCAGCGGCAGCGGCAGCAGCAGGAGCGGCGGCAACAGCACCGCCCTCGCCGATGGAGCCCAGGACTTCGTCGGACAGAACGGTGTCGCCTTCGTTCTTGACGATAGCGCCCAGTACGCCATCAGCGGTAGCCAACACTTCCAGTACGACTTTATCGGTTTCGATGTCGACGATCAGTTCGTCGCGCTTGACCGCGTCGCCCGGTTTTTTGTGCCAGGTGGCAACGGTGCCATCGGCAACCGATTCCGGGAAAGTGGGGGCTTTGATCTCGATAGCCATTGTCTGTGGTTCCTTAAATTCGGTTTCAGGTGCGCGAAGGCGTTAAACAGTAAAGGCGTCTTGCAGCAGTTTTTCCTGCTGTTCGGCGTGCATCGATGCATAACCACACGCAGGTGCAGCAGAAGCGTCACGGCCCGCGTACTCGAGTACGAGAGACTTGTTGTGACCGCCAACGATGCGGCGCATGTGATGCTGGCTGCAGTACCAGGCACCCTGGTTCATCGGCTCTTCCTGACACCAAACGATGTGTTTGAGGTTGGAATAAGGAGCCAGGACTTCAATCAAGTCGTCCTCAGGGAATGGGTACAGCTGCTCAAGACGCACGATGGCGATGTCGTCACGACCTTCGGCACGGCGTTTTTCCAGCAGGTCGTAGTAGACCTTGCCGCTACACAGCACGAGACGAGTGACCTTTTTCGGATCATGCGCATCGATTTCCGGAATAACGGTCTGGAACGAACCTTCGGCCAGATCTTCCAGGGTCGAGATGGCCAGCTTGTGACGCAGCAGCGACTTCGGAGTCAGGACTACCAGTGGTTTGCGCAGAGGACGAATCACCTGGCGACGCAGCAAGTGGTAGATCTGGGCCGGCGTAGTCGGCATGCACACCTGAATGTTGTGCTCGGCGCACAGCTGCAGGTAACGCTCCAGACGAGCCGAGGAGTGCTCCGGACCCTGACCTTCATAACCGTGTGGAAGCAACATGGTCAGACCGCACAGACGGCCCCACTTGTGCTCACCGCTGGTGATGAACTGGTCGATAACCACCTGGGCACCGTTGGCGAAGTCGCCGAACTGGGCTTCCCAGATCACCAGCGCGTCAGGCGTGGTGGTGGAGTAGCCGTATTCGAACGCCAGTACGGCTTCTTCGGACAGGAACGAATCGTACAGGTCGAAACGTGGCTGGCCTTCGTACAGGTGTTGCAACGGGATGTAGGTGCCTGCGTCTTTCTGGTTGTGCAATACCGCATGACGGTGCGAGAACGTACCGCGGCCGATGTCCTGGCCGGTCATGCGAATCGGGTGACCTTCGAACGCCAGGGTCGCGTACGCCATGGTTTCGGCGTAACCCCAGTTGATCGGCAGGCCGCCGGCTTGCATTTTCTGACGGTCTTCGTAGATCTTCGCAACCTGGCGCTGAACCACGAAGCCTTCCGGAATTTCCAGCAGCTTGGCGGACAGTTCTTGCAGGGTTTTCAGATCGAACGTAGTGTCGTGACGCGCAGTCCAGGCGTGGCCCAGGTACGGACGCCAGTCGACGAACAGCTCTTTGTTCGGCTCCTTGACCAGGCTTTTCACTACGTGCAGACCGTTGTCCAGCGCGTTGCGGTATTCGTCGACTTTCGCCTGAACACGTGCAGCGTCAAGCACACCGCTCTGGGTCAGACGATCGGCATACAGCTCACGCGTGGTGCGCTGCTTGGTGATCTGCTGATACATCAGAGGCTGGGTGCCGCTCGGCTCGTCCGCTTCGTTGTGACCGCGACGACGGTAGCAGACCAGATCGATCACCACATCGCGCTTGAACTGCATGCGGTAGTCGATGGCCAGCTGGGTTACGAACAATACAGCTTCCGGATCATCACCATTCACATGGAGGATCGGCGCCTGGATCATTTTCGCAACGTCGGTGGCGTATTCGGTGGAACGCGAGTCTTCCGGGTTGCTGATGGTGAAGCCAACCTGGTTGTTGATCACGATGTGAACGGTACCGCCAGTCCGGAAGCCGCGGGTCTGCGACATCTGGAAGGTTTCCATGACCACGCCTTGACCGGCAAATGCCGCGTCACCGTGGATGGAAATCGGCAGGACCTTTTCACCGGTAGGGTCGTTACGACGATCCTGACGGGCACGCACCGAACCCTCGACCACTGGCGAAACGATTTCCAGGTGGGACGGGTTGAATGCCATGGCCAGGTGGACTTCGCCGCCGGCGGTCATCACGTTGGAAGAGAAGCCCTGGTGGTATTTAACGTCACCGGAACCCAGCTCGACCTTCTTCTTGCCTTCGAACTCGTCGAACAGCTCGCGCGGGTTCTTGCCGAAGGTGTTGACCAGCACGTTCAGACGGCCACGGTGGGCCATGCCGATAACGATTTCCTTGGTGCCGTAGGAACCGGAGCGCTGGATCAGCTCGTCGAGCATCGGAATCAGGCTCTCGCCGCCTTCCAGGCCGAAACGCTTGGTGCCCGGGTATTTGGTACCCAGGTATTTTTCCAGACCTTCGCCGGCGGTGACGCGCTCAAGCAGATGGCTCTTGATGTCGGCCGAATACACCGGACGACCGCGCACGCCTTCCAGACGCTGCTGGAACCACTGGCGCTGCTCGGAATCGACGATGTGGGTAAATTCAGCGCCGATGGTGCGGCAATATGTCTGCTGCAACGCTTCGTGAATTTCGCGTAGGCTCGCTTCCTCTTTGCCGATGAACAGGTCGCCGGCACGGAAGGTCGTATCAAGATCGGCATTGGTCAAGCCGTAATGATTGATCGACAGGTCTGCAGGTGCAGGACGCTGCCACAGCCCCAGCGGGTCAAGCTGGGCTGCCTGGTGGCCACGCATACGGTAGGCCTGGATCAGTCGCAGTACTTCAACTTGCTTCTTCTCGTGCTCACTGCTCACGCTGCCGGCGGAAACCGGTTGGGCGCGGCGCTGGTTCTTTGCCAGCAGCACGAAATGATCGCGAATCGTCGAGTGCGATACATCGGTGGCAGCGTTGCCGTCAGCGGGCAACGTCTGAAATTTGGTGCGCCACTCTTCTGGCACAGCGTTAGGGTCGTGCAGGTAGAGCTCATAAAGCTCTTCCACATAGGCAGCGTTACCACCTGAAAGATAGCCGCTGTTCCACATGCGCTGCATCACGCTTTCTTGCATGCTTGGTCACCCTCGGTTAGGGGAACACCATCGGCGAAGACACCGAGCAAGCTTGCAGAAGTCCGAGTGCAGCGACCAAAACAAGCCACTTAGGATCACGCTGATAGTCCGGGTACCAGCCCGGATGCCCCTGCTTGTCTCATTTCTTCAAAATAAGAGCCGCAGCCTTGTGGGCTGCCACTCTGGTTATAGCCAAGACGCGGGTTGAAGCCCGCGCCTTAGCCTCTACGGGTACAGCAGTTCTACGGGTACAACAGCTGAATCACACGCCGCTTTGCAGCAGCATGTTACGTATGTGACCGATGGCCTTAGTCGGGTTCAGGCCTTTCGGGCATACGTTGACGCAGTTCATGATCCCGCGGCAGCGGAATACGCTGAACGGGTCATCCAGCGAAGCCAGACGCTCGGAAGTCTTGGTGTCGCGGCTGTCTGCCAGGAAGCGGTAAGCTTGCAGCAGAGCAGCTGGACCCAGGAACTTGTCCGGGTTCCACCAGAAGGACGGGCAAGAGGTCGAGCAGCAAGCGCACAGGATGCACTCGTACAGACCGTCAAGCTTTTCACGCTCTTCAGGAGTCTGCAGACGCTCGATGGCCGGAGCCGGCGTGTCGTTCTGCAGGAAAGGCTTAACCTTTTCGTATTGCTTGTAGAAGATGCTCATATCGACGACCAGGTCACGGATAACCGGCAAACCTGGCAGAGGACGAACGATCAACTTGTTACCTTTGACGACAGAAGACAGCGGCGTGACGCAGGCCAGACCGTTTTTGCCGTTGATGTTCATGCCGTCGGAACCGCAAACACCTTCACGGCAAGAGCGACGATAGGAGAAACCCTCGTCCTGCTCTTTGATCAGGGCCAGCACGTCCAGCACCATCAGGTCTTTACCACCGGTATCGACCTGGAATTCCTGCATGAACGGCGCGGCGTCCTGATCAGGGTTGTAGCGATAAACACTGACTTGCAACATGGCGGCCACCCTTAATAAGTCCGAATCTTAGGTTCAAAAGTCGGAACAGTCTTCGGCGAGAAGTTCACGGCACGCTTGGTAACGCGCTTGTCACCCGGGAAGTACAGGGTGTGGCACAGCCAGTTTTCGTCGTCGCGATCTTCGTAGTCTTCACGGGCGTGAGCGCCGCGGGACTCTTTGCGGATCTCTGCAGCGATGGCAGTAGCTTCGGCCACTTCCAGCAGGTTTTGCAGTTCCAGCGCTTCGATACGAGCAGTGTTGAACGCCTGGCTCTTATCGTTGATCTTGACGTTGGCGATACGGCCACGCAGATCAGCCAGTTGAGCAATACCCTTCTGCATGTATTCGCCGGTACGGAATACACCAAAGTAGTTCTGCATGCAGCTTTGCAGCTCTTTACGCAGGGTAGCGACGTCTTCGCCTTCGGTACGCGAGTTCAGGCCATCGAGACGCGCCAGGGCTGCGTCGATGTCGGACTGGCGAGGGCGAGCGTAGTCGACGCCTTCTTTCAGGGTCTGCTCCAGGAACAGGCCGGCGGCACGGCCGAATACCACCAGGTCGAGCAGCGAGTTGCCGCCCAGACGGTTGGCACCGTGAACCGATACGCACGCCACTTCGCCTACCGCGAACAGGCCAGGAATGATCTGGTCCTTGCCGTCGGCGTCCTGAGTGATTGCCTGACCATGAATGTTGGTGGCAACGCCGCCCATCATATAGTGGCAGGTTGGAACAACCGGGATCGGCGCTACGGCTGGATCGACGTGAGCGAAGGTCTTGGACAGTTCCATGATGCCTGGCAGACGGCTGTGCAGAACTTCTTCACCGAGGTGATCGAGTTTCAGCATCACGTGGTCGCCATCCGGACCGCAACCGTTGCCGGCGATGATTTCTTTAACCATCGAGCGAGCAACCACGTCACGACCGGCAAGGTCCTTGGCGTTCGGAGCATAACGCTCCATGAAACGCTCGCCGTGCTTGTTGATCAGGTAACCGCCTTCACCGCGGCAACCTTCAGTAACCAGTACACCTGCGCCGGCGATGCCGGTCGGGTGGAACTGCCACATTTCGATGTCTTGTACCGGCACGCCAGCACGCAGAGCCATGCCGACGCCGTCACCGGTGTTGATCAGGGCGTTGGTGGTGGACGAGTAGATACGACCTGCACCGCCTGTCGCCAGAACGGTGGCGTTAGCGCGGACGTAGGAGGTTTCGCCGGTTTCGATGCAGATGACGATCATGCCGACAAAGGCACCATCTTCGTTCTTCACCAGGTCGACGCCGTAGTATTCGTTGAGGAATACGGTGCCGGCCTTCAGGTTGGCCTGGTACAGCGTGTGCAGCAGAGCGTGACCGGTACGGTCGGCAGCGGCGCACGTACGGGCAGCCTGGCCACCTTTACCGAAGTCTTTCGACTGACCGCCGAACGGACGCTGATAGATGCGACCCTGTTCGGTACGGGAGAACGGTAAGCCCATGTGCTCGAGCTCGAAGACCGCTTCCGGGCCTACGGAACACATGTATTCGATAGCGTCCTGGTCACCGATGTAGTCGGAACCCTTGACGGTATCGTACATGTGCCAGCGCCAGTCATCGTTCGGATCAGCGGACGCGATGGCGCAGGTGATGCCACCCTGGGCGGATACGGTGTGCGAACGAGTCGGGAAAACCTTGGTGACTACGGCAGTCTTGTGACCACCTTGTGCCAGTTGCAGCGCAGCGCGCATGCCAGCACCGCCGCCGCCAATGATGATGGCGTCGAACGAAAGCGTATTTACTGAGTTAGACATGAATCAGATACCCCAGAGAATCTGCACACCCCAGACGAAGTAAGCGAACATCGCAACGCCGCATACTGCCTGGAAAAGGAAACGTACTGCAGTCGCGGACTTGCCCAGCGCCATTGGCGTCAGGTAGTCGGTCGCGATGGTCCACATGCCGACCCAGGCGTGAGCGCCAAGGGCAACCAGGGCCAGTAGACTGAAGATGCGCATCCAGTTGTTTGCGAACAGCAAGTGCCATTGGGCGTAGCCAATGCCAGGGTGCGCAACAAGGTATCCGATCAGAAAAATGAAATAAGCCGCGAGAACGACCGCAGACACACGCTGTGCCATCCAGTCATAGAGGCCCGAACGCGATAGGTTCGTAACGCTGGTTACCATATCCAAACTCCCGCCAGAACGATCAACACCACGGAAACGGCGATGATAATTTTCGAGCCCAGCTTGCCGCCTTCCAGCGTCTCACCGATGCCCATGTCCATGATCAGATGGCGTACACCGGCCACCATGTGATACAGCAAGGCGGACAGCAGGCCCCATGCTACGAACTTGGCCAGCGGACTGGTCAAGCATGCCTTCACCTCGGCAAAACCTTCCTCGGAACCCAGGGATTTGCTCAATGCATACAGCATGATGCCAAGGCCCAGGAAGAGGATGATGCCGGAAACACGGTGAAGAAACGACGTAACGCCGGTGATGGGGAGTTTGATGGTCCTTAGGTCTAGGTTTACAGGTCGTTGGCTTTTCACGGCTTTTTTTTCACACTGAAGAGCCCCTAACAATCAGGGCAAAGTTGTTGGGGAGTGCACTGGTCAGGTAACCACCACCCAGGGATGCGACCCCCAATAAAGCAGGCCCAAAAGCCCCTGGCGGTCGGTGGCCGAGTATAGACAGTTAGGCTACTAATGACAACGCGTTCACCTTCCCCTAATAGCTCATTGCGCAAGCGGGATAAAAGGCGTAAACGGCAGGTAATTTCGAGGAAAAAGTCCGGTTAAAGCCTTCTGGAGCAAGACTTTAGGCAAATTGACATTCGAATTTATCTCACTATAGTGGTGCGGGCCCTGCGTGGGGGGTCTGTCTGATGATTTCAAGCATAAATAGGAGGCCACATGGCTGACAAAAAAGCGCAGTTGATCATCGAGGGCGCAGCCCCCGTCGAGCTGCCCATTTTAACCGGCACCGTTGGTCCCGATGTAATCGACGTTCGGGGCCTGACGGCCACGGGCCGCTTCACTTTTGACCCGGGTTTCATGTCGACCGCCTCTTGCGAGTCGAAGATTACCTATATCGACGGCGACAACGGCATTCTGTTGCACCGCGGCTACCCGATCGAGCAACTCGCCGAGAAGTCGGACTATCTGGAAACCTGCTTCCTGCTGCTCAACGGCGAATTGCCGACAGCAGAACAGAAGGCCCAGTTCGTCAGCACCGTCAAGAACCACACCATGGTTCATGAGCAACTGAAGACCTTCTTCAACGGCTTCCGCCGCGACGCTCACCCAATGGCCGTCATGTGCGGTGTAGTCGGCGCCCTTTCGGCCTTCTACCACGACTCCCTGGACATCAATAACCCGCAGCATCGCGAAATCTCCGCGATCCGTCTGGTTGCCAAGATGCCAACCCTGGCAGCGATGGTTTACAAGTACTCCATGGGTCAACCCATGATGTACCCGCGCAACGACCTGTCGTACGCGGAAAACTTCCTGCACATGATGTTCAACACCCCGTGCGAGATCAAACCGATCAGCCCGGTACTCGCCAAGGCCATGGACCGGATCTTCATCCTCCACGCCGACCACGAGCAGAACGCATCGACCTCCACCGTACGCCTGGCAGGCTCGTCGGGTGCCAACCCGTTCGCCTGTATCGCTGCCGGTATCGCTGCACTCTGGGGCCCGGCTCACGGCGGCGCCAACGAAGCAGTGCTGACCATGCTCGACGAAATTGGCGATGTGTCGAACATCGACAAGTTCATCGCCAAGGCCAAGGACAAGAACGATCCGTTCAAACTGATGGGCTTCGGTCACCGGGTTTACAAGAACCGCGACCCACGCGCTACGGTCATGAAAAAGACCTGCGACGAAGTGCTCAAGGAACTGGGTATCAAGAACGATCCGCAACTCGAACTGGCCATGCGCCTGGAAGAGATCGCCCTGACCGACCCGTACTTCATCGAGCGCTCGCTGTACCCGAACGTCGACTTCTACTCGGGGATCATCCTCAAGGCAATCGGCATTCCAACCAGCATGTTCACCGTGATCTTCGCCCTGGCGCGGACCGTCGGCTGGATCTCCCACTGGAAAGAAATGCTCTCCAGCCCGTACAAGATTGGCCGCCCGCGCCAGCTGTACACCGGCTACGAGTCGCGTGACATCACCAAGTTGGAAGACCGCAAGTAAGACCTGTCTTGCGATAACGTCTTAGCTGCACCGGAAACGGCCTCTGCCTCTGATACAAGAGCAGAGGCCGTTTTTGTTTACCCCCAATTTGCAGCGACAGGCCTGCCGCCATCGCGAGCAAGCTCGCTCCCACAGGGATTGCGTGATCACCGGAGATCCACTGTGGGAGCGAGCTTGCTCGCGATGGCATTCGACCAGGCAACACACCCCTCAAATCCGGCCCAAACAAAAATGCCCCGATCTCTCGATCGGGGCATTTCTATTTAACGCTGCTTATATATAGACGCTTATACAACCCTATACGTTAGTGCGACACCGCCCCACTCGCCCCCAACCCGGTCTGCGAACGGACGAATTGCGGGAAGAACAGCGCCCGCTCATTGTCAGCCGCCGCGGACTTGTCGGTGATGGAGAAGAACCAGATGCCGACAAAGGCAATGGCCATCGAGAACAGCGCCGGGTACTCATACGGGAAGATCGCCTTCTCGTGCCCCATGATCTGCACCCAAATGGTCGGGCCCAGCACCATCAAGCCCACCGCACTGACCAGCCCCATCCAGCCACCGACCATCGCACCGCGTGTGGTCAGTTTCTTCCAGTACATGGAAAGCAGCAGCACCGGGAAGTTGCAGCTGGCAGCGATCGAGAACGCCAGGCCCACCATGAACGCGATGTTCTGGCTTTCGAACAGGATGCCCAGAACAATCGCCAACACGCCCAAGGCAATGGTGGTGATCTTCGAAACGCGGATCTCATCCTTCTCGTTAGCCTTGCCCTTCTTGATCACGCTGGCGTACAGGTCGTGAGACACCGCCGTGGCCCCGGCCAGGGTCAGGCCGGCAACCACCGCCAGAATGGTGGCGAAGGCCACCGCCGAGATGAAGCCGAGGAAGATACTGCCACCCACCGCATTGGCCAGGTGCACCGCCGCCATGTTGTTGCCGCCCAACAGTGCCCCTGTAGCATCCTTGAAGGCCGGATTGGTGCTGACCAGCAGGATTGCGCCGAAGCCGATGATGAACGTCAGGATGTAGAAGTAGCCGATGAAGCCGGTGGCATACAGCACGCTTTTGCGCGCTTCTTTAGCGTCACTCACGGTGAAGAAGCGCATCAGGATATGCGGCAGGCCAGCGGTACCGAACATCAACGCCAGGCCAAGGGAGAATGCCGAGATCGGGTCTTTCACCAGACCGCCCGGGCTCATGATCGCCTCACCTTTGGGGTGAACCTTGACCGCCTCGGAGAACAGCGTATTGAAGTCGAAGTGGACGTGCTTCATCACCATCAGCGCCATGAACGACGCGCCGGACAACAACAGCACGGCCTTGATGATCTGCACCCAGGTGGTCGCCAGCATGCCGCCGAACAACACATAGAGGCACATCAGGATCCCTACCAGAATCACCGCAACATGGTAATCCAGGCCAAACAGCAGCTGGATCAGCTTGCCGGCACCGACCATTTGCGCGATCAGGTAGAACGCCACCACCACCAGCGAACCGCAGGCTGACAAGGTGCGAATCTGGGTTTGCCCAAGGCGGTAGGACGCCACGTCGGCAAAAGTGTACTTACCCAGGTTACGCAGACGCTCGGCGATCAGAAACAGAATGATCGGCCAGCCCACCAGGAATCCGATCGAGTAGATCAGGCCATCGTAGCCCGACGCAAATACCAGCGCGGAAATCCCCAGGAACGACGCCGCCGACATGTAGTCACCGGCAATCGCCAGGCCGTTCTGCAAACCGGTGATCCTGCCGCCTGCTGCATAGTAGTCAGCGGCTGATTTGTTGCGCTTGGACGCCCAGTAAGTGATGCACAGCGTTGCACCAACAAACACCACGAACATCAGGATCGCCGACACGTTGAGTGGTTGTTTGTGCACTTCGCCGGTAAGCGCCTCGGCCGCCCAAACGGCCGGTGCGAAGGCGGTAATGCCTAAAGCTGCCAATAGACGCCGGATCATTGCTGAGCCTCCTTGAGAATCGCATTGTTCAGGTCGTCGAATTCGCCATTGGCGCGTCGTACGTAGATGGCCGTCAGGACGAAGGCCGACACAATCAGCCCTACACCAATCGGTATGCCCCAGGTAATCGATGACTCAGGGCTGATCTTCGCCCCCAGTACATGCGGCCCGTAAGCAATCAGAAGAATGAAACCGGAGTACAGCCCAAGCATGATCGCCGAAAGAATCCAGGCGAACCTCTCCCGTTTACGAACCAGCTCCTTGAAGCGCGGGCTGTTTTGAATCGTGAGGTAAATGCTGTCGTTCATTGTTTTTATCCTCGCAGCACAGATTTTAGTTGGAACGTATCCACTCTATGCGGCTACGGAACAGGTTCCAGACGACCTTAGTATTAGAACGACATGACGATTTCGCCAATTTTCGGACCCTAAACAGCCGAAAGAATTGGAAATGGCTATTGAATCAGCCACAAACCCTGTGGAGCGGGGATCAACCTGAAACAAATGTGGGAGCGAGCTTGCTCGCGATAGCGCCGTATCAGTCAACCTATCTGTCAACTGTTACACCGCCATCGCGAGCAAGCTCGCTCCCACAGGGATGAAGCGTTATCCGGGTTTATTTAGTCCATTCAGCGACGCGCGCAGGGTGCTTGGTCACCCACTCCTTGGCTGCCACTTCAGGTTTGGCACCATCCTGGATAGCCAGCATGACTTCGCCGATTTCGTCTTTCGACGCCCACTGGAAGTTCTTCAGGAACTTCGCAACTTCCGGCGCTTTGGTTGCCAGTTCTTTGCTACCGATGCTGTTTACGGTTTCAGCTGCGCCATAAACGCCTTTTGGGTCTTCCAGGAAGCGCAGTTTCCACTTGGCGAACATCCAGTGCGGCACCCAACCGGTGACTGCGATGGATTCGTTTTTCTTCTCGGCACGGGTCAGCTCGGCAATCATGCCGGCACCGGAACTGGCCTTGAGGGTGTAGTTGCTCAGGCCGTAGTCCTTGATCGCCTGATCGGTCTTGAGCATCACGCCTGAACCGGCGTCGATGCCGACGATACGACCTTTGAAGCTATCGTCGGTTTTAAGATCCTCGATGGTCTTGGCCTTGACGTACTCCGGCACGATCAGACCGATTTTCGCATCCTTGAAGTTCGGGCCGTAATCGACGACCTGATCCTTGTTCTTCGCCCAGTATTCGCCATGGGTCACTGGCAGCCAGGCTGACAGCATTGCATCGAGTTTACCGGTGGCTACACCCTGCCACATGATCCCGGTGGCCACAGCTTGCAGTTTCACGTCGTAGCCGAGCTTTTGCTTGATCACTTCAGCAGCCACGTTGGTGGTGGCGACGCTGTCCGACCAGCCATCGACATAACCGATCGTCACTGCCTTGCTTTCGGCGCTGGCCACAGTAGAACTGATCGCCAGCACCAAAGCCGCACCTGCGCCCAAGAGTAGTCGCATCTTCATCGTTACTTCCCCGAAAGTGCTGCGCCCGACGGATGCCGAGCAGCGTCAATGTATTGTTATGGTGCCCAGCGCCCCCATCACGCCTCACCGCAAACCCATTCGAACATCAGCGGAGTACTGATGGGTCGATAATCAACCTCGCGCCCGAGGTGACCTGCTCTGCCTGCGACCTCAAGGCATCGAGAAACGACATCAGAACGCCAGTAACCGCGCCCTGCAAAAATGCCCCTGCGAATCCCGCCTGAACTTTGCATGTCAAAACCATGCAGGTCACCAAGCACGGGACAAATGCAGGTAAGATGCGCGGCTTTGTTCCCAGACGGCCTGACCATGCCCGCCACCTCGCGCTTCCCCTTCTTCGCTTATCTATTCGCCTGCCTGCTCGGCCTGTTTGCCCTTGGTGGTTACTGGTACGGGCTCGGTCAACCGGTGGTGCTGCCGGACGTGGCCAGCGCCACGCACAAATTGCAGTGCGCCTCGTACACACCATTCGACAAGGACCAATCACCATTCGATCAGCCGTTCAAACTGCGCCCTGAACGCATGGACGCCGACCTCGCGTTGCTGGCAACCCGCTTCGAGTGCATTCGCACCTATTCAATGACTGGTCTCGAAGCGCTGCCGGACCTGGCACGCAAACATGGCCTGAAACTGATGATCGGCGCCTGGGTCAACAGCAATCCGGTGGACACTGCCAAGGAAGTCGAACTGCTGATCGCCGAGGCCAACGCCAACCCGGACGTGGTCAGCTCAGTGATCGTAGGCAACGAAACCCTGCTGCGCAAGGAAGTCACCGGCGCGCAATTGGCCAAGCTGATCAACCACGTCAAGAGCCACGTCAAACAGCCGGTGACCTACGCCGACGTCTGGGAGTTCTGGCTCAAGCATCCTGAAGTCGCCCCGGCGGTGGACTTCCTGACCATCCACTTGCTGCCGTACTGGGAAGATGATCCGTCCAACATCGACGCCGCCCTGCAGCACGTTGCCGAGGTTCGGCAGATCTTCGGCAGCCGCTTCGCGCCCAAGGACGTGCTGATTGGCGAAACCGGCTGGCCGAGTGAAGGTCGTCAACGGGAAACCGCTGTACCGAGCCGCGTCAATGAAGCCAAGTTCATTCGTGGTTTTGTGGCGATGGCCGAGCAGCAAGGCTGGCACTACAACCTGATCGAAGCCTTTGACCAACCGTGGAAACGCGCCAGTGAAGGAGCGGTCGGTGGTTACTGGGGGCTGTTCGACGCAAACCGCCAGGACAAGGGCGTACTGGCAGGCCCCGTCACCAACCTGCCGTTCTGGCCGCAATGGCTGGCAGTCGGTGGTCTGATCTTCCTCGGTACGTTGATGCTGGGCGGCCGCGTACGCAGTACTCGTGCAGCGTTGATGTTGCCACTGCTCGGTGCAGTCGCTGCGTGCTCCATTGGCACCTGGGGTGAACTGGCTCGCGCTACCAGCCGCTTTGCCGATGAGTGGACCTGGGCCGCGTTACTGACCGGTCTGAACTTCTTGGTACTGGCCCACGCGGCATTGTTCCTCAGCGCCAGAACCGGTTGGCGTGAACGCGCCTTCAATGCGCTGGAACGTCGCGCTGGCTGGTTGCTCGCTGCCGCCGGATTCGCTGGCGCAGTGATGATGCTGGGGCTTGTATTCGAACCGCGCTATCGCAGCTTCCCAAGCGCCGCCCTGCTGCTGCCAGCGCTGGTCTATCTGATTCGCCCGGTCAATGCACCACGCAGGGAAATCGCACTGCTGACCTTCATCATCGGCGCCAGCATTGCCCCGCAGTTGTACCGTGAAGGCCTGTTCAACCAGCAAGCCTGGGGCTGGGCACTGGTTTGCCTGCTGATGGTTGCCGCGCTGTGGCGCAGCCTGCGGGTGCGCCAAGCTTAAGGATAGAAGCGCCTGCCGGCGCTATCGCGAGCAAGCTCGCTCCCACATTGGATCATCTGTGTGCACAAATTATGTGAACGATCGGGATCAAGTGTGGGAGCGAGCTTGCTCGCGATGATGGTCTATCAGGCAGCGCGTGGCGCCCGAACCAACCGCAACCCCGCGATCACCACGGCAAATACCGCAATGCCGGTGTTGTACAACGCCAATGCCGGAAACCCGCACACCAGCGACAGCACCGCCAGCCACCAGCCAGCCCGGCCCGGCACCACAAAGCCGAGCACCGCAGCCGCCAATGCAGCCCCGCCCATCACCTTGAAATGAATCATCAAGCCGAGGGTCGAGCGCGCCTGGCATTCCCAACGGCTTGCTTCATCGACGCAGAGACCAACCCACTGGGCATCCTCCATCAGGACATAACGCAGGCCATAACTGGCGGCCAGCCACAGCGGCAAGGCGATAAGCAAAATAATCACGGGCAGACGGCGAGACATGAAGCACTCCGATAAACGAAAACGGCGCCCAGCTTAATCGCCCGCCAGCGGTAAGCAAGCAAGACCATCAGAAAACTGTTCAGCCAATAGCTGCAAAGTGTATCGTCACGCCGCTATTGATCCGAATTCAGCCTCTTTGGTGCCGCCGCATGGCACTTTGGCACATTACTGATGGTCATAGCCTGCGAACCTCATCAGGCACCTTCCTTTAAGGGATTTAGTCATGCTCCGTTCCCTGCGCTTCGCTGCCTTGTTTGGCGGCCTTATTTTGAGTGCGTCCGCGCTGGCGGCGGACATCGACGCCGTCAGTTATGGCTACCCCTTGACCAACCCGTTCGAGGCGACCATTGCCACGACCCCGCCGGAGTTGCGTCCCGAGTTGCCGTCCGATGACGCGATCCATCAATCGGATTACACCCTGAAGCTGCGTCCGGAACGCGAGTTCGACCTGCCGGACAATTTCTGGCCAGTGAAAAAGCTCACCTATCGCATGGCCACGCAGGATCACGCCGCACCGCTGATTTTCCTGATTGCCGGCACCGGCGCACGCTTCGACAGCAGCATTAACGAATACCTGAAAAAGCTCTACTACAAGGCCGGTTATCACGTCGTGCAACTGTCCTCACCGACCAGTTTCGACTTCATGAGCGCCGCTTCCCGCTTCGCCACCCCAGGCGTGTCCAAGGAAGATGCCGAGGACATGTACCGCGTGATGCAAGCGGTCCGCGCGCAAAACCCGAAGCTGCCGATCACCGACTACTACCTCACCGGCTATAGCCTGGGCGGACTGGACGCGGCGTTTGTCAGCAAACTGGATGAAACCCGACGCAGCTTCAACTTCAAGAAAGTCTTGCTGCTCAATCCTCCGGTCAACCTCTACACCTCTGTCACCAACCTCGACAAACTGGTGCAAACCGAGGTCAAGGGCATCAACAACAGCACCACGTTCTATGAACTGATGCTCAACAAGCTGACGCGCTACTTCCAGCAGAAAGGCTACATCGACCTCAACGACGCCCTGGTCTACGACTTCCAGCAATCGAAACAGCACCTGAGCAACGAACAGATGGCCATGCTGATCGGCACCTCGTTCCGCTTTTCCGCTGCCGACATCACCTTCACCTCGGACCTGATCAACCGACGCGGCCTGATCATCCCGCCCAAGTTTCCGATCACCGAAGGCACCAGCCTCACGCCATTCCTCAAGCGTGCACTGCAATGTGATTTCGACTGCTACCTCACCGAGCAGGTGATCCCGATGTGGCGCGCCCGGACCGACGGCGGCAGCATCTTGCAGTTGATCGACCAGGTCAGTCTCTACGCGCTCAAGGACTACCTGCACGACAGCCCGAAAATTGCCGTGATGCACAATGCCGACGATGTGATCCTCGGCCCGGGCGACCTCGGCTTCTTGCGTAAAACCTTCGGCGATCGCCTGACGGTTTACCCTCACGGCGGCCATTGCGGCAACCTCAACTACCGCGTCAACGCCGACGCCATGCTGGAGTTCTTCCGTGGCTAAACATTTTCTGCTTCTCGCCGCGTTGCTCTGCGCAGGCTATGCCAATGCCGACAACAGCAAGGCCAACAGCACGACCGTGGTTGATCAGGACGGCTTCACCGAGCCCATGACCAAACTCAAGTTCAACCCGGGGCTGGACCAGCGCGAGTTCGAACGCTCGACCCTGAATGCGCTGAATGTCTATGATCCGCTGGAGTCGTGGAACCGTCGGGTCTATCACTTCAACTACCGCTTCGACCAATGGGTGTTCCTGCCGGTGGTCGACGGTTATCGCTACATCACCCCAAGCTTCCTGCGCACGGGCGTCAGCAACTTCTTCAACAACCTGGGTGACGTGCCCAATCTGGTGAACAGTCTGCTGCAGTTCAAGGGTCAGCGTTCGCTGGACATCACCGGACGACTGCTGCTCAACACGACCCTCGGCATCGGCGGACTGTGGGACCCGGCCACCGCCATGGGCCTGCCGCGCCAGGTCGAAGACTTCGGCCAGACGCTGGGCTTCTACGGGGTTCCGGGCGGCGCTTACTTCGTACTGCCAATCCTCGGCCCTTCGAACCTGCGTGATACCGCAGGCCTTGCGGTCGACTATACGGCGGAGTCGGCAATCAACTACCTGAACGTGTCGAAAGTCAGCGAAAACCATCCGGAAATCTGGGTCCTGCGCAGTATCGACAAGCGCTATCAGACCAACTTCCGCTACGGCCAGCTGAACTCGCCGTTCGAGTACGAAAAAGTGCGTTACGTGTACACCGAAGCTCGCAAGTTGCAGATCGCCGAGTAAGGCGTTCAGCGGGTAACAAAAAAGGCCATTCGAGCGGATCGAATGGCCTTTTTCATAGCTATCTCAAACACCACAAATACACTGTGGGAGCGAGCTTGCTCGCGATGAGGGCATAACATTCAACATCAATGTTGATGGTTAGAACGCTATCGCGAGCAAGCTCGCTCCCACATTTGAGATTTGATGCCTTTGGATAGTGTTCAGGCTTCAGCCTTTGACTGCTTTCCAGATTTTGCTTGCCACCATCACACCCGCCAATACCACCGCACCGGCAATAATCCCTGCCACTGCGTTGAGCAACGTCGGCACGATAAACCCGGCACCACCGGCACCGGCGCCGACACCTTCAATCCAGTGATGCACCACCGGCACGCCATGGGTCAGGATCCCGCCGCCGACCAGGAACATCGCCGCCGTGCCGATCACCGAGAGGCTTTTCATCATGTATGGCGCGGCGCGCAGGATGGCGCCGCCGATGCTTTTGGCCATTTGCCCGGGCTTGCGGGTCAGCCACAGGCCAAGGTCGTCGAGCTTGACGATGCCCGCCACCAGGCCATAAACGCCGATGGTCATGACGATAGCGATGCCTGACACCACAATCACCTGCTGCATCAGCGTTGCACCTGCCACGGTGCCGAGGGTGATAGCTATGATTTCAGCCGAAAGGATGAAGTCGGTGCGCACCGCGCCTTTGATCTTGTCCTGCTCGTATGCCACCAGATCTGTCGCCGGATCAGCGACGGCTTCAACCAACTGCGCATGTTCTGCCTGATCTTCAGCCTTGCTGTGCAAAAACGAGTGGGCAAGTTTTTCAAAGCCCTCGAAACACAAGTAGGCCCCACCGACCATCAACAACGGCGTGACCAGCCACGGAACGAATGCACTGATCGCCAGCGCTGACGGCACCAGGATCAGTTTGTTGCGAAACGAGCCCTTGGCCACGGCCCAGACCACCGGAATTTCCCGCTCGGCGCGGACACCGGATACCTGCTGGGCGTTGAGCGCCAAGTCGTCGCCGAGTACGCCGGCGGTCTTCTTCGCGGCCATCTTGGTCATCAGCGCGACATCGTCGAGTACGGCGGCGATATCGTCGATCAACACCAGCAAACTGCTTCCAGCCATGGGTAAAGCTTCCCTACACAAATAAAAAGTGCGCGGAGCATAACGCGCCCGGCGCGGGGGAAGCGAGACACCTCAATGATCGGTTTGAGCTGTCGACTGCACCTGCCAGCCTCCGCCCAGGCTCTGGAACAACGCGACACTTCCCTGACTCAGCAAACCCTGGGTATCGCGCAGGTTCTGCTCGGCTTGCAGCAGGACCAACTGCTGGGTCAGAACGGTTTGCTGACTGACAGTGCCTGCGCGCTTTTGCGCCTCCTGGCTGCCAAACAATTGCCGGTTGCGCTGGTAGATCTGCTCGAAGGCCTGGGCCTGCGTATGCAGGTGATTGATCGCCGAGAGGTTGTCTTCAACGTTTTGCAACGCACTGAGCACCGTACCGCGATAGTTCGCGACATCCTGATCGTAACTGGCCCGCGCCTGCTGCACCGCGGCTTCCCGGGCACCACCCTCGAAAAGGGTTTCAGCCAGCGCCGGGCCGAGGGTCCAGACCCGGTTCGGCACGCTGAACAGGCCACCCAGCGCCGTACCGCGATAGCCGACCTGACCGGTCAAATTCAGCGTCGGAAAAAACGCCGCCTCGGCCACGCCGATCTTCGCATTCGCCGCCGCTGCCGCACGCTCGGCAGACACTACATCGGGACGGCGCTGCAATAGACTCGATGGCAGGCTCAGCGGCGGCATGGGCAGCACGAAGCTATAGTTCACGGTGGGCGGCAGATTGAATTGCGCTGGCGCCACGCCCACCAACACGGCCAGCGCATGCTCGAACTGCTCGCGCGAACGCTGTGCGGTTTGCAAGGCCGCGACCACGCTGGTCAGTTGATCCTGGGCGATCAGCAATTGATCGTTGGTCGCGGTGCCTTGCACGGTCTGCACCTGAATCATCGTCAGCAACTGCTGATTGATCGCCTGCTGCTGTTGCAACAGACCGACGTCAATATCCAGTTGGCGCAAGCCCAGGTAGTTACTGGCGACACTGGCGCTGATGGACAGGCGCACGCCCGCCAGTAATGCATCGGAAGCCTGGGCCGACGCCTGACTCGACTCGATGCCGCGCCGCACCAGGCCCCACAGATCCGGCTCCCAGCTGGCGCTCAACGTGGCACTGACCGTTTGCACGACACCGCCAGCACTGCTGCCAGATGAAGTACTGGCGCCAGTGCTGCTACTGCCGCCTGCGCCAACACCCCGCGATCCGGACAACCCGACGCCCACTGTCGGCCACAGCCCGGCCCGGCTCGACGCCACTTGGGCCTGTGCCAGGCGATAGGCCGCTTCGGCGGCGATGATCGACTGGTTGGCCCTGGCTGAACGCGCAATCAAATCGTTGAGGATAGGGTCCTGATATGAAAGCCACCACTGGCTGTCCAGCGCACCCTGCGGATTGGCCTGCGCACGCTGCCATTGCGCACCCTCCTTGAAGCTCATCGGCAATTCGATGGCTGGCTTTTGATAATCCGGACCGACCATGCAACCGCCAAGTACCACCCAAAGCACGACGCCGCTGACCTGTAGCAGCTGGCGAAGCCTGCGTTCGGGGACGAAGTCGCCGTCAGCCTTTTGGCGACCGCTACGCGATCGAACGCAGGCTTCGCCAGCGACTACAAGGGATTTGCGCTCACTGCTCATTCACGCCTCCCCAGGCGCCGGGACGCCCGATCGAGCCAGAGGTAGATCACCGGGGTGGTGTAAAGCGTCAGCATCTGGCTGAACACCAGCCCGCCAATAATCGAAATGCCCAGCGGCCGACGCAGCTCCGAGCCGTAACCGCTGCCGAGTACCAGCGGCAACGCACCGAGGATCGCCGCCAGCGTTGTCATCATGATCGGCCGGAAGCGGATCAGGCACGCCCGGCGAATCGCTTC
Source organism: Pseudomonas sp. 05N431 (assembly GCF_056397005.1). NCBI lineage: Bacteria > Pseudomonadati > Pseudomonadota > Gammaproteobacteria > Pseudomonadales > Pseudomonadaceae > Pseudomonas > Pseudomonas sp. 05N431. The sequence goes on from NZ_JBFTMN010000009.1 coordinate 377,908, forward strand.
CTTGGCGTTGAGCCCCTGCTCCCGGCGTTCGGTGATCGCAAAGTCGATCATGATGATCGCGTTCTTCTTGACGATGCCGATCAGCAAAATCACCCCCACCAATGCAATGATCGACAGCTCGGTGCCGGTCAACAACAAGGCAATCAGCGCGCCCACACCGGCCGACGGCAAGGTCGACAGGATGGTCAACGGGTGCGTCAGGTTTTCGTAGAGGATGCCCAGCACGATGTACACCGACAACAACGCTGCACAGATCAGCAACGGCTCGCTGGCCACCGATGACTGGAACACCTGTGCCGTACCGGCGAATTGCCCGACCACGCTGGCGGGCATTCGCAGCTGTGCCACGGCATTGTCGACCAATGCCGTGGCCTGGCCGATGGACACGCCAGGCGCAAGGTTGAACGACGCAGTCACTGCCGGGAACGTGCCCTGGTGGCTGATGGAAATGGCCGTGCGATCCACCGAGTAATCGGCCAGTGCCGACAATGGCACCAACTGCGGGTTGGCGTTGGCACTCAGATTCGGCACGACGCTGCGGCCCCGGCTCACCGCAAGCGTGCCGACCGGCACATAGATCGAGCTGAGCGTTGCCGGGTCACTCCAGTACGGCGGCGCCACCTCCATCACGATGTGGTACTGATTGGCTGCGCGATAAATAGTCGAGACCTGGCGCTGGCCAAAGGCGTCGTACAGTGTCTGGTCGATAGCCGAAATACTGACCCCGAGCCGTGCCGCCACATCGCGGTTGATCTTCAGATTGGCCCGCAGACTGTTGTCCTGCTGATCGGTGTTGAGGTCGGTCAGTTGCGGCAACGCATGCAACGCCGCGAGCACCTTGGGCACCCATTCATCCAGCGCGCTCTGATCATCGGCGGTCATCGTGTACTGGTACTGCGCGCCACTCTGGCGACCACCAACGGTGATGTCCTGGGACGACTGCAAATACAGGCGCGTGCCCGGCATCTCGCCAAGGGTGCGGCGCACTTGCGCGACCACCTGATCGGCGCCGTCCCGGCGCTCGGCCAGCGGCTTGAGGGCAATGAACAACTGCGCCGTGTTGATCGCCCCGCCACCGCCGACAAAACCGCCCACCGTCAGCACGTTCGGGTTGCCCAGTACCTTCTGGTTGATCTCCCTGAAACTGCGTTGCATCGCCACGTAGGAAACGCTTTGTGGCGCCACGATGCTGCCGGACAAACGCCCGGTGTCCTCCTGTGGAAAAAAGCCCTTGGGCACCAGCACATACAACACTCCGGCGAACGCAATCACCAACAGCGTGAGCAGGCCCATCAGCACCGAGTGCTCGATGACCCAGCCGAGGGTACGGTCGTAAAACCGGTGAAACCGCGAATCGGGTTGATCGCTGTCCTTCGCCGCCTGCTCCTGAGTGCGCAACAACAGGCTGGACAGCATCGGTGTGACTGTCAGCGAGATCAGCATGGAAATCATGATCGCCACCGACAAGGTGATCGAAAACTCGCGAAACAGCCGGCCGACAATCCCGCCCATCAGCAGCAATGGAATGAACACCGCCACCAGCGACACACTGATGCTCAGCACGGTGAAGCCGACTTCTTGCGCGCCCACCAGGGCTGCGTGCAGACGGCTCTCGCCTTTTTCCAGATGACGCATGATGTTCTCGACCACCACAATCGCATCGTCCACCACGAACCCGGTGGAAATAGTCAGTGCCATCAGCGACAGGTTGTTCAGGCTGTAACCTAGGAAATACATCGCCCCAAAGGTCCCCAGCAGCGACAACGGCACCGCAATGGCCGGCACCAGGGTGCTGCGCCAATCGCGAAAGAAGCCGAACGTCACCAGCGTCACCAGCACAATCGAGGCGATCAGCGACAACTCGACATCGTGCAGCGACGCACGAATGGTGGTGGTGCGGTCCATCAGGATATTGAGTTTGATGCTCGCCGGAATCGAACTTTGCAGGAACGGCAGTTCGGCTTTGACCGCATCCACGGCACTGATGACGTTCGCCCCCGGCTGCTTGAACACCACCAGCAGCACCGCAGACTTGCCGTTGGACAGACCGAAATTACGCAAGTCCTCGACGTCTTCGCGCACATAACCGAGGTCGGAAATACGCACCACATCACCCTTGTGCTGCTTGACCACCAGCGGCGCGTAATCGTCCATCGTGTAGAGCATGTCGTTCGCCGCAATGCCTTGGGATTGTGCCCCGACGGCCACCGCCCCCTTGGGCAGGTTGGCGTTGGAAGACGCGATCACCGCTCGCACCTGTTCCAGGCTGACGCCGTAGCGGTTGAGCCGGTCCGGGTTCAGCTCAACGCGCACTGCCGGCAACGCGCCGCCGCCGACGATGACATCGCCGACGCCTTTGGTTTGCAGCAGGCGTTGCTCCAGCAGGGTCGAGGCGACATCGTACATTTGCCCCGGCGTGGCGGTGTCCGAGGTCAGGCTGATGACCAGAATCGGTGAATCGGCGGGGTTGACCTTGCGGTAGGTCGGGTTGCCCGACAAGTCACTCGGCAGGTTGGTTCGCGCCGCATTGATCGCCGCCTGCACGTCCCGCGCGGCGCCGTTGATGTCGCGATTCAAATCGAATTGCAGGTTGATCCGGGTCGCGCCCAAGGTGCTGGACGAAGTCATCTGGGTGACGCCGGCGATCTGTCCGAACTGACGCTCCAACGGCGTTGCCACCGAGCTGGCGACGGTGCTCGGGTCAGCTCCGGGCAGCGATGCACGGACGCTGATGGTCGGAAAATCCACCTCGGGCAACGGCGCCACCGGCAGCAACAGAAACGCCAGGATCCCGGCCAGCGCCAGCCCTGCCGCCAACAGGGTGGTGGCAATCGGACGCTGGATGAACGGCGCGCTGAGGTTCATCGCCGTCAGCCTTCAACGACCGGAGGTCGCCCACTAAAACGGCGTTCCAGTTTATGCATGGCGAGGAAAATCACTGGCGTGGAAAACAGCGTCAGCATTTGGCTGAGCAGCAGCCCGCCGATGATCGTAATCCCCAACGGATGCCGCAACTCGGAGCCGATCCCGGTGCCCAGCGCCAAGGGTACAGCGCCAAACAACGAAGCCATGCTGGTCATCAGAATCGGCCGGAAACGCAGTTCGGCCGCCTGCCGGATCGCAGCCTTTGGGCTCAGACCGCCCTTGCGCTGCAGTTCCAGGGCAAAGTCGACCATCATGATGCCGTTCTTCATGACAATGCCGATCAGCAGCACGATGCCGATCAAGCCAATGATGTCGAACTGCGTGCCGGTGATCAGCAGCGCCAGCAACGCGCCCAGCGCCGCCGACAGCAAGGTCGAGAGGATCGTCACCGGGTGCACGAAGCTTTCGTAGAGAATCCCCAGCATCAGGTACACCACGACAATCGCCGCGATCACCAGGAACACCTGATTGGACAATGACGCCTCGAAGGTCGCCGCCGCACCTTCCAGCGACGCTTGCACGGTCGGCGGCAAGCCGAGTTGCGCCTCGATGTCCTTGAGTCGGTTCACCGCTGCGCCGAGGGTCTGGCCGGGCGCCAGGTTGAATGACACGTCGGCGTAGGGAAACTGTCCGAGCCGGTTGATGGTGATCGGCGTGCGCACCACTTGCATGCTGGCCATGCTCGACAGCGGCGCCACCCCGCCACCCGGAATGTTCACGTAAAGCCCCGTGAGCAAGTCGGCCAGATTGCGCGGCGGATGATCGGTGGCCAGCACCACGTGATATTGATTGAGCTGGGTGTAGAGGGTCGACACCTGGCGCTGGCCGAAGGCGTCATACAGCACATCGTCGATGGCTTGCGGCGTAATGCCCAGACGTGAAGCGGTGGCACGGTCAAAGGTCAGCTGGATCTGATTGCCGAACTGTAACGCCTGGCTTTGCACGTCGGTGAACATCGGCTCGTGCTTGAGCGCTGTCAGCAGCTTTCCGGTCCACAGCGCCAGCACCTGCGGATCGATGGCTTGCAGGCCGAGTCGATAGCTGGTGGTCGACACCGTGGCATCCAGTGTCAGGTCCTGCACGGCGTGCAGGTACAGACGAATGCCGGCGTCATCGCTGTTCGCATCCGACAGCCTGCGGATCACCGCCGCACTGCTGTCGCGCACGCCGCGAGGCTTGAGGTTGATCAGCAGGTTGCCCTGGTTGATCGTCGGGTTGGTCTGGTCGATGCCGACAAAGGACGACAGGCTCTCGACCGCCGGATCTTGCAAAATCCTCGCGGCCAGTCGCTGCTGCTCGAGCTGCATCTGCTGGAACGAAATGGTCGGTGAGGCCTGGGAGATCCCCTGAATCAGTCCGGTGTCCTGTTCGGGGAAAAAGCCCTTGGGCATCACCACAATCATCAACAGGGTCAGCAACGCGGTACACACCACCGAGATCAGTGTCAGCACCTGATGGTCCAGTACCCAATCCAGGCCGCGCAGGTAATGGCCATTGATCCGGTCGAAAAAGTCGACCCGTCGCTCCTGCTGCCGGGGCTTGAGCATCCGCGCGCACATCATCGGCGTCAGGGTCAGCGAGATCAGCGCCGAAATAATGATGGTCACCGCCACGGTCATGGCGAATTCGCGAAACAACCGGCCCACCACATCGCCCATGAACAGCAACGGGATCATCACCGCAATCAGCGCCACCGACAGCGAAATGATGGTGAAGCCGATCTGCGCCGAGCCCTTGAGCGCGGCCTGCAAGGGTGGCTCTCCGGCCTCGATGTAGCGCGTGATGTTTTCGATCATCACGATGGCGTCATCGACCACAAAACCGATGGCAATGGTCAGCGCCATCAGCGTCAGGTTGTTCAGGGAGAATCCCAATGCGTACGCCACCGCCAGCGTGCCAATCAGCGTCAGCGGCACTGTGACGGCGGGGATCACCGTCGCCGGGATCTTGCGCAGAAACAGGAAAATCACCAGCACCACCAGCACCACCGCGACCGACAATTCGTACTGCACGTCGGTGACCGAAGCACGGATGGTCTGGGTGCGGTCGGTGAGTACAGCGACCTTCAGGGTGCTGGGCAGACTGGCACGCAGCTTGGGCAACAGTCGCTGGACCCGGTCGACCACGTCGATCACGTTGGCCCCGGGCTGACGCTGGATGTTCAACAGAATCGAGGGCGTGCTGTCGGTCCAGGCCGCCTGACGCGGATTCTCCGGCCCCTGAAAGGAACTGGCGATTTGCGCCAGACGAATCGGCGCACCGTTTTTATAAGCGATCACCAGATCCTGATAGTCATCGGACGACTGCAACTGATCGTTGCCGCCAATCGAGTACGCCTGGAACTTGCCATCGATGTTGCCTTTGGCCTGATTGACGTTGGCATTGCCCAGCGCCGTGCGCAGCTCTTCCAGTGACAGGCCCAGGTTGTTCAGCGCCGAGGTATTGGCCTGAACCCGCACCGCCGGGCGCTGTCCGCCGCTGATGGTGACCAGACCGACACCGGTGATCTGCGAGATTTTCTGCGCCAGTCGAGTGTCGGCAAGGTCTTCGATTTTGGTCAGGGGCAACACGTCGGAGGTCAGCGACAGCGTCAGCACCGGGGCGTCTGCCGGGTTGACCTTGCTGTACACCGGCGGGTACGGCAGGTTCGTCGGCAGGAACGTCCCGGCTGCGTTGATGGCGGCTTGTACTTCTTGCTCAGCGATATCCAGCGACAACGCCAGATCAAATTGCAGGGTAATCACCGAGGCACCGTCGGAGCTGGTGGAGCTCATCGATTTGAGCCCCGGCATCTCGCCGAGCTGGCGCTCCAGTGGCGCAGTGATCGACGAGCTGACCACCTGCGGACTGGCACCGGTGTATTGGGTAAACACCTGAATGGTCGGGTAATCGACCTCGGGCAGTGCCGACACCGACAGAAAGTGATAACCCAGCATCCCCAGCAGCAACACCGCCACCATCAACAGCGTGGTGGCGACCGGCCGCTCGATAAAGGGCCGCGAGACGTTCATGGCTGCCGGCTGCTCATTGGGCAACGACCTTCACGGGCGAGCCATCATCAAGTTTATCCGCGCCTTCGGTGATCACTTGCTCGCCGGGCTTGAGGCCATTATCGAGAATCGCCGTGACGTCGCCCATCGACGGGCCGGCCTTGATGTTGCGCAGGCTGGCCTTGTCGGCGTTGACCACGAACACGAAGTCACCTTTGCTGCCGTGTTGAATCGCCGTGGTCGGTGTCACCGGCACCTGGTTCAGCGTGTCGGCCTTGAGCCGGGCGTTGACGAACTGGTTGGGAAACAACGCATTGGCGGAGTCGTCGAACTGCGCCTTGACCTTGATCGTGCCAGTGCTGGTGTCCACCTGGTTATCCAGCGCCAGCAGGCTGCCGGTCCCCAGCAGGCCGTGCTTGTTGCGGTCGTAGGCGAGCACCGTCACCGGCCCTTTGGCCATCGCCTGGTGGATCGCCGCCAAGTCATCCTCGGGCACCGCGAACACCACCGTCGCCGGGCGCATCTGGGTAATCAGCGCAATGCCCGTGGTAGATGCCGCGGTCACGTAGTTGCCCGGATCGACCAGCCGCAAACCCACCACACCATCGACCGGTGAGGTAATGGTGCAGTAATTCAACTGGACTTCGAGGTTCTGCACACTGCCGTGATCGGCAGCGACCGTGCCTTGTTGCTGTTGCACCAGGGACGCCTGGGTGTCGAGGGTTTGCTGGCTGGTGGAACCGATCTTGATCAGTTCGCGAAAACGCACCAGATCACGCTGGGCATTACTCAACAGCGCTTGATCATGAGCCAGCGTGCCTCTGGCTACCGCCAGTTGCGCCTTCAGCGCCCGGTCGTCGATCCGCGCGATGACCTGGCCCTTGCGTACCTGCTGGCCTTCCTCGAACTCGACCGAGGCGAGAATGCCGTTGACCTGCGTTATCACAGTCACACTGCGGGTGGGCGTGACCGTCCCCAGGGCGTCGATGTACACCGGTATATCCTGCAAGGTCACCGCCGCAACCGCCACCGGCTCGGCAGGCGCTGGCGGCTTGCCTTTGTGTTGTCCACTCTCGCGGTAAAACCACAGCGCGGCGGCCAACAACACCAGCAGCACAGCCCCGATCAGCAGAGCACATTTGCCTCGCCTGCTCCTCACCACGGTTTCTCACTCAAACGGACTGAACACCAAACGCAACGATGCGAAGTGAATGCCGGGCCGTTTACACAAGAAATGGCCAAAAGGCCTGATCGCTCACTTGAACTTTAGCAGTGCGCCTGTCATTCACTCGGCCATCCAGCCGTTTGTTCAGCCCTGAGACAGGCTCAAACGATGAGGGGCAACAGGCGGCATTCTTGAGCGCTGCGCGAGGCCGGTGCTACCATGCGCAACCGCCAGTATCGGCAAGGAATCACCTGGTTTATGAGCACTATTCGCGAGCGCAATAAAGAACTGATCCTGCGTGCCGCCAGTGAAGAGTTTGCCGACAAAGGCTTCGCTGCGACCAAAACCAGTGACATCGCGGCCAAGGCGGGGTTGCCCAAGCCCAACGTCTATTACTACTTCAAATCCAAGGAAAACCTCTACCGTGAGGTCCTGGAAAGCATCATCGAGCCGATTCTCCAGGCCTCGACACCGTTCAACGCCGACGGCGTGCCGAGCGAAGTGCTCAGCGGCTACATTCGTTCGAAGATTCGTATTTCCCGCGACCTGCCGTTCGCGTCCAAGGTGTTTGCCAGCGAGATCATGCACGGTGCGCCGCACCTCAGCGCCGACCTGGTCGAACAGCTCAACGCCCAGGCCAAGCACAACATTGACTGCATCCAGACCTGGATCGATCGCGGCCAGATCGCCCCCATCGACCCAAACCACCTGATGTTCAGCATCTGGGCCGCGACCCAGACCTACGCCGACTTCGACTGGCAGATCTCCGCCGTCACCGGCAAGGCCAAGCTGGATGAAAGCGACTACGAAGCGGCGGCGCAGACCATTATTCGGTTGGTGCTCAAGGGTTGCGAGCCGGACAGGTAGACCGAGTCGCCCTCATTCGCGAGCAAGCCCGCTCCCATACTTGATCTGGGGTGTTCACACATTTTGTGTCCATCGAAGGTCCAATGTGGGAGCGGGCTTGCTCGCGAATGGGGCAACTCGGTTTCAGATCAAATCCATATCGCATCCCACAATGGATAATCGCCCAGCCGCTTGACCAGTCCCGCCCGTAATGGGTTGGCGACAACATACCGAGCAACTTTCACCAGGCTTTCCTCATGCCGCAGCGCGTGATCATGAAAACTCTGCTGCCAAAGACTGCCCGATCTTCCAGTCGCTGAATTGATTGATCGAGTACTCAAGGATTTCGTCTGGCACATCAATTGTCCCAGCGATCCTCGGTGCAATTGAATCAGCCAGTGGAAGTGATCAGGCATGACTACCCAAGCCAAGGTGTCGGCAATACCTTGTTCCTGTGCTTGCTTGAACTGGTGTACAACCATCCTGCCCAAGGCATAGTCCCTGAAAACAGGCTCACGGTTAAATGTATTTGCTGTCAGCAGATAGATCCGGTTTTGCTCTGCATAGCGGCCAATGCGCAGGCGATGTGAGGCAGACCGTTCCGGCATTCCCTTGCCCCCTTTCATGATCAAGTCATGAAGAAGGCTAGACCTGTGATTGCTTGAGGGTTGGAGCAGACTTTTAGCTGGATGTGTCTGAAAGATTGCTTTCGCGAGCAAGCCCGCTCCCACACTTTATCTCGGGTGTTCACACATTTTGTGTCCACCGACGGTCCAGTGTGGGAGCGGGCTTGCTCGCGAAGGCGATGGTTCAGGCGCTGAAGATCAAGCCGTCACCCCCGCATCCGCCCGCAACCCCTGCTCTTCGATGGCGCTGATCGCGCATTGCTCGTCGATGTCCGAGGTGTCGCCGCTGATGCCGATGGCCCCCAGCACAACCCCATCCTGATCACGAATCAGCACCCCGCCCGGTGCGGGTACGACGCTGCCCTGCCCCAGGCTGTTCAACGCGGCGATAAACGCCGGGCGCTGTTGCGCGTCCAGAGCCAATAGCCGCGAGCCCTTGCCCAGCGCGATCGCGCCCCAGGCTTTGCCGATGGCGATTTGTGGGCGAAGCAGGCTGGCGCCGTCTTCGCGTTGCAAGCTCAACAAATGCCCACCCGCATCGAGTACTGCAATGGTCAGCGGTGCCGCGGCGATCTTGCGCCCCGCAACGATAGCCCGATTGGTCAGGCTGACTGCGACTTTCAAGGTTAAAGCGCTCATGGGTGCCGTCCTTATCTTGTTATGGGAAAGCCTTTGGGTTTCTTTTTGTTGAGAAGCCCGATACAACAAATAGAACACAATGAATTATTTTTTTGTATACAATAATTCTCGAAATGCGGCTCATGCGACGAAACGCCACAGTGTTTATGGCCCTCCGACGAATGAAACAGCCGCTTGAGAAAATGGATTGACCTGCGCCGTCCGCCGTGAATACACTCTGCGCAAAGCCACTTGTATACAATTACAAAACGTAAAGAGGCACAAAACCATGAGCAAAATGAGAGCAATCGAAGCCGCCGTTCTGGTGATGCGCCGTGAAGGGGTTGATACCGCTTTTGGCATTCCCGGCGCTGCAATCAACCCGCTGTACTCCGCCCTGCAAAAGGTCGGCGGCATCGATCACGTCCTCGCTCGCCACGTTGAAGGCGCCTCGCACATGGCCGAGGGTTACACCCGCACCAAGGCCGGCAACATCGGCGTGTGCATCGGCACCTCCGGCCCTGCCGGTACCGACATGGTCACCGGGCTCTACAGCGCCTCGGCCGACTCGATCCCGATTCTTTGCATCACCGGGCAAGCCCCTCGCGCCCGTATGCACAAGGAAGACTTCCAGGCGGTCGACATCACCAGCATCGTCAAGCCAGTGACCAAGTGGGCGACCACCGTTCTGGAACCGGGCCAGGTGCCTTACGCGTTCCAGAAAGCCTTCTATGAAATGCGCTCCGGCCGTCCCGGCCCGGTACTGATCGACCTGCCGTTCGACGTGCAGATGGCCGAAATCGAATTCGACATCGACGCCTACGAACCACTGCCCTTGGCCAAGCCAGCGGCAACCCGCAAGCAGGTCGAGAAAGCCCTGGCCATGCTCGATCAGGCTGAACGTCCATTGCTGGTAGCCGGCGGCGGCATCATCAACGCCGATGCCAGCGACCTGTTGGTGGAATTCGCCGAGCTGACCGGTATTCCGGTTATCCCGACCCTGATGGGCTGGGGCACGATCCCCGACGATCACCCGCTGATGGTCGGCATGGTTGGCCTGCAGACTTCGCACCGTTACGGCAACGCGACGATGCTCAAGTCCGATGTGGTGCTGGGCGTGGGTAACCGTTGGGCCAACCGTCACACCGGTTCGGTCGACGTGTACACCGAAGGCCGAAAATTCATTCACGTCGACATCGAACCGACCCAGATCGGCCGCGTGTTCACTCCAGATCAGGGCATCGTTTCCGACGCTGGCCTGGCACTGAAAATGTTCATCGAAGTGGCTCGCGAGTGGAAAGCCGCCGGCAAACTGAAGGACCGCAGCGCCTGGCTGCAAGACTGCCAGCAGCGCAAGGCCAGCCTGCACCGCAAGACTCACTTCGACAACGTGCCGGTCAAACCGCAGCGCGTATACGAAGAGATGAACCAGGTGTTCGGCAAAGACACCTGCTACGTCAGCACCATCGGTCTGTCGCAGATTGCCGGCGCGCAGTTCCTGCACGTCTACAAACCGCGGCACTGGATCAACTGCGGTCAGGCCGGCCCCTTGGGCTGGACCATTCCGGCAGCGCTGGGCGTGGTCAAGGCTGATCCGAGCCGCAAGGTCGTGGCACTCTCGGGCGACTACGACTTCCAGTTCATGATCGAAGAACTGGCGGTGGGCGCGCAGTTCAAACTGCCGTACATCCACGTCGTGGTGAACAACTCGTACCTGGGTCTGATCCGTCAGGCGCAGCGCGGTTTCGACATGGATTACTGCGTGCAGCTGTCCTTCGACAACCTCAACGCACCGGAACTCAACGGTTACGGGGTTGACCACGTAGCGGTGGCCGAAGGCCTGGGTTGCAAGGCGTTGCGCGTGTTCGAACCGGCTGGCATCGCCCCTGCCCTGCGCAAGGCCGAGCAGTTGATCGAGGAGTTCAAGGTTCCAGTGATCGTCGAGATCATCCTGGAGCGCGTGACCAACATTTCCATGGGCACCGAGATCAACGCCGTCAACGAATTCGAAGACCTGGCGCTGGTCGGTAGCGACGCACCGACGGCGATTTCGTTGCTGGATTGACCGGGCCTGATGATCGTTCCCACGCTCTGCGTGGGAATGCAGCCCGGGACGCTCCGCGTCCCAACAGCGGACGCTGAGCGTCCAATGAGGCATTCCCACGCAGAGCGTGGGAACGAGAACTTTAACGGGAGACCACCATGCCGCGTTTCGCAGCCAACCTGTCCATGCTGTTTACCGAGCAGGATTTTCTTGCCCGCTTTGAAGCGGCCGCCAAAGCCGGCTTCAGCGGTGTCGAATACCTGTTCCCTTACGATTTCAGCTCCGCCGAGATCAAGGCTCAACTGGATGCCAACGGTCTGACCCAAGTGCTGTTCAATCTGCCGGCCGGTGACTGGGCCAAGGGTGAGCGCGGGATCGCCTGCCATCCGGATCGCGTGGAAGAGTTCCGCGCCGGCGTCGATCTGGCCATCGCTTACGCACAGGTTCTGGGCAACACCCAAGTCAACTGCCTGGCCGGTATCCGCCCACAAGGCGTCGACGATGCCACCGTGGAAAAAACCTTTGTCGCCAACCTCAAATATGCCGCCGACAAGCTGCAAGCGGTGGGCATCAAACTGGTGATGGAAGCCATCAACACCCGCGACATCCCGGGCTTCTACCTGAACAACACCGCCCAGGCCCTGTCGATTCGCGAACAAGTGGGCAGCGCCAACCTGTTCCTGCAATACGACATCTACCACATGCAAATCATGGAGGGCGACCTGGCCCGCACCATGGCCACGCACCTGGAAGAGATCAATCACATTCAACTGGCTGACAACCCGGGCCGCAACGAGCCGGGCACCGGTGAAATCAACTACCGCTTCCTGTTCGAACACTTGGACCGCATCGGTTATCAGGGCTGGGTCGGTTGTGAATACAAACCGCTGACCACCACTGAAGCGGGCCTGGGCTGGCTTAAAACCCATAACGCAATTTGACGCAGACCCTGTGGGAGCGGGCTTGCTCGCGAAAGCGGTCCGACATTCAGAACTGATGTCGACTGATACACCGCCTTCGCGAGCAAGCCCGCTCCCACCAAAAACCGTCCCCCATTTGCTTGAAGCAGCAATAAAAACAAGAGGATTTTCTCATGGCTAAAATCGGATTTATCGGCACCGGCATCATGGGCCACCCAATGGCGTTGAACCTGCAGAAAGCCGGTCACAGCCTGTTCCTGTCAGCGCACCACGACCCTGCTCCGGCTGACCTGGTCGCCGCTGGCGCAGTTGCTCTGGCGAGCCCGAAAGAAGTCGCTCAGGAAGCCGAATTCATCATCATCATGGTGCCGGATACCCCACAGGTCGATGACGTGCTGTTCCGTGCCGACGGCGTCGCCGCCGGAGTTGGCAAAGGCAAAGTGGTCATCGACATGAGCTCGATCTCGCCGACCGCGACCAAAGCCTTCGCGGCGAAGATCAACGAGAAAGGCGCGCAATACCTCGACGCCCCGGTGTCCGGTGGTGAAGTCGGCGCCAAGGCTGCGACCCTGAGCATCATGGTCGGTGGTGACAGCGATGCTTTCGAACGCGCGCTGCCACTGTTCCAGAGCATGGGCAAGAACATCACCCTGGTCGGCGGCAATGGCGACGGTCAAACCGCCAAAGTGGCGAACCAGATCATCGTGGCGCTGAACATCCAGGCCGTGGCCGAAGCCCTGCTGTTCGCCTCGAAAAACGGTGCCGATCCCGCCAAGGTGCGTGAAGCGCTGATGGGCGGTTTCGCCTCCTCGAAGATCCTTGAAGTACACGGCGAGCGCATGATCAAAGGCACCTTCGATCCAGGCTTCCGCATCAGCCTGCACCAGAAGGATCTCAACCTGGCACTGGCCGGTGCTCGCGAGCTGGGTATCAACCTGCCGAACACCGCAGGCACCCAGCAAGTGTTCAGCACCTGCGCCGCCATCGGTGGCAGCAACTGGGACCACTCGGCGCTGATCAAGGGTCTGGAACACATGGCGAACTTCTCGATTCGCGATAAGTAAGCCCCTTGCATGAAGCTGGCTCGATCCCCTGTGGGAGCGAGCTTGCTCGCGATGAAATCGCCGCGGCGTACCTGATACAGCGCGCCGCCTGAATCGCAGGCAAGCCAGCTCCCACACTGGACCGCGTCGCAACACCCGCTGTCGTCCTACCCCAATAACAAGAATTCCGGGAGCCCGCCATGTCGGTCGATCCGCAACAATTCCTGCGCGAGCTGTTTGCCACAGCCATCGACGCGGCCCATCCGCAGCATGTCCTCGAAGCCCATTTACCGAAAGATCGCAGCGGTCGGGTGATCGTCATCGGTGCCGGCAAAGCCGCCGCAGCCATGGCCCAGGTGGTCGAGCGCTGCTGGCAGGGTGAAGTGTCTGGCCTGGTGGTCACCCGCTATGGTCACGGCGCCCCTTGCGAAAAAATCGAAGTGGTCGAGGCCGCCCACCCGGTGCCTGATGCAGCCGGTCTGGCCGTGGCCAAACGGGTGCTGGAACTGGTCAGTAACCTGAGCGCAGACGACCGGGTAATCTTCCTGCTCTCGGGCGGCGGTTCGGCCCTGCTCGCCCTGCCCGCAGCCGGCATCACTCTGGCCGACAAACAGGCGATCAACAAAGCCCTGCTCAAATCCGGCGCGACCATCGGCGAGATGAACTGCGTGCGCAAGCACCTCTCGGCGATCAAGGGCGGCCGCCTCGGTAAAGCCTGCTGGCCAGCGACGGTTTACACCTACGCGATTTCCGATGTCCCGGGCGACCTCGCCACGGTGATCGCTTCCGGCCCGACAGTGGCCGATCCGAGCACCTCGGCCGAAGCCCTGGCGATCCTCAAACGCTACGCCATCGAGGTTCCGGCATCGGTGCGCAGCTGGTTGCAGAGCCCTGAATCTGAAACCGTAAAACCCGGCGATCCGAGTCTGGCCCGCAGCCATTTCCAATTGATCGCCCGCCCCCAGCAATCCCTGGAAGCGGCAGCGGTGAAAGCCCGCCAGGCCGGTTTCAGTCCGTTGATCCTCGGCGATCTGGAAGGCGAATCCCGCGAGGTGGCGAAAGTCCACGCCGGTATCGCGCGCCAAGTGGTGCTGCACGGTCAGCCGTTGGCGGCGCCCTGCGTGATTCTCTCCGGCGGCGAAACCACCGTCACCGTGCGTGGCAATGGTCGTGGCGGACGCAACGCCGAGTTCCTGCTCAGCCTGACCGACAGCCTCAAAGGCCTGCCCGGCGTTTACGCGCTGGCCGGTGATACCGATGGCATCGACGGCTCCGAAGACAACGCCGGCGCAATCATGACTCCGGACAGCTACGCCCGCGCTGCCACCCTGGGCTTGAGCGCCAGCGACGAGTTGGACAACAACAATGGCTATGGCTATTTCGCCGCGCTCGACGGGCTGATCGTCACCGAGCCGACACGCACCAACGTCAACGACTTCCGCGCCATCCTGATCCTCGAGAGCCCTGAACATGACGCCTGATAAAAAAGTCAAAATCCTCGCCACCCTTGGCCCGGCCACTGACGGGATCGATGACATCCGCGAGCTGGTGCAAGCCGGGGTGAATATCTTTCGCCTGAACTTCAGCCATGGCGATCACGCCGACCACGCCAAGCGTTACCAGTGGATCCGTGAAGTCGAGCGCCAGCTCAATTACCCGCTGGGCATTCTGATGGACCTGCAAGGCCCGAAACTGCGGGTCGGCAAGTTTGCCGAGGGCAAGGTGCAACTGGTGCGCGGTCAGGCCCTGCGCCTGGACCTCGATGCCACGCCGGGTGACGAGCGTCGGGTCAACCTGCCGCACCCGGAAATCATCGCTGCGCTGGAGCCCGGCATGGACCTGTTGCTGGATGACGGCAAATTGCGTTTGCGCGTCGTGACCAAGTACGCCGATGCCATCGACACCACGGTGCTCAATGGCGGCGAGCTGTCGGACCGCAAAGGCGTCAACGTGCCGCAAGCGGTGCTCGACCTCAGTCCGCTGACCGCCAAGGATCGTCGCGATCTGAGTTTCGGTCTGGAGCTGGGTGTTGATTGGGTCGCGCTGTCATTTGTGCAGCGGCCTGAAGACATTCGTGAAGCGCGCGCGCTGATCGGCAACAAAGCCTTTTTGATGGCGAAAATCGAGAAGCCATCGGCCGTTGAACAACTGCGCGAAATCGCCGAACTGAGCGACGCGATCATGGTTGCCCGTGGCGACCTGGGCGTGGAAGTGCCGGCCGAGAGCGTGCCGCAGATCCAGAAAGACATCATCAGCACCTGCCGTCAGCTCGGCAAACCGGTGGTGGTGGCGACCCAGATGCTCGAATCGATGCGCTTCTCTCCGGCACCGACACGGGCCGAAGTAACCGACGTCGCCAACGCCGTGGCCGAAGGGGCTGACGCAGTGATGCTGTCGGCGGAAACCGCTTCTGGCGATTACCCGCTCGAAGCGGTGCAGATGATGAGCAAGATCATCCGCCAGGTCGAAAGCGGTCCGGATTACCAGGCGCAACTGGATGTCAGCCGGCCAAAAGCCGAAGCCACGACCTCGGACGCCATCAGCTGTGCAATCCGCCGGATCAGCAACATCCTGCCGGTGGCGGTGCTGGTGAACTACAGCGAGTCCGGCAGTTCGAGTTTGCGTGCGGCGCGGGAGCGGCCAGCGGTGCCGATCCTCAACCTGACGCCGAACCTGCAAACCGCGCGGCGCTTGAGCGTGGCGTGGGGCGTGCACTCGGTGGTCAACGATCGATTGCGGCAGGTCGACGAGGTGTGCTCCACCGCACTGGAAATCGCCCAGGCGCAAGGCATGGCCAAGCGCGGCGACACATTGTTGATCACTGCAGGCGTGCCGTTCGGTCAGCCGGGATCAACGAACTCGTTGCGTATAGAGACGTTGATTTAGCGACTGTACTGGCCTCATCGCGAGCAAGCTCGCTCCCACATTGATGTTGTGTCGGGCACAGATCCAGTGTGGGAGCGAGCTTGCTCGCGATGGGGGCGCCTCGGTTTACCAGACATAGACTCAAAATGCCCTCACACCACTTCAACACCCACTGCCCCGATTGGGCCACTGCCCTGCTCAACGGCTTCAGTCAGATTTTCCTCCAGCGCCATCCGCTGTGCGGTCTGCTGTGCCTGTTGGCCATCCTGTTTAGCGCTCCGACGTTGCTCGGCGGCGCCCTGTTGGGTGGCGTGGCCGGCTTGCTCACTGCGCAACGTCGCGGCTACGCCAAGGCTGATCGTCAAGCCGGGCTCTTCAGCTACAACGGCGTCTTGCTCGGCCTCTTGCTGAGCCTGCAATTTCGTTGGTCGGCCATGCTGCCGCCACTGATCCTCGCCAGCGGTGGCCTGAGTGCGATCGTCACCCAGCAATGGCTCAAGCGCACTCGCGACCAGCATTTTCTGCCTGCCTACACTTCACCTTTCGTGGGATTGGGCTGGATACTGCTGAGCTTTGCCGCACCGGCCCCCTCCACCCCTGCGCCACTGCCGGCACTCGATGCTCTGAACCTGATCGGAGCCGGGTTCAAAGGCCTGGGCCAAGTCATCTTCCTCGACCATCCCCTGGCGGGTGTGTTGATCGCTGCCGGTCTGCTGCTTGCCAACCGCCGCGCCGCGCTCTGGGCACTGACGGGTTCCGCCGCGGGTCTGCTCTGCGCCTTGTGCCTGAACGAGACTCCCGATGCATTGCTCGGCCTTTACGGCTACAACCCGGCATTGGCCGCCCTCGCCTTCAGCCAACAACGCCGCCAACCCTGGCTGCCGCTGCTGGGCATCGCTCTGGCGATCCTCCTTACACCGGCTTTCGCTGCCGTGGGACTGGCGACCCTGACTGCGCCGTTCATCCTCGCCTGCTGGTTGCTGCGTTCGGGTATTCGCCTGCTGCGCCAGGCAACTACAGACAGTGCGCCTTGCCAAACCTCGGAGAATCAACCTAGGCTGCGCTGATTTATGGCCAAGGCGATATGAATGGACAGCAACGACACGTGGCGTAAACGCCTGTACGTAATGATTTTCCAGACCGACACGGTGGCCGGGCGGCGCTTCGACAAAACGCTGCTGCTGATCATCCTCGCCAGCCTGGTGGTGGTGATCCTCGACAGCATCGATGACGTTCATCAGAACTTCGCCAACACCCTGGCGTACATCGAGTGGGGCTTTACCCTGATCTTCCTGGTCGAGTACATATTGCGCTTGTACTGCTCGCCCAGGCCGCTGCGTTACGCCTTCAGTTTTTACGGGCTGGTGGATTTGCTGGCGATTGTTCCTGGCATCCTTGCGCTGTATTACAGCGACGCGCAGTACCTGCTGATCATCCGGATCATCCGTATGCTGCGGATCTTTCGCGTGCTCAAACTGCTCCCCTACCTGAAGCAGGCCCATTACCTGCTAGACGCCCTGCGCGGCAGCAAACAGAAAATCATCGTATTCCTGCTCAGCGTCTGCACGCTGGTAACGGTGTTCGGCACACTGATGTATGTGGTCGAAGGCCCGGAGCATGGCTTTACCAGCATTCCCAAAGGGATCTATTGGGCGATCGTCACCCTGACCACCGTCGGCTACGGCGACATCGTACCCAAGACCGCTTTGGGGCAGGTCATCTCGGCGATGGTGATGGTCACCGGTTACTCGATCATCGCCGTCCCCACCGGGATTTTTACCGCCGAACTGGCCAACGCCATGCGCGGCGAACAGCTGCAACATGACTGCCCGGTGTGCCGCAAAAACCAGCATGAACACAGCGCGGCATTTTGCTCACGCTGCGGTAATGCGCTGTTCAAGAAAATAGAATAAGCAAAGTACTTTTTAATCTTTAAAGGGATATGTAGCCCCGGCTATAGTCGACGGCAAATTGCCTTCATCTCGAACAAAAGGAATGTGCAGTGAAAAAGATCTTTGGCGCCTCACTTCTGGCCGCTGGCCTGGCCCTCGCGAGCGTGGCCCAGGCCGCACCGACCCTGCTCAACGTGTCCTATGACGTGATGCGCGATTTCTACAAGGACTACAACACTGCCTTCCAGAAACACTGGCAAGCCGAGCACAACGAAAACATCACCTTGCAGATGTCCTTCGGCGGCTCCAGCAAACAGGCCCGTTCCGTGATCGATGGCCTGCCGGCTGACGTCATCACCATGAACATGGCCACCGACATCAACGCCTTGGTCGACAACGGCAAGCTGGTGCCAGACAACTGGGTGACGCGCCTGCCAGACCACAGCGCGCCATTCACTTCCGCCACCGTATTTATCGTGCGCAAGGGCAACCCGAAAGCCCTGAAAGACTGGCCGGACTTGCTCAAGGATGGCGTGCAGGTGATCGTGCCCAACCCGAAAACCTCGGGCAACGGCCGCTACACCTATTTGTCGGCCTGGGGTTATGTGCTGAAAAACGGCGGTGACGAAAACAAGGCCAAGGCCTTCGTCGGCAAGCTGTTCAAACAAGCCCCGGTACTCGACACCGGCGGCCGCGCAGCCACCACCACCTTCATGACCAACCAGATCGGCGACGTGCTGGTGACCTTCGAAAACGAAGCAGAAATGATCGCCCGGGAGTTCGGCCGCGACCAGTTCGAAGTCATCTACCCAAGCGTCTCCGCCGAAGCCGAACCGCCAGTCAGCGTGGTCGACAAAGTCGTCGACAAGAAAGGCACCCGCGCTGCCGCCGAGGAGTACCTGAAGTACCTGTGGTCCCCGGAAGGCCAGGAAATCGCCGCCGCCAACTACCTGCGCCCGCGTGACCCGGCGGTACTGGCCAAGCACACCGACCGCTTCCCGAAAGTCGACTTCCTGTCGGTGGAAAAAACCTTCGGTGACTGGCGCACCGTGCAGAAAACCCACTTCAATGATGGCGGGATTTTCGATCAGATTTACAGCGGGCAGTAAGCGAAAAGGCGACCTGCGGGTTAATACCGGTCAGTTAAGAAAACTCAGCGCCTGAATGCTCTGTTCTGATCCGAAATCCACCCCTCACCCCAGCCCTCTCCCCACGGGGGAGAAGGGAAAGGGAGCAGATCTCCAAGCCTTTCAAAACCTGAGTTCGACTCGGACTTTCAGGTCGATGTAACTTGAAAGAACACCTCAGTCAGTCCCCTCTCCCTCCGGGAGAGGGCTGGGGTGAGGGGTGGTTCTTGAGCCTGGCGACCAGCCCGAAGTATTCCTCACAAAAAAACTCTACATCGGCGGTGCTACACCATCCTTGCCGGCCGAAATCGATTGCGCCGTCAGGGTGCCGTCGGCGCTTTGGGTGGCGAACAGCACGACCTTGACCCCGACTTTGAGCAGGCTGCGGTCAGCGGGGCTCAGGTTGACGATCGGCACGTCTTCCGGCACCAGGATGGTCTGCTGGCCGCCCTTGTAATTGACGGTCAGGATTCGGCCATTGTTGACCACCAGATCGCCGACGATGCCATTGGTCATGCTGCTGCCCTTGACCAGATCGAATGGGCGATGGCCGTCGCCGGTGCCGGCCATTTCGGGTGGGAACACATGCACTTCCAGTGCCTTGAGCGTGCCATCGTCTTGCGGTATTGCCGCTGAGCCAATGTAGCTGCCGGGCTTGATGTCTTCGATATTGGCCGGGGTTACGGCGCGAACCTGGGTGTCCTTGGTCAACTGGATGACCACGTTCTCGCCGCTGTTGGCGTGCACTTTCAGGACCTCTTCGGACACCCCGGTGATTTCACCGCGCACGCCGACACGCATGCCCGGTGCGTCCTCGGCCATAACAGCCGTGGCGATCAGCATGCCGCTCAGGAAAATCACGCCGATGTTGCGTATCAGGCTTCCAAACATCGTTTTCATGGGACCGGTTTCCACTAATGAAACGTTGAAAAATGACTGATACAAGAGGGCTTGACCGCCCACATAAATCATAGGTGCTACGGAACAAGATGAAAGCTTCGCGAGCATCGGAACGCCACCCGCGAACAACCCTCAATGCCGCACCAGCTTCTCCATCGCCGCGTCCGCCAAAAAGGAAGAGCGGCTCTTGACGTTGTGCTCACGCACATAACGGTCAATGCGCTGGATAACGTAGCCGGGCAACGTCACGTTGACCTTCTCGGTTTTACCGAGATAAGGCGCGATATCGAGCTCCAGCATGCCCCAGCCCATATCGGCAAAGTCCGGGTTACTCCGATGCGCAGCTGCCGAAGTTGGCATCGGAATATCATCCCCGCCGGCTGCAATCTCCTGCAGCATGATGTGGGCAACTTCAACCGCCGCGTTGTAAGCCTCTTCAAACGTGTCGCCCGCGGTGACGGCGCCCGGAATATCGGGGATCTGAATACCGATGGCGGTGTTCTCGTCGCCCCACTCGATACAGATTGGATATTGCATTACGGATCTCCTGCGTAACTGGCCACCGGGTAATGAAGCCCGGCTCGCCTCCTGATGCTTTTAACCGTCCCGATCGGCAAGTCTTTCTTGGGATGAGGTACGGGTATCGTGTATGGGCTGTAAGGGTGGGTGAAAATGTGATGACTGCCGGTGACCCGATCGAGCCTCCAACCCGTCGCCTCAAGCTCCCTGATCAATAACCTGCTCTGCACCACGCGCCTCCTTGCACCGGCCCGAATAAAAATAACTCTAGAGTTATATTTACTCAAGCACAAAAAGCCGATGCATGACGTACGGTTGTTTTACAGAGTGTTGATTCGAGCGGCGATTTGCGTAGAAAGAGAGCCGGTTGGTTCATCGAACCCACCTGCAAAAACGGCGACCCTGAAGGTCGCCGTTATCGTTACTGGCTGTATTGCTTGCCCAATCCTGGCGGCACGCCGTGGATGTCGATCTCTTCCCACGGCCCGTTCGGGCTGATGCTGCGGCTCCAGCCGTTGTTCCAGCGGTAGTAGGTGCGCTGGCGGTAGAAGGTGTCGGGCTGGTTGTCGAGGACGTAGACACCGAGTTTCGCATCCCAGTGGCTGTTGCCGCCCGGTGGTGGGGCGAAGCTCGCCGAGGTGCGCGGCTGCGGTTTGCCGGGTTTGTTCGGAGTCACCGGTTTGCCAGGGGCGGTCGTCGGTTTGCTGCCTGGGTACGATGACGGAATCGGCGGCAACCGCTCTTCATGTGACGGCGGCTGGACCGCACATGCACTTAACCCCAAAACCAGACTGAGCAGGGTGATACGAGCGATGGCGGTCATAGCGGATTTCCTGGTTATTTGTCTGGGCTGTCGATGGTCAATTGTTGCGGCGCGGTAGTGCTGCTGGCCAAAGGCTCGCTGCGACCGACCCACTCGCCGGCAGTCGGTTGGCCAGCACGGGAAACGCGCGCGACCAGTTGGACTTCAGGAAAGTTCGACAGTTTCAATTGCGGCATCATTGCGTCGGCATCGCCCAGCTCAACGGTCGCTGGCAGGTCGGCAACGGTCAGGCGTTTGGCTGCCAATGGCGCCGGAGGGCCTGAAGTGGCACGGGCGAAGATGAACACGCTGTCACCCGGTTGAACCTTGGCTTTCAACTCTGCCGCCAGATCAACCGTCACTTTAAGCAGTGCCGAAGGTTTAGCCACTACGGCAGGCGCCTTGGCGACCGTGCCGCCGCTCGCTTGCAGTTTTTCGGTTGCCCGCGCAATGCCACCTTCCAGCGCGCTGCGCGAGTTATCTTCGGGTGGCAGTTGCGCCAGCAGACGACCCCAGTAGTCGATGGCCTCTTGATAACGCTCGCCTTCGAAAGCCGCGATGCCCAACAGCCCAAGGCTGGTAACTTCTTTGGGATCGGTCTTGAGTGCTTCGTCGGTCAGTGCCTGGATCTTGTCCGACCACTTTTTGTTGTCGGCAAAGTACTGCGCCTGGGCCCACTGGCCGAGCAATTCCGGCTGACGGCCAGCCAATGCCACGGTGCGCTCGAAGATCTTCGCAGCGTCGCCAGGGCGGTCCTGAGCCATGTAGGTACGACCAAGGAAATACAGGCCTTCGGCGGAGTCCGGTTGAGCCGCCACAGCGCGTTCAAGACGACGGGTCATCTCTTCCATCGATTGCGGCGCCTGAGCGAATTCGCGGGTCAGTTCGACTTTGTCACTGGCGCCAAAATGCAAGTACAGCCCCAGGCCCAACACCGGTACCAGGATCGCTGCCAGAAGTGGCAACGGCTTGCCCAGACGGGAAACCCGGCCCGTGTCGGCGCCTTCGGTATCGGCCAGCAGTTCACGAGCCGCTTCATCACGCCCAGCGCTCATTTGCGTCGAATCAAGTACGCCTTCGGCCTGCTGAGCCTGCAACTCAGCCACGCGCTCCTGGTAAAGCGCCACGTTCAGCGCGGTACGATCCTCTTCGCGCTGGGCGCGACGGCCACGCAGAACCGGGATCAACAAAAAACTCAGGGCAACCAGTAGAAGCAGACCTGCGGCGAGCCAGAAATCAATCATTCTTGGTGTTATCCAACAGTTGGTCGAGGCGCTTGCGCTCATCAACAGAAAGCGTGTCTGTACCTGCCGTGCGCTCGGCACGACGGCGACGGACGATTACGGCGATCACCAGCACGCCACCGAGCAACAACCCGGCCGGGCCAAACCACAGCAGTGCGGTCTTGCTGTTCAGGGCTGGTTTGTAACGCACGAAGTCGCCATAGCGGTCGACCATGAAGTCGATGATCTGCTGGTTGTCCTTGCCCTCGCCGAGCATGCGGAAAATCTCTTTGCGCAGGTCAGCGGCAATCGGTGCATTGGAATCGGCAATGTCCTGATTCTGGCACTTGGGGCAACGCAGTTCTTTGGTCAGTTCGTGAAAACGCTCGCGCTCGGCGTCATTGGCGAACACGTAGGTGTCGATGGCCGCGTGAGCGACACCGGCGATACTCAGGCCGAGTACGGCGGCAGCAATCCAGCGCTTCATGGCTTGGCCTCATCGACCAGCGCCTGATACTTGGCCGCCAGTTGTTCACGCCACACCACTTCGTCGATCACCCCGACGTACTTGTCGCGGATGATGCCTTTAGCGTCAATGAAGAAGGTTTCCGGAGCGCCGTAAACGCCGAGGTTCAGGCCCAGGGAGCCCGCCTCGTCACGGATGTCCAGCAGGTACGGGTTGTGAAACTCGACCAGCCACTTCAAGGCATCGGCGTTGATGTCCTTGTAGTTGACGCCATAAATCACCACGCCTTGCTGGGCCAGCTTGTTCAGCACCGGGTGCTCGACCCGGCAGGAAATACACCAGGTGCCCCAGACGTTGACCAGGGCCGGTTTGCCCAGCAGATCAGCCTTGGTCAAGGTCTTGTCGCCTTGCACGGCCGGCAGGGAAAACTCGGGGAACGGCTTGCCGATCATCGCCGAGGGCAACTCGGCCGGGTTCAGGTAGAGCCCCCGGTAAAGAAACACCGCCACCACCAGAAACAGCGCCAGTGGCAACACCATTAACCAACGTCTCATGCAGTGGCTCCCGTCATGCCCAGCGCTTCACGCACGCGACTTTTCACCTTGACCCGATAACGACGATCCAGCGCCGCCAGCAACCCACCGAAACCTGTCAGCAAACCGCCGAACCAGATCCAGCGCACAAACGGCTTGACGTGCACGCGCACGGCCCAGGCGCCATTCTCCAGCGGCTCGCCGAGCGCCACGTACAGGTCGCGGGTGAAACCGGCGTCGATGCCGGCTTCGGTCATCATTGAATTTTGTACGGTGTACAGACGTTTTTCCGGGTGCAGCACCGCGACTTCCTTGCCCGACCGGATCACTCGAATGGTGCCTTTGTCGGAGGTGAAGTTCGGTCCTTCGAAGTGCTTGGCGCCCTCGAAAATGAAGTGATAACCGGCAAGGTCCATCGACTCGCCCGGCGCCAGACGCAGATCGCGCTCGGCGCTGTTCTGGCTCGAAAGCACCACGCCCAAGGCGCATACGGCGATACCCAGGTGCGCAACCTGCATGCCCCAATAGCTGCGGGTCAGGCTCGGCAGGCCTTTGATCAGGCCCTTGTTGCGGGTCTTGTCGAAAATGTCACGCACACCGGCCAGCAACACCCAGGCCGCGAGCATGAAGGTCGCCAGCACGGCCCAGTTGAAGTCGCCATAAGCGATCCCCGCGACGACCGCCAAAGCAGCGCTGCCGAGCAACACCGGGGTCAGCATGTTAATCAGCCATTTCACCGGGGTGTCTTTCCAGCGCACCAGCACACCGACGGCCATCACCACCATCAGCAACGCCATCAACGGAATGAACAATGCATTGAAATACGGCGGGCCGACCGACATCTTGGCGCCACTCAGGGCATCGAGCACCAGCGGATACAAGGTGCCGAGCAGAATCATCGAAGCCGCGACCACCAGTACCAGGTTGTTGCCGAGCAGCAGGGTCTCACGCGACCACAGGTTGAAGCCGACATGGCTCTTGACCACTGGCGCACGCAGGGCGAACAGCGTCAGCGAACCGCCGACTACAAACAGCAAGAAGATCAGGATGAACACGCCCCGCGCAGGGTCCGAGGCAAACGCGTGCACCGAAGTCAGCACGCCGGAACGCACCAGGAAGGTTCCCAGCAAACTCAGCGAGAACGCGGCAATGGCCAGCAACACGGTCCAGCTTTTGAACACGCCGCGTTTTTCGGTTACGGCCAACGAGTGAATCAGCGCCGTACCGACCAGCCAAGGCATGAACGAGGCGTTTTCCACCGGGTCCCAGAACCACCAGCCGCCCCAGCCGAGTTCGTAGTAGGCCCACCAGGAGCCGAGGGTGATGCCGATACCGAGGAACGCCCAGGCGACGATGGTCCAGGGCCGCGACCAACGGGCCCACGCCGCATCCAGGCGACCGCCGAGCAAGGCCGCAATCGCGAAGGCGAAGGCCACCGAGAAACCGACATAGCCCATGTAGAGCATCGGTGGATGAACGATCAGGCCAATGTCCTGCAGCAACGGGTTGAGGTCATGACCGTCAGTGGGAATCTGCGGCAGAACCCGTGCGAACGGGTTCGAGGTGAGAATCAGGAACAGCAGGAAACCGGTGCTGATCATGCCCATCACCGCCAGCACGCGAGCCAGCATGACCTGCGGCAACTGCCGGGAGAAGATCGACACGGCAAAGGTCCAGCCGCCGAGAATCAACGCCCAGAGCAGCAAGGAACCTTCGTGGGCACCCCACACCGCACTGAATTTGTAGTACCACGGCAATGAGCTGTTGGAGTTGTTGGCGACATACCCCACCGAAAAATCATCGGTCATGAAGGCGTAGGTCAGGCAGCCGAAGGCGAATACCAGAAAGGTGAACTGGCCCCAGGCCGCTGGCTGGGCCAACCCCATCCACATGCGCTCACCACGCCAGGCACCGAGCAACGGCACGGTGGCCTGAACGATGGCAAAGCACAGGGCGAGAATCATCGCCAGATGGCCCAACTCGGGAATGAAGATGCCTGAGGTCATGGATCAACCCTCCTTCGCGGGTGTTGGAGCGGATTGACCACTGTCTTTGAGCGCCTTGGTCACTTCCGGCGGCATGTATTTCTCGTCGTGCTTGGCCAGCACTTCGTCTGCCACCACCACGCCGTCTGCATTCAGTTTGCCCAGTGCAACGATGCCCTGCCCTTCGCGGAACAGGTCCGGGAGGATGCCGCGGTAGGTGATGGTCACGGATTTGTTGAAGTCGGTGACGATGAATTTCACGTCCAGCGAATCGCCGGAGCGTTGCAGCGAGCCCTTCTCGACCATGCCGCCAGCACGGATGCGCGTGTCTTGCGGGGCTTCGCCATTGGCGATTTGGGTCGGTGTGTAAAAGAGGTTGATGTTCTGCTGAAGGGCACTGAGGGCCAGGCCGACAGCAGCACCGACACCGACCAGGATCGCGAAAATAATGACAAGACGCTTTTTACGCAGCGGATTCACTTGCTGTTCTCCCGGCGCAGACGGCGCGCCTCTTGTTGCAGGTAACGCTTGCGGGCCAGGATCGGCGCAGCCACGTTGAGAGCCAGTACCGCCAGGCAGATGCCATAAGCCGACCAGACATAAAGACCGTGATGGCCCATGGCGAGGAAGTCGCCGAATGAAGCAAAACTCATTACGCGGCCTCCAGGCTGTTTTGTACTTCGGCCTTGACCCAACTGGCACGAGCTTCGCGCTTGAGCACTTCAAGGCGCATGCGCAGCAACAGCACGGCGCCGAAGAAACAGTAGAAACCCAGCACCGTCAGCAGCAACGGCAGCCACATTTCGGCCGGCATTGCCGGTTTTTCGGTGAGGCTGAAGGTGGCGCCCTGGTGCAGGGTGTTCCACCACTCCACCGAGTACTTGATGATCGGGATGTTGATCACGCCGACAATCGCCAGCACCGCGCAGGCCTTGGCCGCGCTGTCACGATTGCTGATGGCGTTGCCTAGCGCAATGAGACCGAAGTACAGAAATAGCAGAATCAGCATGGACGTAAGTCGTGCATCCCAGACCCACCACGATCCCCAGGTCGGTTTGCCCCAGATGGCCCCGGTGACCAGCGCCACGGCGGTCATCCAGGCACCGATCGGCGCTGCACATTGCAGGGCGACGTCCGCCAGCTTCATCTTCCATACCAGCCCGACAATGCCGCAGACCGCCAGCATCACATAGCAGGACTGCGCCAGCATGGCGGCCGGCACGTGAATGTAGATGATTCGAAAGCTGTTGCCTTGCTGGTAGTCCGGCGGCGCGAAGGCCAGGCCCCAGACCACGCCGACGCCGATCAGCAGCAACGCCGCGACACTCAGCCAGGGCAGCAGTTTGCCGCTGATGCCGTAAAACCATTTGGGCGAGCCGAGCTTATGAAACCAGGTCCAGTTCATTGCTGTTTCCATCACGGTTGTTCTTCGCCATCACGAAGAACCAGGGTCTTTACTGGCTAAAATTTAACCAGACCTCATTATTCGCCGACGCTGATCTTCAGGCCAGCGGCTATTGCAAAGGGTGTCAGGGTTATCGCCAGGGCGGTCAGGCTACCAAGCCACAGCAAATAACCGGTTGCCGGCATGCCCTGCAAGGCAGCCTGCAAGGCGCCACTGCCGAGAATCAACACCGGGATGTACAGCGGCAGAATCAATAACGCCAGCAGCAAGCCGCCACGCTTCAATCCGACCGTCAAGGCCGCGCCCACCGCACCGAGCAAGCTCAGTACCGGTGTACCGAGCAACAGCGATAAGAGCAAAACCGGCAGACAAGCGGCAGGCAAACCGAGCATCAACGCCAGTAACGGGGCAAGCAACACCAGTGCCAAGCCGGAAAACGCCCAGTGTGCCAGCACCTTAGCCAAAACCAGAAGAGGCAGGGGGTGCGACGAAAGGACCCACTGTTCAAGGGATCCGTCCTCGAAATCACTGCGGAAAAGCCCGTCCAGCGAGAGCAAAACCGATAAAAGGGCCGCGACCCAGACCAGTCCCGGTGACAAGGTTTGCAACAATTGTGTCTCAGGTCCGACCGCCAATGGGAATAATGAGACAACAATGGCGAAGAATACGAGAGGGTTGGCAAGCTCGGCAGGACGCCGACACAATAAACGCGCCTCACGGGCGACCAACAGTGCAAAAACACTCATACGGCCCATTGCCCCAAGTCGATGTCACGGTATCCGGCCGGCATCCGGGTCAACGTGTGGTGAGTGGTCAGAATCACCATGCCGCCTCGCTCGCAGTGTGCGGCCAGGTGTTCTTCCAACTGGGCGACGCCTTGTTTATCCAGCGCGGTAAATGGTTCGTCGAGAATCCACAACGCCGGGCTGTCCAGATACAAACGGGCCAGAGCCACGCGGCGTTGCTGGCCGGCGGACAGGGTGTGGCAAGGAACATCTTCAAAACCGCGCAGTCCTACCGCTGCCAGCGCCTGCCAGATCGCCTCATGAGTGGCGGGCTGGTGCAACGCGCACAGCCAGCTGAGGTTCTCTTCAGGGGTCAGCAGGTCCTTGATTCCGGCGGCATGGCCAATCCACAACAGGTTGTGGGCCAGCTCCGGGCGTTGCGTGCTCAAGGGCTGGCCGTTGAGCAACACCTGGCCACTGGTCGGCTGCATCAGCCCCGCGAGCAGGCGCAACAGGCTGGTCTTGCCGCTGCCATTGGGGCCGCTGATCTGCAACATGTCACCGCTGCCCAGACGCAACTCGAGGTTTTCGAAGAGCATCCGCCAGTCTCGCTCACAGGCGAGCGCTACGGCTTCTAGTAGAGGGATGGTCAAGAGATCGCGGGCCTTTACGGTTCAAGTCGGCAATGGAGCGGCCGTTAAAGTGATGCAGCATAGATGCATTGACGGCCTGTTCTAGAGAGCTGCGTCAAACATTTGCGATGTTTTCCGCGCCCCGACAACAACGGGGCCGCATTATACATGTCATGTCCTACTCCCAAGAGGGCAATTTCGACAGGGTGTGACCTGATGACCGGCGAGATGAACATCCTTCCACTGCCCCCCACTACGCCAGCCACCTCGCGCCCGCTCGTGGTCAGTGGCGAGTTGCTCAAGCTGCAGACCCCGGTGGAAGGTTTGATCGCCGCCGGGCAAAGCGCCAACGCTGAAGTGCTGTCGCTCAAACAGAACGACCAGACATTCCAGCTGCTGCTCAAGGTCACCCTGGACGGTGGCCGTCAAACCACCGTGCAGGTCACCAGCAACCAGCCGTTGCCTCTGGGCACCAACCTGACGGTCAGCCAGCCTTCAGCCAGTAATCTGGCGATTACCGTGCAACAGGCCATCGCCGCCAACGTCGCCACCCTCACCCGCCTCGATACGTCGCAACTGCCGGTTGGCACCCTGCTGCAAGGTAAAGTGCTGACCACCCAGCAGATGCCGCAAACACCGGGACAGCCGGCGGTCTATCGCTCGCTGGTGAGTGTGCTCAATACCGCGCTCAGTGGCAGCACCTTGAGCATCGACAGCCCGCTGCCGTTGCGTATCGGCAGCCTGCTCAGCGCCTTGGTCCAGGGCGCGCAGAGCCTGAGTTTCGTGCCACTGGCCAGTCGTCAGGAGCAATTGGCGGTGAGTCAGCAACTGCTGGCCCAGCAAAGTCGCCAAGGCTCATTGAGTGGGCTGATCGATGCCTTGCAAAATCTGCCAGACTCCGACACCACCTCCGACGACCTGCGCGCTGCCGTCGACAAACTGCTCGCCGACCTGCCGGATGTTCAGCAACTGAGCACGCCCAAAGGCCTGGCTCAGGCGCTGGCCAACAGCGGATTGTTCCTGGAAAGCAAACTGCTCACTGGCCAGAACCCGGCCCTGACACCGGACCTGAAAGGCAATTTGCTGCGATTGATCGCACAATTGGCCCCCGACCTGCCGGCCAATACCAGTTTCAACGCGGTCATCGCTGCCAACACCCTGGCCCAGGCGCTGCCAAGCTTTGTCCGCAGCGCCCTCGGCACCCTCGGGCAGGTCAGCGCAAAACCGCAGCCAAGCAACTTCCCCCTGCCCTCGCGGTTGCTGCAAAGCCTGGAGGGTGAAGGCGACCTGGAACACTTGCTGCGCCTGGCCGCAGCAGCCGTTTCCCGCCTGCAAAGCCATCAACTGTCGAGCCTGGAACAGACCGGCATGACCGAGGATGGCAAGCTGCAAACCACCTGGCAGCTGGAAATCCCCCTGCGCAATCTGCAAGACATCGTGCCGTTGCAGGTGAAGTTTCAACGCGAAGACACACCGGAAAAGGAACAGCACGAGAAATCCGTTGAGCGCGAGCCGAAACAGCGGCTCTGGCGAGTCGAGCTGGCGTTCGACATGGAACCGCTCGGGCCGTTGCAAATCCAGGCACAATTAGCCCAGGGCAAGCTCTCCAGCCAGCTCTGGGCCGAACGGCCTTATACCGCCAGCCTGATCGAAAGCAACCTGGATGGTTTGCGCGCACAACTGCTGGCATCGGGCCTGAATGTTGGCGATCTGAATTGCCACCTCGGCACACCGCCCCAAGGCAATCAAACCCGCCTCGAACAACGCTGGGTCGACGAAACCGCATGAACAACCACACGCCACCGCGTCAGGCCATCGCCCTCAAATACGACGGCCAACATGCCCCGACACTCACCGCCAAAGGCGATGACGAACTGGCCGAAGCGATTCTGAAAATCGCCCGCGACTATGAAGTGCCGATTTACGAGAACGCCGAGCTGGTGAAGTTGCTGGCGAGGATGGAGTTGGGTGAAAGCATCCCAGAAGAGCTGTACCGCACGATTGCCGAGATCATTGCGTTTGCATGGAAACTCAAGGGCAAGTTTCCGCAAGGGCATGGTTCAGAGGCAGCGATGGTGGAGCGGGATGTAACAGATCGCGGGGAGGATTACTGAAGTTTCAAGGGCGTCATCGCGAGCAAGCTCGCTCCCACAAGGGATCGGTGGTGGACACAAAATGTGTGAACGCCGCCAATTCATTGTGGGAGCGAGCTTGCTCGCGATAGCGATCTCAGCCCAATCGCAACAAATCAGTTCTTGTGCAACTTGCTCATCAACTCGGCCTCTGCCTGGGTCAGGCCGCAGGACTGGGTCAATTCGTCGACGCTGGCGCCCATCCCCACCAGGCGGGCTGCCTGGGCGAATGACAGGCTCGACGGGTCGCGCTGCTCAAGCTGGGCCAGCTTGTCCGGCAAGGGGCCGACCACCGCACGCAGTTCATGCAGGTCTTCACCCATGCGCACGTTACCGTTCTGATAATCGTCGACGCGCTTGGCCAGGTCCTTGATGCGCTGATCCCGCAACGCATTGCCCTGGGCTTGCAGCGCTGCCAGCTCTCGCTGCTTGCGCGTGTAAGCCAGGAACATCGCCAGGGTCCCTGCCCACAGGAGCCCCAGTAAAATGACAGCAACCTCGAGAATCAATCAGATACTCTCCAGTTCCGACCACTCTTCTTCGCTCATCATCTTGTCCAGCTCGACCAGGATCAGCAGCTCGTTGTTCTTGTTGCACACGCCCTGGATGAACTTGGCCGATTCTTCGTTACCGACGTTAGGCGCGGTTTCGATCTCGGACTGACGCAGGTAAACCACTTCGGCCACGCTGTCGACCATGATCCCGACCACTTGCTTGTCGGCTTCGATGATCACGATACGGGTGTTGTCGCTGACTTCGACGGTGCCCAGGCCAAAGCGCTGGCGGGTGTCGATGACAGTCACCACGTTGCCGCGCAGGTTGATGATGCCCAGCACGTAGCTTGGTGCACCCGGAACCGGAGCGATTTCGGTGTAGCGCAGGACTTCCTGAACGCGCATCACGTTGATGCCGTAGGTTTCATTGTCCAGCTTGAAGGTTACCCATTGCAGGATCGGATCTTCGGAACCCTTTGCAGACGACGCCTTATCATTCATACCCTGACCCCTCGAAAAACCGCCTGTGGCGGTGTGTGTTCTGTCCGACCGCACCGTGTATGCGGCCAGCTGTTTGTTATGTAGGTTTGTGGGCCGGCTTGCCGCCGCCCATGTGCTTGGCACCGCCACTGGCGATCAACTCCGCCAGCTCCGAGACATCCAGCAACGCACACATGTGCTCGATCACCGTCCCGGCCAGCCATGGCCGTTGACCCCGATGGCTGCGCCATTTGATTTCATTCGGGTCCAGGCGCAACGAGCGGCTGACCTGATGCACCGCCAGCCCCCACTCGTAGCCCTGAACCGAGATTACGTATTGCAGGCCCTGGCGGAAGTCATCGCGATAACGATCGGGCATGACCCAGCGCGCGGTATCCAGCACCTTCAGGTTGCCGGCCTGGCTTGGCAGAATCCCAAGGAACCATTCCGGCTGACCGAACAACGGTGTCAGCTCATGACCGGCCAACGAGTAAATCGAACCGAGGCACACCAGCGGCACGGCCAGGGTCAAACCGGCGACGTCGAACAACAGGCATTCAAATGGTTCGGCAGCCCAGCTTGGCCGATCATCGCCGACCACCGGCGGTGGCGTGTTACTCGGCGGCAGATGGACTTCAACCACCGGCTCGACCAGCGCTTTGAGCAAGGGAGCGACCGTTGAAACCGGCGCCAGAATCGGTGCCGGCGCTTCCAGTACCGGCACTACAACGGGAGGTGCAACCGCTGGCTTTTGTGCATCGCGAGCCTGCTCTTCGAGCACCGCAGCCTGGAACTCGTCCAGTGCGCCTTGCGCCTCAATGGCTTCGACGACCTCGACGACTTCTACAGCCTCGGGTAAGACCTCGACTTCTGCCGGCCATTCCTCGGTCGCGTCTTGTAACAACGCATCCAGATAGGACTGCAACGCCAGTTGTGGTCTGCTGGTAATTTTTACTGGCCGGTTCATTGGCACCCCACCCCGGCAAAGAAAAGATTCACCTCAAGCCACCTGCGGAACAAGTTGCTGCGCCAGCAAATGCTTGAGCAGTGCGCGGTACGCCAGCACACCACGGCTCTTGCCGTCGAACTGCGAAGGGGTCAGGCCGGCACGGCTGGCATCACGCAGTCGGGTATCGACCGGGATGTAGCCTTGCCAGATTTCTTCCGGGTACATGTCGCGCAGCACCCGCAAGGTTCCCAGCGAGGCTTGGGTGCGACGGTCGAACAGGGTCGGCACGATGCTGAACGGCAGCGCTTGCTTACGCGAACGGTTGATCATCGCCAAGGTGTTGACCATGCGCTCCAGACCTTTCACTGCCAGGTGCTCAGTCTGCACCGGGATCACCAACTGCTGGCTGGCCGCCAAGGCATTGACCATCAGCACACCGAGCAACGGCGGGCTGTCGATCAACGCGTAATCGAAGTCCTGCCACAATTGCGCCAGGCTCTTGGCGATCACCAGGCCCAGGCCACTCTGCCCCGGCGACTGGCGCTCGAGGGTGGCGAGCGCAGTGCTCGACGGCAACAGGGAAATACGTTCATCGCTGGTCGGCAGCAACAACTGCCCGGGCAAGCCTTGCGGCACGCTGCCCTTGTGCAGAAACAGGTCGTAGCTGCTGTGTTCCAGGCTGTCGGGGTCGTAGCCGAAGTAGCTGGTCATGGAGCCGTGCGGATCGAGATCGACCACAACCACGCGCTTGCCCGCCTCAGCCAGCAATCCGGCTAAAGCGATGGAGGAAGTGGTTTTACCGACACCACCCTTTTGATTGGCAACTGCCCAGACTCTCATTCAGATTGTTCCTCCCGGTCGAATCAATACAACCGAGAAATAGCTCAACGTTATAAGCCGGGTGACGGAGAATTGACGGCACTCGCGCGTCCCGGCGACTTGACAGTCGTCGGTGCAGTTTGTGTGCCAGCACGCTTCAATGCGGCGTCCGGTTTTGCATTAGCCGTTCCGGTACCGGTCAGGCTGCGGCGTACATCGAGATTGCGCGACACCACCAACACCACTCGCCGGTTACGCGCACGCCCTTCGGCGGTCGCGTTATTGGCCACTGGCTGGAATTCGCCGTAACCCACCGAAGCCAGACGCCCGGGGTTGACACCTTGCATGGCAAGCATGCGCACGATGCTCGCCGAGCGGGCCGAGGACAGCTCCCAGTTGGTCGGGTACTGCGCGGTACGGATCGGTTGATCGTCGGTGAAACCTTCAACGTGAATCGGGTTGTCGAACGGCTTCAGAATGGCCGCAACCTTGTCGATGATGTTGAACGCGATATCGCTGGGCATGGCATCGCCGCTGCCGAACAGCAGGCTCGAATTGAGTTCGATCTCGACCCACAACTCGTTGCCACGCACGGTCATCTGATTGGAGCTGATCAAATCGCCAAAGGCGGCACTGATGTCATCGGCAATGCTCTTGAGCGGGTCCTTGCTGGCCTGGGCGATACCGGCGTCGATCTGCTCGCTGTCCTTGACCAGCGGTTTGGCCGGGGTGACCGTCTTCGGACGTTCGTCACCGATGGGGATCGGCTTGAGGGCACGGTCAGAGTTGGTAAAGACCCCGACCAGTGCTTCGGAAATTTCCTTGTACTTGCCTTCGTTGATCGAAGAGATGGAGTACATCACCACGAAAAAGGCGAACAGCAGTGTGATGAAGTCCGCGTAAGACACCAGCCAGCGCTCGTGGTTGACGTGTTCATCGTGCTGACGGCGACGAGCCATAGTCCATTACCTCCATCAGTCCATGAAGCCCTGAAGCTTCAACTCGATGGAGCGAGGGTTTTCACCTTCGGCGATCGACAGAATGCCTTCCAGCAACATTTCGCGATAACGCGACTGCCGCAACGCGATGGACTTGAGCTTGCTGGCAATCGGCAACAGCACCAGGTTGGCGCTGGCCACGCCGTAGATGGTCGCGACGAAGGCCACAGCAATGCCGCTGCCCAACTGCGACGGATCACCCAGATTGCCCATGACGTGAATCAGACCCATGACCGCACCGATGATCCCGATGGTCGGCGCATAGCCGCCCATGCTTTCAAAAACTTTGGCGGCTTCGATGTCACGGCTTTCCTGGGTGTAGAAATCCACCTCCAGGATGCTGCGAATTGACTCGGGCTCAGCGCCGTCAACCAGCAATTGCAAGCCTTTGCGTGAATAGCTGTCAGGTTCGCTATCCGCTACCCCTTCAAGCCCGAGCAAACCTTCCTTGCGCGCGGTGAGGCTCCAGTTGACCACGCGGTCGATGCCACCGGCCAAGTCGACGCGAGGCGGAAAAAGGATCCAGCGAAGAATCTGCATGGCGCGCTTGAAGGCACTCATCGGCGACTGCAACAACGCGGCGCCAATGGTCCCGCCGAGCACGATCAACGCCGCCGGACCGTTGGCCAAGGCACCGAGATGACCACCCTCAAGGTAGTTGCCACCAATAATGGCGATGAACGCCATGATGATCCCGATGAGGCTTAAAACATCCATCAGATGCACGCCTCGGCCAGGTGCTTGCCGATATCGTCGAGGCCGTAGATCGCGTCAGCCAGATCGGCTTTGACGATCGCCATCGGCATCCCGTAGATCACGCAACTGGCTTCATCCTGGGCCCAGACCGCGCTGCCGCCCTGCTTGAGCAGACGCGCGCCTTCGCGACCGTCGGCGCCCATGCCGGTAAGGACCACCGCCAGAACTTTGTCGCCGTAGGACTTGGCCGCCGAACCGAAGGTGATGTCCACGCACGGTTTGTAGTTCAGACGCTCGTCGCCCGGGAGGATTTTCACCGCGCCACGGCCGTCGATCATCATTTGCTTGCCACCCGGTGCCAGCAACGCCAGGCCAGGACGCAGGATGTCGCCATCCTCGGCTTCCTTGACGCTGATCCGGCAGAGCTTGTCCAAACGCTCGGCGAAAGCCTTGGTGAAGGCCGCCGGCATGTGCTGGATCAGCACGATCGGCGCCGGGAAGTTTGCCGGCAGCTGTGTCAGCACCCGCTGCAATGCAACCGGGCCGCCGGTTGAGGTACCAATGGCAACCAGTTTGTAGGCTTTGCGTTTCGGTGCCGGCGACGAGGTGCTGGCAACCGGCGCACGCGCAGGAATCGGCGCCGGAGCCGGACGCGCAGGTGCACTGCTGCCGAAACTCGAAGGGGCCGGTGTCGGTGCCGGTGCTGGCGCGGCCGCTGGAGCCGGGGCGCTGTAGGCGCTGAAACGACGGTTACTGCGCGAAATGCTGTGAACCTTTTCGCACAGCAGTTGCTTGACCTTCTCGGGGTTGCGCGAGATGTCTTCGAAATTCTTCGGCAGGAAATCCACCGCGCCAGCGTCCAGTGCATCGAGAGTGACCCGAGCGCCTTCGTGTGTCAGCGAGGAGAACATCAAAACCGGGGTAGGACAGCGCTGCATGATGTGCCGCACCGCCGTGATGCCATCCATCATCGGCATCTCGTAGTCCATGGTGATCACGTCTGGCTTGAGGGCCAAGGCCTGATCGATCGCCTCTTTACCGTTGGTCGCCGTACCGACGACCTGGATACTCGGATCCGCTGAAAGAATTTCCGAGACGCGGCGGCGGAAAAAACCAGAATCATCCACCACCAGGACTTTGACTGCCATAAACACTCCGTTAGACGGAGCGAGGCTCAGTCGCCCCGCTCCACCAGAATCAAATACGCCGTGCGGCGTAACGCTTGAGCATGCTCGGAACATCGAGAATCAAGGCGATGCGGCCGTCACCGGTAATGGTGGCGCCGGACATGCCCGGGGTTCCCTGAAGCATTTTGCCCAATGGCTTGATGACCACTTCTTCCTGGCCCACCAGTTGATCGACGACGAAGCCGATCCGCTGAGTGCCCACCGAAAGGATCACCACATGGCCTTCACGCTGCTCTTCGTGAGCGGCGGAGCTGACCAGCCAGCGTTTGAGGTAGAACAATGGCAGCGCCTTGTCCCGCACGATCACCACTTCCTGACCGTCGACCACGTTGGTGCGCGACAGGTCGAGATGGAAAATTTCGTTGACGTTGACCAGCGGGAAAGCAAAGGCCTGGTTGCCGAGCATGACCATCAGCGTCGGCATGATCGCCAGGGTCAACGGGACCTTGATGACGATCTTCGAGCCCTTGCCCTTGGTCGAGTAGATATTGATGGTGCCGTTGAGCTGGGCGATCTTGGTTTTCACCACATCCATGCCCACGCCACGACCGGACACGTCGGAGATCTCGGTTTTGGTCGAGAAACCCGGCGCGAAAATCAGGTTGAAGCAGTCGGACTCGCTGAGACGGTCGGCCGCATCCTTGTCCATCAAGCCTTTCTTTACGGCAATACCGCGCAAAACATCAGCGTCCATGCCCTTGCCGTCATCAGAGATGGACAGCAGGATGTGATCGCCTTCCTGTTCCGCGGACAGAATCACTTTGCCGCTGCGAGGCTTGCCCATCGCCTCACGATCGGCCGGTTCTTCGATACCGTGGTCGACCGAGTTACGCACCAAGTGGACCAACGGGTCGGCCAGGGCCTCGACGAGGTTCTTGTCGAGGTCGGTTTCTTCACCGACCAGCTCCAGATTGATCTCTTTCTTCAACTGGCGCGCAAGGTCGCGAACCAGGCGCGGGAAGCGCCCGAAGACTTTCTTGATCGGCTGCATCCGGGTCTTCATCACCGCGGTCTGCAAGTCGGCCGTGACCACGTCGAGGTTCGACACGGCCTTGGACATGGCTTCGTCGCCGCTGTTGAGGCCCAGACGGACCAAGCGGTTACGTACCAGTACCAGCTCGCCGACCATGTTCATGATTTCGTCGAGACGCGCGGTATCCACACGTACGGTGGTCTCGGCTTCACTGGCCGGTTTTTCCGGTGGCGGTGAGGCTGGTGCGCGAGCTGGGGCCGGTGCAGCAGCAGGTTTGGGCGCTTCGGCTTTTGGCTCGGGCGCTTTAGCCACAGGCGCTGGCGCTGCAGCCTTGGCAACTGGCGCCGCCACCGAAGCAGCAGAACCTGTGCCGACCTCAGAGAATTTGCCTTTGCCATGCAATTCGTCGAGCAGCGATTCGAACTCGTGATCGGAGATCAGATCGCTGCCAGCGGCCGCAGCCACAGGTGCCGCAGGCGCAGGAACAGCAGCAATCGCCGATTCCAGAGCATCAACGGCGAAGTTGCCTTTGCCATGCAACTGATCGAGCAGTGCTTCGAATTCGTCGTCGGTAATGTCGGAGCTGTCGCCTGCCGCTTTCGGGGCAGCCGGTGCGGCGGGCACTGCGGCCACTGCATCAGGGGCGAACTGGCCTTTGCCGTGCAATTGGTCGAGCAACGACTCGAACTCGGCATCGGTGATTTCATCGCTGCCGGCAGCTGCTTCAGGTGCCGGGGCAACGGATGCTTCGGCCTCAGCCTTGACCGCGTTCAGCGAGTCCAGCAGCAGTTCGAATTCATTGTCGGTGATGTCGCCCGATTCGCTTTCAGCGGCAGGTGCTTGAACCACTTCAGCAACCGGCTGTGCTTCGTCGGCTGTTTGCGGCTCGGCCAGACGGGCCAGCGCCGCCAGCAGTTCCGGTGTAGCCGCAGTGATCGGTGCTCGTTCGCGGACTTCGCTAAACATGCTGTTCACCGCGTCCAGCGCTTCGAGAACCACGTCCATCAGTTCCGAGTCGACGCGACGCTCACCCTTGCGCAAGATGTCGAACACGTTCTCGGCGATGTGACAGCACTC
Organism: Pseudomonas sp. 05N431; assembly: GCF_056397005.1. Classification (NCBI taxonomy): domain Bacteria; kingdom Pseudomonadati; phylum Pseudomonadota; class Gammaproteobacteria; order Pseudomonadales; family Pseudomonadaceae; genus Pseudomonas; species Pseudomonas sp. 05N431. Next base: position 415,964 of record NZ_JBFTMN010000009.1, read on the forward strand.
CACCAGCTCGTTGAGCTGGAGGAAGCCGGCGCCCCCTTTTACAGTGTGAAAACCGCGAAAAATTGCATTGAGCAAGTCCGCATCATCTGGTCGGCTTTCCAGCTCGACCAGCTGTTCGGACAGTTGCTCTAGAATCTCGCCGGCCTCAACCAGGAAATCCTGAAGGATCTCTTCATCGGCGCCGAAGCTCATTAAGGGGGTGCTCCTGAGGTCTAAAAACCTAAAAAACCTAAAATGCTAAAACTCTAAAATCCTAGGCTGGATAACAAATCGTCCACATCGTCCTGACCGGACACAACGTCTTCTCTTTTATCGGCATGAATCTGCGGACCTTCACCCTGAGAGAGATGTTTTTGCGGATCTTTTTCAGCCAGCATCGCTTCATGGTCATGTTCGATACCCGCAAAGCGGTCTACCTGACTGGCCATGAGTACGAGCTTGAGCAGGTTGCTTTCGACTTCGGTGACCAATTGAGTCACGCGCTTGATCACCTGACCGGTCAGGTCCTGGTAATCCTGAGCCAGCAGAATATCGTTGAGGTTGCCCGAGACGACCTGGCTTTCCTCGACGCTACGCGTCAGGAAACCGTCGACACGCCGGGCCAGTTCGCGGAACTCTTCGGCACCGACTTCGCGGCGCATGAAACGCCCCCAGTCCGCGCTCAAGGCCTGGGCGTCAGTGCTCAGGCCATTGACCAGCGGAGTGCTGTTCTCGACCAGATCCATGGTCCGGTTCGCGGCCGCTTCGGTCAGCTTGACCACATAGGACAGGCGCTCGGTGGCATCCGTGATCTGAGAGACTTCCTCGGCTTGCGGCATGTGCGGGTCAATCTGAAAATTGACGATCGCGCTGTGCAGCTCGCGAGTGAGCTTGCCCACCTCCTGGTACAGGCCGCGGTCACGGGTCTGATTGAGCTCATGGATCAGTTGCACAGCGTCACCGAACCTGCCCTTTTCAAGGCTTTCGACCAGTTCGTGAGCGTGTTTTTTCAGGGTCGATTCGAAATCGCCCTGTGAAGATTCTCTTTGCTCCATAGCTCCCCCGTGGCGCAGTGGCTCAGCACATCAACCGATGCGTTCGAATATTTTTTCGATCTTCTCTTTCAACGCCTGGGCCGTGAAGGGTTTGACCACATAGCCGTTTACACCGGCTTGAGCGGCTTCGATGATCTGCTCGCGCTTGGCTTCGGCAGTGACCATCAGCACCGGCAGGTGCTTGAGCTTTTCATCGGCGCGCACGTGGCGCAGCAAATCGATACCGGTCATGCCAGGCATGTTCCAGTCCGTTACCAGAAAGTCGATGCTCCCGCTGTTGAGGACGGGAATGGCGGTAGTACCGTCGTCCGCCTCGACCGTGTTGGTGAACCCAAGGTCACGCAACAGGTTTTTTATGATCCGCCGCATCGTTGAGAAGTCATCAACGATGAGGATTTTCATGTTCTTGTCCAATTCGACCTCCAAGCAGTCTTAAACGCGTTCAGCACCTGAACACGCCATTCAATCAATCAGGCAGAGCACTCAACGACTGTCTGGAGCACAACGGATTGAGACCTGCAGAGCTTTACGCCTTGCCTGTTTCGTTCGCAGTGTCCCCACACTGCTGTCAGCGCGCTCGCCACTCCCCCAAACGCCCCCGCAAACGGGCCGCGCACTGGCTGTGTAACTGGCTGACCCGCGATTCACTGACTCCCAGGACCTCACCGATTTCCTTGAGATTCAGCTCTTCGTCGTAGTACAGCGCCAACACCAGTCGCTCACGCTCCGGCAAATTGGCAATCGCATCCGCCAGTGCAGCCTGGAAGCGTTCATCTTCCAGGTCGCGCGACGGTTCGAGATGAGCACTCGCGCCATCCTCGTGCAGCCCTTCATGCTCGCCGTCCTGCAACAGATCGTCGAAGCTGAACAGGCGACTGCCCAAGGTGTCGTTCAAAATCCCGTAATAATCGTCGAGACTCAATTGGAGTTCGGCCGCAACCTCGTGATCTTTAGCGTCACGCCCGGTTTTAGCTTCAATTGAGCGAATCGCGTCACTCACCATCCGGGTATTGCGGTGTACCGAGCGTGGCGCCCAGTCACCTTTGCGGACTTCATCGAGCATCGCGCCACGGATACGGATCCCTGCGTATGTCTCGAAACTCGCACCTTTGCTCGCGTCGTATTTGGTCGACACTTCAAGCAAACCGATCATGCCTGCCTGGATCAGGTCCTCGACCTGAACACTGGCCGGCAAGCGCGCCAACAGGTGATAGGCAATTCGTTTTACCAGTGGCGCGTAACGCTCGATCAGTTCGTACTGCGCGTCACGCGCCGACTTCTTGTACAGGTTGTAACCGCTGGCTGTCATAGAACCGGACCCGCAGTTTGCTGCACCAGACGCTCGACGAAAAATTCCAGGTGCCCACGCGGGTTGGCAGGCAACGGCCAGGTATCGACTTTCTGCGCGATGGCCTTGAACGCCAGTGCACATTTGGAGCGAGGAAACGCTTCATACACGGCGCGCTGCTTCTGCACGGCCTTGCGCACGCATTCGTCGTAAGGCACCGCACCGACGTATTGTAAGGCGACGTCGAGGAAGCGATCCGTGACCTTGGTCAACTTGGCGAACAGATTTCGCCCTTCCTGCGGGCTTTGCGCCATGTTGGCCAGCACTCGGAAGCGGTTCATGCCGTAATCGCGGTTGAGCAATTTGATCAGCGCGTAGGCGTCAGTGATCGAGGTCGGCTCGTCACACACCACCAGCAATACTTCCTGGGCGGCACGAACAAAACTGACGACCGACTCACCAATGCCCGCCGCCGTGTCGATCACCAATACGTCGAGGTTATCGCCAATGTCGCTGAATGCCTGAATCAGGCCAGCATGCTGGGCCGGGCTCAGATGAACCATGCTCTGGGTACCGGACGCTGCTGGAACAATGCGAATTCCGCCCGGCCCCTGAAGTAATACATCGCGCAGTTCACAGCGGCCTTCGATGACGTCGGCCAGCGTACGCTTGGGCGTGAGCCCCAGCAGGACGTCGACGTTCGCCAGCCCCAGGTCGGCATCCAGCAGCATGACGCGCCGGCCGAGCTCAGCAAGAGCCAGGGACAAGTTCACTGACACATTAGTCTTCCCGACGCCACCTTTGCCGCCGGTCACTGCGATCACCTGTACGGGATGCATGCTGCCCATGTTCGTTCTTTACCTTGTCTTGCTTAGACGCGGACTACATGACTGGCTGCGCGCTCACTTGTGAACAATGCATGGCAGGCCATCGATGTAGATACAAATCTATTCATTATTACCTCAGCCGACACGCTTGGCCGGGCTGTGGTAGAGGTCAGCGAACATATCAGCCATGGCTTCTTCGCTGGGTTCTTCCTGCATCTGCACGCTTACGGCGCGACTGACCAACTGATGCCGGCGCGGTAAATGTAGATCATCCGGGATCCGTGGCCCGTCGGTCAGATAAGCGACAGGTAATTCGTGGCTGATTGCCAGGCTCAACACCTCGCCCAGACTCGCTGTTTCATCCAGTTTAGTCAGAATGCAGCCTGCCAGCCCGCACCGCTTGTAACTGTGATAAGCGGCAGTCAGCACCTGTTTCTGGCTGGTAGTGGCCAGCACCAGATAATTCTTCGACTTGATCCCGCGACCGGCCAGGCTTTCCAGCTGCATGCGCAACGCCGGATCACTGGCCTGCAGACCTGCGGTATCGATCAACACCACACGCTTGCGCAACAGTGGATCAAGGGCTTGCGCCAGGGACTGGCCCGGATCGACGTGAGTCACCGAGACATTGAGGATACGCCCCAGGGTCTTGAGCTGTTCCTGAGCACCAATGCGGAAGCTGTCCATACTCACCAGCGCGATGTTCTGCGCACCGTACTTGAGCACGTAACGTGCGGCCAGCTTGGCCAGCGTCGTGGTTTTGCCCATGCCGGCAGGGCCGACCATGGCGATCACGCCACCCTCTTCCAGTGGTTCGATCTCGGGAGTCACGATCATCCGCGCCAGGTGCGCCAACAGCATGCGCCAGGCCTGACGGGGCTCTTCAATTTCAGTAATCAGTTCCAGCAGATCGCGCGACAGCGGACCGGACAGGCCAATACGTTGCAGGCGACGCCACAGGTTGGCTTGCTGCGGGCGACTGCCTTGCAGCTGGTTCCAGGCCAGCGAACCCAACTGCACTTCGAGCAGTTCACGCAGACCATTGAGTTCGAAACGCATCGAGTCGAACGCTCGTGGGTCAACCCCGGCAGACGGTGCAGGCGCCGGAGCAGGACGCGGCCGCTCGGCAAAGGTCGGCTCGATCAAAGGCTCCGCAGCGGTCAGCGGCAGGCCGGCGAACAGCTGGCGATTGGTGCCGACGCTCGCGTCACCCTCACCGTCGCCACGCAGGCTCAATTCAGCCTGAGCCGTGACGATCCGCGATTGGGTCTTGCGCAACTCGTCTTCGAGTTCGATATTCGGCACACGCGGGGCCAGCGCCGACAGCTTGTAATCCAGGGCAGCCGTCAGCTCGACACCACCGGCGATCCGACGATTACCGATAATGGCCGCATCAGCGCCCAGCTCATCACGAACCAGCTTCATGGCCTGACGCATATCGGCGGCGAAAAAACGCTTAACTTGCATAAACCACTACCTCAGCCGTTGGGCCCTACTGTCGCAACGATGGTCACTTGCTTGTTGTCAGGGATTTCCTGATAAGCCAACACATGCAACCCCGGCACTGCCAGACGTCCGAACCGCGAGAGCATCGCGCGTACCGGACCTGCTACCAACAGAATCACCGGTTGACCTTGCATTTCCTGACGCTGCGCGGCGTCGATCAACGAACGTTGCAGCTTCTCTGCCATGCTTGGCTCCAGCAGAACGCCCTCTTCCGAGCCTTGTCCTGCCTTCTGAAGACTATTGAGCAATATTTGTTCCAACCTTGGCTCCAAGGTGATCACAGGCAGCTCGGACTCAGTGCCTACAATGCTTTGGACGATAGCGCGCGATACGCCAACCCGCACGGCGGCCACCAAAGCGGCAGTATCTTGACTCTTGGCGGCGTTGTTCGCGATGGCCTCGGCAATACTGCGAATGTCACGAACCGGAACCTGTTCGGCCAACAAGGCTTGCAGCACTTTGAGCAGTTGCGACAGCGAAACAACGCCCGGTACCAGCTCCTCGGCCAGTTTTGGCGAGCTTTTGGCCAGCAATTGCATGAGTTGCTGAACTTCTTCGTGGCCGATCAGCTCGCTGGAGTGCTTGTACAGAATCTGGTTGAGGTGAGTTGCCACCACCGTACTGGCATCGACCACGGTGTAACCCAGGGACTGTGCCTGCGGACGCTGACTGATTTCGATCCAGACCGCCTCCAGGCCAAAGGCCGGATCTTTGGCGGTGATGCCATTGAGCGTGCCGTAGACCTGCCCGGGGTTGATCGCCAGTTCGCGATCCGGATAAATCTCGGCTTCGGCGAGGATTACCCCCATCAGGGTCAGGCGGTAGGCACTCGGCGCCAGGTCGAGGTTGTCGCGAATGTGCACGGTCGGCATCAGGAAGCCCAGATCCTGGGAAAGCTTCTTGCGCACGCCCTTGATCCGCGCCAGCAACTGACCACCCTGGTTGCGATCCACCAGCGGAATCAGCCGGTAACCAACCTCAAGGCCGATCATGTCGATCGGGGTCACATCATCCCAGCCCAGCTCTTTGGTTTCCATGGCCCGTGCCGGCGACGGCAGCAGCTCTTGCTGACGCTTGACCTCTTCCAGAGCCTGAACCTTGACGATGTTCTGCTTTTTCCAGAACAGATACGCGGCGCCCGCTGCGACGGCGGCCATGCTGAGAAAGGAAAAGTGCGGCATGCCTGGCACCAGGCCCATGACCGCCATCAAACCGGCCGCTACCGCCAGCGCCTTGGGGGACGCGAACATCTGCCGATTGATCTGCTTGCCCATGTCTTCCGAACCGGAAGCACGGGTCACCATGATCGCCGCCGCGGTGGACAACAGCAGTGATGGCAATTGCGCCACCAAACCGTCACCGATGGTCAGCAATGCGTAGACCTTGCCGGCATCGCCGAAACTCATGCCGTGCTGGAAGATCCCGACCGCCATGCCGCCAATCAGGTTGATGAACAGAATCAGCAGACCGGCGATAGCGTCACCGCGCACGAACTTGCTGGCACCGTCCATCGAACCGTAGAACTCGGCCTCCTGGGCCACCTCCATACGGCGCAGCTTGGCTGCGGGCTGGTCGATCAGCCCGGCGTTCAGGTCGGCGTCGATGGCCATCTGCTTGCCCGGCATCGCATCGAGGGTAAAACGCGCGCTGACCTCGGAAATCCGCCCGGCACCTTTGGTCACCACGACGAAGTTGATGATCATCAAAATCGCGAAAACCACGATACCGACCACGTAGTTACCGCCGATGACCACCTCACCGAAGGCCTGAATCACCTTGCCGGCGGCGGCATGGCCGTCCTGACCGTGAAGCATCACCACCCGGGTCGAGGCCACGTTCAATGCCAGTCGCAGCAACGTGGCGACCAGCAGAATGGTCGGAAACACCGCAAAATCCAGCGGCCGCAAGGCATAGACGCAGACCAGCAGCACGACAATTGACAGCGCAATGTTGAAGGTGAAAAACACGTCGAGCAGGAACGGCGGGACCGGCAACATCATCATCGCCAGCATGACCAACAGCAACAGCGGCACACCCAGATTGCCTCGACTGAGGTCTGCCAGGTTGCTGCGGGCACTGTTGATTAACTGAGAGCGATCCACCGGTATTCCCCGTTCCTTGAAGCAAACTTTTGACGCCTGAAGCAGGCGCAGGCCGGCTATTGCAAGAAGCCTTCCAACTTTTGCTGGGGTTTGAAATAGAGGGGTTTACAGGAAGATTTGTGCTGCTTGTGCGGGCCTCTTCGCGGGCAAGCCCGGCTCCCACAGTAATCGGGGCTGACCGCGAACTGAGTGTTCGGCACAGAACCTGTGGGAGCGGGCTTGCCCGCGAAGAGGCCGGAATATTCAACGCCCATCCTGAGAATGCGCCCACAAACCTGAAAAACAGCGGGAAACGTCCGACAGGCTTTCAAGGTTGCCCCTCGGAAGTGGCATCGCTAGTCTTCGGTGGTCGCTGCCAAATCAGCGACCGGGCCTGGAAACCCGGTGAGTAATCGAGGCCGCTCTAACCAGTAAACGAGAACCTCGCCATGAACAAATCTTCGCACCTCCACGATTTAAAAATCGCCGGCTTCACCCCCTTCTCCATCCACGACGATCAAGCCCTGTTCCGCGTCAACAGTGGCGTCCCTCTGCTCACTGCCTTGTCCCACGTCTCCGACCTGCTCCACCTCTCCAGGATGCTGGCCGAAGATGCAGCGATGGAGCGCAAAACCGACCGCTATGCCTGGACCTCCTACTACTTGCAGGAGATGAGTAAGGCGGTGATCGATGACGTGGTGAAGGTGCTGGGGGCGCCAGGTAATAATCGCGATTGAATAAAAAGCCCCGCGCTTCTCTTGAAGGCGGGGGCTTTCAGGTGTTTAGTCATCAGCTCAAACGGCTATCAGCAATTCTCCTGATACACCGCGGCGCGGCCTTCGCGAGCAGGCTCGCCCACCGTTTTGATCTGTGCATATCCGCGAATGATTGTGATGCTCCCACGCTTTGCATCAGCTCACAAATCGTGACGCAGAGCGTCACAGGATGCATTCCCACGCGGAGCGTGGGAACGAGATCTAAGCCATACGCGCTCTTACCACTCAGGCCGGCCGGTAGGCCGCCGTGCTTTGCTGTTGATCTTGATCCACCCGCCCCTATCGGGAGGCCGAGTGGAGGTGTTCATCAGGGGGTGGGCGCGCAGCGCCGTACGGCGCAGCCGGACACATCGAGAGGAGGTCGTCGCGAAGCAGACCGTAGGCGATGCCCCCTGATGAATGC